>CAVVQN010000001.1:0-29855 GCA_963750375.1 Paraconexibacteraceae bacterium
GTACGGGCGCGGCAAGCGCGACTAGCGACGAGGTCAGCCGGGGACGGCCTGTGCTGCGACCGACGTCGGTCGGAGCGGGCCGGCCATGGCGTGGTAGCCGCCGTCGACGTGCAGGATCTCGCCGGTCATCGCCCGTGCCAGGTCCGAGAGCAGGAAGCAGACGGCATCGGCGACCGGTCCGGGGTCGGCGGGGTCCCAGCGCATGGGTGACTGGGCTTCCCAGGCGTCGGTCAGGCGCTCGAAGGCAGGGATGCCGCCGGCAGCGCGGGTGTGGAGCGGCCCGGCGGCCACCAGGTTCGATCGGATCGACGGGGACCCAGGTCTCGGGCGACGTAGCGGCTGACCGACTCCAGCGCCGCCTTGGCCACCCCCATCCAGTTGTAGACCGGCCAGGCCGCCTGGGCGTCGAAGTCGAGTCCGACCAGGGCCCCGCCCTCCGCGGGGCCAGGATGGTCGAGCAGACGGCGAGCGACGCGTAGGAGTAGCTGGAGGTGGCGAACGCTTGTTGCGCGCCTCGCCGCCGCGATCGAGGAAGTTCCCGGCCAGCGCCTCACGTGGAGCGAAGGCCACGGCGTGCAACACGCCATCCACAACTGGCCACCGTCCCGGAGGTCTCGGGCAGAGCGTCCGAGCGTCGTCGGGACCGGTGACGTCGAGCTCGGAGGACCGAGACCTCCCCAGCCAGAGTTCGGCGCCGCGTCCGTTCCCGGGCCGGATGGCGGGTAAAGCGGTGAGCATGATCTCGGCACCGGTGTCGTGTCCGCGCGGCGACGGCGAAGGCGATGGAATCGGTGGTGACGACGCCGGTGACGATCAGACGTCTTGCCGATCAGCTTGGTGGTTCCTTTTCGGAGGGGCATGGATGGATCGGGACGCGGCGGTCTTCCGCACGGGCGGTGGCGGCCAGGTCGGCCTGGGCCTCCAGGACCGCCTCCGGAGAGCCGGGTCGGCCGACGGCCAGGATGCGGGCGGCCAGCAGCCCGGCGTTGCGACCGCCGCCGATCGGCGACGGTGGCCACGGTACGCCCGCAGGCATCTGCACGATCGACAGCAGCGAGTCGAGGCCGTCGAGATAGCGCAGCGGACCGGCACGCCGATCACCGGCAGCGGGGTCACCGAGGCGAGCATGCCGGGCAGGTGCGCGGCCCCGCCGGCGCCCGCGATGATGACCTGCAGTCCGCGCGGCGGCCGCTCTTCCCGAAGGCGACCATGTCGAGGGGTGTCCGGTGCGCCGAGACGACGCGCATCTCGTGGTGGATCCCGAGCTCCGCGAGCGCGTCGGAGGCTGGGCGCATCGTCTCCAGGTCCGAGTCGCTGCCCATCACCACGCGACCCGGCGGCGCTTCATACGACGCTCCTCGGCCGCCCGTCCAGCAGCGCGGCGGCGAGCCAAGGCGCTCGCCGAGCGGCAGCAGCGTCCCGGCCACACGCGGTCACGTGACCGAGCTTGCGGCCGGGCGGCGGGGTCTTGGCGTACAGGTGGATGGGCGCCCCGGAAGGGCGAGCGGTGGTTCGAAGCCGCCCGGCGGGGTCGCTGCCTCGCAGGTCCGAGCACGTTCAGGTGACGGCGGCCGCGCGCGCAGGTCGGTCAGCCCGAGCGGCCAGCCCAGGACGGCCCGCAGGTGCTGTTCGAACTGGGAGGTCGCGCCGCCCTCGATGGTGTGGTGACCACAGTTGTGCGGGCGTGGGGCGACCTCGTTGATCACCAGGCCGTCCGGGGTCACGAACAGTTTTCGACGGCGAGCGACGGCCGGTTGCCTCGACAGCCTCGACGAGGTCGAGTGGGCGAGCTGGCTCGGCTGCTCGCAGAGGGGAGTCATCAAGAGGGGCGGGCGCGATGATCTCCCGGCACATCCCCGTCGGTCTGCACCGTCTTGACCACCGGGTAGGACAGCGGTGCTCGCCGCCCGCGGAGCGCGCCACGAGGACGGCGAGTTCGTGTTCGAGGGCTCAGGTGCGGTTCCAGGAGCACACCCTCCGGGGGGTCTCGGCCAGGACGCCGATCGCGTCGTCGGGGCCGGCGAGCGGGAAGACGCCGCGTCCGTCGTACCCGCCGCGCGGTGGACTTGGCGATCAGCGGCCACCCGTGCACCTTTGGCGAACTCCGCGACGGTCGGTCACGGTTCGGGCGCGGGTGAACTCCGGGACCGGGGAAGCCGAGCGCGGCGAAACGGCGCCGCGCGTGGAGCTTGTCCTGGGCGAGGAGTTTGGCAGGCGGACGGTCGAGCGCGAACCGCACGCCGGCCAGCTCGAGGGTCCGCACGTGGAGTGGGGGACACCCGCTCGTGGTCGAACGTGACGACATCGGTGCCGTCGGCGAGAGCCATGAGGGCTGTACAGGGTCGTCGGCCGCGCCCGTGACGTCGCCGCGCCCCGCCCGTGATCGCCGGGCGGCATCCGAATCCTCCGTGAGCACCTGCAGTTCCTACCCCGAGAGCGGATGGCGGCCTGCTGGGTCATACGGGCAAGCTGTCCGGCACCGATCATGCCGACGACCGGTGCTCCCGTGCGCGCGACCTCGTGTGTCGGGCGCGACGTCGACGGCGCTCATCGGAAGTACTCCGGCCGGCTGACGTACGTGTCCGACACAAACATCACTCCGGAAGCGTGCTCGAGGAGCGGTGCGGAGCCCACTGACGAGTCCGGCCGGGCTCGGTCGTCCGGCACCACGGTGATCACCAACGCGAGGGTGGTCCCGCTCGTTGAAGAGCAACTTGCCCTGGTGGTAGCCGCCGTGACCGAGCCCTGAGACCCCCGAGACGCTGGTGAAGCCCGTGGCACCGGAGCGCCCTGGATCAGTTCCCGGACCGCGGGGGACCTCGGGCCGCCACCGACCACAACCTCGATCTTCGTCATCTTCGTCAGGTCGTCGTGGGTTCATCGCTGCTCCTCGTCTTCGGTTGACCAGGGCCGCCAGCCCTGGGGGGTGTATCGCTGCCATACAGTCGGTCGGCGTACTCCCGCGCGGCCAGGGCGACCCAGCCGTTGCCGAACAGGTGCTGGAGCACGGTGTTGCGGGCGACGATGGTCGTCGATCCTCGCCAGGGGCACCTGGACCGCCGGGCAAGGAGCCGCATCGGTTCGTGGACGAGTCGGGGACGCCGTCGGCGACCGACTGCCAGGGGAGCCCGAGCTTGAGATCGCCGTCGTGGCCCGCGAGGACGCCGATCCCGCCGACGACGTTGTGGATCGTCTTGGTGCCGGCGCCGAACACGACCGGGTCGACGGTCGAGAAGTAGTACTGGCACGGAGATCCACTGGGCGACGACGAGAGGTGCCGTGAGAATCGTCTCGAGCGCGGCGCCGTCCGCGTCGACGTCGGCCTCGTAGGAGTGGAGGAAGCAGCGGCGACCGAGGTCGAGGCCGCGGGTGATGGTCCGCGCGGTCCGACGATGAACGCCGCGTTGCCTGCCAGCCCCCACTCGGGGAACACCTGCGCCCAGTCCGTGCTCCGGGCGGCGGACATGCCGTGCGGCGTCGCGCGGCGTCGCGCCGGATGGCGCGCCCGGAGAGTGACTCCGACCGTTCGGCGCTGAGGCGCTCCCCCGCAACCTGCGAGGTCCGCGGGCGCAGGCGCACGATGTCGTCGGCGTGCGGTGGCGGGGACCAGGTGGAGATCGAGCAGCGTGACGCGATCGGACGCCGTGTCGTGCTCGGCCGGCCGAACCAGGTGTCCGAGGGGATGTCGATGTCCCGAGACCGGCAGGTGCTCGCGGACGTCGGCGCCGTTGAGGATGGCGGCGGCTGTGCGGGCGTTGGGACCCCCGGCGGTTGCCTCCGCAGGCACCGCAGTCGAGGGCCGATGCGTACGGGTTGTTCTCGGTTGCGCTGCCGTGACCGCAGAGGACGACAACGCGCCCGAAGTTCCGCGTCAGGCCCATCATCGTGAGCGACGCGTCGGCGACGAGCGCGCGTTCGTCGGCAGCGAATGACTCGTGTGGAGCGATCACGGTCGGGGCGTTCGGCGTGGCCCGCCGACGCAGCCGTTCCCGTACGGCCCCGTACGGTCCGGCCGCAAGCGTCTTCGCTGCGGCGAGGGGAGCGCTGGCCCATCCGGCCGCCTCGGCGAGCGCGAAGGGGCTCATCACGTCGTCCTTCGCGGCGTGGAGGCTGTCCTGCGCCCCGGCGAGCATGCGCCGTCCGGCGATCTGGCGCCGGGCGCTTGCGTCCTCGCCGGGCGCTGGGGGCTCGTGGACCTCATTGCGCGGGGACAGGAGCACCGGGCAGAGCGCACTCGGGCGCCCACCGGCGAGGTCGTGGTAGCGGATCGCCACGGCGAAGAAGCCGGCGAATCCGAGGGTGTCGTACTCGCCGAGCTGCTCGAGGTGGCGTCGCAGACCCTCCGAGCGAACGTCGATGCAACACACGAGCTGCGCGGCGGGCCGCGTGTAGGTGCGGGAGGGCTGCACGGTCGCGACGGACCGCAGAAGCGCGTCGCGATAGTGGCCCTCGTAGGCCTCCTGCCAGACCAGGTCGCGGTGCTCGGCCGGGAGCCCGGCGAGCACGCCGGCGACTGCGGCCACCTCGTCGGAGGTGGCCGCTCGGACGCCCGAGCGCCTCGCAGACGCGCGCCGCCCTGTCGGTGCTCGACGGCGCTCTGTGCGACGGCGGGACGTCCGGCCACCGCGTTGCGTCGTACTCGACGCCGGGTTCCAGCAGGGCGCGTTCGTAGACGACCCGGAGCGCCAGCAGGTCCACGGGCGGGACGTCCCCGTCCTGATCGGCGCGCCAGCGGACATGGGAGGCCCATCCGGGCAGGCTCGCCAGGTGGGCCTGGAGGTACGTCGTCCGGTGGCCCGCGGGGACGCCGAGGGCCGCGAGCGCGTCGAGCAGTGCGTCGTCGGCGCGCTCCGGCAGGTCACGCAGCTTCGCGCGCTCCGAGCGGGTAAGCGTGCGGTCGTGCGAGGCGAGGGCGCGCCAGGCGGCGTAAAAGCCCTGCTCGCGTCCCGGCATCGACCAGCCAGCCTGTCCACCGTCGAAGAAGGCCGCCGACCACTTCGCCGCCTGTAGTTCGCGGCCGCGTGGGCGCTGGGGTCGACCTGCTCGGCCAGTGTGCTTGACCGGCGCGCGGCCGGTGCGAGGGCCGCGCCGTGGACGAGGTCGCAGATCAGAAGTTCGCGTGCGGAGTATTCGCGGTCGCCCAGGTGCACCGAGCCGAGGCTCAGGGCGACCGGCGCGCGGCGTCGCAGAGCGCCGACCAGGTCGGCGTCGGTGACGCGGCCGACGGCGTGAGCCTGCCGGTAGGCGCTCGTCTCGAGCGTCCCGCGGGCCCCGAGGATCTCGGCCGCGGCCACGATCGCGTCCTCGAAGGGCAGATCCTCCAACCCGCCGAGCGGGTTGACGGCGATGAACGTGTCCAGCGGCCAGTACGGCGCCAGGATCTTGGCCGCGAGCCCGACGTCGGCGTGCAGGCGGACGCGGTCAGCGCTGCGGTCCTCGGTGGCGATCATGATGGTCCTCCTTCAGCCTGCGGGATCAGTACGGGGGGCCAGACGGAAACCGTCCGGCGAGGCCTGCGTGGGCGGGCCGTGCGGTGCGGGTGCCCCGCTGTGAGCGCCCAGACGTACAGACGCTGATGGGCGCGGTGCGTAAGACCCCGCAGTGGGGCGGTGCGCAGGAGCGAGAGCGTCGCGCCGACGGCCATGACCGGGAGCAGCGCCCAGACGGTGACGGTCGCCGTGCCGGCGCCCGCCAGGGCAGGGTCGAGGTAGCCGGTCACGGTCCGCAGGCCGGCCAGGTAGGCGAGCGTGGCTGCTCCGAGGACAGGCAGGAACATGGCGGTGGACGCCAGCGAGGGGGAACGCCGCATCCATCCCCAGGTGAGAGAGACGCCGGTCACGAACGCGAAAGCCACGAGCGCAGCGTTGTGGTCACCGCTCGGCGATCCCGTCAGGACCCGATGCGCGAGCACGAGCGCGACGGTGGGGACCAGCACCGCGAGCGACAGTGCCCGTACCTGCCCGACCGCACTGAGCTTCGGCCGGGGGGGTGCCGTCAGATGACGTTTGCGCCGACTGACGGCGCCACCGGACCCGAGGAACAACGTCGCCTTGTAGAGCCCGTGCGCGACGAGATGGAAGACGGCGGCGCCGAAGGCCCCCAGGCCGCAGGTCATCACCATGAAGCCCATCTGACCTATGGTCGAATGTGCGAGCGCGCCCTTGACGTCGGGCTTCGTGAGCATGAGCACGGTGCCGTACAGCGCGGTCGTCGCGCCGGCGGCGAATGCGACATGGGTGGCGGTCGCTGATGCTCCGAAGATCGGGCTGAGCCTGACCAGCAGGACGCCACCGCCGTTCACCACGCCGGCGTGAAGCAGAGCGGAGACCGGGGTCGGCGCGGCCATCGTCGCCGGCAGCCAGCGCTGGAACGGGAGCTGCGCGGATCGTGCAAGGGCGGCGGCGACGACGAGCAGGGCGATGGTCGTGACCGTCGCCGGGTCGGCCGGCGCGGGCACTCCCGAGGCGGCCAGCGCGGTCAGGTCGACGTCGCCCCAGGTGATCACGGAGAGACCGACGGCCGCCCACAGGGCCGCGTCGCCGAGCGCAAAGGAGAAGGCGGTACGGCGGGCCCCTTCGTCCGCCGCCGGGAACCCGCGGTACAGCGCGAGCAGCAGGCAGAGGGCGACGCTGCTCGCCGACCACGCGACTGCGAGACCGACCAGCGTGGCGGCGGTGACCATCGCTGCGGTGGCGCTGGTCAGCAGCCCGGCGAGCGCGAAGAACCGGCCGGCCCGGATGTCTCCGGCCAGGTACCGGCGAGCGAACGCCTGGGTGACGGCACTCACGCCGAGGACCAGAAGAAGCAGGAGCACGGTGACGCGGTCGGCGGCAAACCCCGCGCCCGTCTCGCCGAGTCGCGAGGCGACCGGGCCGCTCACGAGCACGTGGGCGGCGACGCCAAGGCTAAGGACGAACGCGGCACCGGCGCTGCGGGCAGCAGCCGAACCGCGACCGCCGGCGGCCGCTAGGCCGCCGAGCGCCGGGAGAAGCAGGGCGACGAGCAGGACGATGCTCACGGTGCGACCTCGTCGAAGCAGTGGGCCGGCAGCGCCCGGCCGTCGAAGCCGCCGAGGCGGCCGCGCACGAAGGGGTCGCGCACGATGCAGTACAGCGAGCGGCCTCGCTCGAGTTCTTCGACCACATGCGCTCCGACCTCGCGTGCGGCGCGCTCCCGGGCGCCGATGGGCGCCGTGCCGACCGCAACGTCAGGGGGAGGTGTGCCCCAGCGCGAAGACCAGCGGTCGACCGTCGTGTCCTGCTGTTCGGCGATGCCGGGAGTTGCCATGACTCACGTCCTCCTCGTTACGTTTCCTAGTACGCGAGTTAGAATACACGAAAGAAATGACGTATGTCTAGGAACGTGAATCTCATGCCGTCTGACGCTAGGCTGGAGGCATGGCCGGCTGGACCTTCCTGACCAATCACGCTCACGTCCTGCTCTGCGTGACGCGCGACCCCGGCATCCGCCTGCGGGACGTCGCCGAAGCGGTCGGTATCACCGAGCGCGCGGCGCAGCGGATCGTTGCCGACCTCGTCGAGGATGGGTACCTCGAGCGTGAACGCGAGGGACGGCGCAACCGCTACCGGTTGCACCCGGAGCGCCCACTGCGTCATCCGCTCGAGCAGGAGCACGCGATCGGCGAGATCCTGGCGGTTCTGACCGACGATGCTTCACGGGCGTGACCTTCCGGTCCGCGCCCGTCCTCGACGGTGCCTCCGTCAGGTCCCCAGTTCGTCGACCAGGCGCAGCAGGTCGAGCGGGCTGAACGGCTTGGTGAGGAAGAGGTCCGCGCCGGCTTCGCCGGGCGCTCGCGCTCGCGCTCGGCTGGCGGCGGCGGTGAGCATGACGATCGTGCGTGGCTTCGCTGCCGGGTAGCGCGCGCAGGTCGGCGGCGGCGCCGATGCCGTCGCAGGCGCGGCATGTCAGGTCGAGGAAGACGATCGACGGCGGGTCCGGGCGTCGCCAGCTCGACCGCCTCCATGCCGTCGGCGGCTTCGTGCGAGCTCCAGGCCGGTGACGTCCTCGAGCGTCGTGGCGATGAGCTTGCGGATGAACGGGTCGTCGTCGACGATGAGGACGGTCCCTGCGGCCCATCAGGCGGTGCTGCTCCGTGATGCGCTGCAGGCGTCTCGTCGGGGACCTGTTCGCAGCGCCGGCGACCAGCAGGGTCGAACTGGGTCCCGGAGCCGTCGGCGATGATCGCCGGGCTGTCGGCGAAGATGCGGCCCGGGCGGTAGGGGCGGTCGGTGGTGAGCGCGTCGAGCGTGTCGGCGACCGCGAAGACGCGTGCGGCGATGGGGGTGGCCTCGCCGACCAGGCCGTCCGGGTAGCCGCTGCCGTCCCAGCGCTCGTGGTGTGAGCGCACGACGGCTCTTGGCCTCGCCGAGGAAGTCGATCTCGCGCAGGATCTCGAAGCCGACGACCGGATGCTGCTCCATGAGCGGCGCTCGCCGGCGGTGAGCGGCTCGGGCTTGAAGAGGATCGCGTCGGCGACGGCGACCTTGCCGATGTCGTGCAGCAGAAAGCCGAACTCGACCTGGGGATCGTCGGCGAGCTGCAGGCCCGCGGCCGCGCGCGAGCTCCTGCCCGTAAGCGGCGACGCGCTCGGCGTGCTTGCCGGTGTAGGCATCCGGCGCCTCGACCGCGTTCGCGAGCGCGCGGACGGTGGCGACGTACGAGGCGCGCAGCTCCTGCGTCCTGCCCCGCTCCCGTTTGAAGGTCTCGCGCAGGTCGGCCGCGTAGCGCTCGAGCTGGCGTTCCTTCTCTGCTGCCAGCGCGGTCTGTTCTGCCAGCGCCGCGCGCAGCGCGGCGATCTCCTCGTCCCGCGGGTCAGCAACGATCTCAGCCATCGCCTGAACCGGCCCCACCGCTGTGGGCGGACCCTGCGGTTGGTGGCGTGCTGACGAAGGGTCCAGCAGCCCGACGATGACCGCGCCGACGTCGTCGGGCGCGACCGGCTGGGCGTCGTCCCTGGCAGCGACGGGTGCGTTCGCCGGCCGGAGGGCGGTGACCAGCAGCGCGGGGGTCGTGCGCCGGCCACGAAGGTCGATCGCGGCGGCGGCCGCGGCGACGTCCGCCAGGCCTGCGTCGACGACGGCGACCTCGTAGAAGCGCGCAGGCGCAGCGGGCGGCGACCTGCGTCGCGGTCCGTGACCCAGTCGTGGGCGATGCCGAGGTCGTCCAGCGTCGGGGCGATCGGGCGCGGCACCGACTCCGGCGACCGACGGCGAGGACGCGCACGCGGCCGGCCAGCACGGCGGCGCCGAGCGTGTCGGCGAGCTCTTCGGCGTCGATCGGCTTGCCGACGACCCACTCGCCCGCTGAGGGCCTCGCGGCCGCTGAAGACCGACACGACGACGACCGGCAGGTCGGCTCGAGGTCCGGGTCGGCCCGCAGTCGCCGCAGGACCTCCAAGCCGCTCATGCCGGGCATGAGGATGTCGAGCGTGACAGCGTCGATGACGCGCGGCTGCGCAGGCGCTGCAGCGCCGGCCGGCCGCCGAGTGCACGGCGTCGGCCTGGACGCCGAAGGCCCTGCAGGTGCGTCGACGACGAGGTTGGCGATCGACGGCTCGTCGTCGACGACGAGGACGCGCTTGCCGGCGAGCGCATCCCGCGCCGAGCCCCTGCGGCCCGATGTCGGGGCCGGGGAAAGCGCACGGTGAAGGCCGTGCCCTCGCCGAGCGCGGTCTCGACGGCTCACCTCGCCGCCGTGGAGGTCCACGAGCGACTTGACGATGGCCAGGCCGAGCCCGGTTCCCGAGCCGTCGTCGTCGCCGCCGGCACGGTAGAAGCGGTCGAAGACGCGAGCCGCGTCGTCGGCTGACATGCCGCGCCCGGTGTCCGCGACGGTCAGCACGAGCGTGTGGCCGGCGGCGTGCGCACGCCACGGCCAGGCGACCGCCGTCTGCGGTGTAGAGGTGCGCGTTCGTCAGGAGGTTCGTGAGGATCTGCCGCAGACGGGCGGGATCGACGAGCGCGCGCGGCAGGCCGGCCCGCAGATCGAGGTCCAGGGTCTGGCCGCGACCCTGCACCCGCGGCCCGAGCAGGCCGGCGACCTCGCGGACGGCCACGGCGACGTCCGTCGGGCGGCGGTGCAGCTCGACCGCGCCCGCCTCGACGCGGGCGACGTCCAGCAGATCGTCGACGAGCTCGACGAGTCGCTCGGTCGAGACCTGCACGATGCTGATGAAGTCGCGCTGGCGCGCCGTGAGGCCCTCCGTGTCCGACAGCAACTCGACGAACCCTTTGATCGAGGTGAGCGGGCTGCGCAGCTCGTGCGACGCGGTCGCCGCGAACTCGCTCTTCAGGCGCTCCAGGCGCGCGCGCTCGGAGACATCACGGACCGTGATGACGTGGCCGCCGCCGTCCTCGAGCGCGGCAGCGGTGACCGCGAGCGTCCGTCCATCGGCTTCGGTCGTGACCTCGCCGGCGAGGGCGTCGCCGAGCGCGACGGGCAGGACCGCGGCGCCGCTGCCCTCGGTCTGGGTCCCGGCGACGAGCCGCGGGACGAGCTGCTCCGCTCGCGGGTTGGCCGCGGTCACCACGCCGTCGGCGTCGAGGATGACGAGCGCGTCCCCGAGGCTGCGGATCGTGAGGTCAAGCCGACGACGCTCCGCCTCGATGCGGGCGGCGGCGGCCTGGACGTCCTCGGCCATCGCGTTGAACGAGCGCGCGAGGACCTGCAGCTCTTCCGGCCCCTCCTCGTGGAGTCGTACCTCGCGCTCGCCGCCGGCGAGCCGGCGGGACGGCGTCGACGAGCGCCGCAAGCGGGCGTCGCACCGCGCCGACGAGCACGGCGACGAGCGCCAGCGCAGCGACGAACGACAAGCCGCCGCCGAGGATGATCGCGGCAAACGCCCGGCGCGACGCGTGACGGGCCTGCGCCGGGCGCGGGCGATCCGGCACTGTCGCGCCGACAGCCGCACGAGCGCTTCCGGGCGGCCAGCGGGGCCTCGCGGCCGCCCGGGCTGCGGCGCAGCGTCCCTTGATGGGTTCCGGCTTCGGCCACGAGCGCATCGAGGCCCGCGTCCCCCGCCGCGAGCTGATGGCTGCGCTGAGGGCGTCCGCGAAGGCGGCCCTGGCGCGGCGGCGCTGGGACCGCCCGGGTGCCGGCGGGAGCCAGGCGCAGCGTGGCCTCCTCCACGACGCCGGCGGCCAGCACGCGGCCTGCCGCGGTCTGCAGCTCCCGGGCGTCCGAGAGCCGGTCCTCGTACACCTGGCGGGAGCCGTAGAGGGACGCGACGCCCAGGCCGGTCACGACGGCGAGCACGATGGTCAGGCCGACGAGGGCGGCCTGGACGGAGGCGGCGATGGACAAGCGGCGCATGCGGGTCCGCGCGACGGTACAAGGCCGCGCACGGGTGCGGTGCAGGCCGGGCGTCAAACGGCACCGCTGCCGGCGGGTCGCAGTACCCTGGACCCATGTCCTTCTGGCGCTCCTGGGGAGCCGCGCTGCTCGGCGCTTCCGGCGCTGCGCTCGCTGTGCCCGTGGGACTGCTGCTCGTCGTCGCGGTCGCCGCGGGCGTCAGCGGGGGCTTCGGCCTCCGGGACCTCGGGCAGGTCGCTGCAGGGCCCGCCTTGCCGGGCTCGACAGGTCTTGCGAGCGTCGGGGCGGCCCCGGCGTTGCCCACGATCCCGAGGGCCCGCAACCGAGCAGGCGGCGCAGATCGCCAACCGGCGCCAGGGGTGACCGCTCGCGCCGACCCCGGCGCTGGAAGGTCCGGGGCGACCGCCCCGCGGGGCACCGGCACCCGACCGGGGAACGGCGGGTCAGGTTCGTCGGGCTCCTCGGGGGGTGGCAACGACCCCGGCGGCCCGAGCGCCCCCAGCCCCTCGAGCCCACCCCCGGCCGTGACGCCCTCGCCGCCCCCGCCCCCGCCCCCGTCACGCGGCCCGCTCGCGGCGGTCGTCGGCGGGGTACAGGACGTGCTTCAGCAGGTTCCGATCGTGCGGGCCACCGACGCGCCGACGTCGTCGGCAGCATCGCGGGGCTGATCCTGCCGCCTGGGACGTCGCCCCCGCGCGTGCCGTGAACGTCGGCCCTGCTCGCGGTGCTCGGGCGCGGGGCTCGCTGAGGCGACGGCACCGAGCTGGCTCCGCTGGAGCTCGCGCCGCCACGATCCCGGCTGCCTGCGCCCCTGCGGCGGCCCACGCCTGCGATACATCGCGTGCCGTGGCCCCCTGGCGGCAGGCCTCGTTCTACGGCGGGCTCGTCCTCATCGTCGGGACGCTGAGCTCCCCGCTCGGCCGCCTGGCAGACGAGCTCTTCTGGGCGCACATGGCCGAGCACCTCATCCTTGCGGACATCGGCGCGCTGCTGCTCGTCCTCGGGTTGACCGGTCCGCTGCTGGCGCCTGCCCTACGGATGGGGCCGCTCGATCGCCTGCGCGCCCTCTCGCACCCGCTCGTCGCGCTCCCGCTTTGGGCGCTGAACTTCTTCGCGTGGCACATCCCGCTGCTGCACGAGGGGGCGGTTCGCCATGACGGAGTCCACGCGATCCAGCACCTGTGCTTCATCGCCTTCGGGGCGAACATGTGGATGGCGCTCTTCGGGCCGTTCCCCAAACCGGCCTGGTTCGGCAACGGGTGGCAGTGCGCCTACATCGTCGGCGTCCGCATGGTCGGTGCGGTCCTGGGAAACGTCTTTCTCTTCGGCGGCAGCGCCTTCTACGCGGTCTACCGCGCGGGGGAGCTGAAGCACGGCATCGCTCCTGACGCCGACCAGAACGCGGCCGGAGCGATCATGATGGTGTGGGAGTCGGTCCTGACGCTGCTCCTGTTCGCCGCCGTCTTCCTGAAGGCTGCGCGCGAGTCGCTCGAGCGACAGGAGCTGCACGAGTTGGCGGCGGCCCGCGGCGTTCCGCTGACCGAAGAGCGCGTGCAGCGCGCCGTCGCCGCCGGTCGGGGCGCCGAGCTGCGGGGGGCCCGCGTGGACCGCGGGTCTCCGGGGCCGGGTTCGGGTGGCTGACGGTCAGTCCGTGAGGACCGCGTGCGTTCGGCCAGCGTCTGCTCTGTGCCCGGTGCAGGATCGTGTGGATCCCCAGCGCCCGCGCGGGCTTGAGGTTGCCGGGCAGGTCGTCGACGAAGACGAGCTGCTCCGGGGCCAGCTGCATCCGCTCCACGGCGATCGAGTAGATCGAGGTGTCGGGCTTGCGGACGCCCAGCTCGCCGGAGATGACGAGGACGTCGAAGAGGCGCGCCAGCAGGTCGGCCGGGTAGGTCTGTGCGCCCCATGAGTTCGACAAGAGGCCCGTCTTGACCCCGGCCGGCGAAAGCCCTCCACCGCTTCCAGCAGCGGCACGTTGCCCGACATCCCGCCGAAGAGCCGGCCGATGAGACCGTCGCTGCTCGAGATGCCGAGAACGGGGGCGAACGCCTCCTCGAACTCGGCGCTCTGCAGGCGCCCGCACTCGAACTCGACGAGCAGCTCGCGCGCCCGTGGGTCCGTGGCGAACGCGCTCTTGACCGCGTCGGCGTCAAGGCCCTCCGCGGCGCAGAAGGCGGCGAAGGAGGCAAAGACGTCGGTGGTCAGCACGCCACCCCAGTCCATGAGCAGCCCTTGGCGCTCAGCCATGCAGGGCCACCTCCTCGGCGCGCTCGGCCAGATCGATGACGCCGTCCCCGAAGGTCTTGAGGAACGGATCGTCCGAGGCGCCGGAGATCGCCCGTTTGTAGTTGCCCTCCATGAAGACGATCGCCTTCCACAGCGCCAGGGCCGTGTACCAGCGCGCGTTGCCCATCTCCCGCCCTGATCGCTCCTCGTAGCGGGCGACCAGCTCCTCACGTGTCGGAAACCCTTCCGCTCGGGTGACCTGGTTCAGCGCCGCCAGACCCGTGTCCGGATCGCCGGTCTGGGACCACATCATGCAGAGGTAGCCCACGTCGGCCAGCGGGTCGCCGATCGTCGCCATCTCCCAGTCGAAGATCGCGTTCAGGCGCGCGGGAGCCGTGGCCTGGAACATGACGTTGCCCAGACGGAAATCGCCGTGGACGATCGTCGCGGTGCCGGTGTCCGGCATGTTGTCGGTCAGCCATGTGCCGACCCGCTCGACCGCGGGGATCTCCCGCGTCTTGTTGTGCTCCCAGAGGCCGAGAAAGCGGCGGACCTGACGCTCGAGGTAGCCCGTGGGCTTTCCGAAGCCCTCAAGTCCGGCTGCCTGCCAGTCCACGGCGTGCAGCTCCACGAGCGCGTCGACGAGCTCTTCGCCCATCCGCCTGCGGTCCGGCGGCGTGTCGAGCGCGGCCGGCATCGTGTCGGTGACGACCTCGCCGTCGACGTGCTCCATCACGAAGAACGGAGCGCCGATGATCGACGTGTCCTCGCCGACGGCAAGGATCTTCGGGGCCCGGACCGGCGTGTCCTGCACGGCGCGCAGGACGCGGGCCTCGCGGAGCATGTCGTGCGCCGACGGGGGCAGCGGGCCGCGCGGGGGACGGCGCAGGACGAAGCGAGCGTCGCCGCGCGTGACGGCGTAGGTGATGTTGGAGTGCCCGTCGCCGATCGGGACGATCCGCGGGTCGGGGTCGCCGGTACCGAGGTCGTTCGCGTCGAGGAAGGCCAGGAGCGGGTCCATGACGAGCAGCGGCTCGCGGGCCCCCTCGGCGACGTCGTCGGGCGTCCGGACGATGTCGTCCGCTGCGATGTCGTGTGCCATCAGCCCAGGTCCCCGGTCGCGGCGGTCGTCGACTTGTCCTGCATCGCGAGCTTGAGGCACTCGCGGGCGATGACCATCCGGTGGACCTCCGAAGCGCCGTCGTAGATGCGCGCGGCTCGCGCGTCCTGATACCACCGGGCGATGGGAAGGTCCATCGCGATCCCCGCGGCGCCGTGGATCTGCACCGCGCGGTCGACGATCCGTCCGAAGGCTTCGGAGACGAAGGTCTTCGTCATCGCGATCTCCTGGCGGTGGGGCAGCCCGTTCTCGACCTTCCAGGCCGTGTGCAGCACCATGAGCCGCGAGGCGTACAGGTCCATGGCCGAGTCGGCGATCATGAACTGCAGGCCTTGGTGGCGCGCGAGCTCCTTGCCGAAGGCCTTGCGTTCGAGCAGGCGCTTGGCGGTGAGGTCCAGCGCGCGCTGGGAGACGCCGATCCAGCGCATCGCGTGCGCGAGGCGTCCTCCGGCCAGGCGCTTCTGTGCGATGACGAAGCCCTCGCCCTCGTTGCCGAGGAGGTTGCCGATCGGGACGCGCACGTCGGTCAGCGTGATGATCGGGTGGCCGCCCGGGGAGTGCGAGCCCATCCAGTCGGGGTGGCGCTCGATCTCCCATCCGGGGGTGTCGCAGGGGACGAGGATGAGCGAGTAGTTCCGGTGCCCGGCGGCTGCGTCGGTGCCCGTCTTCGCGACGACGATGGAGAAGGCCGCGCCCTCCGCGCCCGTGATGCACCATTTGCGGCCGTTGAGCACCCACTCCTCGCCGTCCCGTACCGCGGTCGTCTCGAGGTTCGTCGGGTCGCTTGAGGCGACGTCCGGCTCGGTCATCGCAAAGCACGAGCGCGTCCGGCCCTCTGCGAGCGGGCGGAGGAACGTCTCCAGCTGTCGTCGTCGCCCGCGATGAGCAGCGTATGCATGTTGCCCTCGTCGGGCGCCATCGCGTTGAGTCCGAGGGACGCCAGGCCGCTGACCCCGCAAGCCTGGTTGATGAGGGACATGCCGAGGATCCCGACGCCGAGGCCGCCCCACTCCTCGGGCAGGTGCGGCGTGAAGATCCCGCGCTCGCGGGCCTTGTCCCGCAGGCGCTCCACGACGTGCCAGCTCTTGAGGATGTCGTCGGGTCCTCGATCTCGCGCTCGGCGGGCAGGACGTCCTCCTGGATGAAGGCGCGATGCGCCCCAGGAGCTCCTGGAGCTCGGCCGGGATCGTGAAGTCGATGCCGCACCGGCCGACAGGGTGGGGCTGGTCATGGCGTGATGATCTCCTGGATCAGGGAACGGAACTTGCGACCCAGCCGCGCTGCGTGGCGGCCGGCTCGAGCTGTTGGACGAGAAAGCCTTCGAGGGCCGCGTTGACGGTCAGGCCGAGCGCCTGCGCGTCGAGGTCGGCGGATCGAGCCGTCGGCCTGCCCGAGCTGGACGAGGCCGACCATGTGCTCGCGCTGGCGCTGCTGGACGCGGCGGGCGATGTCGGCGAGCTCAGGGCGGCTCGTGCCCGCCTGGAGGTGCAGCTGCAGCAGGAGGCCGTAGAACGGCGTGCGGCGCGTATAGAGCCGGGCGCTGGAGTCGATGAGGGCGAGGAGGCGGTGTGCCGGTGCCGGTGCGCTGGCGCGACGACGCGGGCTGGCGTGACGCCGGATCGCCTCGCGGTAGACGGCTTCCACCAGGCCGCTCTTGGAGCCGAAGTGGTGGTAGAGCGCGCCCTTGGTGACACCGACGTCGGCCGCCACGAGTCGAAGCTCGCACCGGGTCCGTCGGCGGCAAAGCGGGCGATCGCCGCGTCGATGAGGCGCCCGCGCGTGGCCGCGGCCGCGGCGGCTCGGGTCGTGGAGGGCGCGCTCACATACTCAACAGTATGCGAATGTGCTGAGGGGCGTCAACCGCGAGGGGGGGGTGCGCGCAGAAGTCGTTGTCGTCGGGCGGTGCCGGAACGCCAGTAGGGTGCGCCACGTATGTCTCGTCAGCTCTGGTTGCTCGCTGCGTCACGGCGAGGCCGAACCGCACGGTGTGCGGTCCGACCCGGAACGGCGCCTGACGGCCCGCGGTGAGGAGCAGGCGCGCGCGGCGGGCGCCGCGATCGCCGCGCTCGGCACCCCGCCGACATTCGTGTTCACCAGCCCGAAGGTCCGCGCTCGCGACACGGCGGAGCTGGCTGGTGCGCTTCTCGGCCTCGACCCAGTGGTCCATGACGCGGTGGTGGGGCTCGACGCCGACGAGTCGCTGGCGCTCCTCGCCGCCGTGGCCGACGGCGAGCGGGTCATGCTCGTCGGGCACGAACCGGACTTCAGCCAGGTGGTGCACGACCTCACCGGCGCGCGCATCGACATCAAAAAGGGGGGCCGGGCAACGTCCGTGATCAAGCTCGACGGCTCCCGCGGCGAGATGATCAGCCTGCTGCGACCGCGCGACCTGCGCGCGATCGCGGGTGCCGCTACTTCGTGACGGTGACGGTGGCGGTCATCGTCACCGGATGCAGCGCGCAGAAGAGCTTGTAGGTGCCGCGAGCCGGTGAAGCTTGCGCCGGTAGACGCTACTGC
The DNA here is from genome assembly GCA_963750375.1 of Paraconexibacteraceae bacterium. GTDB lineage: Bacteria > Actinomycetota > Thermoleophilia > Solirubrobacterales > Solirubrobacteraceae > Paraconexibacter. The sequence goes on from CAVVQN010000001.1 coordinate 17,195, forward strand.
CGTCGAGGTTGTCCGACGCGAAGCCGCGCGGGCCCTGAGGCCACCGTGACATTGTGCAGCTCCGAGCTCGCGAACTTCCAGCGCAGCGCCGCCCCTCGGCGGACCTTGACGTTCGCGGCACGGAAGTACTGGTCGCCGACCGTGATCGTCGACCCCGTCCGGAGCCGCTTCGTCTTGCCGGAAGGGCGTTTGATCGTCACGGCACGGCCGTCGTCGTCGAGCCCGGTCAGCGGCACGGTGAATCGTGGAGTGACCTTCCGGTGCTTGCGGGTCGTCTGGATCTCCGCAGCGTCCGGCCGGTATCGGTCCGCAGGTCGAGGTCACCGCGGGATCGGGCGTGAGGAACACGACCATGATGCCCATGACGCGCGTGTGCAGCCGGGTGTTGTCGTAGATCGACGACAGGCGCAGCTTCTCGCCGGCGGCGACCGGTATCCGGACGCGCTGCGAAGCGCGCTGATCGCGATGGGTCCAGGCTGGTGCAGGATCGGTCTGACGTTGTAGAACGGGTCCTCGACAGGGCCCGGCGGGTCGCGACCGGATGAGCGTGCGGTTCTGGCAGTCCGGCTCGCTGACGCGCAGCTCTCGACCGCCGCCGTGCACGTAGCCGCCCCGGCGATGAGGCGGCCCGACTTGGGCACCGTGCATTGCAAACAGTCGGTGTGGCTGCGAGCCTCTCTTGCCGCCTCCGGCCACGTCGTAGACCGGGTCGGCCTTGCCGTTGCGCACGTCGAGCCGGTCGGGAGCCGCCGGCTGCACGTCGGGCGCGGTGTCGACGGTGACCTCGTAGCTGATGTAGGCGCGGTCCGCCCGGCCGCGATGGTTCATGACCATCGCGCATCATGCCCCAGCCGTCGGAGGCGTTGGAGCGGTAGCCGTACCCGTCCGGCAGGTCGACGCAGGGCGCGCTCCTCGCCGGCCGCGTAGAAGCGCTCGCCAAAGCCGGGGATGGAGGTCTTGTTGTCCCACATCTCGAACGCGTCGCAGGTGTGGTGGCGTAGGCTGTTCGCCCAGCGAGGCGCCGAGGTTGAAGAAGACGATGTGGTGGAGCATCAGCCGCTCGATCGGGGAGGTGAGCGGTTCCGGTCGGTGACGTCGACGCTGATGTGGGTGACGGAGCCGTCCACCGGCGGTCGCGGCAGGCCGAAGGTCACGTCCTGGCGGCTAGTCGACGCGGTGTCGATCGGTCCCCAGGTGCACGACCAGGGCTGCTCGGTCGGTCGGTGGCCGGCGCCGGCAGCCCCGCGCTCACACGACTGGTCTTGCCCGACGACTCAGCGGCGGACGACACGGCGGGGACGAGGAAAGCGGTGGCCAGCGCGAAGGTCGCGAGCGCGGCCATCCACGTTCACCCCGGGGAACGGGCGGCACGAGGGCATCGACCTTGTATCGGCACGGCGGACCTTGCCGGCCTTGAGGTTCAGGTCAGGTGGTCGATGAGGCTGGCGCGTCGACGTGCGTGCAGCGGATCGCCGACGTCGCGGTGGAACGTAATCCTTCACCGAGGGGCACTCCTGCGTCACCTTCCTCCCAGCAGCTCCGCGAGGCGGCGGGCCAGGGGAAGCCCGAGCCCCGGTCCCGTCCTCCCGGGGCTTGCCAACCGGGTGTACGGCTCGAAGATTCGCTCGTGGTCGGCCGGGTCGATCCCCTCTCCGGTGTCGCGGACCTCGAAGGCCACGTGCTCTAAGGTCGGGGTCAGGCTGGTGGACACCTCGGGACCTCACCCGTGGTCGTGTGCGGTCGGGCGTTCGACACCAGGTTGCGCAGGACCTGCGCGAGCTTGCCCGGGTCCGTGCAGCAACGTGGGGAGGTCTGCGCCCGGCTGGTGCGCGACGAGGGCGACATCCGGGGCCCGAGGGACAACGCGCGTCGGGCCGCGGAGGGCGCCGAGCGCGTCGGCGGCGGGGACCTCGGCGAGGCGTAGGGCGACGTGTCCGGCTTCCGCCCGCGCCAGCTGCAGCTGCTCGTCGATGAGGCTCAGGGCTTCCTGGGCGGTCTGGTCGATCATCGCCACGTCGGCGGCGATCGGTGTCCCCTGCTCCTGCTCGTCGAGCATGACCTCCGCCAGGCCGCGTATCGCGAAGAGCGGGGCGTTCAGTACCTGGTGCGCCAGAGATCGTCGCAGCGAGGCCCAGCGAGGCGGCGCGCACGTGCTCCTGTTCGATCGATGACGCCTCCAGGGCGCCCTCGAGTGCGCGCAGGCCGCTCGCAGCGTCAGCGAGGTCCTGGGAGCGCCGGCGGGAGATGTCGAGTTGGCGTCGCAGTTCGATCTCGGAGACCACGATCGCGGACAGGTCGGGCGAGGGGTTGAGAGTCCTTGAGCGGCCCAGTCCGTGGCTGGCGGTCCACCGCGCGCGGAGCCGGGCTGAGGATCGCGCCGTCGGAAAAGGCGCGGCGGGTATGCCGCGGTCAGGGCGATCACCTCGCCGTCGGTCGATACGGGGGCATCGCGGAGGATCTCGACCTGGCGCGAGTCGCTGACGACCAGTGGCTCGCCCGAGGTCACGACATCTTGCAGAACGAGCGGTCGACCCCGGTCTGGCGCTCGGGTGCCTGGCGGCGGCGGCGCGGTCTGGCTCTTGAAGTGTGACGGTCGTCCTCCACGAGCGCGACCTGGGCGACCGGCACCGCGAGCAGATGGGCGGTCAGGCGCGTGAGGCGATCGAAGCTCTCCTCGGGGGCCGAGTCGAGCAGGCGGGTGGCGCGCAGGACGCGGAGCCGTTCCGGGTCCTCGAGTCGCTGTCCCCGCTGGCGAGGGCGGTCGCCGGCGCGTCTGGACGGCACGTGATCGCTCGCGCGGCGCGCAGGGTGACGGTGGGTGGCGCGCCTCTGAAGGGGACGCTTTTCCACCCTCGCGAGGATACTTCCTGCGGTGGAGCCGATCGATCTGGATCGCGTTCGAGTTCGTGCGCCGGAACTCCGGGGGAGCGGCGCTCAGGTCAACCTGGCGCGTTGGCGCTATCTGACCTCCGGGGGGCGGCGTGTCCTGCTGGAGCTTCTCGACGTCCTGTTGTGTCAATTGCATCCACGTCCTCCAAGGAGCTGCGCGGCCTCGAACGCCGGGTCTCCGACGTCCTGACGATCATCGGGATCCACACCCCGAAGTTCCCGCGCCGAGCGCGATCCCGACGCCGTTGCGGATGCGGTCGCCCGTCACCGGGTCGAGCATCCTGTGCTGCCGCGGTCCTCGACGGCGTCATCTGGGACGCGTACGCCGATCCAAGGCGTGGCCCACGCTCGTCCTGATCGATGCCGTCGGGCGCGTGGCGGCGACCGTGTCCGGTGAGGGCCACGCCGTCCGGCTGGCCGCGGCGATCGAGCGGTTGGTGCAGGAAGGGCACGAGCAGGAGGTGCTCGGTCCCGAGCCCGTCGGGTTGACGGACTGCGGGCCAGCGCCCAGGGTCGCAGCGAGCTGGCCTTCCCCGGGCAAGTGGCGGTCGGCGCGGCAGCCGACGGGACGCCCCTGCTCGCGATCGCCGACACGGGCCACGACCGCGTCCTCGTCACGACGCTCGACGGTGTCGTCCTCCACGAGTTGGGAGGGCTGTACCAGCCGCAGGGCGTCCGGTTCGACGGTCCGCACGCGCTCCTGGTGTGCGAGACGCTGCGTGATCGCGTCTGGTGGATCGGCCTGCCGGACGCGCCCGCCGGTGAGGCCGGTGGGGCCCGATCCAGCTTCTGACCGACGCGGTCAAGAGCCCCTGGGACGTGGTGCGCTGGCAGGGCCACGTGACGATCGCCGGGGCCGGGCGACACGTGCTGTACGCGCCGTCGACGCCGGAGGTGAGGCCCGGGGTGCCGTTCCCGGGACCGGCGGTGAAGAGCTCCGGGACGGACCTGCGCTCCGGTGGGGCCTGGCCCAGCCCAGCGCCCTCACGCTCACCGCTGACGGAGAACTCGTGTTCGTGGACGCCGAGAGCTCCGCGCTGCGCGTCCTCGAGCCGGCCCGCGGGGGCGGTCCGCACCCTGGTCGGGGGCGGGGTGTTCGACTGGGGGTCGACACGACGGCGACCGCGACCATGCCCGCCTGCAGCACCCGCTCGGCGTCGCGGGCGCTGCCGGGAGGCGCGCTCTACGTCACCGACACGTACAACGATCGGCTGCGTGTCTGGCGCGGCGAGCACCTCTGGACCGTCCCCGTGGACAGGTTGTGCAAACCGGGCGGCGTCGACGTCCTCCCCGACGGTCGGCTCGTGGTGGCCGATACGGGCAACCACCGGGTCGTGCTTGCATGTCGAGCCCCCGGACGGGGCGCAGGCGGAGGCCGTCGACGTCGGGCGGCCCGCCTCCAGCGACCAGCCGGGCGCACCAGTCGTGGCGGAGACGCGCGTGTCGAGGCCGGCGGAGTGATGGACATCACACTGGACATCGACCTCGACGGCGACGCGCTCGACGCGCCCGGACGGTCGCCCGTGCTGGTGCGGGCGAGCGCCACGGATCCCGGGCTCCTTGACGGGCGCACCAGCTGGGTGCTCGACGCGCTGCCCGCCCGCGTCGCCGTCGGGCTCGGCACCGGGTCCGGCCGCGTCGCGCTCGAGCTGCGCGTGGCGACGTGTGGACGAGCGCTTGCAGACTGCGCCGGACCGAGCAGACCTACGACGTCATCCTGACCGGCTGAGGAGCCCGCACGATGCCCGAACTACCCGAGGTCGAGATCGCCGCCAGGCGGTTGGACGAGGCGCTGGCGCCAGGCAGTTGATGGGATCGGGTGGTAGCCCCGAGCTACAACACCGTGAAGACCTTCGCCCCGCCCCTCAGCGCGCTCGACGGTGGGACGGTCGGCGGTGTCCGCCAGATAGGCAAGCGTCTCCGTCGTCGACGCGGTCGCCGCGGCCAGGGAGGAGCTGGCTCTGCTGCTGCGCCTCAGTATGTCTGCCGGGCGGTGTGCAGCTGTACGGCGAGCGGCCGTGGATCGAGGCCGCACCTCCCGTCTCCTGGTTCGCGTGACGCCCGACCGCGAGCTGCGGCTGCGCGAGTTCGGTACGAAGCCGGCGGCGGCGTGGGCGAAGCTGCTGCGGGCCGAGGATGTATCAGTGACCCCGCGCTCCGCGTCGCTCGGGCCGCAGGCCTGGCCGGATCCGCCCGACGACCTGCGCGAGGTGCTCGGTCCGCAGAAGGCCCGAGCCCTGCAGGCCGTGCTGCGCGACCAGCGGGTCATCGCCGGGATCGGACGTTCATGGGTCGACGAGATCCTCTGGGAAGCCCGCCTGTCACCTGCGCCCACGCCGGATCGCTCGACGCCGCGCAGGCACAGGCGCTCCGCGCGGCGATGGTGGACCGCCTCGGCGCCGCGCTCGCGCACTACGAGGATGTTGTCCGGCTTCCGATCCCGGACGAACTCCCGCTGCCGCTGGTGATCCACCGTCACCAGGGCGAACCCTGCCCGCGGTGCGCCACCACGCTCGAGGCGGTGCATTTCGACGAGCAGGTGCTCTGCTATTGCCCGCAGTGCCAGACGGGGGGTGAGGTGCGGAAGATCGACGCCTGTCGCGTCTGTTGAAGTAGGACGGTCAGGCTAGACTGCGGGTGCATAGGTCTTCGGGGGAAGACAGCCGCGTGAAGTACATCCAGTCGACGTTCCGCGACCGCGCATTCGCCGTGGGCCGCTGCTTCGTGGTGCCGCTCGCGGGTGTCGCAAGCTGGACCGCAGCCGAGCGGTCACGCCGTCATCGAGGCTCCGTAGTGACGCTGGGGCGGTCTTCCAGCTCTACGCCTTCTTCATGCTCGCCGTCGTCCTGCGGGGTGGAGCGACCGCCGGGCGCCGACAGGCTGCGCTGGACGCGATCACGGTCTACGAGCCTGGTGCTCGTGGCGGATCCGGGGCTGTCCTCCGCCGGCCGGATTGCCGTGTTGCTGCTCCTCGGGGCCTGGGCGCTCACCGTCGACCCGCGGAGCGTGCTGCTGCGCGGCACGGCGGTGTCCGCGATCGTGCTGGTCGGGGAGGGCCTGCTGGTCGGTGCCCATGAGATGGGCCTGGTCGCGGTCTACATGGCCAGCTTGGTCGCAGTCATGACCGCGTTCGCGGGTGTCGTGCAAACCACTAGCGGCGACACGGAGGCGCTCCACGGCGGCTCGATGCGGCGAGCGTCGAGGCCGCCGACCTGGCGCGGCGCGAGCGTCGAGCGCCTCGCCCAACTCCTGCACGACGACGCGCTGCAGCGGCTGCTCGCGGCCCGTCGGAGTTACTCAAGCTCCTGCAGCAGGCCGACGACGACCCCTCGCTGCCGGCGGTCTCGGCCAGCCTGGCCGCGACCACGCGGTCGCTGCGCTCGCTCCGCGCACGGTGGTGCACAACGACGCCGTGCTCGAGGCGGCCGGCGCGGACGCAGCCGTTGGCGGCACGTGGCGGACGCCGCGGACCGCGCGGGCCTCGAGACCGAGGTGCAGATCCGGGGCACGCTGGCGGCGCAGGACGCCGAAGTGGTCGTACCGATCGTCCGCGAGCTCGTGACCAACGTGGAACGGCACGCCGGGGCGACGCGGATGACTGTCACCGTCACAGCCACCGCTGCAAGCCTTCGCTCGCCGTCGAGGACGACGGACGGGGGATCGAGGTGCGCAGCTGCACCCCGCGGCGGCGCGGGCCGGCCATCTTGGGCATGTCGGCCTACGGCGGCGTACCGAGGACCTCGGCGGGAAGCTCCAGATCGACGCCCCACCCGGGAACGGGTGTCGCGTGAGGGTGTCGCTGGAGAAGGATCGGGTTCGCCAGGTTCCGCCTGCTCCGGGAGAACCTCATAACGAGCGTTCGTGGAACGCCGCCCTCGTCTCCCGGCTTCCCGCATCCCTTCGTCGTCTGCACGCTGGACCTGCGGCTCGTCGAGGTCAGCGATCGCTTCGTCCGGCTGACCGGCTGGTCGCGGTCGGAACTCCTGGGTGCGCCGGCGGGGGAGCTGGGCCGCTGGCCGCCGGAGTCGCGCGCTGGGCTCCGTCGGCTGGCGAGCAGCGTCGTAGCGGCACGTGAGCGCACCGTCGAGGCAGAGATCGTCTGCGCGACGGCCGTCGGCTACGCGTGAGCATCACCGCCTGTGTCGTCCGCGACCCCCGCGGGGACCGAGAGTTGCGGCTGGTGACGTACACCGAGATCGCGGAGGTGCATGGCGGCCGGGGCATCGTCGTCGAGGCCGGCTCTACGTTCGACGGGTCGCGCGCGTAGCGCTCCCGGTAGCGTCACCTTCATGCTCGAACCCGGCGCCAAGGCCCCCGCATTCACCCTCCTCGACCAGGACGGCGGGAGGGTCGCGCTCACGTCGCTGAAGGGGCAGACCGTCGTCCTCTACTTCTACCCCAAGGCGGACACACCCGGCTGCACCACCCAGGCCTGCGGCGTGCGCGACGCGTCGGCGCAGTACGCCGAGCGCGACGTCGTCGTGCTCGGCGTGTCCCCAAGAACCCGGTGGACCGCGGTCAAGAAGTTCCACGACGGCCAGTCACTGAACTTCACGCTGCTGGCCGACCCGGATCACAAGGTGTGCGAGAAGTACGGCACGTGGGTCGAGAAATCGATGTACGGCAACACCCTCATGGGGGCGGCGCGCGCCACCTTCATCATAGAGCGCGAAGGGCGAGATTTCCACGTCCTGTACCGAGAAGGTCCAGCCCAAGCAGCACGAGAAGCTCGTGTTCGAGGCGCTCGACGAGCCGCTGGGCGCCGCCTCGCGGCCGGCGGCGTCACGCAAGACGGCTGAAAACTGGCTAAGGACCGAAGCCAACGATCGAGATCGCAGCACCGCTGAGTGCGGGGGGCATGTGGCGCGCGTTACCCGTCGGTTCCCTTGGCGGCGCCCGCTGCTCGGCGGCCCGAGCACGCACATAGTAACAGCCCCAGCGCCTACGGTCGCGGCGCAGCAACGCGCTCACCGGCTGCATTGACGGGGACGCGCGCCCAATGCTAAGCCAGCAGACGCGAGAGCGACCTGAACTCAGACAGCGCGTGTCGATCATTGTGATCGCGGCCGCATTGGCCAGCGGCCACGACACAGTTGCTTGCCCGAGCGGGCGGCCGCGGCGGGCACTTCCTTCGTAAGGTCAGAGCATGGGACCCACCAAAGGCCAGAGATGACGACGACCACGCGCACCGAGCAGAAGGTCGTGGAGATCACCGACACCGACGTTTTCCGCAGCCTCATCGAGCGCGCACGCGGAGCTCCGTGCCCGCTGACCGTGAGTCGCATCATCGCGGTGCCCTCGTTTCGCGGCGGGACGGACAGGCCAGAACACGACCGCACGCCCGACGATGCACTGAGCGCTGGAAGAATCTGGAGCCGAGCCGCCCGTGATCGCTAACCGGCCAGAACAGGCGTCCACGGCCCGCGTGACGATGATCGGCGCTCTGCAAGCGGTGCGTCCGGGCCGCGCTTTTGGACGTTGCGCCCGGCGGATCCTGTCCGAGGAACTGGGCGCCCGATCGATGAGCAGGCCGTCTCTGGGGAGAGACAGCGCGCCGGCGACGTGACTGCGACGGTACGCGCCGCCGGCACTCACCAGGGGCCGACCTGCTGCTGCGCTACATCAGAGTGGGATGTCGCGCTCTACCGCGCGCTGCGCGCCGACGGCGTCGCCCGGCGAGAGGCCGGCGCGCTCGTTGAGCGCAGGTCGACTGGGCCGCCCTCGCGCCGCAGACAGGTCACCGTCGCCTTCGCTGCCACCCGCCTGCGCGGCGCCGCACGCGCCTCGCGCGTCCGTTTGCTGCTGCAGGACCTGCTGCTTCGGGTGCTCTACACACGCCCGTTCCGCCGCCGGATCGTCGCTGGTTCCGCCTCGGCGGTGAACTTCGACATCGTCGGTGGCCCGCTGCTGCGTACATGCAAGCCCACGGCACGCCCGAGCTCACACGCTACGCGGCCTGCAACCTGGACTTCCGAATGGCGCGCGACTGGGCGATCGGTTTCAGCCGCACCCAGACCATCGCCGGCGGTGCCACGCACTGCGACTTCCGGTTTCACGCAGCCGACTGAACGCGGCAAACCACGGCGGCAGGCGCACCGGGCCCGCCGACGCGTCTGTACGAGGGCGGGCCGGACGCGGACGAACTAGTCCGCGATCCGGGCGGGCAGGTGAGGGGTTCTGGGGCCTTCGGCTTGCGGCCGTATCCGTAGGGCACCTTGCCACCGTGTTCCTCAAAGGCGCTGGACGAGCTGGGGATCGCCTCGGAGCCAGGCGGCGTCACGCCACGTTGCGCCGCCAGAACGCCGGCGTCAGCCGCGCCAGCACCGTCAGCACCTCGAGGCGACCGGCGAGCATCGGGAACATCAGGATGCTGCGCCCGCCCTCAGGGACGGAGCTGAAGCCCTGCGTCGGACCGACGTCGCCGAGCCCCGCCCCCAGCAGCGCGAGGCATGACGAGCGCTGGTGGCCGCGCTCGTCAGGTCCAGGCCACAGATCAGCATCGCGAACGTACCCGCGACGGCGACGAGCACGTAGATGGCCGTGAAGGAGAGGACCGCGCGGCGGACCTCCTCGTTGAAGACCCGCCCGCGCGTGCGCAGCACCGTGACCGCGCGCGGCCGCAGCTGACGGTTGCAGCTCCTGGCCCATGATCTTCGCCAGGAGGGTGGCGCGGATCACCTTGATCCCTCCGGAGGTCGAGCCGGCGCAGCCGCCGATGAACATCAGCAGCAGCAGGTGGGAGCGCGGCGTAATCGTTCCAGACCGTTGTAGTCGTCGGTGAACAGCCCGGTGCCGCTGCCGATCGACGTGACGGTGGACGCCCGGAGCGAAGGCCGCCCCAGAAGCTGCCCGGATGATCGGCGATCAGCAGGCTGGCGGTGACGGCCGCGGTACTGCCGAGCAGGATGAGCAGGAAGGCCCGGACCTCGGCGACCTGCGGCCACAGCGACTCGCCGCGCAACGCCCGCCAGTAGAAGGCGAAGTTGATGCCCCGACGCGACCATGAAGACCATCGCGACCAGCTCGATCGGACAGCGAGTTGAACGCTGCGAGTGAGTCGATGGGTCGAGAAGCCGCCGGAGGAGAGGGTGGTGAGGATGTGGTTGACGGCGTCGAAGGGCCCCATCCCGGCGACAGGAACGCGGCGAACCCCGCGCGCGTGAGCCCGCCGTAGATACCGCAGATGATCTTCGCCGTGTCGGCGATCGGGGCGTCAGGCGATCGGCCGTCACCCCGGAGGTCTCGGCGTGGAACAAGCGCTGCGGTCGCGACGCCCGTCGCGGGCGCGATGGCTACCAGCAACACGACGATGCCCACGCCACCCAGCCACTGCGTGAGGCCGCGCCAGAGCAGGAGCGCGTTGGGGGTCGATGTCCGGGGTTCACGAGCGACGAGCCGGTGGTGGTGAACCCGGCCGTGCTCTCGAAGATCGCGTCCGGGATACGGGGCAGCGTCCCGTCGAGGACGAAGGGCGCCGCTCCGGCGGAGCGCCGCGGTCAGCACGCTGGGTCAGCGCGGGAATCCGGCGCGGGCCCGCAGTGGCACGATCCGCGTGCGACGCGCCAACAGGACGAGCGCCCCCGGCCAGCGGGAGAAGGACCGCGGCCGGGATGGCGAAGGCCGTCGCGGTGTCGGCCCCCTCGGTCAGCGCGTACACGGTGCACACGATCAGACCGACGGCGACGGCCCCGAGGACCGCGGCGAGGACGGGCAGGATCAGACGCCAGTTGATGCCCGGCCCAAGGTCGAGCCGACGGGACCTCACGCGTCGAAGGCGGCCGAGACCTGGCTGATACCGCTGCGCACGTTGAAGGTGACGAGGCGGTCGTCCGCCTTGATCGTCTCGTCCCCCTCGGGGATGATCACGCGCCCGTCGCGCACGATCGCCGCCACCCGGGTGCCGGCGACCGACTCCGCCTTGGTGATGGATCGCCCGTCGGCCTTGCAGCCCGGATCGACCTGGACGTCGATGAGCTCGCCGCCACTGGCAAGCAGGTGCACGGCTTCGACGTTCGCTCCCCGCACGGCCCGCAGGATGGCCTCGGCGGTCAGCGAGCGCGGTGAGAAACCGGCGTCGATCTGCAGCGCGTCGACCAACGGGGTGTACTCCTCGCGCGAGACGACGGCGAGCGCCAGGCCGGCCCCGAGCTGCTTGGCGTTCAGCGCGGCGAGCAGGTTGGCGCGATCGTCGCCGGCCGCGGCCACGAACGCACCGGCCCGGTCGACGCCATGCGCGAGCAACGCCTCCTTCCCGAGACCTTCCTCGTGCAGCACTGTTGCCCGTCGCAGTTGCTCGGCCAGGACCCGGGCGCGTTCCAGGTCGCTCTCCATGACGGTCACCGTGTAGCGGCCCGACTCCTCGAGCGACTGGGCCAGCGGCAGCCCGATCTTGCCGCCCCCGAAGATCACGACGTCGTGGACCTCGCGCACGTGCCCGGCGAGGTGCGCGACGACGCGATGGATGTTCTCCCTCGCGGCGACGACGGTGAGGTGGTCGCCGGCCCGCGGGCGGTGCCCGGGCTCCGCGGCGACGACGCGGGTGTCGCGCATGATCGCCAGGACGCCGTGCGGCGCGCTGGGCCGCCGTTCGGCGAGCGATCGGTTCAGCAGGGGCGAGCGGTCCGTGATGACCACCTCGGCGACCGGACCAGGTCGTCGACGAAGTGCTCGACGTGCACCGCGCCCGGCAGCTCGATCGCCTGCGCGAGGTCTTCCGCCGTCGCTCGTTCGGGTGGATGACGAAGTCGATGCCCAGGACGTCGCGGGCGAACGACCCGTCCGTCCCGAAGTAGTCGGGATCCCGCACGCGCGCGACCGTCCGGCCGGCGCCCAGCTGATGGGCGGCGAGCGCGGTGATGACGTTGCTCTCGTCGATCGGGGTCACGGCGCACACGAGGTCGGCGTCGGCCGCGCCGATCTCCTGCAGGAAACGGGGGGAAGCACCGTTGCCCACGACCACCAGCGCATCGAGGTCACCTTGGAGTTCCTCGGCCCGTGCGCGGTCGCGCTCGATGACCGTGACGTCGTGGCGGTCCGCGCTGAGCGTCCGCGCGACGTGGAATCCCACCTCTCCTAGTCCGACGACGATCACGCGCACGGGCGCATCGTCGCGCATGGCGACGATCGGCGTCGGCGCTGGGGTCGCCCCGCCCGCGTCCGCGGCCGGGCGACCGGTGCCGATCACTTCACGGTCAGCGACCCGTACATGCCCGACTGGTAGTGCCCGGGGAGAGCGCAGACCATCGCGTAGGTGCCCGGCTGGAGGTCCAGCGTCACCTTCTTGGTCGCCCCGGCCTCGACGTCGGCGATCTCGCCCACGCTGGTGCTCTCGTCGACCGAGCCGTCGGCCTTGGTGGGCAGCTTCGCGGGGTCGGCGTCGGTCTTCAGAAGCACCAACTCGTGCACCACATTGCCAACGTTGGGTGCGGTGACGGTGACCTTGCCGGCCTTCGCTACGGCGTCGGACGGGTCGAATCGAACTCCGACATGCGCACGGTCACGTCCGCACTCGCGGTTGCGACGGGAGCCGGCGTGGCAGCCGGCGTCGCGGTGGGAGTCGCCGGCGTTGCGGCGGACGCGGGCGTACCGTCGTCGCTGTCGTCGGACCCGCACCCGGCGAATGCGAACACGATCGTGGTGACGGCGACTGCGGCTAGTGAGCTTCTCAAGGGGTTCCTGTCGATCGGGAGCCCACAGCCTCGTGAGCGCGGCCCTCGTCCACCACCGGAACTTCTACGATGCCTGCGGCGGGGACCTACGTCGCCATAGGTGC
>CAVVQN010000002.1:0-16370 GCA_963750375.1 Paraconexibacteraceae bacterium
CCTGGAAACCCACTGAATCGGACAGAGCGGCGGCCGCGGATCAGCGACCGCGCAGCGTCGTACGGATCGTGAACGGCTCGCTTCCGTCGCTGAACACATACCGGAGCGTGAGCGAGGTGTGCCCCCCACCGATCCTCAGCGCGCGCCGCCCGGCCGAGGTCAGGGGCGCTCGAAGGATGCGCCCGGCCGGCCCCGTGGCCTTGGTCAGGACCCTGCCGGTGCGCCCCACCACCTGGCCGGCGTGCAGCAGCAGGATCCGGCCGGCGTCCGGCTTGGAGCGCACCGACACCATGTGCAGGCGGGCCACGCCGCCGACCACCCGCACGGGCACGTCGAGGCGGGCGTTGAAGAATGAGGTGTGCTCGCAGTCGGCGGGCATCACGAGCGGGGCGGGGCCCCTGCCCAGCTGGCTGTAGCGCCCGAAGGGGTTGACGTAGTCCCGGCCGGACCCGCAGGTGAGGGTGCCCTCCAGGCTGCTGACCGTGTCGTTGCCCGGGCCCCCGGCGACCGTTCCCGATCCCTCGGACCCCACCGTGTCGTCCCCGGCCCGGCCATCGATCCTGTCCACCCCGCGGGAGCCGCCGTCCAGGGTGTTGGCCGACGCGTCCCCGAGCAGCACGTCGTCCGAATCGGTCCCGGTCACATTCTCGATGGAGCTGAGACGGTCGACGTCCTCCCCGGGGGTCCCGCCTTGCTTCGCCTGCAGGTCGACCGTGACGCCCGGAAAACCGGCGCCGCAACAGCTCCCGGGGGTCAGGTTGTCGTAGTCGAACTGCGCCCGCTCCTCGTAGGTGACGGTGTCACGGCCGGGGCCGCCGTCGATGGTGTCGTCGCTCGCGGTGTCCGGGTCTCGCGGCGCGTCGGCCGGGTCGGAGGCCGGAAGGGTGGTCGGACGCAGGGTGTCGCCTGACAGCACGTCGTTCCCGGCGCCGCCGTACAGCAGATCGATTCCCGAACCCCCTACGAGGACGTCGCCCTTCGGACCGCCCGTGATGCGATCAGCACCCGGGCCGCCGTCGAGAACCACGCCCGTCGTGCTCGCCGGATCTGCCGTCAGGACATCGTCCCCCGTCCCGCCGGCCACGGACGCGACCCCACCGGTGACGATCACCGTGTCGTCGCCGTCACGGACGTCGACCGATGCATCGCCCAGGGTCTTGTCGCTGCCCGCGAGCGGCTTGCACGTGACCTCGTCCGGCGCCGTCGCCTGGCAACCCGGCCCCGGCTGCAACGGGGCGCCGGTGTCCTTGAAGGCCAAGCCCCCAGGGACAGCGCGCACGCGGACGACGTTCGTCTCGCCGGCGCCGGCGACGAACGTCACGGCGGTGACCGGGTACGTGGTGTCAGGCGTGTCACTCACCTCGTACGTGTGACCGCCGACGGTGGCCGCCGAGGCGGCAGCAGGACAGGCTGCGGCCGTCAGGAACCCGACGACGAGGGCACGACGAAGGGTGGCCATGACCCGACCCTAACCGGTGTGGCCGAGCGGTCGATCCAGCCCGTAGAGCGCGCCGTATTTCGTGCGCAGCTGCTCGAGAAACGGGCGGGCGTCCAGGTCGGACCCGGTGATGTCCCGCAGCAGCTCGCCGGGCGTGCGCAGGCGACCGTGACGGTGGACGTGCTCGCGCAGCCAGTCCTGCAGCGCCTGCGTCTGGCCGCGGCGGATGTCGGCCTCGAGCGTCGGCAGGTCCTGCTGGATGACCGTCCACAGCTGCGCGGCCACGATGTTGCCGATCGCGTAGGTCGGGAAGTACCCGAGCTCGCCGTAGGCCCAGTGGATGTCCTGCAGGACGCCGACCCTGTCGGACGCCACGTCCAGGCCCAGCAGCTCTTGCGTCTTGGCGTTCCAGGCGTCACGGACGTCGGTGACGTCGAGCGTCCCTTCCACCAGCGCCACCTCGAGCTCGAAGCGCAGGATGATGTGCAGCGCATAGGTCGCCTCGTCGGCGTCCACGCGGATCGGTGACGGCTGGACGGTGTTGATCGCCCGCAGGAACGCCTGCAGGTCATCGCCGCCGAGCGCCTGCGCGCCGAACACCTCCAGCAGGCGTGGGTGCCAGTGCGACCAGAAGGCCTCCGAGCGCCCGACGAGGTTCTCCCACAGCTGCGACTGGGACTCGTGGATGCCGAGCGAGACGCCGGTCCCGACGGTCGTGCGAGCCAGCGCGGGATCGACCTGACGCTCGTAGAGGCCGTGCCCGACCTCGTGCAGGACCGCGAAGAGGCCCGACAGCGATCGCTCGTCGTAGCGGGCGGTCACACGGATGTCAGAGGAGCCCAGCGACTGCGCGAACGGATGCACGGCGAGGTCCAGCCGCCAGTGCTCGGCGTCGAACCCGTGCGTGCGGGCGATCTCGAGCGACAGCTCACGCTGGAGGTCCACCGGGAACGGACCCGGCAGCTGCGGCGGCAGCGGCTTGGCCGCGATCGCCTGGATGAGCGGCACGAGCCCTTCGCGCAGCTCGGCGAAGACCGCGCGGACCTTTGCGGTCGTCAGGCCCGGCTCGAAGGCATGCAGCAGCGCGTCATACGGATGCTCGGCCTCGGGATGGCATGCCGCGAGCCGGCGACGAAGCTCCACGTGACGCTCGAGGGCGGGGCGGAAGCGCTCGAAGTCGTCGGCGGCGCGGGCCTCGTGCCAGGCCACCTGGGCGGCCGCGGTGTGGCGGGCGATCTCCGCGACGAGCTCGTCCGGGACGCGGCGGGCACGATCGGCGTCGCGGCCGACCGCGGCCACGAGCCGCGTGTCGACGTCGTCCAGGCCGTCTGCCTGGCCCAGCTCGTCCAGCAGCGTGGCCAGCGCCGGATCCGTGAGCCCCGCGTGCGCCAGGCGCTCGAGCGTCGCCAGGACCTCACCGCGGGCCGCGGCCCCACCAGGCGGCATCTGCGTCTGCTCGTCCCAACCGGCCAGCGCGGCGGCCTGCGTCAGGTCGTCCAGCTCGCCCAGGCGTGCGCGGAGCGCGCGGAGCAGCTCGGTGTGCGCAGCGCCGGGGTCAGGCGACGGCATGCTCGATGCTCCCCAGCGACTCGATCTCGATGCGCACGACGTCCCCGGACTGCAGGAAGACGCGCGGGTCCATCGCCGCGCCGACGCCGCTCGGGGTA
This sequence comes from Paraconexibacteraceae bacterium, assembly GCA_963750375.1. Lineage (GTDB taxonomy): Bacteria > Actinomycetota > Thermoleophilia > Solirubrobacterales > Solirubrobacteraceae > Paraconexibacter. Next base: position 3,106 of record CAVVQN010000002.1, read on the forward strand.
CCCGTCAGGATGAGGTCCCCGGGCGCCAGCGTGCAGGTCTCCGAGAGGAAGTCCACGAGGACCTGCGGGCCGAAGATGAGGTCGCTCGTGCTCGTGTCCTGGCGCAGGTCGCCGTTGACCCACGTGCGCAGCCGCAGGTTCTCGGCGTCCGGGATCTCGTCCGCCGTCGTGATCCACGGGCCGTACGGGCAGCTCGTGTCAAAGCCCTTGGCGCGCGTCCACTGCGGCTCGCGGCGTTGCAGGTCCCGCGCGCTCACGTCGTCGCAGACCGTGTAGCCCGCGATCGTCCCGCCCGCGCCGATGACGACCCCGAGCTCGCCTTCGTAGTCCAGGCGCTTGACGACGGGCGGGCAGACGATCGGGCCGCTGGGGGGCACGACCGCGGACGGCAGCTTCATGAAGACGATCGGCGCTTCGGGCACCTGACCGCCCGTCTCCGCCGCATGGGCGGCGTAGTTCAGGCCGATGCCGAAGATGCAGCGCGGCGCCGGAACCGGCGCGAGCAGCTGCACGTCGGCCAGCGGTTGGGACGGGCCGTCGGCCGGCGTGAGGTCGCCGGACGCCAGCCGGTCCACGACCGATTCCCCGCCGGCGAAGGCGACCACCGTGTCGTCCCTGACCTCCCCGGCGGTCGGGACGTCGGACCCGGGCGGCAGATACGTCGCAAGCTTCATGCGCGGCAGGCTATCCCTCGGCGAAGGACCGCAGGACCGTGCGGACCGCGATGTCGCGGGCGCGCGCGTCCTCGTCCGTCCACGACCACTGCACGCCGTCGGCGATGACGAAGCGGTCGGTCGTGTGGTCCTGCAGCTCCTCGACGTCGAGTGCGACGACGGCGATCCCCTCGGCCCCGGGCGGCGCCTCGCTCAGGACACCGGCCGTCCCGTGCAACGTCACCGCGACGTTGCCGGCGGCCAGGAGCGCCAGAGAGCACGCCGGGCGATCACGCAGCGCCTGCAACGCGGTGCGCCGTGACCCGAGGGCCATGAGCACCCGCGTGTCGGAGGCGCGCAGCGCCGTGGAGATCGGGATCGATCGCGGGGCGCCGTCCGGGTCCGACGTGGCCAGGACGGCGACCGTCCCCGCGGGCCACCGGGGAAGGACGATCATCCGATGGCCCGTGCAGCGCCGGGGATGAGGGTCAGCCCCCTCGACCCTCAGGCGGCGCGCTGGACGCGGAGCACCGGGCGCCTGCGGGTGCGGCCTGTGACCGCGTGCGACTCGATGAAGTGCGTGAGGTCGGCGGGACGCTCGCGTTGCGGGTGGTGGCCCATGCCGGCCCAGACCTCGGCATGTGCCTGGGGGAGCGCCCGACGCAGGGCGGGCAGATGGCTGGGGCTGACGAGCGCGTCGTGCTCGCCCCACAGCGCCGCGACCGGGCCGTGGAAGGCGACCTGGCGGCCCGTGAAGCCGTTGTCCGAGCGGCCGGCGGCGGCGATCGCCTCGACGGCCATGCGCACCCCGGGCCCCGAGCTGAAGGCGCGGCGACGCACGCGGTCCATCAGGTCCTTCGACGGCAGGCGGTGGTGGGCGACGAAGGTCGCGTAGGCGGCGGTCACGGTGAGCGGGTTGACGAGCGCCAGCGGAAGGGCGGCCTCGGTGATGTTCTTGATGACCGGCAGGCTGACCGCCTCGGCCATCCGGATGTGCCCGAAGCCGGCGGGCGCCAGCAGCGCAAGGGCCCAGACCTTGTCCGTGCGCTCGGCCACGGCGGTCGCCACGGCGCCCCCGAGCGAATGGCCGACGAGCGTGCAGCCGTCGACGTCGAGCTGTTCGAGCGCCGCGACGATCGCCTCGGCGTAGGCGCTCACGCGGGGACGGGTCGGCAGGCTCGAGGCACCGAACCCGGGGAGGTCCAGCGCGTAACAGGGGCGATGGGTGTCCCGTGCGACCTGCGCCCAGCCCTCCGAATCGTCGAAGAGGCCGTGGAGGAGGACGAGCGGACGACCGGTCCCGGTCCAGCACCGGACGCGCACGCGTCGCCCCTCGGAGATGACGAGGTCACGGATTTCGGCGGCGCGGAGGGCGGTGTGGGGCATCTGAACTCGTTTTCGACAGGTTGTCAGGAAAGACTTTAGTCCGATTCGTGCTGGAGCTGACCGACGGGTGCAGAACCGCTGTTGCCTCTCACCACATCCGCCGATACCGCTCGTCGCGGCATGCATCTACCCCACCGGTCACTCCGTTTAGTCCTCGTCTGTCTGACCATCATCTTGATCGGCCCGGTCGACGCGCAGTCCAAACCCCCGGCGACATGGCCCTACACCACGTTGCAGCTTGGGATGCGGGACGGTGAAGGTGGCGCAGCGGCGCTCCGATCGCAGGTCCGCCTCGGGCTGCGCTACCACTATCTGTCCGGCGGCGCGAACACCGGGACGGGCTGGGCCACCTGGACCGAAGGGGGCGGATCGTTCGTCCCCGACTTCATCGACGACAGCGTCAGCCACGGCTCGTTGCCGGTGTTCACCCTCTACCAGCTGCGCGAGAGCACGCCGGGCCGCGCGATGGACGAGGCCGCCGGGATCCGGGCGAACCTGTCGAGCACCGCCACGATGGCGGCGTACTTCAAGGACGTCCGCCTCTTCTTCCAGAAGGCCGGATCGACACGCCAGCAGGCCGTCCTGCACGTGGAGCCGGACGTGTGGGGCTACATCGAGCGTCGCAGCCGGCGTGCTTCGGCCGTGCCCGTCCAGGTCTCGAGGACCGGGTTGCGCGAGCTCGGCGGCCTGCCGAACACGGCAGCGGGCCTGGCCCAGGCCTTCGTGCGCCTTCGCGACCGCTACGCCCCGAGCGTGCTGCTCGGCTATCACCTGAGCGACTGGGGCACGGGCGAGGACATCGCCGACAGCGATCCGGCCGACGCACGCATCGACGAGCTCGCCGGTGTCGCGAGCGCGTTCTTCGTCTCGCTCGGCGCCCGCTTCGACCTCATCTTCGCCGAGCAGGACAACCGCGACAACGGCTACGCGCAGGCGCGCGAGGGCGACGGCGGGGCCTCGGTGTGGAGCCCGGCGGACTTCGTGCGCCAGGCCAGGTTCCTGCGCGGGGTGTCCTCGGCGACGGCGCGCAGCATCGTCCTCTGGCAGCTGCCCCTGGGCAACGCAGCTCAGCCCGACCGGCCCAAGCACTACCGCGACAACCGCGTGCAGACGCTGCTCGGAAGCGGCGGAGCCGACATCCGCATGGCGTACATCCGTGCCGGTGTCATCGCGATGCTCTTCGGCAAGGCGTTCGACGACGCGACCTGCGCGTGCGACGACGACGGTGACGGCAAGGACGACGACGGCGGCCTCTTCAAGCGCCTGGCGGGCGTCCTGCCCCCGCAGCGGATCGTCGGCGGCCCGACAGCGCGCCCGTCGAAGACCGCGCCGGTCCGCACCACGGCACCGAGCGTCGTCGTCAGGGCCACCGCAGCCCGCCGGAGCGTGACCCGCGGCGCGACAGCCCGGTTCGCCGTGCGCGTGACGAGCCGGGAGGCGGCCCAGCTCGTCGTCGCGATCCAGCTGTACGCCCCCGGCGCCGGCACGTCGCCGACGTATCAGGTGGCGTTCCGCGGCCAGCGGCTCCGAGCGGGCGTGCCGCGCCGTTTTCGCGCCTCCTACCGCGTTCCCGCCACGGCTCGTGGCGGGCGCTGGACGGTCAAGGTCGGGCTCTTTGACCCGTCCTTCCAGCGCCTGCTGGTCTGGCGGCCGAGCGCCGCCGTGTTCGCCGTCCGCTGAGCGCCGGGCGTGGCTCCGGCGGGGCGGCGTCGCGCTCAGGCCGGGCGAGCGCGGATGACGCTGTCGGCCACGCAGACCGGCGGACCCTCGACACCGGGCGACCGTTCCAGCTCCACCGTGAAGCGCTGGACGATCTGCCACCAGCCGTCGTCGCGGACGTCCACGGACAACAGCTCTGCGGCGGCACGGACGCGCGCGCCCGATGGCACCGGCGCCGGAAAGCGGACGCGGTCGTAGCCGAGGTTGACCCCCAGCGCAAAGCCCGCCAGCGGCACGAGCTCGTCGCGGAAGCCGTCGATCATGCTGAGCGTCAGGTTGCCGTGGGCGATCGTCGTCCCGAACGGAGACTCCTGCGCCGCCCGCTCGACATCCGTGTGGATCCACTGCGCGTCACCGCTGAGCGTCGCGAAGGTGTCGATCATGTCCTGCGTGACGGTCCGCCAGGCCGTCGGCCCGAGGGTGTCGCCGATCGAGTCACGCAGCGCCTGCGGGGAGAGGGGGGCCATGCGGCCATCCTCTCAGGGTCAGCGGGCCGTGGTCGATGACGGTGGTGTGGTCGTCGAGCCCGAGCGGGCACAGCTCACCGTCCCCGGCATCGGGAGCGTCGCGGTCCTCGTCGCCCGGGCCGTCCCAGGTGCCGCCGAGCTCGTCTTCGCCGCTGACCCACCGGCGCCCGCCCGGATGCTGCACCGACGCCAGGTCTGCGTCGCGCCCATCCCGCCCGCGGCGTCGGCCGCGCGGCGCGCGATGCTGCTCGCCGTGCCCGACAGCCGGGGCGCGCTCCGGGCCGACGTGATGCATGCCGTGTTCGAGAACCCGCTCGAGGAGCTGCATGCCAGCGTCCAGCCCGAGCGCCGCACCGCCGCCCGCACCACCGTGCTGCGCGCGGTGAGCGTCCACCATCCCGGCCGGGTCGTGGGCGTGCAGGCCCTCACCCAGGACCTGTCCCTCGACGGCATCGGGTTGCGCGGCGCGGTCGAGCTCTCACGCGGAGACGTCGTGCGGCTGCGCATCTCGCTCGAGCACGCCGAGCCGGTCGACGCCATCGCAGAGGTACGCCGGGCGGTGGGGGCCGACGCCCACGGCCTGCAGCTCGTCCGGATGCGGGCGTCCGACCGGGTGCGGCTCCAAGGGTGGCTGGCAGAGCAGCGCGCAGCGGCGCTCGCCGCCCTCTCCGGCTGACCTGCTTCGATATGAGCGTGTTCGCTCTCACGTCGTCGCTGATCCTCGCAGCCGCCGGCGGTGGCTCGTCCGGCTTCGGTGGTGGTGGTGGTGGCGGCGGCGGGGGTGGCTTCAGCGGCGGCGGCGGTGGCGGCTACTACGGCGGCGGTGGCGGGACGGTCTCCGGCGGCCTCGTGGCGGTCGTGATCGTCCTCTTCCTCCTCTTCTTCGTCGTCACCGGCGTCGTGGCGTTCGTCGCGGCCCAGCGCTACAACCGCAAGGTCGCCGACCGGGTCAGGCGCGTGCGCACCGCCAGCGCGGAGGCCGCCGAGGACGACGCGTACTTCGCCGCCGACGCGGTCGAGGCGCAGGCGGCCGAGCTCTTCCACGCCGTGCAGGCTGCGTGGGACGCGCGGGACGAGGCGACGCTGGCCACGCTGGCCGGACCGGACCTGCTCGTCGAGTGGCGTCGTCGCCTGCACGATTTCGCGATGAAGGGGTGGCACAACGAGGTCCGCGTCCGCACCGGGCCGGAGGTGCAGTACGTCGGCCTGGTCAACCGGGAGGACGACCTGGAGGACCGCGTCGTCGTCCGCCTGGCTGCCGAGATGGACGACTGGTGCACGACAAAGCACGGCGAGAGCATCTTCCACGACGGCGCGACCTCCCCCCAGGTGTCGTTGCGCGAGTACTGGACGCTGGCCCGCTCGTCGATCGAAGCCGACGCGCGCTGGATCCTCATCTCGGTCGAGCAGCAGGCCGAGGGCGACCATCACCTCGACAGCGACATCGTCGCCTCGCCGTGGGGCGACGACAAGCGCCTGACCGCGGCCGCGACGCTCGAGCTCGCGGCCACCGACACGCCGGCGGCCGGCTTCACGACCGCCGACCTCGTCGACCCCGACTTCGCCGAGGACGTGCGCGCGGCAGCACTGGACCTGTCCCTCGTCGACGCGCGCTTCGGCCCCGACGTCATCCAGGCGTGCGTCAGCCGTGCGGTCGAGGCCTGGGTCGAAGCCGTCGACGGCCCCGACGACGCGCTGGCCACGCTCGCCACACCCGAGGCGATCCGGGCCCTGCTGCACCCCGGGGACACGGCCACCGACCCGACGACCCGCCTGGTCGTGCGGGGTGTCGTCGTCGAGCGGATCGACGTGCAGGAGCTGCGGCCGACGCCCGAGCCCGCGCGGATCACCGTGGCGATCACCGCGCGCGGCAGGCGCTACATCGAGGACCGCGACACCGTGCAGCTGCTCTCGGGCAGTCAGAGCACGGAGCGCGAGTTCGTCGAGTACTGGATCCTCTCGCTCACCGGCGACGAGCTGGCGCCGTGGCGGATCGTCGGCAGCTCCGGGGTCCGCGACTAGCCGGCGGCGGCGGGCGGGTCAGCGCCGCTCCAGCGCCGCGTACTGCTCGCGGACCCGGTCGAAGATCTGCTGCGCCGCCGCCTGGGACTGCTCGCGGGTCGGCGCGGCGACACGCTCGAGCGTCAGCGGCTGGCCGTAGCTCACCAGGACGCGCGGAAACCGTCCGCGGCGCCACTGTCGCACGTCCTTGGAGCCGAAGATCGCGACGGGGACGACCGGCGCGCCGGACTGCAGCGCCAGCCGGCCGATGCCCGCCTTGGGCTCGCCCAGGCCGCCCGTGCGCGAGCGCCCGCCCTCGGCGTACATGCCGACGCAGCCACCGCGGTCCAGGATGGAGTGCGCGGTCGTGAACGCCTCTTCGTCGTTGTGTCCGCGGCGGACCGGGAAGTGCCCGGCGACGCGGAAGATGTAGCCGATGAGCGGGTTGGCCCCGAAGAACTGCGACTTCGTCATGAAGCGGATCTCGCGACGCAGGTGCACACCGCAGAAGAAGTGGTCCATGTTGCTGAAGTGGTTGGGCGCCAGGATCACGCCGCCTTCGGCCGGCACGTTGCGCTTGTCGATCGCCTCCGAGCGGTAGAGCAGCAGCGCGACCGGCGTCAGCAGGATGCGGGTGGCGGTGTAGGTCCAGCCGGGTTCGTGCGTGCGGGCGTACTCGTGGAACGGCTGCATCGCCTCCGCGCCACGCGGGTCCTTGTACACCGATTCCTTGATCTCGCTCACGTGCGCGCTCGGCCTTCTCTCGGGGGGACTGCGAGCCTATAGCGGCCCAGCGGGCACACTGTGGATGTGCGCGCACGCTCCGTCCTTCTCGCTGTCGCCGCCGGCCTTGCGCTCGCAGACGCCTCGGTGGTGACGCTGGCGCTGCCGCAACTGCTCGTGGACCTCAGCACGACCGTCGAGGGTGTGGCCGCTGTCATCGGCGTCTACACCGTGGCGCTGGCGGCGGCGCTGCTGCCGGCCGAGCGGCTGGCGCGACAGCATGGCGCTGCGCGCGTCGGGGCTGCGGGCTTCGTCCTCTTCGCCGTGGCGTCCGCGGCGTGTGCGGTGGCCGGCACCCTGTCGTTCCTCCTCGTCGCCCGGGCCCTGCAGGCGGTCGGCGGCGCAGCGGCCCTCATCGCGACCTTCACGCTGCTGGCCGATCCGGAGGAGGCCCGTGCCACGAGCACGTCCGGCAACCGTGGCCGGGCGCCGAGCGCCCGCAACCTCTGGCTCGGGGCGGCAGTGCTCTCGGCCGCCGCCGGTCCGGCGCTCGGCGGTGCCCTGACCCAGGCGTTCTCCTGGCCGGCGATCTTCATCGTCCAGGTGCCGGTGGCAGGGTTGGCCGCCGCGGTCTGTCTGCGGTCCTCGGCGTCCCCGGCCCCGGGGCCCGCCGTGGACCCACCCGAGGGCGCCCCGACGGACTGGCGGGCAGCGGTCGCCCTGGGGCTCGTCTCCGCCGCCCTGAGCGCCGTCCTGTTCCTCCTCGTGTTGCTGCTCGTCGCCGGCTGGGCCGTGGAGCCGCTGCAGGCCGCAGCCACCGTGACGATCGTTCCCGCCAGCGCCTTGGTCGCAAGCCGCATCCGTGGCGACGCCCGCTGGCGCGCAGCGGCCGGCTGCATCCTCGTCGGCTTCGGGACGCTCGCCCTGGCCTACCTCCCCGACGCGCGGCTGGCCTGGACGTTCCTCCCGCAGGTCCTCGCGGGCTCCGGCATGGGCCTGGCCCTCCCGGCCCTGGGCGGTGAGCTGCTGCCCGAGCGCAACGCCCGAGACGCCGCGCGGCTGCTGGCGATCCGCCACGTCGGCATCGCGCTCGCCCTCGTCCTCATCGCCCCGATCACCGCGGCCCGGCTGGATGACGCCACCCGCGACGCACGCCGACAGGGTGTCGCGCTGGCCTTGGACGCCAAGCTCGATCCCGTCCGCAAGCTCTCGCTCGCGCCCGCGCTGTTGGGCAGCGTCGACACCGAGAGCCCACGCCGTGCCCTGCGCGAGGCGATCGCCGCCAACGGCACCGAACTGGCCGACGACGAGCAGGCCGAGTACAGGCGCCTGGGCGACCGGGCCGACGAGATGCTCGTGTCCGCGGTCGGTGATTCGTTCTACGCCGCCTTCGCGCTGACCGGACTGATGGCGATCCTCGGTGGCGCGCTGCTCGTCCGGGTGCGGCCCCGCGCGCCGGTCTGGGTGGTCGGCGGCGCGCTGGCGTGCTGCGCCGTGCTGGCGGGGCAGATCGTCGCCTACGACCGCTTGAGCCCGGAACCGGTGGCGATCGCCGACCCGTGCCTGCCGCGGGCGCTGCCGTCCACCGGCGGGACGATCACCGGCGCACTGCAGGATCGTGCGCTGCAGTCGCTCGACCGCAACGCCTGCCGGCTCGGTGCCACCCGCGAGGAGCTCGTCCTCGCCTTGGCAGACGAGGACGACGCGCGACGGTTCGAGCAGGAGCACGGTACGGACCCGCGCTCGGCGACCGGTCTGCTGGGCCTCCTCGGCGGGCTGCTCGGATGAGCGTCGTGGGCCGCGGTGTGTCAGCCCCCCGGGGCTTCGGGAAGAATGACCTTCGATGCCGCTGAAGGGAAAGCTCCTCATCGCCTCGCCCGCCCTGACGGACCCGAACTTCGCGCGCGCGGTCATCCTCGTCGCCGAGCACTCCGAGGACGGGACCCTCGGGCTGATCCTCAACCGGCCGTCGGAGTCCTCCGTCACCGAGTCCGTCGACGAGCTGCGGGGGGTCGTCGACCCCGGCGAGGCCGTCTACGCCGGCGGCCCCGTGCAGACCGACGCCGTCATGGTGCTCGCCGAGTTCAGCGACGCCGCGCTCGCCGCGGCGCTCGTGATGGACGACATCGGCTTTCTCCCCGCCGAGGCCGACATGGACCGCATCGCCGCCGTGACCCGACGGGCGCGCGTCTTCGCCGGGCATGCGGGCTGGGGACCGGGGCAGCTCGACGGCGAACTGGAGGAGGGCGCCTGGATCATCCTGGACGCCGAGCCCGACGACGTCTTCTCCGACGGGTCCGACGACCTGTGGGCCAGCGCGCTGGAGCGCAAGGGCGGCGCGTACGCGCAGCTCGCGCGCGTCCCGGCCGACCCATCGGTCAACTAGGACGTCAGGCGAGGTCGCGCTCGGTCAGGCCGTCGAGGAGCCCGAGGGCGACCGGGGCGGCGCCGTCCTCCACGAGCACCGCGCCGCCCGGCCAGTACGGGTGCGGCGGCCGGGCCCCGGCCAGCAGCAGCGGCTCGTAGACCCAGCAGCCGGAGTTCGTGAAGGCCTGCGCGCCCCGCGGGGTCCACTCCGGCACGTGGTCGCCGAAGCGCGGGCCGGCGCGATGCAGGTGGCCGAAGATGACGTGCTCGGCCTTGACGTTCAGGCGCAGGGCGACCTCCGCCATCGCGGGCAGACCGGCCCGGCGGAACTGAAAGCCGAGCGCTCCGGCGCTCAACGGTGCGAGCACCCCGCCGCCGAGCAGCTTCGTCGCCAGCGGGAGCATCGTGATCGACGCCGAGCGGGCCAGGCCCGCCGCACGGTCCAGGGGCTCGCCGAGCAGCCCGGGCAGGGACGCGGCGACGAGCCCTTGGACGGCAGCGGCGCTCGGTCCGGCCGCCGTCTCGTAATCCTCGGCGCCCGCACGGCCCTCGGGCACCCGGCCGAGCAGGACGCCTGTGCTCCCTGACGGAAAGAGGTGGCGATCCAGGTAGTGGCCGTGGGTCGCCCAGATGCCCTCCCCCAGCCACACGCCGGGGTAGCGGACCTGGACGCGCGCCGGCCGGAGGGCGTCGGTGATGGCCTTCAGCGCTGACGACGAGGCGACAGGGACCCGCGACGCAAGGCCGATGCGCTTGCGTCGGCGGCGCTGGGTCCGCAGCCATGGACGGACGAGGGCGTGGTCGTGGTTGCCCAGGACGACGACGACCTCGCGGTCGCGGCCGAGCCGGGCGCCGATCGACTGCAGGACCGGGAGCGTCGCGCGCATCGCGGGCTTGGGTCGGCCCTCCAGCAGCTCGATCGTGTCCCCCAGCAGGACGAGGCGGTCGACGCCGTCCAGCGCCTCCAGCAGCGCCCGCAGGGCGACCGGACGACGCAGGACGTCGCTTCCCGAGCGGGCCCCGAGGTGCAGGTCGGAGATGACGAGGGTGCGCATGCTCCGGGCCGGTGCCCTAGCGCTCCAGGCGGACCGTGCGGCTTCCGCCGGCGACCGCGCCACGCCAGGGCCCATCCTCCCCGGCGCAGACCTCCGCCCGGCCGAGCAGCAGCGCCGCCAGCAGGCGGGCGTCCCCCTCGCCCATCGGGCCGACGCGCAGCTCGCGCCGGTCACCCCCGCGTTCTTCGACGACCGTGACGCAGACAGCGTCCTCGACCGTCAGGGCGAGCTGGGGATCAGCGGAGGTGGCCACGCGCTGATGATGATGCATGGGGAGCAGCGGGGTGTGCCGTCACTCGGCGCCCTTGTCGTACGTCGTCGTGAACGAGTCCTCGGTGCGCTTGCCGTCGCCGCGGACGACGGTCCTCACCACCGTGATCTTGAAGTCCCCGCCCGGCACCGGCTCCCGCGGGCCCGGGGCCGCGGTGACACGCCGGCCGCCGTTGTCGCCGTAGAGGCTGACCGTCACCGACGTCTCGTCGGTGAGCGTCCGCACGTAAACCGGGACGTCCGTGTCGTTCGTCCACTTCAGGTCGATGTCCGGGAAGTTCAGCGTCGCCTCGCGCCCCGGCGGGTAGCGGCTGATGTACAGGCTGTGGGGCTGGTGCGTGTCGACCCGGAGGCCGGCGAAGTACGCCGCGTTGTACATCGTCGTCGAGAACTGCGAGACCCCGCCACCCACGGACGGCACGATCTTGCCGTTCGCGATGTACGGCGCCTTGACGTAGCCCCCTGCGAGGGTTCGCTCGCCGACGATCCCGTTCAGCGAGAACTGCCCGCCCGGCGGGATGACGGTCCGGTCCACGGTACGGGCCATCTGGCGGATGTTCTTCACCCGAGGCTGCCCCGGCTCATAGCGCGTCGTGAACGTCCCGATGAGCGAGTCGATCCCGCGCGCACCGGCCGCCGTGAGCTTCGGCTTGTCGACGACGGTCGGCACGGTCGCGCGATGGCGGCCCGCTGCGATCGCGGCGGCGATGGAGGTCAGGGCGCGGTCGCGGCGGACCTTGCGGCCCACGCGGGCCGGGCGGGTGACCGAGATCGAGGCCCGGCGCGCCTTCCAGCTCACGCGACCCTTGCCGTCGAGGACGACGGAGCGACCTGCGGCGGAGATCTGCGCCGACCGGGCGGACTGGTCGCGCCGCTTGGCCACGCCGGCCACGAGCGTGGTGAGGCGTCCCTCGTCGCTGCCCAGGCGGACGCTGCGACGGTCTGAACGCGATGCACGCAGACGCAGCACCGGCGCCACCCGCTCGGGCGCGATCGTCACCGGATCGCCCGCGCCGGAGAGGACGAGCGGCTCGGTGACGTAGGCCTCGGCATCGCGCGCGACCTCGCGGACCTGCGCGAGCGTCGCGACCTGGTTGCGGCGGATCGGCGCCCGCAGGGCGCTGCTTCCGGCCCGCAGCGCCTGGATGAGCCGGCGCTCGAGTGCCGGCCGGTCGACGGTACGGCCCTGGCGCGGGCCCTGGAGCGTCACCTTCAGCGTGGCCGGGTCCACCGAGACCGCCCCCGGGTAGGCCGGGCGGTTGACGAGGCGCGCGAAGTCGCGGACCGTGGCCTCGAGCTTCACCGCGTCCACCGCGGCGACGGGTTCGACGTCCTGTTCGCGTACGAGGCCCTTGGCGGTGTGGACGAGCCCCAGGGCCGGACCGGTGCGTCCGGCGTCCAAGACCCGGTCGAGGGTTGCGTCGACGTCCAGGCGGTAGCCGGCGGCGTCCGGCGTCACCCGGAGGCGCTTGCCGGCGGCGTAGATCGTCACCGGGCTGACCTTGAAGCGCGTCATCCGCTCGCGCAGCGCAGCCCGGCTGTCGCCCTCGACGTTCGTGCCTCCGAGGAGGGTGCCCGGGAGCGCGCGGTCGGTGTAGGCGATCCGCAACGCGACGATGCCGAGCAGGCCGAGCAGGATCGGCGCCAGCAGCACGGCCCCACGGCGGCGCCATTTGCGGACCTCGGGCCCGCGGGGGAGCGGACGGTGCCGTCTGGGCGGTGGGGGTGGTCGGCGCCGGCGCGGGGGCGGAGGAGAAGCCACGGTCTCTTCGTCTTACCAGCCGACGGCGCAGAAGGACCCCGCGAACGCAAACTTGCCGTCCCGCGGTGGCATACGATCGCCCGATGTCCACACCGACTCAGCCCACGACGCAGGTTCACGGCGGCAAGCTCATCGCGCGACGCCTCAAGGCCCACGGCGTCTCGAAGATCTTCACGCTCTCCGGCGGGCACATCTTCCCGATCTACGACGGGTGTCGCGACGAGGGGATCGACATCGTCGACACCCGCCACGAGCAGGCTGCGACGTTCGCGGCCGAGGGGTGGGCCAAGGTCACCCGTGAGGTCGGCGTCGCGGCGGTCACCGCGGGACCGGGCGTCACGAACGCGATGAGCGCACTGGGCTCGGCGCAGATGAACAACTCGCCGATCGCTGTTCTGGGTGGCCGCGCGCCGGCGCTGCGGTGGGGCTCGGGATCGCTGCAGGAGATCGACCACGTCCCGTTCGTGCGGCCGCTCGTGAAGTCCGCCCGGACCGCGGACTCGACCGCCGAGATCCCCGACCTCGTTGACGAAGCGATCACGACGTCGTTGGCGCCGCACTCCGGCCCGACCTTCGTCGACTTCCCGATGGACTACATCTTCATGGAGGGCGAGGACACCGAGACCGAGGTCGCTCCCCGCGATCCCGAGGGCGGCGCCGAAGCCGACGGCGGCCAGCTGGACCGCGCCATCGCGCTGCTGCAGGGCGCCGAGCGCCCGGTGGTCATGGCGGGCCGAACCTCTACTGGGGCCACGGAGAGGTCGCGCTGCTCGAGCTCGTCACCGAGCTCGGGATCCCGGTCTTCCTCAACGGCATGGCCCGGGGCTGCATCCCGGCCGACCACGAGCTGGCCTTCTCGCGT
>CAVVQN010000003.1:0-110035 GCA_963750375.1 Paraconexibacteraceae bacterium
AGCTGCAGGGCGCGCTGAGCGTCGCCTACACCCGCGCGCGCTTCGTCGACGAGCGGGACCTCGCTCTCTTGGAAGCCTTCGGGGAACTGGCGGCGGCAGCCTGCCGCAACGCGAGCATGGTCGCGGAACTGGCGCTGAGCGCCCGCACCGACGGTCTGACCGGGTGCCTGAACCACACCGCGCTTCGGGAGACGCTGAAGCTCGAGGTCACCCGGGCCGGCCGCAGCGGCGACCCGCTCGGCGTCGTCCTGCTGGACCTCGACGAGTTCAAGGAGGTCAACGAGCGCGGCGGCCACCTGCAGGGCGACGAGGTCCTGCGTCGTGCGGGCCAAGCGCTGCGGGCGGCCGTCCGTCCGTACGACACCGTCGCCCGGTACGGCGGCGACGAGTTCGTCATCGTCTGTCCGGGCAGCGGCGAAGAGGAGACGCTCGAGATCGCCCACCGGGCGCTTGACCGGCTGCAGGCCGGTATCGCGCCCGTCAGCGGTGTCCGCGGCACGGCCGCCACCGCCGGGGTCGCGCAGTTGCGCGACGACCAGGACGCGCTGGCCCTCATCGAGACGGCCGACTGGGCGCTCATGTACGGCAAGCAGGAGCTCGGCCGCGGGGTGGCAGTCCGTGCCTCGGACCTGCCGGACTGGGCGCAGCGCGGCGAGGGCGCCGACCGTCACCGGGTGCTCGTCGGGCGTGAGGTCGTCGCCGACCCCCGCCACGACGACGACGTGCAGCCGCTCTCACCCGGCTGGGCCACCCAGGGGCGTGTCGAGCGCGAGCGGCTCGAACAACGCACGCAGCAGCTGGCGATCGCCAGCGCGCTGGGCTCGCGCCTGGCGGGGATGGTCGACCCGCACGCGATCGCCGAGGCCGTCGTCGACGAGCTGCATCGCGCCTTCGGCTACTTTCTCGTCGCCGCCGTGCGCATCCGGGAGGACGACCACGTCGAGGCCGCGGCTGTTCGCGGGGACGCCTTCGTGCGCCTCTTCGCCGAACAGTGGTCCCAGCCGCGCGACAACGGTCTCATCGGAAGGGCGCTGCGCTCCGGGCAGATCGTGCTGGTCGACGACGCGCTCCTGGAGCAGGGGTATGAGCCGACGACCGCGACCGAGCACGTCCGCAGCGAGCTCGTCTGTCCCGTGTTCGTCGGCGAGGACCTGTGGGGCGCCATCAACATCGAGGAACAGCGCCCACGTGCGTTCGACGAGCACGACGCCCGGCTGCTGCAGACCCTGGCCGATCAGATGGGCGCTGCGCTGCGCAGCGCGGCACTCTACGCGCGGTTGGAGCGTGCGTACGGGGGAACGCCCGAGGCGTTGGCGGCGGCCCTGGAGGCCGAGGACGCCTCCACCGCCCGGCCCGATCCGCCGTCGGACTGACGGGACCCGCGATTGACCGGGTGACCGCCCTCTAGGCTGCAGCCATGACCACCGTTCTCGTCATCGAAGACGACGCCGACATCGGGCGGCTCGTCACGCGATTGCTCGAGCGCGCCGGTCACACCGTGCGCCTGGCGGCCGACGGAGAGGCCGGCCTGCGTGCGTTCTACTCGCAGCGCCCGGATGCCGTGGTGCTCGACATCGGCCTCCCTGGACTCGACGGCTGGCAGGTGCTCGAACGGCTCCGGGAACTCAGCGACGTGCCGGTTCTCATGCTCACCGCGCAGGGCGACGAGCTGGATCGGGTCCGCGGGTTGCGCGGGGGCGCGGACGACTTCGTGGCCAAGCCGTTCGGCCGCCAAGAGCTTGCCGCGCGCGTGGACGCGCTGTTGCGCCGCGCGGCCCTCGGCGGCGCCGGCAGCCAGCGGGACGACGACCTGGACGTCTACAGCGACGCGCGTCTGACCGTCGACCACATCCAGCGCACCGTCGTGGCCGGCGACGAGGAGCTGCGTCTCACGCCGACCGAGTTCCGGCTGCTTGCGACGTTCGTCCGCAACCCGGGGCAAGTGCTCAGCGCCGACCAGATCATCGAGCAGGTGTGGAACGAGGAGTACATCCAGCGTGAGCAGGTGAAGCTCACCGTCGGGCGGCTGCGCAAGCGCCTGGAGGGGCACGTGGACGCCGACACCATCGAGACCGTGCGGGGGTTCGGCTACCGCTACGTGGCACCCAGGGCCTGAGGCAGGCCGGCCCGCGGCAGCACGATGCGGAACGTCGCGCCCGCGCCGAGCACGCTCTCGATCTGCAGCCGGCCGCCGTGACGCTCGACGAGCTCTCGGGTGATCGTCAGCCCGAGACCCGTGCCGGGGACGCCGCCGGCGGTCGAGGCGCGGAAGAAGCGCTCCCCCAGCCGCGGCAGCTCGTCGGCCGGGATGCCCGGCCCTTGGTCGCCGACCTCGACGATCAACAGGTCGTCGACGGCACGGACCGCGACGTCGACGTCAGCGCCGGCCGGGCTGAACTTGATCGCGTTGGCGACGAGGTTGGCGCAGGCCTGTCGGAGGCGCCCGCGGTCGGCGGTGAGCACGACGTCGGCGGGGGCGTCGAGCCGGATGGCGACGCCCCGGGCCTGGGCAGCTGGTGTCAGCTCGCGGACCAGCTCGAGCATCAGCTCGTCGATGACGACATCGGACGGCGTCAGTACCAGGCGCCCGGATTCGAGTTTGGAGACCAGGAGGAGGTCATCGATGATCGCCTCCAGGTGACCTGAGTTCCGGGCGATGATCTGCACCGCCTCCCGTTGATCCTCGTTGAGCTCGTCCATGTCGTCGGCGAGCTCGTCCACGAACCCTTTGATCGCGGTCAGCGGCGTCCGCAGCTCGTGCGAGACCGTGGAGACGAAACGGCTCTTGAGCTCGTCGAGTTGGCGAAGCTCATCGACGGTGAGATCCAGCTCCCCGGCCATCCGGTTGAACGCGTCGGCTGTGACCCGGATCTCGTGGACGCCGAGAACCGGCGCCCGCACGTCGTGGTCGCCCGCGCCGAACCGCTCGGCCGCGCCCGCCAGCGCCTGCACGGGGGCGATGACGTCCCGGCGCACACGCCGCCCCAGCCGCAACCCCACCACCAGACCCAGGATGCCGAGCCCACCCGCGAGGATCGCGCCGACGATCGCAAAGCGCCGTCCCCGGCGCTGGTCGGACTTCAGCTCCGCGCGCCGGCGTTCGGACAGCCAGGCGATCTGGCGCCGTATCGCGTCGATGTGGACCTTGCCGAGGCCGGCCTGCTGAGCTCGCTGGGCGGTCAGCTCTCGGCCCGCTGCCAGCCATGCGAGGACCGGTTCGGCGAAAGCGCTGTGCCAGGTTTCAAAGCGCCGGCGGATGGCGGTGATCGCCGCGCGGTCCTTCCCGATGCGGTCGGCCACGCGGTCGGCGTAGCGCCGCACGCGGGGCACGCCGTCTCGGTAGGGCTTGAGGAACGAGCTGCGCCGCGTGATGACGAATCCGCGCAACCCGGTCTCCGTCGAGAGCACCTCCCCTCGCAGGCGCTCGAGATCGATCGAACGTCTCCCGTACGGCGTCCGCCTGGCGGCTTTCGCGCTGCACGACGACGGCGGAGCCGGCAGCCAGCGCCACCAAGGCCACCGCCACGAGCGCCTGGACGACGATGACCCTCCGGACGAGTTGTGCCAGGGGGGCTGCCGCCACCTAGACCGTGGGGGCGGTAGGGGCCTGGCCGGCCGTCGGAACGGCCAGGCTGACCATGGGCGGCTCGGTCGTGCAGCGTCAGCCGACCGCCCTGGGCCTGAAGGACGGTCCGCGCCAGCGCGACGCCCAGCCCCGCCGCCGGGACGGGGGCCTGCACCTCCACGAACCCATGGTCATCCGCAGCACGCACCTTGAGCGACACCGTACCGAGCGTGGCCGGAAGCGCGTCGCGGAGGACTGCCCGGACGGCGGCCCGCGAGCTGTCGCGCGTCTGCCCGGACGAGGACGCCCGGTGCGGCGACGAGCGCCACGCGGGACGCCGGGCGCAGACGAGGCGGCGAGGAGCTCGCCACCAGGTGCCCGAGATCGATCTCCTCGACGACCAGCGGTACGTCGGTGCTTGCCGGCCGCGCGCCGACGAGCACGTCCTCGAAGAGGTCGGCGAGCCGGTGGGTGGACCGGTCGATCGCCTCGGTCGCGAGGCGACGATCCTCCTCCCCCATCACGAAGTCGGGGTCAAGCAGCTCCTCGACGTGTCCTTTCAGCGTCGTGAGCGGGGTGCGCAGTTCATGCGAAGCCGACGCGACGAACTGTCGCTGCATCCGGTTCAGGTCGGCCCGCTCGCCGGCTGAGGTTGAGCTCGAGTTCGGCCCAGCGGGCCAGCTGTGTGAGCGTGTCGATCTGTTCTGCGGTGAGGTGGCGCACCTCTGTGTCGATGACGCAGAGCGTCCCGACGGCGGAGCCGTCACGGGCGCACAACGGCGCGCCGGCGTAGAACCTGAGCGACGGATCGTCCACGACCAGGGGATGGTCGTGGAAGCGAGCGTCGGTGCTGAGGTCCGGGACGACGAGCGGGTCCTCCCCGGTGATGGCCACCGAGCAGAACGACAGGTTGCGGGGGATGTCGGCGCCGCCCGGCTCCACGCCGAAGGACGACTTCCACCACTGACGGTCCGCGTCGATGAGCGTGATGTGGGCCGTCGGCATGCCGAGGACCGTGGCCACCACCCGGGTGATCCGGTCAAAGCGCTCCTCTGGCGGAGTGTCCAGCAGCTCCAGGTCACGCAGCGCCTGTAGACGGCACGCCTCCACGTCATCGGGCGATGATCCTGAGCTGTGAGGTGGCGGAGAGCTCATCGGGGTTCCAGTCTCGCGGATCGGCCGCGCGGGGGCTGACGGAGTGGGCATCAGAAGTTGGGGTCCTGGGGACCGGACTCGGTGACCGCTGAGGTCGAGGATGCATTTCCGGCCAGATCCTGCGCGGTGGCCGACGGCGACCAGGTCATCGTGATGTTGGAGGAGACCTTCCGCACGCCGCTCCCGACGCCGGCGCCGAGGACGATCGACACGAGGCTTGCGGGTTGTCCGCCGGCCGTGACGGTCGACAGCGTCGCGGTCGAGAGGAAGGTGACGGTCGAGTTCTTCGTGACGTAGTCGCCCTTGAGGTTCACGGTGCCCAGTCCGGTCGGGACGAGCCCCGCGGCGTCTGCCGTCATCTGCAGGACGTCCTGTGATCCGCTGCCACCCACCAGGCCGCCGTCGCGCAGACGCACGTAGACCGTCGCGGGCCCCGTGCCCGTCCATCCGGGGATGAGGGTCGATGCGCGCATCTGCTCGGAGAAGGTCAACAGGAGACGATCCCCGTTCTCGATCAGCCCGACCGTCGAGCCGCCGTTGATCCCGTCGACGTCGAATCCGCGGACGAGGGTGTTGTCGATGACGCGGTTGGCGACCGTGGCCGAGGTGACGGTGCCCCCGGCCGTCGTGGTCATGATCGCGCGGAAGTCGTACCCACCGTCCGGCGTCGCGGTGGTGGCCGTGTTCAGCGTGCAGCTGTACGGAGCCGTCGTCTTCGTGCACACGTCGGTCCAGGTCGTCTTGCCCGTGGGGGCGCGCTGGATCCGCACGGAGGCGATCCCGCCGGTGGAGTTCGCCGTGGCGCGAGAGGGTCACGGTCCCGCGCAGGTAGGCGCCGGGATCGTCCATGCTCACGGTGGAGACCGTGTTGTCCACGCGCCGGTTGGCCACCGTCGTCGACGTGGTGGTGTTGCCTGCCACGTCGGTGGCGATCGCCTGCAGGTCGTAGAGCGCCGTCCGAGATCGTCGTCGTGTCAAAGCGGCACTCGTACGGGGAGACGTCGGTCGTGCAGACCGTCGTCCACTGCCCGGTGCCGGCGAGCGCGCGCCGGATGGTGACGGTCGCGATGCCGGAGCCCGAGTCGGCGGCACTGGCGCGCAGGGTGACCACTCCGGAGAGCGTCGCCCCGGGGTCGGTCATCGTCGCCGTCGGCACGGTGTTGTCGATGGTGACGGCCGGGCTCGAGGTCCATGCTCGAGTTGCCGGCCGCGTCGGTCACGGTGATGCGCAGGTCATAGCTGCCGTCCGGGGTGGCGCCCGTCGCCGTGGCGAAGGTGCATGAGAACGGGGCGGTCGTCGTCGTGCAGATCGTCGTCCACGTCGAGCCGCCTGCGGGAGTCGCGCTCGTAGCGGACCGAGGCGACGCCGGATCCGGCGTCCGTGCTGGAAGAGCGCAGCGTCACCGTGCCGCGTAACGCGGTCCCCGGGTCGTCCAGGACAGCCGTCGGCGCCGTGTTGTCCACGAGGCGGTTGGAGACGACGGCGGCGGTCGGTCGAGTTTGCAGCGTTGTCGATCGCGATCGCCCGCAGGTCGTAGGCGCCGTCGGCGCTCGGCTGCGGTGTTCCACGAGCAGCTGTAGGGAGCGGCGGTGGCGGTGCAGATGTCGGTCCACGGTGTCCGACCCGGCCGCGGAGCGCTGGATCCGCACCGACGCCACGCCGGACCCGGCGTCGGATGCCGTGGCAGCGACCGTCACGGTGCCCTTCAGCGGTGAGCCGGGATCGCTGAGCGACACGACCGGACCCGACCCAGTCAGCCGCTGCGGTCAGCGTGTTGGAGCGCGACGCGCTGCTGGAGGTGAAGGCCGCCCCCGAGGACATGGCGCCGACGATCGTCGCCACGCAGAGCGCGGCGAGAGCAAGAAGGGATCGAAGGCGGAAGGTCATGCTCGGCGTCTCAGGCAGCTGCGGGGGCGGTCGTGTCGCCGCGACGGGGGGCGCGGCGTGCGCGGACGGCGTCGGTGGTGTGCGCAGGAGTCCGAAGAGGGTGACGAGGGCGATGAGCACCGCGGGGCCGCCGATGACGGCCATGCGGACCTCCCGGATCGCGAGGGCGGCGAAGGCGTAACCGACGTACGGCACGTGGAAGTCGACCTTGGCCTGCGTGGCGGCCGGCAAGGTGAACGTCCACGGATCGACGTGCTCGTTGGCGTCGCCCTTCGTGCGGAAGACGCGCTCGCCCTTCGGGCCTCGCGTGATCGAGGCGATCCGGTGCGTGACGAGCGCCTGGGGGCTGGCCCCGGCGGGCGGGGCGTAGGTGATGATGTCGCCGCGCTGCAGGCCGGCGGTGGGGACGGGCTTGTCGTACACGATCGATCCCGTGTCGACGGTGCCGGTCATCGAGCCCGAGACGATGACGTAGCGCTCGTAACCGAGGACCGCGGGCAGGAGCATGAGCGCCGCCAGGCCGACCGTGGCGGTGAACGCGACGGCGCTGGCGAGGCGGCGGAACATCTTGGCGGCGCGGGGCATGGATCCATGATCGGCGGCGATGGCAGCAGGAGGGGGTCGGACCGGTATCAGGGCGGTATCACCGCGGAGTCCGTGCCGGGACGCTCAACGACGACGGGGCGGAAGCTCTCCGCAGAGAACTCCCGCCCCGAAGGACGATCAGATGTGCCTGTGGGCTACGGGGTGACGGTGGCGTCCCAGACGTAGTCAGCGGTGGCAGCCTTACCCTGGTCAGCGTTCGGGGCGGCCGTCTCAAGCTTGGCGGTGAACTTGAACGTCCGGGCCGCACCGGCGGCGAAATTGCCAAGCGGAATACCGGAAGCGGCGACCTTGCCCAGATCACCGGTGTAGACGGTGGTGCCGCTGGTCAGATCCTCGATCTTCAACGTCAACGAACCCGCCGTGAAACCGTTCGTCGCGTTCTTCTCCGACAGCACAAACGTCCCACCGAGCGTGCCGGTGTTCGTGATCGTCACCTCACCGGTCTTCACATCACCAGGCTTCATGTTCGACCCCGTCACGATCGCAGTGCCGTTCTTGGAGTTCGTCTGCACCAACGTCCCCGACGAAAACGTGTTCGCCGCGTTCGCCGTCTGCGACGAGAAACTCGCGCCTGAACCAACAGCAACACCAGCAGAGACAAGAACAGTGGCAAGAGCGGCAAGGCCGCGACGACGATTGAACATAACGGTGATCTCCAGTGCAAAAAGAAGGATGAGTACTGCGCTGAAAACACCATCGGACACCCCGGTTCCAACCAGGCATCACCCCGGTAGCAACCCGGTATCACCTGAATTTCGTCGTCGACATACCCTGTTGCCGCGGGGCTACGGTCACGATCACCAAGGTCAAGCCGTCAGAAAGACGGCCCGGCCGATCGGGACATCGTCGAACGGAAGCTCGGGACGTTCGGCTGAAGGTCGGATCGCGCTCGGGCGCACAGCACGCTCGAGCGTCATCGCCTAGAACGGACTCAGGTCCGCGGAGCGCTGCCGGCCGCCGTGCGTCCACGAGAGGACGCTTCCGGCGAGCGAGAGCCGCTCGCCGATCTTCGCCTGATCAGCCTGGTCCAGGACGTGCGGTTCGGCGTCGGCCCCGAACGCGACGACGCTCACGGGACCGGTGTCAAAAATCGCAGCGGACTGGCCTCCCGGCGCCAACGAGAACGCACCCGGCTCTTCAAGGTCCTTGTTCGGATGCGCCTCGGTGCCGCTGCCCCAGATCTCTTTCGACACTCCGGTCCCGAGGTTCACGAGGGTCCGCTGGTCGAAGGAGAAGTCCCCGGTGGAGTTGCCACCCTGCTCGTTGACGAGGACGAAGTGCCCGGCGGCTGCCTCGAGGCTCACGCTGCCGCCGCTGTAGTCGTCCGAGGTGCCTTCACCCAGCGTCCGCGCGACGCCGTCGGGCATGACGCAGCCGCGCAGTCGCGTGCCGGTGCTGTCGATACGGCTGTACCCGAAGGAGTCGCCCTCGTAGCCGCCGTGATAGGCGATTGCCGCGGCGACGACCTTCACACCCGGGTCGGGGACCATGTCCTTGCCACGGAGGCTTGCGCACGGGACCGGGAGCGCGTCCAGGTGCAACCTGCCGCCGGTGAAGCTGAGGACATCGTGGTTGCCCGCGTCCTGGCGCAGCGTCGACCCTGTCGTTGTCGCGACCGCGTAGCCGGTCCCGTCCCGTTCGAAGCCGACGACCCTGCGCTCCGCGCCGACGTCGACGATCGCCGCGAACTCGCCGGTGGCGCCGACCAGCGCGTCCCCGACGACCCGCCCGGCCTTGAAGCGGACGGGAGGATGCGCGCCCGTGGCGAGGTCCCACACCGACTGCCTGCCGGACTTCGCGTCGCGCACCACGACGTAGAGGTCGGTCCGGTTCCCGAAGCGCAGCGCGCCGCCGGGCACGGAGGCGGTGAGCTTCCGAGGTTTTTCAGAGAGTGCACACGCCGTGTAGGCGTGAGACGTGCGTCCACTCGGCGTGCGGTGGGTCCGGTCCACGACGACGATCCGGAGGCTGCTGACGACGCGCTTGCCCTTCACGCCCCGGCAGAGCGGCTGCGCCGCCTCGGCCTGCCCCACGGCGGTCAGGAGGGTCGCGGCGAGCACGCCGGCGGCCAGGTGACGTAGGTACATATTCGACCCAACGCTACCGGGATCGAAAGGTGACGCCTCGGATACCGGGTCAGACCGCGAACGGGTGCCGCCCGGCGAGTCGCTGGAGGCTCAGCGCAGCCTGAGGGAGCGTGACGCGCGGTTGCCGCCCATGGTCACCGTCGCCTTCAGCACCACCCGCCCGTGCGCACGCGCCAGCAGCCTGCGTCCCCCAGCGGTCAGCGGAAGCCGCAGCCGCTTGTGACCGGTGCGCGCGAGACGCAGGGTGCCGCCGGCGACGAGCCGGCCCCGGAGGCTGACACGGACGCGAGCGGTCGTGCCCTTGGCTCCCGAGAGGCGGACGCTCAGCCCGCCCTGACGGATCACCGCTGCGCGTAGGTGGTTCAGGAAGGAGAGCGCCCGTCGCGGCGCCGGCGGACCGGCTGACTCCCCCTGCGGGGGCGACCCTGCCCCAGGCGCAGGGTCGCCCCCGCCCGCCCCGGGATTCGCCGGGCTCGCCGGTTTCGCGCCGGCAAGAGCGCTCTGTGCCAGCGCGACGTCGTTCGTGATGATCGCGTCGACGCCGGCCGCCGTGGCAGCCCTCACGTCGGGGGCACCGTCGAGGGTGTACGGGATGACCTTGACCCCCAGGGCGTGCGCCTGGCTGACGAGCGCGGAGGACGGAGGCCCCGACGGCGAGTACCAGTCGTACCCGCGCGCAGCGGTGAACGCGACCGTCACAGGGTCGTTCGTCAAGGTCAGGAACGCGGTCTGGACCCCCGGGAGCAGCTTCTTCGCCGTATCGAGGTTCGTCGGGTCGAAGGACTGGATGATGAGCTTCGCCGGATCGAGCTTCGCGGCGTGGACGACGTTCATGATCGCCGTCGCAAAGCTCTCGTCCCCGGGGATGTATCCCGGGTCGCCGGGGATCCGCTTGATCTCGAGGTTCACCGGGGCGTCTGCCTGCTTGGCGAATGCCAGCACCTCGGCCAGGCGGGGGACGCGCACCACGGGCGTGGCGGGGGCGTCCACGAGCGTCCCGGGGGCGTTTGAGCTGACGCCGAGCTTGTCCACGCGGCACCGGTCGATCTGCGCCGACGTCAGCTCGGTGATCGTGCCCGAGCAGTCCGTCGTGCGGTCCAGCGTCGAGTCGTGGATGACGTACGGCACCCCATCCTTGGACGGGCTTGAGTCCATCTCCAGCCATACGCCGGGGGTGAGCTCCGCACGGCGCTGGAACGCCGGGAGCGTGTCCTCGTAGGAGACCGGCTTCCCGAAGTCGAGCACCGCGCCGCGATGGGCGTGCAGCACGGGGGTCGCCGCCGCGGCGGCCGCGGGAACGCCGAGAGCGACGAGCGTCGCCGTCAGCGCCGCGACACGCAGCCGCGGCGCCACGCCGGATGCAGCGGGTGCGCGGCGGCGAAGGTCAGCGCGAGCAGGGTCCAGACGGGTCATCACGAGGCCGACGATGCTACGGCCTGTCGAGGTCGGGATGCGGCAGACGCGGCTCTTGAAAAGAGCGGTCACCTGCGGCAGGGTCGACGGTATGTCGGATACCACCTGCCACATGTCGATCTCGCTGGACGGCTACGTCGCCGGGCCTGACCAGAGCCGGGAGAACCCTCTCGGAAGACGCGGAAAGGAGCTCCACAGCTGGCACATCGGTGATCCGCGCGCCACCGCGGCCGACGCCACAGCGGCCGGCTGGCTCATGCGCCCACGCGGCGCCTACGTCATGGGCCGCAACATGTTCGGGCCGATCCGTGGCCCGTGGGAGGACGACTGGCGCGGCTGGTGGGGACCGGAGCCGCCGTATCACGCGCCCGTGTTCGTGCTCACCCACCACCCCCGTGAGTCGATCCAGATGGAGGGCGGGACGGTCTTCCATTTCGTGACCGACGGCTTCGATGCCGCCTACGCGCGGGCCTGCGAGACGGCCGGCGATGCGGGCGTGGACATCGCCGGGGGCGCCTCGACGGTGCGCCAGGCGCTCATCGCCGGGGTCGTCGACGAGCTCACGCTGGACATCGCGCCGGTCCTGCTCGGCTCCGGCGAGCGGATCTTCGACGGCGTCGAAACTCTGGCCATGGAGCCCTTCGAGGTGCTGCACTCCCCGCTGTCCACCCACATCCGCTACCGCCGAGCGGTCTGACAGGCGCGAGACCGAGCCTCACCGGCAGGCCGCCGCCATCGGCCCGCCTGATTCGTCAGTATCCACGCCTCCGGAGAGGTGGCAGAGCGGTTGAATGCACCGGTCTTGAAAACCGGAGGGCCTGCAAGGGTCTCGCGGGTTCGAATCTCGCCCTCTCCGTCTCGAATACTCCCGCAACACATCCCAGAACCCCGCAGGTGAGCAGGCCCCAGGCGCCGACGGGGGTGTCGCCCGGGATAATCAGGTGGCGCCAAGCGGCCCCAGATGGGTCTACGTGGTGAGGCTGCACACGTTTCAGGACGCAGAAAAGCCGCTGAGCGTTCTGCTCAGCGGCCGGGTCCTGCAGCGATGTTCGTACGGGGTGTGGGGCGGCCTAGAAGGGCAGGTCCGCGTCATCCGGTTCGTCGGGCGGCGCCTTGCTGGTGCGCCTGCCCGGCCGCAGTGTTTCGATCAGGCCCGGTGACGGATGCAGGTCCCCGACGCCGAGGGTCTTGGCTTTGGGGCCGTAGGGGGCCAGCAGCCCGATCTTCTGGCGGAACTTGGCGAAGCTCTCGGCCTTTTCGACGCCCTGGTCGTGGATGAAGCGGTCCTGGTTGACACGGGCCTTGACCCGGTCAGGGCGCCGCAGCGAGCCCCGCCAGCTTTCCCGCGTGCAGATCAGCAGCCATTCGACCAGCAGCGCCGCGGTCGCGCGCAGCTGCTGGCAGGCGATGCCGCGGCGCTTGGGCCGGTCCCGGCAGGAGTCCGGCCCGACGTTGTAGCGGGTGCGCCACAGGTAGTGGGCGTTCTCAAAGTGGGAGTTGGAGTCGCGCAGCGCCAGGTACAGCGGGTCCGTTCGCCACAAGGGCGTCAAGCAGCTTCCAGTCGTCCTTGCACGCGAACGTCTGCCGTTCGCCACGGCACTCGGGGGTGGCTTGGGTCTGGCATTTGACGAAGAGGCGCGGCCCGGAGTTGGACTTGGTCGTGAACGACACTTTCTGGGTGGGGCCGCCGCAGTACTTGCAGCGCGGGACGCCGTGGCGGTCGCGAAGCTCGTTGTCCTCTTGGTCGCGCTTTCGCCCTTTCTGCTTGCGATAGGGGAAGACGGACGCGATGCCGCGGGTGGTGTTGTACTCGTACACCCATTTGATGGTCAGGCCGCGGTCGCACCGCGCCCGGCTGCGAGCAGCGTGTGATCCAGGCGCTCGTTGGCGGACTGCACAGCAAAGCGGCGTTCTCGCACGACCGCCAGCAGATCGTCATCCGTCACCTCGGCAGACCCGGTGACCGAGGCGTCGGCGGGCACCAGCAGCTTCTTGCGGTGCCCGACGGCCTATCTGCGATCGATCTTGAGCCTGGAACTGCGAGCCAGCGGGAGGCCGTGGTATAGGGCCGACTCAGACGGCAACGTCACCACGCACCAGCCCGCCGGGGATATCCGCTGGCCTCGTCAGGGCGGCGGACGGCGCACCGACTGGTTGCTGCCGTTAGGCCAGGACAGGCAGACGCAGAGCTTCTTCGCGCTCGACGCTCTCAGCGTCCTCGCTACGCGACTGAAAGACGAGCATGAGGTCCTCGTCAAGCACGGCGAGAATCCGCTGCAACACTGGCAACGTGGGGATTTGCTTGCCGTTCTCGACCTTGCTCAGGTAGCTCGCCTGGGTTCCAGCAAGCTCAGCGACCTCGCCCTGGGTCATGTTCAGTTCGAACCGTCGCTCTCGGATGTGAGCGGCGATGGGATGCCGCTCACGCAGTTCGGCGATGGCCGCGTACTCGTCACGAGCGTTGCGGTACGCCACGCTGCGCTCGCCGCGCTGCTTGGCGCCGTCGGCGGCGGCCTGGCCAAGCGGAGAGGTGTACGTGTCGTTCGTCATCGCCCTATGATCATACCCACATAGATAAGTTCGTCAACTGGGTCATCGGCTCGGAGGTGGCGCGTCTTGACCGGCCGCCCGTGGTCGCTCCCGCGAATCGGCGTTCATCCGCACATGAAAATCGTCAATGCGCTTCTTCGCCAGTGCCTTGTCGGTGTCGGGCACCTTCCCAGTGTTTTTCTCGAAAGCGTGCAACAGCACGAACAGGTTCTCAGAGCGCTGAAAAAGGATGCGGTAGTGCATCCGCCCAAAGCGAACTCGAAGCTCACGCAGTTGCCCCTCGATTTGGGACGACACCGGATGCTCTGGGGGTGGGGCCTCAACCGCGTTGCCGTTGAGGTGCTCGTCAACGAACCAGTCGATCTTCGCCGCCGCCTTGGTCGTCGAGCGCGTTGATGAAATCGTTTACTGGCTCAGATCGATCCAGAGCCCGGTAGTACACGGCTTGCGTCGACGGCACAACAACTCACCATCGCAGTTGCACCGGCGGATCAGACGGGACGCCGATTGCCTGTGTGCAGAACCCCGCCGACCGTGTGTGCAGCCCCCAACGCGTCTCGCACCGAAAGACTGGCCCCGTGGTGCTCTACGGGGTTATGTCCATACTCCCGTCTCCTGGCGGCCCCGCTCGTCAGGGAGCCAGGAGCGTCGCGGCCCAGCCGTCTCCATCACGGGTGAAGAGCCGCCGCTCGTGTAGCCGGTCCGCGGCTTCTGTCCAGAACTCGAGCGTCAGCGGGGTGAGCGACAGGGCGCCCCAGTCCGGCGGACACGGCGGCGGCGTCCTGGTGGTCGCCGTGAGGTCGTCAAGACGATCGCGTAGAGGCTGCAGGTCGTCGATGGTGTCGCCCTGGCGAGAGACGACGGTCTGCCATCGGTGCAGCACGTCGCGTTCGGCGAACAGCTCCTCGGCCAACTCGCGCGACGCGATCTGCGCCCGGGCGGTGACGAGCACCTGGCGCCCCAGCGAGGGCCAGTGGAAGAGCAGGGCGACCTGCGGGTTTGCGCGGATGTCGTCGACCTTCCGCGTCCACAGGGCCGAGGTCACGATGAGCCTGCCTGGATCGATGCGCTTGAGCGTGACCGTGCGCGCTGATGGCTGCCCTCCCGCCCCGGCGGTGACGAACGCCGTCGACGCAGGGTGCGGCAGACCAGCCGCGCGGGCCTCGTCGATCCAGCTCTGGAGCAGGGGCAGCGGGCCGGGAGCCATGTGCTCGTGGCAGCCTGGCTCAGGTCGTGAGGAGCCCGCCGTCGACGGGCAGCAGCACGCCGGTGACGTAGGACGCGGCATCGCTGGCGAGGAAGACGGCGGCCGCCGCGAGCTCCTGGCCCTCACCCGCGCGCTTGGTCGGCACGCGCCACATCATCTGCTCCAAGTACCCGTCGGGGTAGCTGTCGGTCATCTCGGACTTGAAGAAGCCCGGGGCCAGCGCGTTCACGCGAATGCCCTTGCGGCCCGTCCACTGCTGGGCCAGGTCCCGGGTCAGGCCGATGATCGCGGCCTTCGACGCGCCGTAGGCGGCCTGCGGCAGCCCGGCGGTCGTCGAGCCCAGGACGCTGCCGATGTTGATGATGCTCGACCCGGGCTGCATGACCCGCCCGCAGGCCTGCGCCATCCAGTAGGTGCCGTGCAGGTTGATGTCGATGACCTTCCGGAACTCGTCCGGCGTCTCTCGGGTAGCGGGGACGGCGGTCCCGATACCTGCGTTGTTGATGAGGATGTCGACGCGGCTGAACTCGTCCAGCGTCCCCTGGACCACACGCGTGCAGTCCTCGACGTTCGTGACGTCGGCCTGCAAGGCAAGGCAGCGCCGGCCCGTCGCCTCGACCTTTGCCTTCGTCTCCTGCAGGCGGTCCACCCGGCGGGCGCAGATCGTCACGTCGGCGCCGGCCTCGGCGAGGGCGACGGCGAAGTCGACCCCCAGCCCCGAGGAGGCCCCGGTGACGATGGCGACCTTGCCGTCAAGTCGGAAGCGGTCGAGAATGCTCATCGCGCGGGAGTCTAGATCCCGGACTCCGCTGCGGGTCGCCGTCGGGGCGGCGACCCGAGCGGCTGCGTCGACCGGTGACTCAGGGCGACGAGGTTGGGGCCGCGCAAGCGCGCGATCGCTGCGCCGAGGGAGTCGGTGACGGAGAGCGTGCTCTCCAGACACGAGAGGCGCATGACGCGGCGGGCTGGACCGTCGGGGCACAGGACGACCATCCGCTTTCCGGCCCGGAGGTACCGGCGGCGGGCGTTCAGCAGGATGGACAAGCCGGTGCTGTCCATGAAGTCGACGGCCGTCAGGTCGACGATGACCCGCGGTTCGTCGCGGTCGGTGAACGCGTCGCGCAGGACAGGCGCCGTGGCCGAGTCCAGGTCACCCGAGCAGGCCAGCAGCACGCAGGAAGGGGCGATGCGCCAGATGCTGACCGCGAAGGGCGTCATGTCATCGCGCGAGTCTGGCGCATGCCCCGCCTGCTCGGGCTACAGAACTTGTCTGCGACGTCAACCGAGAGGTCGGATCAGATCACGCGCCGCCGCGTCGGCCCGTGCCGGGTCACGGTCAGTTCGAGCGGGAGCAGCGGACGGCGCGCCCGCCTCGTCGGGCAGGCCCTG
This sequence comes from Paraconexibacteraceae bacterium, assembly GCA_963750375.1. Lineage (GTDB taxonomy): Bacteria > Actinomycetota > Thermoleophilia > Solirubrobacterales > Solirubrobacteraceae > Paraconexibacter. Next base: position 15,861 of record CAVVQN010000003.1, read on the forward strand.
AAGACGGCGGTGGAAGGCGCGCGCGACCCGTTGCCCGTGCGCCTTGGCCTGCTCGGCGCGGGGGCCGGCGAAGTGCGCGTCGACGGTCGCCGCCCAGAGCGTCAGCCAACGCTCGAAGTGCCCGGAGCAGCAGGCGCACACTTCATGTTGAGCTCAGCGTGGGGACGGAACGCGCCGCCGCCGTAGGTGGCTGCCCCGAGGAGGATGGTCTCCCAGAACGACGTGATGACGGGGACATGCTCCTCCAGGTCAAGGTGGGCGACGTCGGTGAAGATGAACCCGATCACCGGATCCGTCAGCGCCTGGCTGTAGAAGGCGCGCACGAGCGTCTCGCAGTCAGCACGGCTGGCGATGTCGCAATCCGGTGCCGGGGTCACCGGACGTCCGTCGTGGGGTCGGGGGGGCAGATCGGCGATCGGTCCATGATGGCACCCTCGCGTTCGGCTCCGGCCGGATCCGCCCCTCGCCGGGGGCGGCCCCCACCCCCGGGGCGACACGACGAGGTTGACCATGGGCGATCCCGGACATGATCACGCGGATGACCCACGAGACCGCCTCGCCCCCCGGACCGCTGTCGGTCCTCGTCACCGGCGTCACCGGGTACGTCGGGGGCGCGCTGGCGGCACGGCTTCTCGACGACGGGTTGCACGTCCGCGGGCTGGCGCGCAAGGCGCCCCCGGAGGACCTCGGCTTTCCCGTCGCGATCGGTGACGTCGAGCGTGGAGTCGGGCTCGAGCCGGCGCTCTCGGGCATCGACGTGGCCGTGTACCTCGTGCACTCCATGGAGGACGACGACGACTTCGCCGAGCGCGAACGGCGCTCCGCCGAACACTTCGCTGCGGCCGGGCGCGCTGCGGCGTCCGCCGGGTCGTCTACCTCGGGGGCCTGGTCCCGGAGGAGGACAGCGGTGGCGGGTCCGCGCACCTGGAGAGCCGGAACGCCGTGGAGGACATCCTGCTCGACGGCTTTCCTGAGGCCGTCGCGTTTCGCGCGAGCATGGTCATCGGCGACGGCTCCCGGAGCTTCGACCTGCTCGCCAGCCTCGTGGAGCGCCTGCCCGTGTTGGCGCTGCCGTCCTGGCGCGACAACCGTACCCGGCCGATCCACGTCGACGACGTGATGACCTACCTCAGCGGGGCCGTGAGCAGCGACAAGATCGGGACCGAGCCCTTGCGCCTGGACATCGGGGGCGCGGACGAGATCAGCTACGGCGACCTCGTCCAGCGGATCGGCGAACTCGGCGACAACGCCCGCCCGACCGTCGGCCTGCCGTTTGCCGCCACACCGGTCGCCGGGCGCCTGGCGGCGCTCGTCGCCGGGGAGGACGCAGCGCTGGTCGGCCCGCTGATGGGCAGCCTGCGCTACGACCTGCTCCCGGACGACGCCGAGGCGCAGAAGCTCTTCGACGTGCAGCCGCGGTCGCTCGACGAGGCCATCACCGACGCCCTCGCCAAGCGCACCGCCGCGGCCTGAGCGGGTCCTTCTCGCTCAGCTCGAGCTGGACTGCGACCCTGACGTCGACGCCTTCTTGCGCGCGGCGGCCGGCTTGCGCGTGGCCGTCGCGGCCTTGGTGCGTCCGGCGGCGGGCTTACGCGCCGTCGTGGACGTCGTGCGCTTCCTCGCGGCCGGTCGGCGGGTGCCCGTGGCCGGGCGGCGCTCCTTCGCCGGGACCTCGGAGGCGATGACCTCCTTCATGAGCGGTGCGACCTGCCGCTCGAGCAGACGCTGCATCCGCTCCTCCTCCTTGCGGTAGGTCTGCGCGAGCTTCACCGTCTCCTTGTCGCCGAGCGCCGTGGCGGCCGCTTCGATGACCTGGTAGTGCGCGATCTCTTCGGCCTCGTTCCACAGCGAGTCGCGGACGTTGCGCAGATCGTTGTCGGCCGGGCTCGTACCGCGGAGCGCTTGGATCGGGCCTTTGCCGGCTGCGATGGCGCGGTTGGCGAGGTTCGCGGCTGCACCCGCAGCGCCCGCGACGACTTCACCGCCGGGGAGGTCCGTGGTGGAGGCCTTTCCGCCCAGCTGCTTGATCCGCCTCTGCAGACCCTTGGACTGCGCCCGCGTCACCTTCAGGTGCTCCTGCAGGCCCTTCTTCAGCTGAGGGCGCTTGGCGAGCGTGATCTGCGCGGCGAGCGCGGTCTCCAGCTGCTTCTCCTTGCCGTACGCCTCGTTGAGGTACTTCACGAGCAACGCGTCGCGGGCAGGGGTTTCGGACTTGGCCATGGAGGACCCTCCTCGGATGGGAATGACGGGGACAGCCCTTTTCTCTACCCGTCAGGCGCTCTTACAACCGTCGCAGCCCGCTCAGGCGACGGTCCCGCCCGCGCCACAGCGATGGATGTGACGCTTGACGACCGCCTAGAAGGTGTAAGCCGTCGCCAGTCGGGCGACGAGCTGATCCGACAACAGCTGGGCGCCGGCGTCGTTGAGGTGGATGCCGTCCGAACGCCGGACGATCGTCTTCTTGCCGTCGATGTCCATCGCGTCGCGGTACTTGTCGCCGGGCGAGAAGGTCGCGCCCGGTGTCGACGATCGTCACCTGGTTGCCCCACGGCTGCGCGGCGACGCGCGATCGCCGCGTTGACGACCTTCGCCGCCGCCTGCCGGCCCGTCTCGCGCTGGGCCGGGATCGTGAGCCAGTAGATGTGCGTCTTCCCGCCGCGCCGGTAGGTGTTCATCATCCCGCGCGCCCGGTTGGCGTAGATCGTCGCCCAGCCGCACGTCGCAGCAGCCGACCTCCTTCTTCGTCGCCGGGTCCTTCATCGGGTAGGTGTCGTTCGCGCCGATGAACATGACGACCGCGTCGGGCTCGTCCTTGGCCTGCGTCGCGGCCAGGCGTCCCCAGTCGAGGAGGTCGGTCGCCGAGATGCCGGTGCCGATGTGGGCGTCGCGCGTGACCTTCACGCCCTTGTCCGCCAGCGCCTTGCCGAGGTCGGCGTCGAGCGGCTGCGAGAGCGAGTCGCCGGTGACCAGCAGCTTCTTCAGCGGCTGCTTCGCCGGCGGCTTCGCGCCGAGCATCTCGGACGAGAAGGCGTCCGGGGTGACGACGGGGACGGCGTTCGCGGCGCCCGGCGCGGGCGCCTGGTCGAAGCCGCCCTCCTCCGCGAGCTCGGTGTCCGGCGAGAGGCCCGGCCGTGAGGTCGTGCGCGACGGTGTGCAGCGGCAGCTGGTCGGCGATCCAGCCCGCGGGCTTGCCGACCGCGAGGACGACCTCGCGCTGCACGCCGGGCTTCAGACGCTCGCCCGAGTTCTTCATCGAGTTGCCCTGGAACGAGGACGAGGACGAAGCGCAGCCACGAAGACCGTGACGATCGCGTCGCGCGCGCTGAAGCGCCGCGAGTTGCGCTCGAAACGGTCCATCAACGCGTCGTCGTCTGCCATGTCAGATCACCCTGGTTCTCAGAAGCTGAAGTAGATGAAGGGCGCGACGCCCTGGCTGGAGATCGTCGCGCTCGCGACGATGATGAGGACGCGCCAAGCGCGGTGCCGAGCGCCAGCGGGCGCAGCCCTTCGAACCACGCTTGGATGCGCTGCAGGATGCCGGTCGGCAGCGAGCTGCAGCCCGATCGTCAGGCCGATGGCCAGCGCGACGGGGACGGTCATGAGCGTCATCGAGCCGCCGTGGGTGAAGCGCGAGAGGAAGTCGCCGAGCTGCGCAAGGTCCTGGCTGCGGAAGACGATCCAGCCCAGGACGATCGCGTGGAAGGTGACAAACCAGCGGACGACGACCGGGAGCTTCACCCGCCCGCCCCACATCCGCTCGAGCACCTGGTAGAGCCCGTGCATGCCCGCCCCAGATGACGAAGGTCCACGCCGCGCCGTGCCACAGGCCGCCGAGCAGCATCGTCAGCATGAGGTTGCGGTAGATGAACCACTTGCCCCCGCGGCTGCCGCCGAGCGGGATGTAGAGGAAGTCGCGCAGGAACCGCGAGAGCGTCATGTGCCAGCGCCGCCAGAAGTCCTGGAAGCCGGTCGCCTTGTACGGGCTGTTGAAGTTCTGCGGGAAGACGTAGCCCATGAGCAGCGCGAGGCCGATCGCGATGTCGGTGTAGCCCGAGAAGTCGCAGTAGATCTGCGCGGTGTAGGCGTAGGCCGCCAGCAGCACGTCGGGCGCGGCGTAGGCCTGCGGCACGCGAACACCGGGTCGACGACCGAGCGGGCGAGGAAGTCGGCGATGACGACCTTCTTGACCAGGCCGAGCGCGATGAGCGCGATGCCCGAGCCGACGGCGACCTTGCGGGCGGTTCGCCGGCTGCAAGCAGCTGCGGGCAGGAACTCCTTGGCGCGGACGATCGGGCCGGCGACGAGGTGCGGGAAGAAGCTCAGGTAGAGCGCGACGTCGATCGTCGGTGACGGCTCGACCTCGCGGCGGTAGACGTCGACGACGTAGGAGATCGCCTGGAACGTGAAGAAGCTGATCCCGACCGGCAGCGCGATCGTCAGCAGCGGCAGCGGGCTGCCGAGGCCCGATGCCGTCGAGCGCTGTCGGCGAGGCTCTCGACGAAGAACGAGTAGTACTTGAAGACGCCCAGGGCGAAGAGGTCCAGCACGACGGCCGTCACGACGATCCGCTTGCGGCGCCGCTCGTCCTCGGTCGCGGCGATGAGCTTGGCGGCGACCTGGTTGCCGATCGTCACGCCGCCCAGCAGCAGGCAGAAGCGCCAGCTCGCGCCGGCGTAGAAGACGTAGCTCGCGAGGACGATGAACGGCTTCCACAGGCGCGGCCGCGACATCAGCGCCCACGAGATCGTCAAGACGATCGGGAAGAAGATGGCGAACTGGACGGTGGGGAACAGCATGGGCTGTGGTGGGCGGCGGGCGGGCCGCAGGGCACGACGAGGGGCGCCGTCGGCGAGGGCGGGATGATAGGGAGCCGGCGCGACGTTCCGCGTCCTCAACGCGCCCCGATGCGCAGGCGTGACGCGGGCGTGTTGCCGCACGCGATGTATCCGGAGACCGGAACTCTGACCCACCTTGTAGCGTTGCTGCGGTCATGCTCGCCTCGTTCGCCGCACGCCTGGCACCGGTCGCCGTCGGTGCCGGCCTCGCCCTCATCATCGGTGCCGGTGGCGCGAGCCCCGCGCAAGGCGAGGACAGGTCGTCCTCGCGGCCGGCCTGCTTCGGCGCCGCTGCGCGTGACACGCAGGCCCCGTGCAACAACCCGGACGCTGCGCCTCAAGGTGGTCCCCACCCCCGACGACGCCGTCGTCGAGCCCAACTCGCCGTGCATCCCGCTGCGCTCGAAGCTGCAGCCCTTCGTCTGCTCCTTCGGGGCGGTCAAGACCGACACCTTCAAGCCGACGACCACGGTCGCGCTCGTCGGCGACAGCCACGCCGCACACTGGCGTGCGGCGCTTGACCCGATCGCCCAGCTGCGGGGCTGGGCCGGCCTGTCGCTCACGCGGTCCTCCTGCCCGTACTCGACGACGACGCCCATGCTCGCCGAGCGCGACACGCAGGAGGCCTGCAAGCGCTGGAACAAGGACGTGCCCCGGTGGTTCAAGCGCCACAAGGAGGTGTCGACGGTCTTCATGTCGCACCACATCCAGGTGCGCGTCGTCGGCGCCAAGGGCGCCAAGAACCAGTTCGAGGCGAAGGTCAAGGGCTACATGCGCAAGTGGGCGCGCCCTGCCGCGGACCGTCAAGCAGATCGTCGTGATCAAGGACACGCCGCGCGCGACCGGCAACACCGCGGCCTGCGTCAGCAGGGCCTTGTCCAAGAAGCAGCGGGCGGGCAGCAAGTGCGCGGTCCCGACGCGGTTCGCGGTCCAGAAGGACCCGGCGGTCGAGGCCGTCCGGCGGCTTGACTCCCCGCGCTACAGCGCGGTGGACCTGACGAGCTTCTTCTGCAGCCCGCGGCTGTGCCAGCCCGTCATCGGCGGAGCCCTCGTCTACAAGGACCCGGGGCACATCACCCGCGAGTACGGCGTGTCGCTGGCCCCGTACCTCGCCCGGGCGCTCGCCGGACTGCGGTACCCTCGCCGTCGACGCACACCGGCGTCGCGGGGCAACGCACGCCGGCCGCGTTCGACGCGGGGAACAGCTCGCCTGGCGGCTCGCTGTTCGCCTTGGTGGTTGCTCGCCCAGAGGCTCGCAACCTCCAACCCGGTGCTGGCCTACTTGTCCTGCTGGTAGACGTAGACGACCTTCTTCGAGCCGCTCTTGCAGGTCACGCGGGAGTTGTAGTTCTCCGTGCCCTGAAAGCGCTTCTCGGTGCACCGGTACGTCGACCGGCCCGACTTGAACTTCTTGCAGGTGCCCGACTTCCCGTGCTTCACGCGGCACTTGTAGTGGCCGACCATGACCTTCTTGGCCGTCGAGCAGCTCAGGTCCGTGGCCTTCAGCGAGGTGAAGTAGCCCGACGCCGGGGTAGGACGGCAGCTTGCTGCAGGTGGCCGCCGCGGACGCGGTGGGGGCAGCAGCAGCCGGACCGGCGGTTGCAGCGGCGGGGACGGCGACACCGGCCACGCAGGCAAGCGTGGCGAGTGAGCGGCGGTTGATCATCAGGCGTTTCTCCTGGAGGTTGGACTTCATCGGGGACCTAACACGGAGATAAACGGGTTCGATGCGCTGCGGGTTACACCTCTCATGAAGCTCTCACACTGACTGTCGGCGACCGCACCGAGGGTCTCCCGGTGGCGGCAACCCACCCGGAGGTACCCTGACGGCGTGTCAGCACAAGGTCCGAAGGTTGTCATCGTCGGCGCCGGGTTCGGAGGCATCGCCGCCGCGATCGAGCTCCGCAGACACGGCATCCGGGATGTCACCATCCTCGAGCGCGCACCGGAGCTCGGGGGAACGTGGCATTTCAACTCCTACCCCGGCGCCGCCTGCGACGTCCCGAGTCACCTGTACTCGTTCTCGTTCGCCCAGCGCCGCGACTGGACGCGCCTGTGCTCGCCTCAGCAGGACATCCTGCGGTACCTGCACGGGGTCGCCCGCGAACACGGCCTGGAAGAGCTCATCGTGACCGGGACGACGGTGACGGCCACGACGTGGGACGACGAGACGCTGCGCTGGACGATCACCACGCAGGACGGCCCGGTGTACGAGGCCGATGCCGTGATCCTCGCCACGGGCCAGCTGCACCAGCCGGCCTACCCGCGGATCGAGGGCGCCGACAGCTTCGAAGGCCATGTCTTCCACTCGGCCCAGTGGGATCACGACCGCGGATCTGCGCGGAGCGAAGGTCGCGGTCATCGGGACCGGCGCCAGCGCCGTGCAGTTCGTCCCCGAGATCGCCAAGGAGGTCGAGCACCTGACCGTCTTCCAGCGCTCGGGAAACTGGTTCATGCCGCGCAAGAACCGGCCCTACCCGGCTCCGGTCCGCGCCGCGATCCAGCACATCCCCGGCCTGCAGGCGTTCCGCCGGCGGTTCATCTACCACTACGGCGAGCTGCTGACCGTGGGCATCCGCCACCCGAAGACCGTCGGCGCGCCTCATGCACCGGCGCTCGAGCGCCTTCATGCGAGCGCAGCTGAAGGACCCGGAGGTGCGCCGCAAGGCCTGGCCGGACTACACCTTCGGGTGCAAGCGTGTGCTCTTCAGCTCCGCGTTCCTCCCCGCGCTGCAGCGACCGAACGTCGAACTCGTTACCGATGCGGTGGCCGGCCTTGCCCCGACCGGCGTCGTCACGGCCGACGGCACGTTGCACGAGGCGGACTACGTCATCTACGGGACCGGCTTCAGGACGAACGACTTCATGTTCCCGATGCAGGTGACCGGCACCGACGGCAGGGATCTGTCGCAGGAGTGGAGGGACGGCGCCCACGCCCACCTGGGCATCTGCGTCCCGGGCTTTCCGTCGCTCTTCGTCATGTACGGCCCCAACACGAACACGTCGGGCGGGTCGATCATCGTCTACCTCGAGGCGCAGGCCCGGTACATCCGTCAGGCGCTGCAGGCCGTCCGCCGCCGCGGTGCCCAGGCCATCGACGTGCTGCCGGAGGTCGAGGGGGCCAGTGACCGGGCGGTGCAGGCGCGGTTCGAAGGGACCGCCTGGACGGCCTGTGACTCCTGGTACCGCACGGACGACGGACGGATCGTCGCCAACTGGCCCGGGTACATGCGGGAGTACGAGGCGCAGACGCGTGAGCTGGACCCGTCCCAGTTCCGCTTCGTCACACCCGCGAAGGACCCCGTCGTCCCCGCCCGGGCCGTCCCGGCCGGCTGACTGCAGGCGACGCTGTCCTAGGCTCCTCGCGTGACCTCCCCCACGTCGATCTCCGGCACCTACCGCTTCGCGATGGCGGTCAACCGCGTGCCGATCCGGTGGTGGGGCCGCCTGCAGGTGCAGGGCCTGGAGCATCTGCCGGCCTCTGGACCGACGCTCATCTGCGCCAACCACGACAGCCATTGGGACCCGGTTGCGATCGGCGTGGCCGCGATGCCGATCCGTCAGATCCGCGCCCTGGCGAAGGCGTCGATGTGGAAGCGACCCGGGCTGCGCCACATTCTCGACGGCATGGGCCAGATCCCGATCCGGCGCGGAGCCGGGGACGGCGAAGCCTTGCGCACCGCGATCGACGTGTTGCGTGAAGGAGCCTGCATCGGCATCTTCCCCGAGGGCACGCTGAGCAGAGGCGAAGTGTTGCGGGCGCGCAGCGGGATCGGCCGCCTGGCGCTCGAGGTGCCGCAGACCACGGTGGTCCTGTGCGCGGTGCAGGGGACGGTCGATCTCGTCCGCGCCCCGCGGCGCCCGCGCATCCGCGTCACGTTCTTCCCGCCCACCGGCGGCGGCCCGCAGCCCGGGGAGGACCCCGGCGCCTTCGCCGAGCGCCTGTTGGGACAGATCCGCGAGCGTGCACCCCACGTGGCGGCCGGTCGCCGCCCGTGAGCATCGGCGGGCACGACGGTCGCAGGTCGGCGACGGGCCCTACCGAGGGGGCGCGGCAACCCGCCGTCAGCCGCCGCGAACTCCTCGGCGCCGGTGCCGCCGCAGGCGCCACGCTCGCGGCCCGGCGCGTCGGGCTGGCACGGGCAGACGGGGCCCCGCGCTTCCGACTGGACTTCACGTCCGTCGCACCCCGTCACGGGTGGCCGGGATGGGCGTGTGCCGGGGCGGCGAACCTTCGCTGCGAAGGGGGTCGGGGCGTGCTGGAGGCAGCCACGGACGTGTTCCCTTCCGACCCGCGACCTGTGGCCTTCGCCGTCGACCGCCGGTTTCGTGACGGCGAGATCGCTGCGACCGCCACCGCGACGGGGGCGGGCACCGGTCTGGTGTTACGCCGCGTGGGCCACCGGTCCTACTACGCGGCCGTCCTCGACGACGAGCAGTCAGCGCTCATCCTCTTGCGACGGACGCCGACGGGGTCCGTGGAGCTCGGGCGGACCCCGGTCCCGGCGAGATCCGGGACGGTCCGTCTGACGTTCAGCGCGGTCGGCGTCGACCCGGTCGTGCTCGTCGCAGCCGTGCGGACCGATGCCGGCGCGACCACCGTCACCGCTCGCGACCGGTCACGCGAGCTCCGGTCGGCAGGCGACCCCGGGGTGCTCGCGACGGCCCGCACGCTGTTTCCGAGCGCCGGCCCGCCGCCGCTTCCGGCGCTCGGCAACGTCCACCTGCTGCCGTATGGCGTCCAAGAAGGACAGGCGGTGTTCGAGACGGCCGTCGGGGAACAGGTCCTTGCGCGGATCCGCGAGCGCTCGACCGCGTCCTTCACCGACATCGAACTGCGGCCGGCCGATCGCGTACGCCCGACGCAACCCTCCGTGGTGGCGGCGACGAACGGCCCCCCGGTACCCCGCGGCGCCAGGGTCCGCGTCGCCACCGACGTGCCCGCGCGCGTCAAGATCGAGGTGGCCGACAACCCACGCTTTCGCAAGAGCCGCCGGATCACGGTGGGGGTGACCGACGGGTTCGACGCGGCCATCGCGACGATCCCCGACCTCGCCCCCGGCGCGACGGTCTTCTGGCGTCCGCGGCTGCGCCGGCGCATGCGTGAGAGCGTCGGCCCGATCCGCCAGTTCCGCATGCCACCCCGGGCCGGGTCCCCCGGGCCCGTGCGCGTGGCCGTCGGGGCGTGTGCCGCGCAGTTCGGACCGGTGTTCGACGTCATCGCGCAGGCCCGCCCGGACGTCTTCGTGTGGCAGGGCGATCTGAACTATCCGGACACCATGGGACCGCTGGCACAGACCGTCCCGGGCTACGCAGGGATCTGGCGCGACTTCCTCGCCAACCCGCGCACCGCCCCGATCTTCGAGCGCAGCCTGTTCGCCGCCCAGCGTGACGACCATGACTACGGCGTGCAGGACGCGAACTCGACGAACCTCGCCCCGTGGGGCCTGGCGCCGTGGGAGTCGCTCATGGAGACACGTGACTTCTATCGCTTCTCCGTCGGCCTCGCCGAGTTCTGGGTCCTCGATCAGCGTCGCTCCAAGACCGATCCGGCCGCCGCCGACACCGCATCCAAGACGCTGCTCGGCGCCAGGCAACGGGAGTGGCTGCTGCGGACCCTTGCGTCCTCGCGCGCGCCGTTCAAGGTCATCTGCTCGCCCTGCACGCTCGCCCCGCTGCCGGCCAACGCGCGCGACGGCAGCTGGGCGGCCGGCTTCACCGCCGAGCGGGACCTGCTCCTGGCCCACATCGCCGGCAAGGTCAGCGGCCGCACGATCTTCGTGACCGGGGACACGCACTGGTCGCTCGTGTACGAGCGCGACGGGCTGTTCGAGGCGCGCCCGTGCCCGCTCGGCATCCCCACGCCCAATGACATCACGCTCACGCAGCCCCAGGCCGCCGAGGACGCCCGAGCGGCCCCCGGCGTCATGTACGCCGATGATGACCGCGGGCACTTCGCGCTCATCGACGTCCATGGAGAGCCCGACGGCACCGCTCGCCTGGACATCACGCTCGTGCGGGAGGACGGCGTGCGGCCCTACACCCGGCGCTTCGACGTTCCCGCCCGCCGGGCCTGAGCCAGACGCCGGCGCCCCGACTCAGCCCTCGAACCACTCCGGCGGGTTCTCGAGCTCGGCGGCCATCTCGCGCGGGTGGATCGGCAGGATCGCCGAGACGTCAGCCGGGCAGATGTAGGCCGACAGCGGTGCGTCGCCCGGGCCGTTCGGCGTCAGCTGCACCTGGACGAAGCGGGTGTCCGCGCCTGCGTCCTCGATCCGCTGGACGACGAGATCGGCTGCCTCCTGGCACCAGATGGGCTCGGAGTCGGCTCGGAGGAAGACCTTGCAGGGCATCGCCGCAGTCTATGAGCGCACCCGCCCGCACGTCAGCCGGAGTAGTCTCGGCCCGTGGACGACGACGAGATCCGGACGCTTGTGGCTCGCCTCGGGCGGCGGCACCCGTCCGGGGGCAAGGCGATCGCCCGGGCCGCGATCATGGCCGAGGGCGACGATGCGACCGCCGTCATCCGCTGGATTCTCGAGCACGGCGGCAGGCCGGAGGCCGGCGCCGCCGCGTCCGCTCCGTCCGGTGGGCTGCACGACCGCCGTGCCGGCACCCAGATGGCGCCCGGCGACCGGCCGCCCGTGCGGTACGTCGTACCCGCCTCGGCGTTCGCCGAGGCGGACACCCCGGCCGATTAGGCCGCCATCGCGGCGGGCTCGGCCTCGCGTGACCGCGGAGCGAAGGTCGGGGCCACGACCTTCGCGTCGCCACCGCCCGGGAAGGACAAGCGCAGGATCTTCTTGCCCACCGAGCGGTACTGGCGGCCGAGCGGCCCGGTGAGGTACGGCAGCCCGTAGCGCTCACAGACGGCGCGGACCTGCGGTGCGATCTGTGCGTAGCGGTTGGACGGCAGGTCCGGGAACAGGTGGTGCTCGACCTGGAAGCTCAGGTTGCCGGACATGAGATGGAAGAGCGGGGTGCCTTCGAGGTTGCACGACCCCAGCAGCTGCCGCACGTACCACTGACCGCGCGACTCGTCGTCCAGCTGCTCCTCGTCGAACGTGTGCGCGCCGTCCGGGATGTGACCCATGAAGACGATCGTGTGCACCCAGATGCTGCGCGCGACGTTTGCGGCGAGGTTGCCCAGCAGCGTCGTCTTGAAGCCGCGGCGACCGGAGAGGGCCGGGAAGGCGACGTAGTCCTTGCCGGCCTGGCGCCCGGCCTTCTTGAGGAAGGCGATGACCTCGGCGCGCGCCTGCTCCTTCGTCTTCTCGCCGCGGCGCACGGCGTCCAGCTCCATGTCGTACAGGGCGATGCCCCATTCGAAGGTCGCGGCCATCAGCGCGCCGTAGATCGGCTGCAGCAGGTGGATCGGCTGCCAAGGCTGCTCGGGGTCCACGCGCATCGCGGAATACCCCAGGTCGCGGTCCTTCCCCAGCACGTTCGTGAACGTGTGGTGCTGGAAGTTGTGCGAGTGCTTCCACGACCGCGCGGTCGAGACGGCATCCCACTCCCACGTGCTGGAGTGGATCGCGGGGTCGCGCATCCAGTCCCACTGGCCGTGCATGATGTTGTGGCCGATCTCCATGTTCTCGATCGACTTGGCGACCGCGAGGATCGCCGCCCCGAGCACCGCAGGTCCCCGGCGCCCGCGCGAGACGAGCAGCAGCCCTCGGCCGGCGGCCTCCAGGCCACGCTGGGCGGCGATGACGCGCTTGATGTAGGCCGCGTCGCTCGTCCCGAGGTCGGCACGCACCGCGTCCCCGATCGCGTCCAGCTCCGCCGCGATCGCGTCGAAGTCGGCACAGGTCAGGTGCTGCATGGGATCAGCGGTCTGCATGGTGGATCCGATCGAGAGGAGGCAACGCGTCGTACGCCGTTCCCGCAGCGCGCGCGCCCTCACAGGGTAGACGCCCGCGTTGACACAGCGTCAGCTGCCGATGCGCCGGGTTCTGGCGCACCAGCCGACGGCCCGGCGGTCTAGGGTCCGACGCATGACACGCAGCAGCTCGGCCCGACGCGGCTGGACCGCGGTCCTCGCCATCCTCGCGCTCGGCGCACCGGCGGGCGCCGGCGCAGCCGTCTCGTCCTACGGAACGCAGGACGCGGGCGGCTTCCGCAACATCCTGCCGCCCGGGACGAACGGCCTGACGAACGTCATGGACTTCACGGCCTTCACCGCGCTGGGCAGCCGGCCGCTGCACTCCTACGACCAGTTGCCGCTGTACCGGGATCTGCAGTACGCGTCGCCGACGCTCACCGACGCGCAGATCCCGAGCTTCTTCAAGGACGCGACGTTCGGCGTCAAGGATGGCCAGATCGAGTCCAGCTCGACCCCGCGCCCGGGCGTGACGATCCTGCGCGACAAGGCCTACGGCGTGCCGCACGTCTACGGCACCACCCGTGCGGACGTCATGTTCGGTGCGGGCTACGTCGGCGTGGAGGACCGCCTCTTCCTCATGGACGTCCTGCGCCACACCGGTCGCGCGCAGCTGTCGTCCTTCGTGGGCGGCAGCGCCGGCAACCGCCAGATGGATCGCACCCAGTGGGCGCTCGCGCCGTACGACGAATCCGACTACACCGCGCAGGTCGCCGCGGCGCCCAAGCTCTACGGGGAGGAGGGCGCGCGCGTGGTGGCCGACGTCACCGCCTACGTCGAGGGCATCAACGCCGCGATCGCAGCCGCGCGGCGCGACCCGCGGCGCATGCCGGCGGAATACGCGCTGCTGAACATCAAGCTCGAGGACTGGAAGGTCGAGGACGTCCTGGCGACCGCGTCGCTGGTCGGCGGCATCTTCGGCAAGGGCGGGGGCTCGGAGCTGAAGTCCGCGCTGCTCGCGCAGGCGCTGCAGAAGCGCTTCGGCAAGGTCGCGGGCGCCAAGGCCTGGCGGGACCTGCGTTCCAAGAACGACCCCGAGGCGAAGGTCACGATCACCAGGCGCTTCCCGTACCAGACGCAGGACGCCTTCTCCAAGCGCGGCCTGGCGATGCCCGACCCCGGCTCGGTCGTCGACGCACCGGTCGCGCCGCCCGTCCCCGCCGCTGCGCGGGCCGCCGCGGCCCGCGCCCGGACGGCGAGCATCGGCAGCGAGCTGCTGCGCTCCTTCGGGGCCAAACCTCACGCCTCCAACTGGGAGCTCATCAGCGCCAAGCGCTCGGCGACCGGGAAGGCCATCGGGGTGCTGGGTCCGCAGGTCGGCTACTACGTCCCGCAGATCCTCATGGAGGAGGACCTGCACGGGCCTGGCATGGACGCGACCGGCGCGTCGTTCGCCGGCGTCAACCTCTACGTGCAGCTGGGCCACGGCCGCGACTACGCGTGGTCGGCGACGACCGCCACGTCCGACAACGTCGACACCTTCGCCGAGGTCCTCTGCCAGGACGACGTGCACTATCGGTACAAGGGCAAGTGCCTGGCGATGGAGAAGCTGCAGCGCACGAACACCTGGGCGCCCAACGCGAGCGATCCCACGCCCGCCGGGAGCGAGACGCTCACCGCCTACCGCACGGTCCACGGCATCGTCATCGCCCGCGGCAAGGTTCGCGGCAAGAAGGTCGCGTTCGTCTCGGCGCGCACGACCTACGGCCACGAGGCGGATTCGGCGCTGGGCTTCAGCCGCTTGAACGACCCGGGCTTCGTGAAGGACCCGGAGTCCTTCCGCCGCGCGACCGACGGGATCTCCTTCGCCTTCAACTGGGCGTACATCGACAGCGACAACATCGCCTACCAGCTCTCAGGCGCCTACCCGCAGCGCGCGACGGGTGTCTCGCCGGACTTCCCGGTGCTCGGCACGGGCGCCTACGACTGGAAGGGATTCGACCCGGCCACGCGGACGCAGAAGATCGTGCCGATGCGCTCGCGGCCGCACGCCGTGAACCCCGACTCGCTCGTCTCCTGGAACAACAAGCAGGCGCCGGGTTGGAGCGCTGCGGACGACAAGTTCAGCTACGGCTCCGTCCACCGCTCGCAGATGATCGACGAGCGGGTGAAGGCCACCTACCGCGGCGGCAAGAAGGCGACGATCGCCCAGCTCGTGCAGGCGATGGAGGAGCCCGCCAGCGAAGATCTCCGGGGGCTGCTCCTCGTCCCGATCCTCCGCAAGGCGATCGGCACGACGCGCGACCCGCAGGTGGAGGCGGCGCTCAAGCTCCTCTCGGACTGGTCGGCGTCCGGTGCCCACCGCCGCGACCTGGACAAGGACGGGGTGGACGAGGACACCGCCGCGATCACGCTGATGGATGCGTGGTGGCCGCGGCTGACGAAGGTCGTCCTGGAGGACGCCCTCGGGTCGGCGGCGACGAAGCGCCTCAGCGATCTCGTCCGATCCTCATCCGTCCTCCCCGGCGACGGGCCGACCGCGCCCGACTACAACGACGGCTGGTACGGGTACGTCCACAAGGACCTGCGCACGCTGTTCAGCCCGGGGACGGTACGCGGCCGGTACTCGCGGATCTACTGCGGACGTGGCTCCAAGAGCCGGTGTCGCACGGCCCTGCGCGCATCGCTGAAGGATGCGCTGGCGGTGACGGGCGCCACGCTGTACGGCAAGGGCGACTGCGTGCAGACACCGGACCCGGCGTGCTATGACCAGAACCGCTCGGTCATCACGGGGGCGATCTCCCAGCCGCCGTTCCCCTTCCAGAACCGCCCGACCTTCCAGCAGGTCGTGACGCTCGACAAGCGGCTGCCGCGCTAGGCACGACGTCCGACCCCACCCGGCCCCTCAGGCGGCGGCGGGCTCCGCCGTCTCGGCGATGACCTTGAACCCGGTCAGCGTCAACGGACCGAAGGACGTGATGAGCGCGACGTCCACCGCGTCCCGGCCCCGGCCCACGACCACACGGCCGGTGCGCCGGGCGTTGTTGCGGGCGTCGAACGTGTGCCACCGCCCGTCGAGCCAGACCTCACACCAGGCGGCGAAGTCCATCTCCTCCGCGATCGCGTTCGGCCCGATCGCCGGGATGTAGCCGAAGACGTAACGCGCCGGGATGTTCAGCGCACGGCAGAACGTGATCGCCAGGTGGGCGTAGTCGCGACAGACGCCCTGTTCGGCGATGAAGACGTCCTTCGCCGTCGTCCACGGGTTCGACGCCGTGTGCTCGAACTCAAGGTGACCGTGGACGAAGTCCATGATCGCCTGCACGCGCTCCCCGCCGGACGGGGTGGAGCCGAACCGCTGCCACGCTTCGTGACCGAGCTCGTCCGGCAGGACGAACCGGCTGGGCATGACGTAGACCATGACGTCGTCCGGGAGCTCCCCCACGGGCGTCTCCGGGACGTCCAGGTCGGGGTCGTCGTGCGGCTCGCTCAGGACGAGTTGCGCCTCATAGGCGATGCTCGACGCGCCCTCGGCGATCGTCAGGCGCTCGCAGCGGTTGCCGTAGCCGTCGATGTAGGAGTGGTGATCGACGCCGGTCTTCCAGGTCTCGCTCTCAAGCTGCACCCGGGGCTGCGGACACGGCGCGACCTGCATGATCGCGGCGATCGCCTGTGTGGACTCGAAGTCGAAGCGACAGCCGACCCGCAGCGTGAGGGTCTCCACCGGCTCAAGGCTCGGTGCGGGCTGCGGAGAAGGGGGTGACGGCATCCGTTCAGAAGATAGGCGGTCCCCGCAGGCCCAGCGACTCGCCGCCGGTCGCGGGACGGACGGGACACTCCGGTCGCGTTCCGCTACAACCTGCATATGAGCAACCTCTCACGCCGCGACCGCGAATCCCGTGCGTTCGCCCTGACGATGACCACCGGCGGCCTGGGCGTCGCGACCGCCGTCACGTTCGTGCTGACCCTCGCCGGCGTCGCGAGCTTCGGCTTCTTCCTGCTGCTGCTCGTGGCCACGGGCGTCGCCGTGGCGGCGCTGCGCTCGACGATGAAGCGCTGAACACCCTCCCCCGGCCGCGGCGAAGACCGCATCCCTCGCCCGGACGAGGTGTCTTGAAGGTCCGCATGCTCCATCCCGCGAAAGTCGCCGCGTCCCTCGCGCTGCTGCTCCTGATCGTCGTCGCCACCCTGGCCGGGGCCGCCCCCCCGGCATCGGCGGCAGGCGCCACCGGACCGCAGCTCGTCGCGTACCTCAACGCGCAGCGCGCCGCGCACGCCATCCCGGCCGGGATCACCGAGGACCCCGGACTGTCGGACGGGTGCGCCAAGCACAACCGATACGGCGCTGCGAACGGCACGCTCGTACACCGGGAGGATCCCGCAAGCCCCGCCTACACCCCCGAGGGCGACGCCGCCGCCCGCACCTCGGTCATGTACCGCGGCGCGCACTGGACGGCGCAGAGCAATCCGTTCGAGCACGCGCCGATCCACCTGCACCAGCTGCTGTCGCCGTATCTGGATCGCGCCGGGGCGGACGAGACCGCCGGTTACGGCTGCCTGACCACGCTCGCCTCCGTCGCGCGTCCCGCCGAACCGGTCGACACGCTGTTCACCTACCCGCGCGACGGAACACACCGGTGGCGGACGTCAGAGGTCGCCAGCGAAGGGCCGTTCACCCCGGGGGAGACCGTGGGGATCCCCCAGGGGACCCGCACCGGACCGACGCTCTACGTCATGGCCAGCGGCCCCGGGCTGCGCTGGACCTCGGCGAGCCAGGTCGTCTCGGCCTCCCTCACCGGCGCCGGCAGCTCCGTCGCCCTGGAGACGTTCGACCGGCTCAGCCCGCAGGTCGGAACGTACCTGCCGGTCGGCGCGCAGCTGCTCCCGCGGGCGCCGCTGCGGCCGCAGACGACGTACACCGCGGCGATCGTCCTGCGCGTCACGGGGGCCGACGGCACGCCGCGCGACATCGCCAGGACATGGTCGTTCACGACCGCCAGCGCTGCCGAAGAAGCAGCGACGGCTGCCGGCCCGGCGGCGTGCACGACATCCGTGCGCTTCGGCGGGGTGCGCAAGGTCGCGCGGGTCCGGCAGCTGCGGGTGCGCACGACGGCCTGCCGCCCGACCGTCCTCGAGGTCGTGCTGCGCCGCAAGGGGCGCGTCGTGCTGCGCCGCTCGGTGCGCCTGCAGCGCACCGGAGCGCGGGTCGTGGCGCTCGCACTCCCGCGGAGTCTGTCCGCCGGTCGCTACACGGCGCGGGCCACGATGGCCGGGGCCGGTTCGTCGTTCTCGGTCCGCCTACCGGCGGCACGCTGAGCCGGCGGCGGCACCAAGGCCCGAAAACCGCGACCATCCGGGCATGACGCAGGAGCAACCCGAGGATCTCGTCGCCCGGCACGGGTACAGCGACCGCACCGCGGTGCTGCGCCTGGCGCGGCGGCTGCCCGTGCGGCATGCCGCCCGGCTCACGCCGCTGGTGCAGCGCGGCGGTATGTGCGTCCTCGCAGGGGCGGCGCAGGGCCTGTGGTTTCCGGCCCGCGCCGTCCCGCCGGGCCACGCCCACGCCCAGCTCATCCTCAGCGGGGAGCTCGAGATCCCCGTACAGGAGGCGCTGCGGCGCACGATCGCCCCCGGAGCGACCGTCTATGACGTCGGTGCGAACATCGGCTTCTTCGCGCTCCTGGCCGCCCGCTTCGCCGGCCCGGACGGCCGCGTCGTCGCCTTCGAACCCGTTCCCGCGATCGCCGACCTCGTGCGGGAGGCCGCCCAGCGCTCGGATCTGCGAGATCGTGTCGAGGTCCGCACCCAGGCCGTCGCCGCGCGGCCCGGGACCGAGCAGCTGTACGTCGTGGACGACGCCAGCTGGTCGCATCTGGCCAGCCGGGGCAATCCGGGAGGCGCGGTGCAGACGATCGACGTGGACGTCACGACCCTCGACGAGGTGGTGGCCCGGGGCGCGGCCCCGCCGGACGTCATCAAGCTCGACGTCGAGGGCTCCGAGGGGGATGTCCTACGTGGCGCTCGCCAGGTTCTGGACTCCCACCGTCCCGCGATCGTCGTCGAGCTGCACGACACGCAGGCCGACGCCCTTCCCGTGCTTCGCGACGCCGGCTACACGCTCGAGAACCTCGAGGGCCCCGGGCCCGTCGACGCCGCGGACTGCAAGTACGTCCTCGCCCGCCCCCGGTGAGCTCGGGCCCCGGACCACGGTCACGCTGCTGCCGACGGCCGGGCCGGGTCCGGTTCGCCGCAGGGCGAGATGGGAACCTCCTCGGAGCACTTGCTCTCCCCAGGCCCTGACCCCGTTCCCCGTCGCAGCGACGCCCTGGCGAACGTCGCGCGCATCGTGCAGGCCGCGACCGAGCTCATGGCGCGCGACCCCGACGTCTCGATCGGCGAGATCGCTCAGGCCGCCGGCGTGGGGCGCAGCACGCTGTACCGCCACTTCGAGACGCGCGAGGCGCTCGTGGAGACCGTCCGTCGTCGCAGCCGGGACATCGCCGAGACCGATGAGCCGCAGTACCTGCGCCCGGCCGGCGAACTGGCCAACCGGGCGAGCACCCCGCTGTCGGTCACGGATGTCCTGAACAAGGTCCCGCCCTACCAGCTCGGCGAGCAGATCGTGGCCGAGGCGCGGCGCCTGAAGGGCGTCGAGGCGGCGGCGCTCTACCTCGCCGATCTGCAAGGACAGCTGCTGCGCCGGCTGGCGGGGAGCCCGGCCTTTCCGGAAGAGCTCGAGGTCAGGGCAGCCGTCGGGACCGAGATCCCGCGCGAAGCCTTCGACGAGGTCCGCGAGCGCGTGCGGGACGAGCTACCGGGAGCGGTCGTCGTGCCGCTCGTCCTCCGCGGCCGGGCGACCGGCGTCCTCGTCGTCGTCGGCGAGCGGGACGACGCCCTGCGGGACCTTGCGCGTGAGGCCGCAGCGGCCCTGGCGCTCGCGGACGACTACACCGACGCCCTGCAGCGTGCTCGCCGCGCCCGTCCGACCTGTCCCGCCGCCGAGCTGCAGCAACAGCTGCTGCCGCCGCGCATCGTCCGGCTCGGTGGCGCGACGCTGGCGGGCAACGTCCTGCCCGGGTACGAGGTCGGCGGCGACTGGTTCGACTTCGCCGACAACCCCGATTGCGTCTGGCTCGGGGTGGCGGACGTCGACGGCCACGGTCCGCGGGCCGCGGGCCTGGCGGCGATCCTCCTCGGGGCCTTCCGCGCCGGCCGTCACGCAGGGGAGGATCCCGCCGGCGTGATGGCGATGATGCACGACGTCCTGACGGACGTCGCCCCTGACCGGGCGGCCGCCGGCGCCACCGTCGGTACCTGGAACAGCGCGACGTCGCTCTTCCGGTGGGTCTCCTGCGGTGCCCGCCCCCCGGTGCTCGTGACGGCCGACGGGGACCTGCACGAACTGGCGGGCGCCCCGACCGTCCTGGGCTCCCGGGATCTGACCCTCCCCTTCGACATCCACCAACGGCGCCTGGAACCGCAGGAGCGCGTCCTCCTCGTGTCCGACGGAATCCTGCAGAGCACGGGGGTCGGGGGTGCCGAGCTCGGGCTCCATGGGCTCTGCGAGGCGACCAGACGGACGGTTGGCGCGTCGGCGGCCGCCACCGTCCACGCGATCGAGACGGCGCTGGCCGACCATCTCGTCGACGACTTACAGGACGACGCCACGATTGCGGTGCTCGCGCCAGATTCGCAACCGCTGGTTCGTACGCTGACCGGATAACGGGGAACGTGCCCCATTTCGGGGCAGGCAGGTCCCACCTATGGATTGGTCGATGGAAAGGACGCAGAGCTCTGGCGTGACGCGGGTGACCCCCGCCGGCGAGCTGGACCTCGTCACCGCCCCCCTCCTCGCCCGGGCGTTGCGCGAAGCCGAGCAGACCGCCGAGGGCGACGTCCTGCTTGACCTGAGCCGCGTGTCCTTCATGGATTCATCCGGTCTGGCGGCGGTGCTCGAAGCCGTGCAGCGCAGCCGCGAGAACCACCACCGGCTGACCATCCGACCGGGCGAGGGCGCGGTGATCCGTGTCCTGGCGCTGGCCAACGTCCTCGATGACCTGCCGCTTGCTCCGGGATGACGCCGACCGACGCCCTCATCGCCGACGCCGATCAGGAGCGCGCCGGAGCCGTCCGGGCAGAGCTCGGTCGCCACGGTCACTCCGTGGCGATCGTGCCCGATCGCGAGTCGTTGTTGCGCGGCCTGCAGCGGGAGGAGGTCCAGCTCCTCGTCCTGGCTCCGACCCTGGGCGACGAACCGGTCGCCACCGTGCTGGAGGCCCTGCGGCTCGTGCACCGTCGGACGGCGGCGGTCGTCGTCATCGCCGGGACGCGCGACGAGCTGACGGAAGAGTTCATGCGGGCCGTGATGCCGCTCGGGGTCGCCGACGTGTGGGAGCTGCCTGACGCCGTCTCGGCGGCCGACGTCCGCGTACGGCTCGTCCTTGCGGAGTTCTACGCGAGGCTGCAGGCCGACCATGTCCGCGTGGGCGGCGAGTTCGCGATCCTGCGTCGCGCCCTGGATCTCACGGGCAGCGGGTTCGTCCTCACCGATCCGGGCCTCGACGACAACCCGATCGTCTACGTCAACAAGGCGTTCACGGCGATGACCGGGTACCAACCCGAGGAGGTGCTCGGGCGCAACTGCCGCTTTCTCCAAGGCGACGTCTCAGACCCCGCAGCGATCGCTGCGATGCGTGACGGGATCCGGGAGCGGCGACCGGTGGCGGTCACGGTCCGCAACGCCCGCCGGGACGGCACCGTCTTCGACAACGAGATCCACATCTCGCCCGTCCGCGACGAATTCGGTCGGGTCGTCCGCTTCGTCGGCGTCCAGGTGGACGTGACCGACCTGCGTGAAGGCCGCGCCGATCGTCTGGCCATGGCCGAAGGCTCACGCCGCGTCGTCGAGGCAGCACTGCGGCGGACCCGGTACCTGTCTGACGCGTCGCCACGCCTGGAGGCCTCGCTGAACCGCCGCGCTGCGCTTGACACCTTGGCGCTCTTGGCGGTACCGGCGCTCGGCACGGCCTGCTGCGTCCTCTCGGTCCAGGACGGCATCATCCGCCGTGACAGCGCGTCGGGCGCGGACCCGGCGATGCAGGTCGCGCTGGAGCGCCTGCCGAAGCTGCGACCGGCCGAGGACGCCGGCGACCCGGTTCTCGCCGCGCTCGCCAGCGACACGCCACTGCCCCTGGACCACGGCCGGGCGATGCGCGCCCTGGGCGTGTCCGGCGCGGTACCCCCGGAGCTCGCCGGGCTGTCGGGCTTCGCCGTCCCACTGCCCGCTCGCGGGCGGACGATCGGCGTCCTCGTCGTGCTGGGTGCGGCCCCTCTCGGTGGTGACGACGCCGCCCTCGCCGAGGACCTCGCGAGCCGCGCCGGTCTGGCGGTCGACAACGCACGGCTGTACGAGGAGCAGCTGCAGGTCGCCGAGCAGTTGCAGCGGGAGACGCTGCCCGAGCGTCCGCTCCGCCTGCCGCGCGCCCGGGTCGTCACCCGCTATCGCGCCGGGGGCTCCGGGATGCGGGTCGGCGGTGACTTCTTCGACGCCTTCCCGACGAAGGACGGCTCCACGCTGCTCGTCATCGGAGACGTCACCGGCAAGGGGGCGCCCGCGGCCGCCCTGGCGACCGTCGCGCGCTCCACGCTGCGCACCGCTGGCATGTACGAGACGTCGGCCGCCGCCATGCTCCGGACGCTGAACACCACGCTCCTGCGCCACCGGGCGCAGACCACGCGGGGACGATTCGTCTCGGTCGCGGCGTGCCGCCTGGACGAGGCCGAGGACGGCGACGGCCTGACGGTGACGGTCTGCCTCGCCGGCCATCCGCCCCCGGTCGCCCACCACGTCGACGGGCGGGCCCGCCCGGTCGGTGCAGGTGGTTCGCTCCTGGGGTTCGTCCCGGAGCCACGCCTGGAGGAGACGACCGTCCGTCTGGCTCCCGGCGAACGGCTTGCCCTGTTCACTGACGGGCTCTCGGAGGCCCTGGAGAGCCTGGAGGCACCGAGCACGGTCCAGGCCCTGCTCGAAACGGCCGGCGAGGCCTCGCTGGACTCGCTCGCCGACGCTCTGATGGACCAGGCGGCGGCGGGACGACGGGTCGACGACGTGGCGATCTGCGTCCTGGAGGTGACCGGATCGTCGTCCCCCTGACGGCGACACCGTGTCCGATCGCACAGGTCCCTTGTTTTGACCCTCGACAGACGGGCACCCCCTGAAGGGACGATGCAGTGGATTTGCGACATCACGCTTCCTGCCGTCGGGCAGGCCGTCCGCCAGGCGCGCGGTCTGGTCGACGCGCTCGGGCTCTCGCTGACCGCCGAGTTCCGCGATGACCTGCGGCTTCTCCTGAGCGAGGTGATGACGAACGCGGTCCGGCACGGCAGCCCTGACGATCCGGCGGTCCGGCCAGAGGTCCGCGTACGCGTGGGTGTGGACGGCTCGAGGATCCGCGTCGAGGTCCACGACAGCGGCCCTGGCTTCGAACACCGGCCTCGCGGCCGCCGGTCGGAGCTGGACTCGGGTTGGGGCGTGCACTTCGTCGACGAGCTCGCCGAGCGCTGGGGCACCGGGCACGTGGGCGACCACTGGGTCGTGTGGTTCGAGCTCGGCCTTCCGCCGCGCCCGGGCCAGGGAGCGGGCATGGAGTACGCGCAGCGCATCGGGGTCGATGGCGTTCGGCACCAGCAGGACCTCGGCGACAGCGGCGACGCGGGCGTCGCCTGGACCGGCTGACGGCGGCGGCCCCCGCTCCGCGTCAGGGGGAGGCTGCGAGTACGACAAGCGACGGGTATCCGTGACGCACGTGCGCGGCCCGGCGGACAGCGAACCCCGCCCCGTCGAGCTCCCCGCGGACGTCCAGCGTCCGCAGCCCGCCCAGGCGCTCGGGCAGGGCCGTGGCGGCGCCGTCCAGGAGCGCCCGCCCGAGCCGGCCGGCCGCGTGCCCTGTCGGGACGTGCGGGGTCACGGTGACCAGCCTCCCGGCCGGCGCCAGTACGCGACGAAGCTCGGCCAACGCCGCCCGTCGCGTGTCGATGTCCATCAGGTGCAGCACATAGGTGCAGAAGGCGACGTCGGCGCTCGAGGGCTCCAACGGCAGCGCTGTCGCGTCACCGCGAAGGGTGGACCACCCGTCCGGCAGCGGACCGACCCGGGCGAGCATCTGCGGCGAGCGGTCGACCATCACGACGCTCGACGGTTGTCGTGGGCGGACGCGTAGGACATCGAGGAGCAACCCGGTCCCACCGCCGATGTCGGCGACCCGGTCCTGCGGTCCGGCGTCCGCCATCGAGGCGGCCTTCCCCATCGCTCGCAACTGGAGGCGGGACTGGCGTGCGTACCGTGGGGCGTTGCGGTCCCAGGTGCCCACGGCAGCGGCTCGGTCGGTCGGTCGCGGCATCGGCCCTGAGCGTAGGCGCCCTCGCTCCCGTCCGTTCGACACCTGACGCGAACGCGCGTTCTGACCGAGCGCATGTTCGCCTGCGGCCGGACGGGGTACCACCTCCCTCATGGCTCACGAACAGACCACGGGCGGCATGCTCGGAAAACTTGTCGGAAAGGCGAAGTCCCTCACCGGCAAGGCCCTTGACGACACCGACCTCCAGCGCGAGGGCAACCTCCAGGAGGCGCAGGCCGACCAGGAGATCGAGGCCCGCGAGCGTGAGGCGCAGGCGCGCCAGCGTCAGGAGGCAGCCGACCTGGAAGCCGAGAAGGCCGCGACGCAACAGGAGCGGGCAGAGCTGCGCGCCGACCTGACCGAACAGCAGCGCGACGAGCAGATCGAGCGCGAGCGCGAGGCAGCCGAGGAGGCCGCAGAGCAGGAGGCCCAGCGCCGTCAGCAGAGCGCGGAGGCCGAGCGCGCCCAGGCCGCCGGCGCCGCCGCGCAGCAGGAAGCCCGTGCCGAGGCCGAGCGCGCCACGGACGCCGCCGACGCACAGCAGCTCGAGCGTGAGGCCGAGCGGGCCGAGCGCGTCGCCGACACCATCGACCCCCAGGAGGCCTGACCCATGAGCCCTCAATCACTCATCCGGACCGCCGTCGACACCTCGATCAAGGCGCTGAGGCTGCCGGCGGACACCGCCAACCGCGCGCTCGGCCGGCGCGGCCTGGAGCTCGACGCCGTCGAGGCCACCGTGCGCGAGACCGCCGGAAAGGTGCTGCGCGACGACGAGCTGCGCGCGGACGGCGTGCGCCGTCGCGCCGCGTTCGAGAAGCGCGCGGAGGCCGAACGGCTCCGGGCCGCCGCCGATACCGTCGCCGACCGGGCCGACCGCGAGGCACAGGAACGCAAGCAGCAGGCCGACGCCAAGCGTCAGCAGGCCGACCGTGAGGCGCAGGAGCGCAAGCAGGCTGCTGCCAAGCAGGCAGAGGACCGCAAGCGCGAGGCGGCCAAGCGCGAGAAGAAGCGCAAGGCGGACGCGGCCGAAGCGGCGGAGAAACGTCGTCAGGCAGACGAGACGAAGGCCAAGCAGGCCCGTCTGCGTGCGCTCGACGACGCAGACCAGGCTCTCGCAGAGCGCGAGAAGGCGCTCGCCGCCGAGGACGAGGCTGACCGGCTGAAGACCGCGGCCGGCCGCGCAAAGGCCGCCCGGAAGGCCTGAGGCCCAGGCCGCGGAGGGCAGGCGTCCTCCGCGGCGTCGAAGGGTGACTCAGGTCACGAGGCTGCCGGCAGCACCGCCGGCAGCCCGTAGGCCTGCAGCACGGCCGGGAGGGCGATCGACCCGTCCTCCTGCTGGCCGTTCTCCAGGAGCGCCACGATCGTGCGACCGACCGCGACAGCCGTGCCGTTGAGCGTGTGGAGGGTCACCGGCTTGCCCCCGCCGGCCGGCCGGTAGCGGATGTCCAGGCGCCGCGCCTGGAAATCGGTGGTGTTGGAGGTGGACGTCAGCTCGCGGAACCTGCCCTGCTCGGGCAGCCATGCCTCGCAGTCGAACTTCTTCGTCGCGCTGGCCCCGAGGTCGTCGACGGCGATGTTCACGACGCGGTAGGGCAGGCCGAGCTCGGTGAGGATCTCCTCCTCGATCGCGAGGAGCCGCTCGTGCCAGGCCGCGGAGTCCGCCGGCAGGACGAAGGCGAACATCTCGACCTTGTCGAACTGGTGCACGCGGAAGATGCCGCGCGTGTCCCGTCCCGCTGTTCCGGCCTCGCGGCGGAAGCACGGCGAGAGTCCCGCGTACTGCAGCGGGAGCTGCGCCTCGTCGAGGATCTCGCCGGCGTGCAACGACGCGAGCGCGACCTCGGAGGTCCCCAGGAGGTACAGGTCGTCGGCGGGCAGGTGGTAGATCTGCTGCTCGGTGTCCGGCAGGAAGCCGGTGCCGAAGAGCGCGTCCTCGCGCGCGAGGACCGGGGGGATGACCGGCTCGAAGCCGTGACCGTGCAGCTTGTCCAGGCACCAGCGGACGAGCGCGAGCTCGAGGAACACGAGGTCGCCCTTGAGGTAGGCAAAGCGGGAGCCCGCCAGGCGCGCGCCGCGCTCGAGGTCGATGCGATCCCCCGCCAGGTCCTGGTGGTCGCGCGGGGTGAAGCCGAACGACGGGATCGCGCCGACCTCCCGTAGGACGGTGTCGCCGTCGGCAGCGGTCTCATCCGGGATGTTGGGGAGCGCCGCCAGCGCGGCCTGCAGACGCGCCTCCACCTGCGTGAGCTCCTCGCCCAGGGCCTTGCCGCGCGCTTTGACCTCCCCCATGGCCGCGAGCGCTGCCGATGCGTCCTCGCCCGCCTGCTTGGCCCGCGCGATCGCGCCACCGGCGGCGTTCTGTTCGGCCTTCAGCGTCTCGGTCTGCGGGATGAGCTCCCGGCGGCGGGCATCGAGCTCGAGCACGGCATCGACCCCGGCCCCGACCCCGGGCCCACGGCGCTCGAGCGCGGCGCGCACGGCGTCGGTGTCGGTCCGCAGGAGCTTCAGGTCGAGCATCGGGCGGACCCTAGCGCGCGCCCGGACAACTCGGCCTATGCTCGGCGTCCCCGCGTCCCGTGGTCTGTCACGTCCGAAGGTCATCCATGCGCCTGCCCGTCCGCACCGCGAAGCTCGCCGTCCTTGCCGCCGCCGTCTCGCTGGCCGCATCGATCGCGGTCGCGCCCGCCTCCGCCGCCGGTCGTTGCGGGTCGCATGCGTGGTGCGACATGTCGCTCTCACCGGACGCGCGCGCCGCGCTCGTCGTCGCATCGCTCACCGCGACCGAGAAGCTCGACCTGCTCTGGGGCGACGAGCAGGTCGAGTCCCTGAACCGGCCGGGCAGCTCCCACACCGGAACCAACGCCGGGGTCCCGCGCCTTGACATCCCGCCCCTCTACATGACCGACGGCCCTGTCGGTGTGCGCCAGGGTGCAGCGGCGACCGCGATGCCCGCGCCGCTCTCGCTCGCGGCCGCCTTCGACCCGGCGTCGGCGCAGCGGGCGGGCGCGCTCGTCGCCGAGGAGGCCAAGGCGAGGGGCAACGACCTCCTCTTCGCGCCCACGGTCAACATCATGCGCACGCCGCAAGGCGGGCGGACGTTCGAAGGGTACGGCGAGGACCCGTTTCTCAGCGGTCGTCAAGCCGTCGGCTGGATCGAAGGCGCACAGTCCCGCGGCGTCATCGCGAACGTCAAGCACTTCGCCGCCAACAACCAGGAGACCGGGCGGATGACCGGCAACTCGGTGGTCGACGAGCGGACGCTGCGGGAGATCTACCTGCCGCAGTTCGAGGCGGCGGTGAAGGAGGCCGACAGCGGCTCGGTCATGTGCTCCTACAACAAGCTCAACGGGCAGCACGCGTGCGAGAACCGTCACCTGCTCACCGACATCCTCAAGGGTGAGTGGGGGTTCAAGGGCTTCGTCCTGGCGGACTACCCGGCGGCCCACGACACCGCCGCCTCGCTCGCCAACGGCCTGGACTTCGAGCCGTCCGGCACGGCCTACTACCCCGGGTCCACGATGCTCGCGCTCCTCCAGGGCCGGGCGACGCAGGCGCAGGTCGACGACCACGTCGCGCGCATCCTGCGGACGATGTTCGCCTTCGGCACCTTCGACCGGGCGTCGTTCGCCGACGACCGGAGCCGGATTCCGGCGGCCGCGCACGCAAAGGTCGCGCAGACGATCGAGGAGGGAGGGATCACGCTGCTGAAGAACGCCCGGCGCGTCCTGCCGATCCGTCCGGCGACGGTCAAGACGCTCGCGCTCATCGGCTCGGATGCGGCGACCTTCACCAAGGGCGGCGGCTCCTCGAACGTCACGCCGCTGGTGACGGTGACGCCGAAGCAGGGCATCGAGGCGCGGGCCACCGCCGTCGGGGTGCGGGTGCGGTACGAGGGCAGCGACGATCCGCAGGCCGCAGCCGCCGCCGCCAAGGGGGCGGATGTCGCCGTCGTCGTTGTCGCCGACGCCGCGTCCGAAGGGTACGACCGAGCGTGCGTGTCGATCACGTGCCCCACTCCCGGAGCCCCCGTCCGTGATGCGGATGCGCTCGTCGCGGCGGTCGCGGCGGTCAACCCCCGGACCGTCGTCGTGATGGAGACCGGCGGGCCGGTGCTGACCCCCTGGCGCGACGCGGTCGCCGGCATCGTGGAGGCGTGGTACCCGGGGGAGTCAGGGGGCGCTGCGATCGCCCGCGTGCTCTTCGGCGACGTGGATCCCGGCGGGCGCCTGCCGGTGACCTTTCCGCTGCGCGAGGAGGACCTGCCGACCGCGGGGGACCCCGGGGCGTTCCCCGGGGTCAACGGCACCGTGACCTACAAGGAGGGGGTCTTCGTCGGCTACCGCTGGTTTGACGAGCGCCGGCTCGCGACGGCCTTCCCGTTCGGCCATGGCCTGTCCTACACGTCGTTCGCGCTGCGCGCGCTGAGGACGACCGTCGCCGGGGACACGATCACGGTCGGCGTCACGGTGCGCAACACAGGCCGGCGGACGGGCCATGCGATCCCGCAGCTCTACGTGGGGTTGCCGGATCCGGACGCCGGCGCAGGCGTCACGCAGCCGCCCTACCAGCTCAAGGGGTTCCAGAAGCTGTCACTCAGACCGGGCGCCGCCCGGCGCGTGCGCTTCACCCTCGACCGCCGGTCGCTGTCCTATTGGGACACCGGCCGCAGCGCCTGGACCGTCGCGCCGGGCTGCTACCGCCTCGCGGTGGGCGCCTCGTCGCGGGCGCTGACGCTGCGGGCCCGGCTGCCGCGGGCCGGCGGGCGCTGCTAGCGGCGAGCCCGTCTGCCACCCGATCGTCAGACCGGCCGCACGTGCCCCGCGATCTCGCGCAGGTGATCGTCCCAGGTCCCGCAGCAGCCACCCCAGATGTCGACGTGCGGGAGACGCCGGGCCACCGCCCCCATCTGTCGACCGAGGAGCTCGGGATCGCCGGCCTCCAGGTGCCCGATCTGGCACAGGGCCTGCTTTTCGGCCGGCGACGCGTTCGGGCGCAGGCTGCGGATGCGCTCCAGCCACGGACCGGCGGCCAGCGCCGGCTCGAACTCGATCGGATGCGCGCAGTTGATCCCGAAGAAGTCCGGCCGCGCGTCGCCGGCCTGGGCGTCTACGGTCTCGACCGCCTCCTGCAGCGTCGGGCCGGTCGTCAGCCGACCTTCTCGGTCGACCATGAACGACAGCGAGAGCGGCAGGCCCGCGGCGGCGGCAGCCCGTGCGATGCCGACGGCCTCGGGGACGTTGTTGAACGTCATCGCGCTCACGAGATCGACGTCGGCCTGCGCCAGGGTCTCGAGCTGGACGGCGTGATATTCGGCGGCCTCGTCCGCGGTGATCGTGCGGTCCTGCCCGTAGGCGTCGCCGCGCGGGCCCACGACGCCGGAGATGAGGATCTGCGGGATCTGTCCCTCGAACGGCTTGGCGACATCGCGCAGGAACTGGATCGACCGCAGCTGGAGCTCGGCAAGCCCGTCGCTGGAGATGCCGAGCTTCGACGCCCAGTCGGGGCTCGCCCGGTAGTCCAGGCCGCCCATCAGCGCGACGAAGCCGTACGCCGCCGCAACCTCGAGATACCGGGTGTACATGTCCGTGAGGTCCGCGACCGCGCGGCGGTCGTCGAGCAGCGGGTACAGCGCGAACTCGGGCAGCTCGTGCCCGTGCTTGTACATGAGCTCCGTCTCCTGACCGCCTTCGGTCAGGTACAGCACGCCGGACTGGGGCTGCGGAAACCCGGTCATGCGGTGAACATCCCACATTCCCGGCCTTCGGAAAAGGCCTGGTCTGCCCCGGTGGCGATGCGTCTCAGCGCACCGCGTTCATGCCAGAGGAGCTACTCGCCGGCGCAGGTGAGCTTCTTGGCCCCGGCGGTCGTCTTGCGTTCCAGCCCGGAGTACCGCTGCAGGAACGCGGCAACGTCCTCCGCGTCCTTTCCGACGACGAGGTTCTCGGGCATGATCGCGCCCGAGTAGCCGCCGTTGCGGATCGCGTACAGCACGTTGTCGACGCACTCCTTGCGCACGTCGAAGTTCGGCCCGTCCACACGCTCACGGTCGCGGATCTTGAAGGCGGATCCCTCGGCGCCGACGGCCGACAGCGTGTGGCAGCCCGAGCACTTGTCGACGAACAGCTGCGAGCCCGCTTTGACGTCTGCCGACGCGTCCGCCTTGAGGACCTGGTTGTCCTGTGACCCGCAGGCCCCGAGGGCGCCGGCGATCGCAAGGGTGGTCAGGACGGCTAGGGCAGGACGGCGCATGACCGCGGGGATAATACGGAACCGGCATCATGCCGGGGGGATGACCTGGTCTGCGCGTGTCACGATTGCCCTGCTGGGCACAGCCGCGGTCCTCGCCGGGTGCGGAGGGGAACCGGCGGCGGTGACCGACAAGGACGCCGTCCTGCGGCTGAAAGTCGACGAGTACACGATCGTCCCGCAGGTCGTCCGCGTCGTCGCGACCTCCGACCCGATGCCGATCAAGATCGTCGCCACGAACATCGGCCGGCTGACCCACAACGTCAAGGTCGAGCGTGAAGAGGACGATCGCGAAGAGCCCGACGACACCGCGGTCCTCGTCGACAACAGCAAGCCGCTCGGCGGCACGCCCACCGCGCAGCCCGGGCAGATCGTCCGCACCGAGGAGCCGATCCTCCTCCGCCCCGGTCGCTACCGCCTGACGGATTCGATCGGCAACCACGACAACCTCGGGCAGTACGGGACGCTCATCGTCGAGCGCGGCCCCGGCGTGACCCCCTGAAGGACCCCGGCGCGCGGCGTCGAACTGAGCAGCATCCCGGCGCCGGCCCTAGAACCGGTCGTGCCATGCAGTCCGCGCGACCCTTCTCGACACGGCGGCAACCTGGTCGGCGCCGGGCCTCTTCTCTTGTGACCGCACGGTCGCCGGCTGCATGAGGTGCCTCAGGACGCACGAATAGACTGCCCCGCGGATGACCGTCGAGCCCCGCGACTTCCGAGACGCCATCGGCCGCTTCGCCACCGGGGTGGCGGTCGTCACGTGCGACACGCCTGACGGCCCGGCTGGTCTGACGACGAACGCGATCAGCTCCCTGAGCCTGGAGCCGTTGCTGCTGCTCGTGTGCTTCGACAACCACTCGCGGACCCTGCCGGCCGTCCGCAGCACCAGGCGTTTCGCGGTCAACCTCCTGCGGGCCGACCAACTCGAGCTGGCCTCCGCCTTCGCCTCCAAGCGTGCCCAGCACGAGAAGTTCGAGGCCGCCACGCATCAGATCGCCCATGGGGTCCCGGTGCTCGACGGCGCCCTGGCCTGGCTGGCCTGCGACCTGCATGAGTTGCTGCCCGGCGGCGACCACACCATCGGCATCGGCCGCGTCACGCAGACGTGGACCTGTGACGACGAGTCCGCCGCACCCCTGCTCTTCTACGGCGGCGCGATGCGTCAGACGGTGCCGTAGGCCCGCAGCAGCAGGAACGCGGCCACACCGCAGGCAGCAGCCATCACGCCGAGTTCCCGCCGCAGGATCGCCGTGACGACCGAGCGTTGCCCGGCGTCATCCAGCCTTCCCACCGCGGCCGCGTCCTCCAGGCCGCGTGCGTCGAGCACGGTCTGGGCCGACAACGCCCGGAGCTGCTCGGCGACGACGGAGACGGCGATCGGAAGCCCGATGTAGAGGCTGTAGAGCCCGTCGCCGGGTCGCAGCCCGCCGAGGTACAGGCCGCCGGCGACGAGCGCGTGCACGACGTACAGCGCCTGCACCACGCGGATGGCGCGCCACACCGCTCGCGTGCCCTCGTGGACGGTGACGCGCCACCAGAGCCATCCCGCCCACAGGGCGACGAGCGCCGAAGCGGCGGCGACGACGAGCGCGGTGGTCTGGGCGGCCTGGGTCATCCTCAGCTCACGATCCGCGCGCGGGTCCGGTTCACCGCGCCCCACCACGACAGCGCCGCGAAGAGGACGAGCGCACCGGCCCGGAGCAGGTCCGCCGGGTCAAGCCCTCCGAACGTGCAGTCCCGGACGAGCTCGACGCAGTGGTGCAGCGGGTTCAGCTCGGCGAGGATCCGCAATCCGAGCGGGAGCCCCGTCAGCGGGAAGAACGTGCCGGCGACGAGGAAGAGCGGGGTGAAGACGGCGGCGGTCACGTACGAGAAGTCGTCGATGGAGCGGACGATCGCGCTGATGAGCGTCCCGATCGCCGCAAAGCCGAACCCGGTGAGCATCGCCACCAGCGGGACGAGGACCGTCGTCCACGCCGGGTCCAGGCCGAAGGCGATCCCGACGAGGATCGGGACGCAGCCGAAGAGGCCGCCACGGATCGACAGCCAGAGGACCTCGGCGGTCACGAGCTCCTCGACGTCGACCGGCGTGGAGAGGATCGCGTCGTACGTGCGCTGGAACTCGCGTTTGACGAACGAGCCGAACATCGCGTTGAACGCGGTGGCGAACAGCACGGCGGTCGCGACGGTGCCCGTCGAGACGTAGTCGATGTAGTCGTGGCCGTCGACGTCCTCCACGAGCTGACCGAAACCGAAGCCGAAGGCCAGCAGGTAGACCACCGGCTGGACGGTCGACGCGAAGACCGCCTGCTTCCAGGCCGCCGTGAAGTTGATGATCTCCCGCGCCATCACGGCGGTGATCGCGTCCCACTCCAGGCGGCGCAGGCGCTTGACCTCCGTGGTGCCCGGATCAGCCATGCGACCTCCCCCGAGCCGCGAGAGCGAGCCCCCGGGGCGGGTTCTCACCCATCACGCGACCTCCTCCCCGGTGAGCTTCACGAACACATCCTCCAGGCGCGACGCCCGGACCTGGCCGGCGGGCAGGCGGTCCCCGGCGTCCTGGGCGTCCAGGATCGCCACGCTCGTCCCGGTGCGGCGCGTGCCGAACCCCGCCGCACGCGCCTGGGCCTCCACGACGTTCAGACGGTCCGGCGGCCCGTAGACCTCACGGACCTCCTGACCGGCGTGGCGGGCGACGAGCTCTGCCGGGGGCCCGCTGTCCACGGCCTTGCCGTCGGCGACGATCGTGACCATGTCGGCCAGGCGCTCGGCCTCCTCGATGTAGTGCGTCGTCATGAGGATCGACGTCCCCTCCGAGCGCAGGGCGTCGATCATCGCCCACAGCTCCTGGCGCACCTGCGGGTCAAGGCCGACGGTCGGCTCGTCGAGGAGCAGGAGGCGCGGCCGGTGCAGGAGCGCGCGGGCGATGAGCAGCCGTCGGCGCATGCCGCCCGAGAGCGCGTCGGCGCGCGCGTCGCCCCGATCCGCCAGCCGCGCGATCGCCAGGCCGCGCTCCACCGCGGCGGCACGATCGGCCTTGGGGACGCGGTACAGCTGGGCGAAGATCCGCAGGTTGTCGCGTGCGCTGAGCGTCGTGTCCAGGTTGTCCAACTGGGGGACGACGCCCATCTGGGCGCGGGCCTGCTTGGACTCCGCCGGCAGGCGGAAGCCGAGAACCTGAATCGTGCCGCTGTCCGGGAGCGTCTGTCCCGTCAACATCCGCATCGTCGTGGACTTGCCTGCGCCGTTCGGACCGAGCAGCCCGACGCACGTGCCCTCCGCGACGTCGAGGTCCAGCCCGTCGACCGCCAGGACCTCCCCGAAGGACTTGCGCAGCTGCGAGACGGAGAGGGCGAAAGGCACGGACGGGAGAGGGTACGCACCGACCGGCCCCGTGGGTCAGCGCGGCGACAGCCGACCGGGCGGCAGCGCCATTCTTTGCCCGGCACGTCAGGTGTCGATCCCCGACGGTCGCTTGGTAGCAGCGCGCGACGAGGAACTGATAGAACGGACGGGCATGTTGCGCGGCTACTTCCCAGCGATCGTCTTCCTCCTGCTCGGCGGGGCGATCGGCGGTCTCTTCTCCGTGCTCAACACCCTCGTCGGGGTCAAGAGCAAGCGGATCCAGAGCAAGAACGACCCGTACGAGTGCGGGATCCCGTCGGAGATCCAGTCGCGCTTCCGCTTCGGCATCAGCTTCTACCTCATCGCGATGCTGTTCATCCTGTTCGACATCGAGGTGTTGTTCCTCTACCCCGTCGCGATGAACCTGCGCGCCTTCGGCTCCTTCGCCCTGATCGAGATCACCGTCTTCGTCGTGCTCCTCTTCGTGGCCTTCATCTACGTCTGGCGAAGGGGGGCCCTCGAATGGAGGTAGTCCGTCAACAGCTCGGTGCCGCAGGATCGGCCGAGCAGTTCCGCATCCAGCAGCGCCGCTCGCAGGACCTGCTGCGCGGCAACCTCGACGACGACGAGCTCGAGGAGTACGTCAAGTCGCGGATCATCACGACGACCCTCGACAAGGCCGTCGCCTGGGCCCGCGGCAACGCGATGTTCCCTGCGACCTTCGGGCTGGCCTGCTGCGCGATCGAGATGATGTCGATCGTCGCCGCGCGGGTCGACGTCGCGCGCTTCGGCTTCGAGGCCTTCCGGGCCTCCCCCCGCCAGGCCGACCTGCTCATCCTGTCCGGCCGCGTCTCGATCAAGATGGCCCCGGTCGTCCGCCGCATCTACGACCAGATGCTGGAGCCCAAGTGGGCGATCGCGATGGGGGCCTGCTCCTCCTCGATGGGCGTCTTCAACAACTACGCGATCGTCCCGGCCGACAAGTTCATGCCGGTCGACGTCCACGTCCCCGGGTGCCCACCGCGGCCGGAGGCGCTGATGCACGGCATCCTCAAGCTGCGCCAGGAGATCCAGCTGGATCCGGCGATGGGGTGGCGCGAGCGTTACGACGCAGACCGGACCATCGAACTGCTCCCGGGCGAGGGCGAGTCGCTCGTGGCGGCCGCCGCCAAGGAGGACCCGGCCACCGTCATCCAACCGACCGCAGCGCCGGACCCGGAGTCCGCCGGTGCCTGACCAGACCGGCCTGGAGCTCCTGGCCCAGCGGGTCGGCGACGAGGTCCCCGACAGCGTCCTGGGGACCGTGCACTTCCGCGGGCAGGCGACGATCCTGTCCACCCCCGGGGCGATCTGCGAGGTGCTGCTCGCGCTGCGCGGGGCCGGTTTCGAACACCTGATGAGCGTCCACGGCGTGGACTACTACCCCGAGGAGCCGCGCCTCGGGGTGATCTACGAGCTGCTGGACCGCGGCGCGCTGGACCGCGTGCGCGTCAAGGTCCGCGTGCCGGTCAGCGACGCCGTCGTCCCGTCGGTCACGCCGGATTGGCCGACCGCGAACTTCCACGAGCGCGAGGTCTACGACATGTTCGGCGTGGACTTCGACGGCCACCCTGATCCGCGTCGCATCCTCATGCCCGAGGACTACCAGGGCTTCCCGCAGCGCCGCGACTTCCCGATCGGCGGCGAGCCCGTCCTCTTCACGAAGGACACCGGTGACCGCGACTACACCGAGCAAGGGGCCACGTCGTCCCGCCGAGCAGGAGGCAGCACGTGAGCACCGTCGACAAGAGCTCGGCCGGCGCGACCACGAAGAGCGCCTACCGCCAGATGGAGGAGAGCATCGACCTCTCCGCCATGGAGCAGCCCCTCCAGGCAGGCGACGGGTTCACGCAGGAGCTGCTGACCCTGAACATGGGGCCGCATCACCCCGCGACCCACGGCGTGCTGCGGCTGATCGTGACGCTCGACGGCGAGATCGTCCGCGCCATCAAGCCGGTCATCGGCTACGTCCACACCGGCATCGAGAAGACCGCCGAGCAGAAGGCCTACTGGAAGGCCATCCCGGTCGTCGAGCGGATGGACTACCTCGCCTACTTCTTCAACGCCTATGCGTTCTGCGGCGCGGTGGAGACGCTGACTGGAGCACGGAGGTCCCCAAGCGGGCCCAGTACCTGCGCGTCATCCACATGGAGCTCAACCGCATCATGAGCCACCTCGTGTGGCTCGGGACGAGCGCGCTGGACCTCGGCGCGATGTCGATGTTCTGGTACTGCTTCCGCGAGCGCGAGGCGATCCTGGACCTCTTCGAGTACTCCACCGGCCAGCGCATGCACACGCGCTACTTCCAGGTCGGCGGCGTGATCGAGGACATCCCGCTCGGCTGGGCCGAGAAGGCCAAGGCCTTCGCCGAGAAGATGCCCACCCGCGTGGACCAGTACGGCGCGCTGCTGAACAAGAACGAGATCCTGCTGCAGCGCCTGCGCGGCGTCTGCCCGGTGGACGAGTCGGTCCTGCTCGAGCTCGGGGTCACCGGCCCGCTGCTGCGCGCCTCCGGGAACCCGTGGGATCTGCGCAAGGCGATGCCCTACTGCTCCTACGAGGACTTCGACTTCAAGATCCCGGTCGGGGAGCACGGCGACAACTACGACCGCTTCGCCGTTCGCATGCAGGAGATGAAGGAGTCGTCGAAGATCATCCTGCAGGCGCTGGCCGGGCTCCCCGAGGGTCCGCACATCACCGGGGACCGCAAGATCGCCCTGCCCCCGCGCCACGAGCTGGCGACGTCGATGGAGGCGCTCATCCATCACTTCAAGCTCGTGACGGAGGGCTTTCGCGTGCCTGAGGGTGAGGCCTATTTCCCGGTCGAGGGTCCGCGCGGCGAGCTCGGCTGCTTCGTCCGGTCCGACGGATCCTCCAAGCCGGCCCGCGTCCACATGCGCGACCCGTCGTTCACGAACCTGCAGGCGACCGAGCCCATGTGCAAGGACGCGTACATCGCCGATCTCATCGCGACGCTCGCGATGATGGATCCGGTCCTCGGAGGCATCGACCGCTGACATGAGCCTCGACGTCCCGCGATACGAGCACGGCTCGCGCGTCCCAGGGTGGGACGAGGCCGCCGACCTGACGAAGGCGCCGGCCGGCGTCCCGGACCCCGCGGTGTGCGACGTCCCCGCCGACCTGCGTGCGGAGATCGAGGCGTACATGGAGCGCTACCCGGACACGCGCTCGGCGGCGATCCCGGCGCTCAAGGCAGTCCAGGAGCGCTACGGCTGGTGCTCGCCGGAGGCCATCGAGCAGGTCGCGTGCGTCATGCGCCTGACCCCCGGATACCTCGTCGCGGTCGCCGGCTTCTACGACCAGCTCGAGACGCGGCCCGTCGGCCGCCGTCCGGTCTACGTCTGCACGAACATCTCGTGCTCGCTGCGCGGGGCGGACGAGCTGCTGGCGTCGCTCCAGCACGAGCTGGCCGGCGACGACGACATCAACCTGCGCGGCTTCGAATGCCTCGGTGCGTGTGACATCGCGCCCGATGGTGTCCGTCGAAGGCGTCTACGTCGGCCCTGTCGACGAGGACGAGATCCCGGAGCTGGCCCGGCAGATCCTCGCCGGCGAGGATCCCCTGCCCGCCAAGCAGATCATCCGCCGTCCCTGCCAGGACCCCAGCGCGGTCCAGGACTGACACCGAAGGCCCCTATGACCCCGTCCATCCTCTTCAAGAACATCGACGAGCCCGGCTTGGCGACGCTCGATGTCTACCGCGCCCGCGGGGGCTACGGCGACCGCCTGCGCAAGGCCCTCTCCATGCCGCGCGAGGCGCTCGTCGAGGAGCTCAAGGCCTCCGGGCTGCGCGGTCGCGGCGGCGCCGGCTTCTCCATGGGGACGAAGGCGTCGTTCATGCCCAAGGGGCAGATGGACAAGTACCTCGTCTGCAACGCCGACGAGTCCGAGCCCGGGACCTTCAAGGACCGCGAGCTCATGCAGAAGTCCCCGCACATGCTCATCGAGGGCATGATCATCGCCGCGTACGCGGCCGGGGCCAACCGCTCGTTCATCTACATCCGCGGCGAGTACGAGCAGCAGGCGGACATCCTCGAGGCCGCGATCGTGGAGGCCAAGGACGCCGGCCTCATCGGCGACCGCATCCTCGGCTTCGACGTCGACCTCTCCCTCTGGGTGCACCGCGGCGCCGGCGCGTACATCTGCGGTGAGGAGACGGCGCTGCTGGACTCCCTCGAGGGCAAGCGCGGCAACCCGCGCCTGAAGCCGCCGTTCCCCGCCAACCAGGGCCTCTACCAGGGCCCGACGCTCATCAACAACGTCGAGACGCTCGCGACGCTGCCGCACATCATCGAGATGGGCGCCGACGCGTACGCCGCGATCGGCGTGCAGAACTCGACGGGCACGAAGCTCATCTCCGTCTCCGGCCACGTGCAGAAGCCGGGCAACTACGAGATCGAGCTGGGCATGTCCTCGCGCGACATCATCTACGGCCTGGCCGGCGGCCCCGGCGAGGGCCGCACCGTGAAGATGTGGTTTCCCGGCGGCTCGTCCTCGCCCGTGCTGACCGGCGACGACCTGGACCTGAGCCTACGACTTCGACACGCTCGCCAAGGCCGGCACGATGCTCGGGTCCGGCGCGATCATCGTCGTGGACGACCAGACGTCGGTCGTCGACGTCGCGCTGAAGACCGCGCAGTTCTACCGTCACGAGTCGTGCGGCAAGTGCACACCCTGCCGCGAGGGGACGAACTGGACGGTGAAGATGCTCGAGCGCATCAAGATCGGCGAGGCGACCCCGATGGACCTGGACCTCATGGCCAGCGTCTGCGAGAACATCATCGGCAACTGCCTCTGCGTCCTCGGTGACGCGATGGCGATGCCGATCGGCTCGATGGTCAAGAAGTTCCGTGGGGAGTTCGAGGAGTACATCGAGACCGCCCGCGCCGCCGCTGAGCGCCGGCTGCTCGCGGGCCTGACCTCCACCGTCCCGGTCGCCGCCTAGTGCCCCGCCCGACCCCCCGCACCATCACGTTCACGATCGACGGTCGCGAGGTCAGCGCCGCCGAGAACACGATCCTCGTCGACGCCGCCAAGCTCGGCGACGTCGAGATCCCGGTCTTCTGTTACGAGCCGAAGCTCGGCGCACCCGGTCGGCGCCTGCCGCATGTGCCTCGTCGAGATCGAGGGCATCCCGAAGCTCCAGACGGGCTGCTCGACCCCGGTCAAGGACGGGATGGTCGTCCACACCCAGACCGATCGCGTCCGCGAGGCCCAGAAGGCCGTCGTCGAGTTCCTGCTCATCAACCATCCGCTGGACTGCCCGGTCTGCGACAAGGGCGGCGAGTGCCCGCTGCAGGACATCTCGTTCGGCTGGGGCGGCGGCAAGACCCGCTTCATCGAGCCCAAGCGTCACTTCCAGAAGCCGCTCGAGCTCTCCCCGCTCATCGCGATCGACCGCGAGCGCTGCATCCTCTGCTACCGCTGCGTGCGCTTCTCCCAGGAGGTCTCCGAGGACTACCAGCTCATCCTGCACGAGCGGGGCGCTGCGACTTCGTCGGCACCTTCGACGGGCACCCGTACGTCGCGCCGTTCAGCGGCAACATCATCGAGCTGTGCCCCGTCGGGGCGCTGACCTCGCGCCCGTACCGCTTCCGCGCGCGGCCGTGGGACATCGAGGGCTCCGGCTCGGTCTGCACGCTCTGCCCGGCGCAGTGCAACGTCCACTTCACGGTCCGCGACGAGCGCGTGCTGCGCGTCCTGGCGCGTCAGAACGACGGCGTGGACGACGGCTGGCTCTGCGACAAGGGCCGCTTCGCCTACCAGTCCGTCCACGCGGACGAGCGCATCACGCAGCCGTTGCTCCGCGACGGTGGCGTCCTGCGACCCGGTCTCCTGGGAGCGCGCGCTGTCGGAGGCGACCTCGCTGCTGAAGAAGGCCGGGCCGAACGTCGGGGCGCTCGTCGGCGGGGAGAGCACGAACGAGGAGGGCTTCCTCGTCCAGCGCCTCGTCCGCGAGGTCCTCGGCTCGCAGCACGTCGACGCCGCGGGCGTGGACCCGGTCGACCTGTGGTCGCTCTCGCGCCCGGACCTGCAGGCGACGGTGCAGGACGTCGAGTTCGCGCACACGGTCCTCGTCCTGGGCACCGAGCCGGTCGACGACATGCCGATCCTCGACCTGCGGATCCGCAAGGGCGTGCGTCGCAACCGCGTCAAGCTCGCCGTCGCCACGCCGCGCCCGTCGTCGCTGGACGCGAACGCCGACCTCTCCGTCCGCTACGCCCCGGGGGGCGAGGGTGCGTTCGTCGCGCGCCCTGACCGCCGCGGTCTACGGCGGCGACGTCGCGGCGCCCGCCGCGGCCGCCGGCGCCGACGCCGACGCGATCCGGTCGCTGGCCGAACTGCTGCGCACCGGCGGTGGCGACGAAGACACCACGGCCCCCGGTGACGTCGTCATCGTCTGGGGCACGCGGCTGCTGACGGCCGACGGCGGCGCGGTCGCCCCCGCGCTGCTGAAGCTCGCCAGCGGCCTCAGCCTCACCGGTCGCGACGGGGCCGGGCCTGCTCGCGGTGCCCGCCTCGACGAACGAGCGAGGTCTGCTGGAAGCCGGCGTGGCCCCGGGCCTGGCGCCCGGCTTCGGCGACACCGGCACGGACGGCGAGGCGTTTGCGGCGGCCGGCATCGCCGCTGCCTTGGCCGAGGGCGACCTGACCGCCGTGCCTGCTCATGCACGACGACCCGGTGATCTCACGCCCGGACGGCGTGGCGTGGGACCGTGCGCTGGACAAGGCCACCGCCGTGGTCGCCCACGCGCAGTTCCTCACCCCCGGCCTGCGCGAACACGCCAACGTCATCTTCCCCGCCGAGTCCTACGCGGAGAAGGAAGGCACGGTGACGCACCCGGACGGTCGCGTGCAGCGTCTGCGTCCTGCCATCGGCCGCCAGGGCGGCACCCGTCCGGAGTGGTGGGTGCTCAGCGAGCTGAGCAGACGCCTTGGCTCGGACATGGGCATCCTCACGGGCGCCATGGCCTCACAGCAGCTGTTCGCCGCGGTGCCGTTCTACGCCGGGTTGACCCTGGACCGGATCGGTGGCAAGGGCCTGCGCTGGCCGGCCGACGCCGACCTGGCCGCCGCCTTCCCTCCCGCACCGGACGCACGCCGCGACGCGGTCTACGGTTCGGCTCCCAGCCCGAACGGCGCCTTGCGCCTTGGCACCTTCAAATCGATCTGGGCCGGCGCAGCCGTCGAGGCGTCGCCCGCCCTGACGTTCCTCTCGCCGAGCCAGCAGGTCGAGATGGCACCGTCCGACGCGCAGCGGCTGGGCGTCAAGCACGGCGAGCGGGTCGTCGTGGCCGGGGACGGTGGCGCCGGCGGTGGTGCGCTGGAGGCGACCGTCGTCCTGCGCAACGCCGCCCTTCCGGGCAGCGTCTTCCTGCAGACCGGCATCCAGACCAACGCGGCGAACACCCTGGACGGGGCGCTCGTCGAGATTCGCAAGGCCTGATCAGTGAGCCAGAACTTCGCCGTCGTCGCCTACTACGAGCCCTGGTGGATCCAGATCCTCAAGGCCGTGGTGATCTTCGCGATCATCCTGCAGCTGCAGCCGATCCTCATCGTCGGTGAGCGCAAGCTCCTCGGACGCTTTCAGGGCCGGTACGGGCCCAACCGCGTCGGCCCGTACGGCCTGGCCACGCCGCTGGCGGACATCCTCAAGCTCGCCACGAAGGAGCAGTTCCGTCCTGACACGTCGATCGGGTGGATGTTCGCGCTCGCGCCGCTGATCTCGGTCGTGGCAGCGATCGGGGCGCTGTCGATCATCCCGTTCGGGGACACGCAGGACATCTTCGGGACGCAGGTCGGGCTCTACGGGCTGGACGTGTCGATCGGGCCGCTGTTCGTCTTCGCCATGGGCGCCGTGGCGTTCTACGGGATCATGCTCGGCGGCTTCTCGTCGGGCTCGAAGTACTCGTTCCTCGGCGCCATGCGGGCCGCCGCCCAGCTCATCTCCTACGAGGTCTCGCAGGGTCTCGCGCTCGTCGGGGTCGTCATGACCGCGGGCACGTTGTCGCTCACGGAGATCGTCCACGCCCAGGCGGGCATGTGGTACTTCATCCCGCAGTTCCTCGGGTTCCTCATCTTCCTCGTCGCCTCCTTCGCGGAGACGAACCGTGCGCCGTTCGACCTCGTCGAAGCGGACGCCGAGATCGTCGGCGGCTACTTCACCGAGTACGGCGGGACCCGCTTCACGTCGTACCTGTTCGCCGAGTACATCAACATGTGCGTGGTCTCGCTGATCATGGTCACGGTGTTCTTCGGCGGCTGGCTGCTGCCCTTCGGGATCAACCCGCCCGGCTGGCTGGACCCCTTCATCGTCCTGGCCAAGACCTCCGTCTTCCTGATCTTCTTCATCTGGATCCGCGCGACGCTCCCCCGCGTGCGCTATGACCAGCTGATGAGCTTCGGCTGGAAGGTCCTGTTGCCCCTGGCCACCCTCAACACGCTCGTGACGGCCGTCGTGCTCGTCGCGACCGACTGAGACCCCTGATATGACCTGGCATCCCGGAGCAGACCAGATCGAGGTCATGCGTCCCCCCGCCCCCGGCGCCGCCGGCGGCACATACCGCGTCTTTGCCGAGACGCTGCGCGGGCTCAAGACGACCTTCTCGCGGGTCGTCGAGGGCGTGCACACGATCCAGTACCCCGAGCAGAAGACGCCCGTCTACCCGCGTTTTCGCGGCCGACACCGCCTGCACAAGTTCGAGGACTCGGGCTTGGAGAAGTGCGTCGGCTGCTCGCTGTGTGCCGCCGCCTGCCCGTCGGACTGCATCCGCGTCGTCGCGGCGGAGAACACGCCCGAGCATCGCGTGTCGGCCGGCGAGCGCTACGCCGCGGTCTACGAGATCAACCTCTCGCGCTGCATCTTCTGCGGCTACTGCGAAGTCGCCTGCCCGTTCGACGCCATCACGATGGGCAACGACTACGAGATGAGCGACTACGAACGGCACGACCTCATCTTCACGAAGGAGATGCTGCTCGCAGAGCCGCTCGACCGCACTCCGCTGCGCGCGGACGGGGAGTAGCGGCGTCCCCTCGCGCTGAGTGACGGATCGCCCCGCCTGACACGGCGCGATCCGTCGGTCACGCCGTGGCCGACGGGGCAAGGAGCGGCCGCAGGACCGCCGTGACGCGGTGAGGATCGTGCACGACGTCCCACCAGGTGAAGCGCAGGACGCGGAAGCCCGCGGTGGCCGCGTCGGCATCGCGCCGCGCGTCCCGACGCTCGACCGTGACGATGTCGTGAGCGGCGCGCCCGTCGGTCTCCACGACGAGACGGAAGGCGACCCAGACGAAATCGAGCACGACGACCCCGTGGGGGCCGGCCGTCCGGCGGTTGACGACCGGGCGCGGGAAGCCGGCGGCGTCGCACAACGCAAGAAAGCGCTCCTCCAGTTCCGACGACGTGCGCGTCGTCCCGATGTCGTGGTCCTCCAGGACGGCCCGCAGCAGCGCCGCGCCGCGATGGCCGCGTCGTTCGTCGACGAAGGCTCGCGCCGACGTCGGGGCCAGCAATCTCAAGTAGGCCGCTTCGTCGCAGGCCCGTTCCAGCCGCCGTCGGCCCAGGACGACCGCCCCGTCCATCAGCGCACGGACCGC
This sequence comes from Paraconexibacteraceae bacterium, assembly GCA_963750375.1. GTDB lineage: Bacteria > Actinomycetota > Thermoleophilia > Solirubrobacterales > Solirubrobacteraceae > Paraconexibacter. The sequence goes on from CAVVQN010000003.1 coordinate 59,162, forward strand.
AGTGGTGCACGGGATGCCGCGGACGACCGTGCGCTCCGACGGCAGCAGCGTCATCCGGTGCACCTGTAGCCCTCGATGGCGGCGCGCCGAGCGCGGCGGCACGACGACGTGGACCGGGCGGCTCCGGGCCGGTGGCAGGATCCGCATCGCCTGCAGGCAACTGAGCGAGCCGACGCAGCCGTCGGGGCCGCAGGCCAGCGCGGCTGACATCAGGGCACCGTCCAGGGTCGGCAGGCGATGTCCGACGACGTACACCCCGGCGAACTCCCGGATGAGGTGCCCCGATGCGATCCGGTTGTCGATCCAGTGGCGCGAGAACCCCTCGGCGAGCAGTTGCCGCCGGGCGACGCGGCCGTGTTGGAGGGCGGCCATGTGGGCCAGGCGACGGTCGGGATGCTCGATCACGGAGCAACGGTGTCGCCGCGGCCTGTTCGCACACAACCACCGTCGTGCGCCGAAAGCTCGGGCCGCCCGCGCGCCCGGTGACGCGGCTGCGGGCCGGTCCGCAACACCGTCCGATGTCCGCCGGGTGGCGCCGCCACAGCGCCGACCGCCAACGCGTCGACCGCCGACCGGCAGATCAGCCCGCCTCACACGGGCAGATCCATCGCTCGGTCGCGGCGGCCGACCGACTGACGGATCGACCCGCCTCACACGGGCAGATCCATCGCTCCTCGCGTGGGGTTCCGGGCCTGGCAGACCACGCAGGGCCCCGTTCGAACGAGCGGAGCCGCGTCCTGACCTCCCCTCCGATAGTTTTCCGCACGGGTGTCGCGCTCCTGTCGGCCGGCCCCCCTCCCCCATGGCTGAAGTCCTCTTCTTCATCACCGCGATCGGCTCCATCGTCGGGGCCGTCGGCGTCATCGCCCTGCGCAACGCCTTCTACAGCGTGCTCGCGCTCGTCGGCCACCTCATCAGCCTGGCGCTCCTCTTCCTGCTGCTGCGCGCCGAGTTCGTGGCCGCGGCCCAGGTCATCGTCTACGCCGGTGCCGTCATGGTGCTCTACGTCTTCGTCGTCTCGTACGTCGGCGGCAACCAGGCGCCCGTCGGCATCGAGGCCAGCCGGCCGTTCAAGATCGCCTCCGTCGCCTTCGGCGGCGCGCTGTTCGCGGTCCTCGCGATCGCCGTCCTGGGCAGCGGCCTGCAGGCGCTGGACGGAGAAGGCGCCCCCTACGTCGCGGGCTACGGCTCCCCGGCCGAGATCGGCAAGCTGCTGCTGACCGACTTCCTCCTGCCCTTCGAGGTCGCCTCCTTCCTGCTGCTCATCGCCGCCGTCGGCGCGGTGACGCTCGCCCGCCGCCGCGGCGGGCTGGAGACGCCCGGCGAGAGCGGCGAGATGAGCGCCCTGGACTTCGTCCGCCCCGCCTGGACCGGCACGATGGCCGAGGGCGTCGGCGGTCGCCGGCGCCTGCCGTCCCCGGGCGTGACGGGATCGTTCGTGCCCGACGACACGCAGGAGGACGCGCGCTCGTGAGCATCTCCTGGTACCTCACCGTCAGCGCGCTGATCTTCTGCATCGGCGCCGGCGGCGTCATGACGCGCCGCAACCCGCTCGTCGTCCTGCTCTGCCTCGAGCTCATGCTCAACGCAGCGAACCTCGCGCTCATCGCCTTCAGCCGCATGCACGGCAACCACGACGGCCAGATCTTCGCGATCATCGTCATGGTCGTCGCCGCCTGCGAGGTCACCGTCGGCCTCGGCGTGATCGTCGCGATGTACCGGCGGCGCGTCCCGATCGACGTCGACGAACTCCGCGAGCTGCAGGGGTGAGAGACTGATGCAGACCACCGCCTGGCTCGTCCTGGGCCTCCCGCTCCTCGGCTGCGATCCTCATCGGCCTGCTGTACAAGCGCCTGCCGGGCAAGGCCGCCGGCTACGTCGGCACCGGCCGTCCTCGCCGGCTCGTTCCTCTGCACGGTGATGACCCTCGTCTCGCTGCAGGACCTGGACGAGGAGAAGCGCCAGGTCGTCTTCGTCGCCTGGGACTACGCGCAAGACCGTCGGCATCGACGCGCAGCTGTCGATCCTCATCGACCCGCTCTCGCTGCTGATGATGGGCGTCGTCACCGGCGTCTCGACGCTCATCCACCTGTACTCGATCGCGTACATGGCGAGCGACCGGGGCTACGCGCGCTTCTTCGCGTACCTGAACTTCTTCGTCTTCTCGATGCTGGTGCTCGTGATGGCGGGCAACTTCCTGCTGCTCATCGTCGGCTGGGCGTTCGTCGGTGCCGCGTCCTACCTGCTGATCAGCTTCTGGTACCGCCGCACGACGGCGACAGCGGCGGGCATCAAGGCCTTCGTCATCAACGTCGTCGGCGACATCGGACTCGTGCTCGGGACGTACTTCATCTTCAAGCACACCGGCACGCTGGACTTCCTGGCGACGTTCAACGGCGCGCGAGGAGTCGTTCGGGCAGAACGGCAACGCCGACCTGACCGCGGGCTGCCTGCTGCTGCTCGTCGGCGCGTTCGCGAAGAGCGCGCAGATCCCGCTGCACACCTGGCTGCCGGACGCGATGGAGGGCCCCACGCCGGTCTCCTCGCTGATCCACGCGGCGACGATGGTCACCGCCGGCGTCTACCTCATCGCGCGCATGCACCCGCTGTTCGAGCTGGCGCCGGCGGCGGCGGACGACCGGGGCGATCATCGGCGGCGGTGACGCTGCTGGTCGCCGGGCACGATCGGCCTGGTCGTCACCGACCTCAAGCGCGTCATCGCCTACTCCACGATGTCCCAGATCGGCTACATGATCATGGGCGTCAGCTCGGGCGCCTACGTCGGCGGGCCTGTTCCACCTGATGACGCACGCCTTCTTCAAGGCGCTGCTCTTCATGGCGGCGGGCTCGGTCATCGGCGCGATGGCCGGCGCAGCAGAACCTGGACCGGATGGGCGGCTTCCGCAAGGCGATGCCGTTCACCTTCGGGTGCTTCGTCATCGGCGGCCTGGCGCTCGTCGGGCATCCCGCCGTTCTCCGGCTTCTTCTCCAAGGACGAGATCCTGCTCGTCATCGGCGAGGAGGGCGGCTGGCACTGGGTCGCTCTACGTCGCCGGCTACGTCGGGCGCGTTCCTGACCGCGATCTACACCTGGCGCATGATCTTCCGCGCCTTCTTCGGCGCGCCGTGCGCGGAGGCCGCCGAGCTGGAAGCCGGCCACCTGCACCACGCCGACGTCCACACGAACCCGGCCAACGGCGAGGTCGAGGACACCGACGTCGGCTTCCCCGGCCCCGAGCACCACATCGCCGAGCAGCTCCTGGGAGATGCAGGACCGCCATGGGCGTCCTCGCCCTGCTGGCGACCGTCGGCGGCCTGCTGCAGATCCCGAAGGTCAACCACGTCCTGGAGAGCTTCCTGGACCCGACCTTCGAGGACGTCCCGGCCCACGCGCCGGACGACGGCCTGCTCGCCTTCGGCCTCGTGCTCGGCACGGTCCTCGGGCTGGCCGGCATCGCCGTGGCCTACCGCGTCTGGGTCAAGCAGCCCGGCACGAGCGCCAAGGTGCTCGAGCGCTTCGCTCCGCTGCATCGGCTCTTCGTGAACAAGTGGTACTTCGACGAGGCGATCGACCTGCTCGTCGTCAGGCCGTCGGCCTGGGTCGGCCGCGGCGTCCCGCGACACGTTCGAGCGCGATCTTCGTCAACGGCGCGCTCGTCGGGGGGACCACGGGCGTCGTGAAGGCGTCCTCCTCCGCGGTCCGCGCAGTCCAGACCGGCCTGCTGCGGTCCTACGCCGCGCTCTTCGTCCTCGGCGTCGCCGTCGTCGGCATCTACTTCCTGCTCAGCGCATGACCCTCCACCTCTCCTTCCTCGTCTGGGCACCCGCCGCCTTCGCCCTCGTCGGGACGCTCCTGGGCGGCCGATCGCGGCCGACCGTCGGCAACCTCTTCGCGGCCCTCGGCACGCTCACCGCGCTCGGCTACGCGATCGCGCTCGTCGTGGACTTCAGATCCGGCGCGGGTCTGCAGTACGTGACGGACGACATGTGGATCCGCGAGCTCGGCGTCCACTACAAGCTCGGTGTCGACGGGCTCAACCTCTTCCTCGTCCTGCTCGCGACCGTGCTCTTCACCGCGACGACGCTGTGGGCGGCCGGCAGGGACCGCGAGCAGCCCGGGCGGTTCTGGCTGCACGTCGGCTTCGCCCACACCTTCGTGCTCGGGGCGCTCGTCGCCCAGGACCTCGCGCTGTTCGTCGCGTTCTTCGACCTCATGCTGATCCCGTTCTTCTTCCTCACCCTCGGGTGGGGCGAGGGCGGACGCGAGGAGCGGGTCCGGGCGATCGTCAAGCTCGTGATCTACACCCTGGTGGGCTCGCTGCTCATGCTCACCGCGGCGGTCGCCCTCGCCGTGCTGAGCGCGAACCAGTCGGGCAACGAGCTGAGCTTTGCGTTCAGCGACCTGTCGCAGGTGACGCTGACCAGCGGCTCGCAGAACTGGATCTTCCTCTGCTTCGCCGCCGCGTTCCTCGTGAAGATGCCGGCCTTCCCGCTGCACGGCTGGATGCCGGACGGCTACCGCGCGATGCCGCTGCCCGTCCTGGCGGTCTTCTCCGGCGTGCTGAGCAAGGTCGCCGCCTACGGGTTCCTGCGCATCGTCGTGCCCATCCTCCCGGACGCCTCCGTCCACTTCCAGACGCTGATGCTCTGCATCGCGCTGGCGTCGGTGCTCTACGGCTCGGTCATGGCCTTCACGGTGACGAACCTCCGGCTCATCCTCGGGTACTCGTCGCTGGCACAGCTGGGCTTCATCATGCTCGGCGTCTTCTCCCTGACCGAGCAGGGCGCCCAGGGCGCGATCCTGCAGGCGGTCAACCACGGCCTCGTCGTGGCGCCGGCGTTCTTCATCGCCGGGATGCTCGCGGTACGCAGCGGCGGCTCGGAGGATCTGCGGGACATGGGCGGCATCGCCTTCCGCGCCCCTGTCCTGACCGCGCTCTTCCTCGTCGTCGCGATGGCGAACCTCGCGATCCCCGGTTCGAGCAACTTCGTCGGCGAGTTCCTCATCCTCCTCGGCCTGTTCGACAGCAAGCTCGTCTTCGCGATCATCGCCTTCACGGGCGTGGCGCTCGCCGCGGTGTACACCCTGCGCCTCTTCATCCGCGCGATGCACAACCGCGTCGGGCAGGACGTGATCTCCAGCGACATCAGCCTGCGTGACTCGCTCGTCCTCGTCCCGCTCGTGGCCTGCATCGTCGCGCTGGCGTTCTACCCGCAGCTGCCGTTGAAGAAGGGCGAGGCGACCGTCAAGAAGTCCGTCGCCGCGGCCCGCCAGATCACCGATCCGGCACCGCCGCGCGCCGCGACCGCTGCGCCCGCCGGGGCCCCGGGCCAGCCGGCCCCTGCGACCGGAGGCACCACCCCATGATGTCCAGCGCCCTACAGCTTGCGGCTGCGACCGGCGACGTCAAGGGGCCGAAGATCGACTGGGCGGCCCTGTCCCCGCTCGTCGCGCTGCTCGGCGGCATCGTCGTCGTCCTGATGGCGGGATTGCTGCGCCCGCGCTTCGTCCGCCATCACGTCGTCCCGGGCCTGACGGTCGTCGCGCTGCTCGTGTCGCTCGGCCTGACGATCTGGCAGCTGGACACGGAGAAGGACCTTGTCTCGCGGTCCCTGCGCCTCGACGGCTTGTCGACGACGCTGACCGTCCTGTTCCTCGCCGGCGGACTCGCCGCAACGCTCCTGTCGTGGCGGGCCATGGCTCCCCGCGAGTCGGCCCACGGCGAGTTCTTCGCCCTCGTCCTGACGAGCATCGCCGGCATGGTCGTCCTGGTCTGGGCACAGAACACGATCACCCTCTTCCTCGGTTTGGAGCTGCTGTCGATCCCGCTCTACGTGCTGTGCGCCACGGAGATGCGGCGTGCGAGCTCTCTGGAGTCGGGCCTGAAGTACCTCATCGTGGGCTCGGTCGGCTCGGCCACCCTGTTGTACGGCCTCTCGCTCATCTACGGAGCGACCGGCACGACCGACTACGCCGCCACCGCTGCGGCGTTCACCGCGAAGGGCCTGGCGAGCGACACGCTTGCGCTCGGCGGCATCGCCCTCGTCGTGGTCGGCATGTGCTTCAAGGCGTCCGTCGCACCGTTCCACCAGTGGACACCGGACGTCTACGAGGGCGCGCCCACGCCGATCACCGCGTTCATGGCGGTCGCGACGAAGGCCGCCGCGTTCGGCGTCTTCCTGCGCTTCTTCGACGTCGCGCTCATCGACGCGCAGGCGACCTGGGGGCCGGCGCTCGCGATGCTGGCCACGCTCACGATCGTCGTCGGCAACGTCGGCGCGCTCGGCCAGTCGTCCCTCAAGCGCATGCTCGCCTACTCCTCGGTGGCGCAGGCGGGCTACATGCTCGCGGGCGTCGTCGTGTCCACGCAGCTCGGCGTCCGGGCGACCGTCTTCTACCTCGCGGCCTACCTGCTCATGAACCTCGCGGCCTTCGGGGTCATCATCGCCCGCGAGCGCGAGACCGCCCTGGGCGACGACATCGGGGCCGTGGCGGGCATCGGAGCATCGCGCCCGCTCCTGGCGTGGCCGCTCACGATCGCGATGCTCGCCCTGGCCGGGGTCCCGGCCACGGCAGGGTTCATCGGCAAGTTCCAGCTCATCCGGGCGACGGTCGACGGCGACTACGCGTGGCTCGGCATCGTCATCGTCGTCGGGTCGATGATCTCGCTCGGGTACTACCTGAGGGTCGTCGCCGCGATCTGGACGCCTGCCACGACGGCGGCCACCGTCGGGCCCACGCCCGGTCCGGCGCTGCCGGCGCTGGCGGGCGGCTCGCCTGACGGCCCGCAGCTCGCACCCCCGGGCCGCGCCCCGTGGGAGGTCACGGCCGTCACCGTCGTCTTTGCGGCCGCGACGATCGTCTTCGGCGTCATCCCGCAGCCGCTCTTCGCGTTCGTCGAGCGGGCCGGCGCGGCGTTCACGAACCTCGTCTGAGCTGCACGCCGCAGGCGCGACCGGACCGCGGGCGCTGCCGGCGCCCGTAGCCGGCGGTCCGACGTGCGACCGCCCCGCCCCCGGCGGTCCTCGACGCCGTGATGCCCGCTAGGGTCTGCAAGCCGCACATGGACTACCCCGTCGAGAGCTTCACCCCGGACGAGCAGGCCCGCCTGGCGCCGCACGTCACCAACCTGGACCGTCCGGTGTTCGCGTTGACGAACCTGCCCGAGACGGTCAAGGGCGCGATGTTCGCCCGCTACTCCCGGTATCAGGGGACGCTGCGGCGGATGTTCCTCGACGAGTTCGCCGACTCGCTGCCCGCCGGTGCCGGGCACAACCCCGACGACACGGAGGGCACCCGGGCGGCGGAGCTCTACGAGCGCATCTTCGTCGGCTACGGCGACGACAGCGTCGCCCAGCTCGGGGGCGCGCACGTCGCCTGCGAGTGGGTCTCGAACGTTCTGACGAAGGTGCTCCAGCGGCCCCGGCTGGGCGCCTACCTGGAGCAGTCCACCCGGTACATCGCGTACGACGCGCCGATGGACGGCGCCGGTGACCCGGCCCGCTTCCGCTACTACCGCGACCCCGCGCTCGGCCGCGTCTACGAGCAGTCGATGGACGAGATCTTCGGCACCTACTCAGACCTGCTGCCTCGCGTGCGCGCCTGGGTCGACGGCTCGTTCCCCGGCGACCCGAGCCCCGCGCGCGACCGTGCGATCGGCGCCAAGGCGCTGGACCTCGTCCGCGGCCTCCTGCCGGCGGCCTCGCTGTCGCACATGGGGATCTACGCGACCGGCCAGACCTACGAGCAGCTCATCCTGCATCTGATGGCACACCCGCTGCCCGAGGCCCGCGAGTGCGGCGGGATGATCCTCGACTCGATCCAGTCCGTGATGCCGTCGTTCGTCTCCCGCGTCCCCCGCCCGGACCGGGGCGGCGAGTGGATCGGGTACCTGCAGGAGCGTGACGCTGCCGCAGCCCGGTGGGTCACCCGCCTGGGCCTCGACCGCCCCGCCGGCGAGCAGGGAGACCGGCCCTCGCGTCCGGCTGCTCCACGTCGACGGCGACGAGGACGCGCTCCTGGCCGCGCTGCTCTTCGAGGCCTCGGGGGTCTCGGAGGAGGACTCGCGCATCCGCCTGGGCGCCCTGAGCACCGACGAGCGCACGGCGCTCCTGAGCGACCTCGTGGGCGAGCGCGCCAACCGGCGCCACCGGCCGGGACGAGGCTTTGAGGCGTTGCGCTACCGCTTCGAGATCGTCTCGGACTACGGCGCGTTCCGCGACCTGCAGCGCCACCGCATGCTCACCGTGCAGTGGCAGAAGCTCACGCCGGAGCTCGGGGCGGGCGTCCCGGACGAGATCGACCTCGCCGGCTGCGGCGGCGACTTCCGCCGGGCGCTGGACCTCTCGCGGGTGGCCCACCAGCGGCTGCTGGACGACGGCCACGACGCTCGCGTGGCGCAGTACGCGCTGTGCCTGGGGTACCGCATCCGCTACGTGCTCGACCTCAACGCCCGCGAGGCGATGCAGCTCATCGAGCTGCGCTCCGGCCGCGAGGGGCACCCGTCCTACCGCGCTGTCGCGCACGAGATGCACCGTCAGATCGCGGCCGTGCACCCTGCGGTCGCGGCGACGATGATCCATGTCGACAACGACGTCGAGCCGCGCCTGGAGCGGATCCTCGCCGAGATGCGGACGCAGTCCAAGCTCGACGCGCTGCTCCCGCCTCGGTGATCGGGCTGCCCCGCCGCGCGGCGGGGCGGATCGCTCAGCCGCCCCCGGGCAACGCCGCCTGACGGACCGGGACGTCCGTGACCCCGGGCAGCACGGCGCGCCATGCGGGAGATGCCTCCCGAACCACGCCGCCGGGCTTCGTGGCCCGCACCTGGTAGATCGAGGTGAAGCCGTTCTCGAAGCCGTTGCGCGCCGCGCGCAGGTAGATGCGCCAGACCCGAGCTCGCTCCGCGCCGCAGATCGCGACAGCCTTGTCGTAGGACGCTTCAAAACGCGCGATCCAATGGCGGAGGGTCTGGGCGTAGTCGGCGCCGAAGCCCTCGACGTGGTCGGTGACGAAGCCCGCGCGCTCGAGCGCGAGCTCGATGCGCGACAGCGGCAGGGTCTCGCCGTCGGGGAAGACGTAGCGCTCGGAGAACGGCCCCGGCTTGGTGAACTCCCCGCGCTGCAGCTGGGCGATGCCGTGGTTCAGGAGCAGGCCGCCGGGCTTGAGCATGCCGGTGCAGGCCGCTCGCGTACGTGTCGATCTGCGCCTCCCCGACGTGCTCGACCATGCCGATGCTGGAGATCGCGTCGAACGGCTCGTCGGCCAGCTCACGGTAGTCGGCCAGACGGATCTCGACCTGGTCCTCCATCCCGGCCTCGCGGACCCGCTCGCGCGCGAGCGCCGCCTGCTCCTTGGCGAGCGTGATGCCGACGACCCTCACGCCGTACTCGCGCGCGGCGTGTATGGCGAAGGCACCCCAGCCACAGCCGACGTCGAGCAACCGGTCGCCCGGCTGCAGGGCGAGCTTCGCGGCGACGAGGTCGAGCTTCGTGTGCTGCGCCTCCTCGAGCGTCGTGGCGCCGCGCGAGAAGATCGCACAGCTGTAGACCATCTTCGGGTCCAGGAAGAGCTTGAAGAAGTCGTTGCCCGCGTCGTAGTGGTACGTGATCGCGTTGCGATCGCGCAGCATCGAGTGCAGCGGGCCCTGCTGACGCAGCTCGATCGACGGGATCGACGGCAGCTTGGCCAGCCCGGCCCCGCGGAGGACGGCGGCGCCCAGGCGCGCCCGTGTCACGGCGTCCAGCGAAGGAGCGTCCCACCCGGTGACGACCTCCAACCCGGCGTCCAGGTCGTCGACGTCGATCTGCCCGGCGACGTACGCGCGGCCGATCCCCAGCTCGCCGGGGCTGCGGACGACGTGCGCCGAGCGCCTCGGGCGAGCGCAACGTGAACGTCGGCGCGTCCGGCGTGGTCGCCTCGACACGGGTGCCGTCCCAGAACGCAACGGCGAACGGTCGCTGCGCGAATGCCTCGGCCAGGGCTTGGCGCAGCGGGGCGGTGGTAGCGAACATCAGGCTCCTCGTCGGTCGGGTCCCGGAGGCGGACGGCGCTCCACCCACCCCCTGTCGTCGAGGTCGAACTACAACCCTTGACGCCTTTCACGTCAAGGGACGCGGTCGGGTCGTCCACGTCCTCCGGCGGAGGCGTGCGCGGGGCTGACCCCGCCCGCATCGTGGGGTCGATGAGGGTTCCGGCCTGCTCAGGGAGCCGGAACCCTCGTTCACCTTCCGCTCAGCTCCCCTCCCGCGCCCGGCTCTCCTCCCGCTGGCGCAGCTCGATCCGCCGGATCTTGCCCGTCAACGTCTTGGGCAGGTCCGTGGTGAACTCGATCACCCGCGGGTAGGCGTACGCCGACAGCCGCTCGCGGACGAAGCCCTGGATCTCCTTGGCCAGCTCGTCCGACGGGTCGTGTCCGCCGGCCAGGACGACGAACGCCTTGACGATGTGCCCCCGGCGCTCGTCCGGGGAGGCGACGGCCGCGGCCTCCGCGACGGCCGGATGCTCCAGGCAGGCGGATTCGACCTCGAACGGCCCGATCCGGTAGCCGGCGGCGATGATGAGGTCGTCGGCGCGGCCCTCGTACCAGAAGTAGCCGTCGGAGTCGGCCGACGCCGCGTCCCCCGTGCGGAACCACTCACCACCGAAGACGCGCTCGGTGTCCTGCGGCCGGTTCCAGTAGCCGAGGGGGTAGTGCGGGTTCGAGCGGGCCCGCAGCGCGATCTCACCCCGCGTGCCGGGCTCGGTGACCGGCGCGCCGTCCTCGTCGAGGATCGCCATCTCCCACCCGGGGCACGGCTTGCCCATCGAGCCCTCCCGCACCGCCAGGAACGGGATAGTTGGCGACCATCGGGTAGGACTCGGTCATCCCGTAGTAGTCCAGGACGGTCAGCCCGTACTGCTCGCGAAACCACCGGATGGCCTCCGGGTTCAGCGGCTCCCCGGCGCTGCACACGACGCGGAACTGCTGCGGGTAGCGCGTCCCTGCGTCGGTGATCGACATCATCGAGCGCATGGCCGTCGGCGTCGTGAAGACGTTCGTGACGCCGTGACGGGAGAGGAAGTCCAACTGGCCTCCGGCGTCGAAGCCGCCCTTGCGCTGCAGCACGCACTGGACCGCCCCCAGACGCCAGGGGCCGAGCAGCGGCGCGATCCCCGCCGCCCACGCCCACTCCCCCATGCCGTGGAAGCGCTCGCCGTCCTGGACGTCGTGGGAGAAGACGAACTCGTTGTGCGCCAGCAGGTAGCGGTGCGCGTGGACGATGCCCTTCGCCGTGCCCGTCGTGCCGGAGGTGTAGTAGAGCTGCGCCGGGTCATCGGCGCTCGTGTCGGCGTACACCGGGGTGGCGCCGGCGTCCAGGAGCGTCGCCTCGTCCAGCACGACGACCGCGTCGACGAGCGACGTGTCAAAGCGCCCGACGTTCGCGGCGTCCGTCACGAGCACCTTGGACTGCGAGTCGGTCAGGCGGTAGGCGATGCCCTCGTCCCCGTACAGGACGGACATCGACAGCAGGACCGCGCCGAGCTTCCAGACCCCGAAGAAGATCGCCGCCGTCTCCGGCGTCGCGGGGAGGACGACCGCGACGCGATCCCCCTTGCCCACGCCCTGGCCGGCCAGGAGGTTCGCAGCCCGGTTCGCCAGATCCTGCAGCTCCCCCCACGCCACTTCGCGCACCACGCCGTCGGGACTTTCGTGCACCATCGCAAGCTTGTCGGGCGGGTGTTTCTCGCAGACGTCCTGCGCGATGTTGTACCGCTCGGGCACCTCCCAACGGTGCTCGGCGACAGCCTGCTCGTACGTGCGCTGCGTGGTGCTCATGCGGTGTGCTCCTCTGGCGGTGGGACCCGTCCGAGTCTCGTCCTTCGGGGAGGGGCGCGCAACCGCGGCGGGTGCGTGCGGTGCCCGCTCGGGTGACACGACTAGACTATGGGGATGAAACGCGTTCTCACCCGGGCCATGATCCTCAAGGAGATGGAAGGGGTTGCGGACCGTCTCGCCGCCGGCAAGATCGTCGGCAAGGAGCGCCTGGCCCTCCTGCGCCGCCAAGCGGAGCTCGGTGACCTGCGCGACGCGCTCGCCCACCAGGCGCGCCACCGCTCCGGCTAGCGCGCAGCGCCGGTCCGGACGGCGGCCGTAGACTCGCCCGGTGGATCAGCTCAGCATCGGCGTCGTCGCGACTTCCCGGAAGCCCGACGAACGCCGGTTGGCCATCCACCCTGACCACGTCGAGCGCATCGATGCAGCGCCTGCGGTCGCGGATGGTCCTGGAGGAGGGGTACGGCGAGCGCTTCGGTGTGCCGGACGACCGGTTGGCGCCGCTCGTGGCCGCGATGCGTCCGCGCGCGGAACTCATGGCCGGCTCGGACATCGTGCTGCTGCCCAAGCCGCTGCCGGAGGACCTGGAGGGACTGCCGCGGGGCACCGTCGTCTGGGGGTGGCCGCACTGCGTGCAGGACACCGAGATGACGCAGCTGGCGATCGACAACGAGCTGACGCTCATCGCCTGGGAGGCGATGAACCACTGGACCAAGGACGGGCACTTCGACGTCCATGTGTTCCACAAGAACAACGAGCTCGCGGGCTACTGCTCGGTGCTGCATGCCCTGCAGCTGCGTGGGATCACCGGGGACTACGGACGGCGCCTGCGGGCTGCGGTCATCTCGTTCGGCGCCACCGGACGCGGGGCCGTCCGGGCGCTGGCGGCGCTCGGGGTCAGCGACGTCACCGTCCTGACCCAGCGCGACACCGCGGCCGTCGCCTCACCGTTCGCCTCGGTCCGCCTGCAGCACTTCGCGCGCGATCCCGAGCGGCCCTCACGGACCCTGGCGCTCCACGGCGAGGAGCCCGGCCCGATCGTCGACGTGCTCGCCCAGTACGACGTCATCGTCAACTGCATCTTCCAGGACACGGACGAGCCGCTGATGTTCGTCATGGACGAGGACCTGCCCGGCTTCACCCCCGGCACGCTCTTCGTGGACGTCTCCTGCGACGAGGGCATGGCCTTCGAATGGGCCAAGCCGACGTCCTTCGCCGACCCGATGTTCACGGTCGGCGACGGGCTGGGCTACTACGCCGTGGACCACAGCCCGTCGTACCTGTGGAACTCGTCCACCTGGGAGAACAGCGAAGCGCTCCTGCGCTACCTGCCGATCGTCATGGGGGGACCGTCGGCGTGGGACGCCGACGAGACGATCCGCCGCGCGATCGAGATCCGGCGTGGGGCCGTGCAGAACCCGCGGATCCTCTCCTTCCAAGGCCGTTCGCCCGAAGCGCCGTATTCGCTCCTGCGCGTCTCACCGCCCACAGCCGACTAGCCGGCGACCGGCTCGGCGGGCGGCAGCAGACGCTCGGCCAGCGCCCCGAAGCCGGCGCCGATCGTCAGCCACAACGTCGCGCTGATCCCCAGCGAGGCCACGCGGAACCGGTACAGGACATCCGCCGGGAACCCGGCCGGGGTCTCGCTGACGGACGGCAGCATGAGTTGCGCCGCCGCGACCGTGGCGAGAAAGACCCCGCCGGCGACGAGCGTTGCATCCCACGTCCCGAGCCGGCGGACGAGGCGGGCGCGCACCCGGATGGCGGCAAGCACGGCCAGGCCCGTGATGAGGATCATCGTGAAGGCCAGCAGCGTGCGCCGGTCGATGGTCGAGGGGTCCCCGACGGCGGGTGGGTTCGCCGGGTATTTCGTGGCAGGGACGAGCGCCACGGTGGCGAAGCCGACGAGCGCGAGCAGCGCGGCGGTCGGGCGCGGCCCCCGGACACCGACGCGTCCGTAGGCGTAGGCGAAGACGAGCGCGAACAGGCCGCCGACCGCCGACGCCGATCGCGAGCGTCCCCACGAGCAGACCGAGGGTCCGCTGCACGCCGCGCGACACGACGTCCGGGCCGGGCGGCCCGCCGGTCCTGGCGGCGAGCGCATGTTCGAAGTCGATCGCGTGCTGGACCTGCAGGCTCGCCGAAGAGGTAGGCGACGGCAAAGGCCAGCAGGCCGGCGAGGACGCCGACCAGCAACCCTCGGATCAGGAGGGAGCGAACCATGGCTGGAGCCTGCGCCTAGTGGCAGGGAAAGCCGAGCAGGTGCCGTGCGTCGTGCACCAGCTCGTGAACGGCGGTGCCGCCGACAAGCGACGCTGCGCCCTCTTCGGCGCCGACGAAGTACACGAGGAGCGACAGGAGCACGCCGGCGAAGATCGCGTACGGCAGCAGCTCACGCGGGGTGGCGATGGGACCGGACACGGCTCCACGCTGGACGACAAGCACGTCAGACATCAAGGACCTCCTCGGGATCACGCGTCCCGTTGCTGGTTGGCTTCGTCCGGCGACGCAGTGTCTGGCTTCCCGAGCACATGCCCAGGTTCACAGTGGCGCGACCGCGCCGGCTTTGCACCGGCTTCCTTCGTCGTCGGACGTTGCGGCAGCATACCTGCGGGCCCTGACGGGCGCGAGTCCTCGTGCCGCGATGTCGACGGGCTATGCTCCGGCCGTCATCGCGATGGCGACAGGAACCCGATGCGAACTCGGGACGGTCGCGCCACTGTGTCTGGACCCTCTGGGGCCAGGAGTCAGGAACTGCCGCCATCGCGTCAAGCCGTTTATGGGAACGCGTCATTCCCAGGAGGTCGCTCGATGTTCCCATCGCCCGACGCCGGGTCCCCCGCCGCCACCGCCGTGCGGCCGGCCGATCGTTGTCCCGGGCATCCTGCGCCTGCACGAGGCGGCCGACGGCCACCTGCTGCGCGTCCGCTTGCCGGGGGGCATCGTGTCCGCGCGCGGCCTGCAGGCGGTCGCCGCCGCGGCCGCCGAGGGCAACGGGCTCGTCGAGTTGACCTCTCGAGCCGGCCTGCAGGTCCGCGGGCCTCGAGGCTGACGGGACGGCGGCTGCCGACATCCTGCGACACGGAGGGTTGCTGCCCTCGCCGGCGCATGACCGGGTGCGGAACATCGTCGCTCCGGTGCGACGGCGGCCGCGGCCCTGCGTCGCTGCGCAGGACGGACGGCGTCGTGGCCGCGCTCGACGCGGGGCTGTGCGCGGACGCGGCGCTGACGGCCCTCCCCGGGCGCGTGCTCTTCGCCGTCGAGGACGGTGACCGGGGGCCGGGCGCGGTCCGCGCGGACTTCGCGCTGATGCCGGATGGGGGAGGGCGGTCCGGCTGGCGCCTCGCGCTCGACGGCCGGCCCACGACGCTGACGTCGGGGCCGGATGCGGACGCCGCGGCGCGGCTGGCGCTCGACGCGGCCACGGCGTTCCTGGCGCTGCTGGACGAGGGCGACAGGGGTGGCTGGAGGATCGCAGACGTGCCCGACGGGGCAGCGCGCGTGGCGGCTGCCCAGGGCGGGCAAGTCCTCCCTGCGCCGTCGACCCGACCGCCCGTCGCCGCGGTTCCGGGAGTCGCAGAGCAGGCCGACGGACTCACCGCCGTGACGGCCGTGGTGCCGCTCGGCCGACTGGACGCAGGGGCGCTGCTCGGCCTCGTCGCGCTGCTGGAAGACCTGGGTCACGCTTCGACCCTTCGCATCTCCACCGTCCGGACGATCACGATCGTCGACGTGCCCACGGCGCGGACGAGCGCCGTCCTTGCCAGCCTCACCGGCATGCGGCCTGGTCACGGACCCCGAGTCCGGCTGGGAGGGCCTGTCGGCCTGCGCGGGCCTCGGAGCGTGTGCCGCCGCGCGGGTCGACGTCCGGGCGGCCGCGGCGTCGCGGGTGGCCGTCCGGCGGGGACGTGCGAACCGACCGGAGCACTGGGCCGCCTGCGAACGTGGCTGCGGGCGGCCGGCGCTCGCCCACGCCACCGTCATCCGGACGCTGGACGGGATGATCGACGTGGACGTGGGCGGCAGCTCGTCGCGCGTGCACGACGTGAGCGCCGCGCTGGAGCTCCTGGCGGACGGGGGCCAGGCATGAGCGACTACATCCGCGATGGCGCAGAGATCTACCGCCGCTCGTTCGCGACGATCCGGGCCGAGACCGACCTGACGGGCCACGAGCCGATCCTCGAGCGCACGATCGTGCGGATGATCCACGCCTGCGGCATGGTCGACCTCGTCGGCGACGTGCAGGCGTCCCCCGGCTTCGCTCCGGCGGCCGAGGCCGCGCTGCGCGCCGGCGCGCCGGTGCTCTGCGACACGAACATGGTCGCCTCTGGGATCACGCGCTCGCGTCTGCCTGCAGCGAACGACGTGGTCTGCACGCTCACCGACCCGCGCGTCGCGGCGCTGGCAGCGTCGACTCGGAACGACGCGGACCGCCGCGGCGATCGAGCTGTGGCGCGAGCGGCTTCGAGGGCGCCGTCGTCGTCGTCGGCAACGCCCCGACCGCGCTCTTCCACCTCCTGGATCTCGTCGCCGACGGCGGACCCCGCCCCGCAGCGGTCATCGGCATCCCGGTCGGCTTCATCGGCGCGGCGGAGTCGAAGGTCGCGCTCGCCGAACAGCCGCTCGGGCCTCGAGTTCCTCGTCGTCCACGGCCGCCGCGGCGGCAGCGCCATCGCCGCCGCCGCCGTCAACGCGCTCGCGAGCGCGGTCGAATGAGCGGCGGCGTGCAACCCGTCGCGGCGCCCCGGCCGCCTGTTCGGCGTCGGGGTCGGCCCCGGCGATCCGGAGCTCGTGACCGTGAAGGCCGCGCGGCTCATCGAGGCCGCCGACGTCGTCGCCTACCCGGTGGCCCGACGTGCGACGAGCCGCGGCGTCGCGCGCACCATCGCCGACGCCGTACCTGTCCGAGGGCGTGATCGAGGTCGCGATGACCTACCCGGTCACCGTCGAGCAGACCGAGCATCCCGGCGGCTACGAGGGGGCGATCAGCGACTTCTACGACGAGAGCGCCGAGGTGCTCGCCGAGCACCTGGACGCCGGGCGCGACGTCGTGGTCCTCTGCGAGGGCGACCCGTTCTTCTACGGCTCGTACATGTACCTGCACGACCGCCTCGCGCACCGGTACGCGACGGAGGTCGTGCCCGGGGTCACGTCGTTCAGCGCCGCGTCGGCCGCTGCCGGCACGCCGCTGGTCAAGCGCGACGACGTCCTGACGATCCTCCCCGGCACGCTGCCGGCCGACGTGCTGACCGCCCGCCTGCGCGGTGCCGACGCCGCCGTCGTCATGAAGCTCGGGCGGACCTTCCCGGCGCGTGCAGGAGGCGGCGCGGGCGCCGGGCGTCAGGCGGCGCGCGGTGTACGTCGAGCGCGCCAGCTCGCGCAGCGAGCGCTGCCTGCCGCTCGCCGAGGTCGACCCGGCCGCCGTGCCGTACATGTCGCTCGTCCTCGTGCCCACGGCGCACGGCTGCGCTCGCGCCGACCCCGGCGGCGGGAAGCGTGACGGTCGTCGGCCTCGGCCCGGCGGGGGCGCAGTGGCTGACCCCCGAGGCGCAGGCCGAGCTCGCCGGCCGCCGACGTGCTCATCGGCTACAAGACGTACGTCGACCGGGTGCCGGCGCGGCACGGGCCAGGAGCGCTTCGCGACCGACAACCGGGTCGAGGCCGAGCGCGCCCGCCACGCCCTCGAGCTCGCCGCCGGCGGGTCCCGCGTGGCCGTCGTCTCCTCCGGCGACCCGGGGATCTTCGCGATGGCCTCGGCGGTGCTGGAGGTGCTCGACGCAGAGACAGGACGACGCTCGGCGACGTCCCCGTACGCGTCGTGCCGGGGCTCTCGGCGATGCAGGCCGCGGCCGCGCGCGTCGGCGCGCCGCTCGGCCACGACTTCGCCGTGATCTCGCTGTCGGACATCCTCAAGCCGTGGGCGATCATCGAGCGCCGGCTGGCCGCGGCCGCTGCGGCCGACCTCGCGCTCGCGCTCTACAACCCGGCGTCGAGGACTCGGCGCGAGCAGCTCGAGCGGGCCATCGAGGTGTTGCGCGGCCACCGGGCGCCCGCCACCCCGGTCGTCGTCGCCCGCGCGGTCGGATCCGCCGCCGAGGCGCGTGACCGTCACGACGCTCGGCGGCGCTGGACTCGGCCGTCGTCGACATGCGCACGCTGCTCATCGTCGGGTCGTCGACGACGCGGACCATCGCCGCCGATGCCCGCGGCGGCGCGGATCTCGTCTACACGCCGCGCAGCTACCCAGGCTGAACGGCGGGGTGGTGCGAGAGCACCCAGGCCAGCGCCTCGGCCACCGTGGCGACCGCTTCGACGTCAGGACGCGCCGGTCGCCGCACGACGATGACCGGCACACGGCGCGCGCGAGCCGCCTGGAGCTTGGCCTCGGTCAGCGGGCCGCCGCTGTCCTTCGTGACGATGACGTCGATCGCGTGAGCGTCGATGAGGGACAGCTCGCCGTCGACGGTGTAGGGGCCACGTGCGAGCAGGAGCTCGTGCGACGGCGGAAGGTCACCCGGTCTGGCGGGTCCACGCAGCGCACGAGGTACCAGCGGGCGGCATCGTCGGTGAACGCCTGCAGGCCCTGCCGGCCGGACGTGAGCAGGACGCGACCACGACCGAGCGCGTCGAGCTGCGCACGCGCGCTGCGGAAGGTCGTCGACCCAGTGCCAGTCGTCCTGCGGTCCGGCGCGCCAGCCCGGGCGATCCAGGCGGACGAGCGGCGACACGGCCGCCGCGGCGGCCTGCACGGCGGAGGCCGAGATCCGCTCGGCGAACGGATGGGTCGCGTCGACGACGGCGAGCGATGCGCTCGTCGCCGAGCCAGCGAGCCAGCGCGTCGGGGCCGCCGAAGCCGCCGATACGCGTCTGCGCCGACCGGCAGGCGTGGGCGCGCGACCCGTCCGGCCAGCGACGAGATGACCGGGACCCACGGTCGTCGAGCTGCTCGGCCAGCGCACGTGCCTCGCGCCGTCCCGCCGAGGATGAGGACACGGCGCTCACCGTCAGTCACCGTCGCCGCAGCAGGTAGATGTCGAAGATCCAGCCCTTGCGCGCCTGCGCCTCCTCGCGCGCGCGGAGGATCTCGTCCCGGACCTCCTCGAGCGGTCCGTGCGACGAGGAGCTCGTCCGGCGTGCCGAGGTAGGCGCCCCAGTAGATGTCCAGGCCGTCCGGGTCCAGCGCGGCGAAGCGCGCATGGGCGTCGAGCATCACGACGACGTCGTCGACGCCCGTCGGGCAGCCCGTCGGCGAGCAGCCGCGCCGGCGTGATCTGCACCGCGCGACCCACGCGGTTGAGCGGGATGCGGTGGCGCGCGGTGAGCGCGTGCACGGAGCTGACGCCGGGAACGACCTCGTAGCTCGAAGACGACGCTGCCGCGCGCGGCGATCTCGTCGACGACCGCGAGCGTCGACTCGTAGAGCGACGGGTCGCCCCAGACGAGGAACGCGCCGGTCTCGTCGTCGCCGCAGGGCATCGGCGATCGCCGCCTCCCAACCGACCGCGCGCTGCTCGCGCCAGCGGGCGACGGCGGCGCGGGTAGTCGGGCGCCTGGCGCCACGGCCGCGGCGGGTCCGGCAGCTCGACCGTGCGGTACGGGCCGGGCGGATGCGGTGGCGGTCGACGATCTGGCGGCGCAGGGCGACGAGGTCGTCCGGCGCCGTCCTTCGTCACGACGAAGAGCACGTCGAAGGCGTTCAGCGCGCCTGACCGCCTGGACGGTGACGTGGTCCGGGTCGCCGGCGCCGATCCCGATGAGCGGAGCAGTCGCGCCACGGGTCAGGTGGCCGGTCGCGGGTCTTGGAGTACAGGTGGCTGTCGCGGAAGCCCTCGGCGCGCGAGCGCGGGGCCGACGAGGATCGTCGCGGTCCGCCGGACACCGGACGCGTGCACCTCGGCCGGCGATCGTGCCGACGGTGCCGGCGCAGGACCAGCTCGTCCGGCCAGCTCGCGCGGGCGACGACGACCGCGGGGCAGTCGGCGCCGTAGTGCGGGGCCAGCGTCGCGGCGATCTCCTCGATCGCCTGGGTGCCGAGGTGGACGACGAGCGTCGCGCCGTGGGCGGCCAGGCCGGCGAGCTGCTCGCCCGGCGGGATCTCCGAGGCGAGCCTGCCGTAGCGGGTGAGGATGACCGTCTGGGCGACCTCGGGGACCGTCAGCTCGCGCCGCAGCGCGGCGGCCGCGGCGGCGAAGGCGGGGACGCCCGGCGTGACGTCCCACGGGATGCCGAGCTCGTCGAGGCGTCGCGTCTGCTCGGCGAGCGCGCTGTAGATCGACAGGTCGCCGGAGTGCAGACGCGCGACGTCGTGACCTTCGGCGTGGGCCGCCTGCAGCTCGGCGACGATCTCGTCGAGCTGGAGGTGCTGCGTGTCGACGAGTCGGGCGTCCTGAGGGGCGTGCGCCAGGACCTCCGGCGGGACGAGCGCGCCCGCGTAGAGGCAGACGGGCGCTGCGGCGATGAGCCGCTGCGCGCGGAGCGTGAGCAGGTCCGGCGCGCCGGGGCCGGCGCCGATGAAGTGGACGGTCACGGGCTCATGCTCCTCGGGTTTGGTGACCGACCACTGCACGACGGTCATCTGCGCGCGCCAGCCGGTGAAGGCGCCGACGGGTCGGCGTGGGCGATGTCGATGCGGGTGAGCGTGCCGCCGTGGGCGTCGCGCGGCGGCGATCGACGGTCTGCTCGCCCTCGAGCGTGACCGTGTTGGCGACGAGGCGGCCGCCCGCGGGCAGCGCGGCCCAGCAGGCGTCGAGCAGGCCGGGGGTGGTGATGCCG
This sequence comes from Paraconexibacteraceae bacterium, assembly GCA_963750375.1. Taxonomy (GTDB): domain Bacteria; phylum Actinomycetota; class Thermoleophilia; order Solirubrobacterales; family Solirubrobacteraceae; genus Paraconexibacter. The sequence goes on from CAVVQN010000003.1 coordinate 79,747, forward strand.
CCGCCGACGAAGACGACGTCGGGCGCGGGGAGGCCGTCCAGGCCGGCCGGGGCGTCGGCGCGGAGCGACCTGCAGGTGCGGCACGCCGAGCGTCGAGCGCGTTCGCTCGATCCGGGCGGCGCGGCTCTCGCGCGGCTCGACCGCGATCGGCCCGCGCGGAACGCTCGGCCCGCAGCCACTCGATCGCGATCGAGCCGTTGCCGGCGCCGACGTCCCACAGCAGCTCGTCCGGGCGCGGACCGAGCGCGGCGACGGTGACCGCGCGGACGTGGCGCTTGGTGAGCTGGCCGTCGGAGGCGAACGCGTCGTCGGGAAGCCCCGGGCGTGCGCGGATGGCCGGCGGCCGCCGGCGACCTCGATGGCGACGACGTGCAGCGGGTCGGCGACGTGGTCGACGGCACGCGTCCGCGGTGGTGTCGTGCGGCGCTCGGCGGGGCCGCCGAGCTGCTCGAGGACGTGAAGGCGCTGGCGCCGAAGCCGCGGTCGCGCGAGCACCGCGGCGAGCTGCGCCGCGCCGTCGGCGCCCGTGACGTAGGCGACGATCCGGCGGCCGCGGCTGCAGCGCCGCGACGACCGTCTCGGGCGGCCGGGCGACGGCGCTGACCAGCTCGACGTCGCGCTGCGGCCAGCCCATCCGTGCGCAGGCCAGCGCGAACGCCGAGGGGTGCGGGAGGACTCGGACGCTCGTCGGCGCCGGCCCTGCGCCGAAGCGTGGCGCCGACGCCGTGCAGCATCGGGTCGCCGCTGGCCAGCACGCGCGGCGTCGCCGTGGCGGCCGTGCGCCAGCTCGTCGACCAGCGGCGCCATCGGCGACGGCCACGCGCGGCGCTCGCCGGTGACCGTCGGCGGGCAGGAGGTCGAGCTGGCGCTGCTGAGCCGACGATCGGTGCGCGCCGCGCAGCGCCTGCGCGCGGCCGGTCGCCCAGGCCGGCCCAGCCGTCGGCGCCGATGCCGACGACACGGTGAGGGTGTGCGTCATACGCGGCACCGCGAGCGCGTCGCGATCGCCGGCCGACGCGCGCGTTCGCGCTCGGCGTCGCGGGCGGTCACGCGGATGTAGCCGGCGCGTCGAGCCCGGGAAACGACGCGGCGGGGCGCACGGCGATCCGCCGGTCGCGCAGCGCTGCGACGAGCCGCGCGCGCCCGTCGGCGACCGCGACGAGCACGAAGTTCGCGGCGCCCGGCCAGACGCGCACGCCGTCGATCGCCTCGCAGGCGGCGCGTCGAGGTCGTCGCGCTCGGCGGCGGCTCGCTCGGCGATCGCGCGCCAGCTCCGCCGGGTGCTGCGCGGCGGCGCGTCAGCGCGGCGAGCGCCAGCGCGTTGGCCGACCACGGCGGCCGCACCGCGCGCAGCCGGTCGGCGAGCGGCGGCGGCGCGATCGCGTAGCCGGCGCGCAGGCCGGGGATCGCCGAGCACCTTGGTGAGCGACCGGATGACGATCACGTCGTCGAGCGGCGTCGCCGGCGAGCGAGCCGGGCTCGCCGGGTACGAGGTCCATGAACGCCTCGTCGACGACCACGATGCGGCCGGGTCGGCGGAGCGCGAGGAGCGCGGCCGCCGGGTCGAGCGTCCCGCTCGGCGAGGCCGGGTTGCCGACGATGACGAGGTCGGCCTCGTCCGGGACCGCGCGCGGGGTCGAGCGCGAAGCCGCGGCTCGGGTCGCGCTGGACGCGGACGACCGGGACGCCGTGCGCGTGCAGCGCGGCCTCGGCCTCGGTGAAGGCCGGGTGGACGCAGGCGGCGAGCCGCGGTCGCAGCGCCGGCCCGAGCAGCCACAGCGCCTCGGCGGCGCCGTTGGTCGGGACGATCTCGCGCCGGCGTCGCGGCCGTGCAGCGCGGCGAGCGCGCGCGATCGCCTCGTCCTCGCGCGGGTAGCGCGCCGGCGTCGTCGTCGAGCGCGCGCATCGAGCGCCGCGCGCAGCCACGGCGGCGGGCCGCCGGCGACGACGTTGACGGCATGGTCGGCGTCGCCGGGCCGGACGTCGCGGTCGCCGTGGCGGCGCAGGCGCGGCGACGGCCACGGGTCGCGGCCGCGCGGCTCGCGCGGCGCGGCGGGGCCGCGGCGGCCGGCGACGACCGCCAGCCACGGCGTCGCTCAGCCGCGTCGGCGACGGCCGCGAAGCGCTGCGTCGCCTCGCCGAGCAGGTCGACCCAGGCGCGGGAGCCGGCGTCGCGCCGGCAGGACGCCCTCGCCCGCCTGCTCGGCGACGACGATCGCCGCGCCGGCGCGCCGGCAAGCGCCTGCGACGGCACGGTCGACCTCGGCGAGCACCTGCTGCGCTCGCCGCACCCGCACGGACGGGTCCTCGAACGCTCCGGCGCGATGCAGCGCGTGGCGATCCAGGGTCCGAGCCCGTCGAGCAGCGACGCACGTCTCGCGGCGTCCGGCGACGGCGGCGGCCAGATCCGCGCCTGCGGTCACGGTCGTCCACGACGCCGGCCGGCGTGCGACGTGCGCGGCGATCCGCTCGCGCATCGACGGGTCGGCGTCGTCGGCGGTGGCGACGTAGCGGACCGGCAGCCCGGTCGCGGCGGCGAGCTGCTCGGCGTGCGCGCTCTTGCCCGAGCGCGTCCCGCCGATCACGAGCGCCAGGCTCACGGCGGCCGACCTCCAAGCGCGCGGCCGCGCGGGCGAAGGCGCTGCGCGAGCTCGGGATGCGCGGCCCAGTGCACGTGCAGGTAGCCGGCCTGCACGCCGCCGCGCACGATGCCCTCGGGGCGCTGGAAGGTGCGCGTCGACAGCTCCCACGCGTGCTGCGGCCGCGGGTCCAGCGGCTCGACCTTGGAGTAGTGGAACTCGTGCCCGCGGACGCGCGGCCCCGTGCGCCAGCCACGGGGTCGGCGGTCGGTCGCGACCGCCTCGCGGTAGCCGAGCGTCAGCCGGCCGCTCATGCGGCCGCGCGCCGGCAGCGCGCCGCACATCGCGTGGCCGTCGAGCTCCGTGCAGAGGTACAGCAGGCCGCCGCACTCGGCGAGGACCGGGCGGCCGGACGCGGCGAACGCGGCGACCTGCTCGCGCAGCGGGACGTTCGCCGCGAGCTCCTCGCCGAAGACCTCGGGGAAGCCGCCCGCAAGCATGAGCGCGCCCGCCCCCTCGGGCAGCGCCTCGTCGACGAGCGGGTCGAACCCGACGAGCTCGACCCCCGCGCCGTCCAGCAGCTCGAGGTTCTCCTGGTAGTGGAAGGAGAAGGCGGGGCCCCGGGCGATCGCGATCCGCGTCGGGCGGTGACCGGCTCCTCGGCGACCGGGGACCACGCCGGCCCCGGCTTCGGCGCCGCGGACCGGGCCAGCCGCATCACCGCGTCCAGGTCGGCGTGGCGGGCCATGGTCGTGGGCCAGCGCGTCGAGCGCCGCACGGGCGCCTGACTCGCGCTCGGCCACGGGGACGAGACCGAGGTGGCGTTCGGGGGTCCTGACGCGCTCGTCGCGCCGCAGGGCGCCGAGCACCGGTAGACCGCTGTCCTCGACGGCCTCGCGCAGGAGCTGCTCGTGGATGTCGGAGCCGACCTTGTTGAAGAGGATCCCGGCGACCTTCAGGTCAGGATCGAACGTGCGGAAGCCGTGGACCATCGCCGCGGCGCGAGCGGGCCATGGCCGCGGCGTCGAGGACCAGGACGACCGGCGCGTCAAGCAGCTTGGCCACGTGCGCGGTGGACGCGAGCTCGCCGCGTCCGGACGCCCCGTCGAAGAGTCCCATCACGCCTTCGATGACCGCGATGTCGGCGCCCTTGCTGCCGTGGCGCACCAGCGGCGCGATCAGCTCCGGTCCGCTGAGGAAGGCGTCGAGGTTGCGGCCTGGACGCCCGGAGGCCAGCGCGTGGTGGCTCGGATCGATGTAGTCGGGGCCGACCTTGAAGCCCTGCACCGTCAGCCCCCGGGCCCGCAGCGCGCCGATGAGCCCGCAGGCGACGGTCGTCTTGCCGGCGCCCGAGCTCGTGCCGGCGACGACGATGCGGGGGATCACGGGGCGGCCACCAGGGGTCGGTCGGTGGTCAGGTCGGTCACCGGGAGGTCCGCGACGGCGCGCTCGGTCAGCCGCCGTCCGCCGCGCTCCCCGGTCGGCGCGGCGCTCCAGCTCAGCGCAGGCACGGCCATCGCGTCGTGGGCTCCCGTGGCAGGATCACACCCGTGGTCGGGCTGGACGTCGAGGCTCGTACCGTGGGCGCGGGCCGTGTCCGCCAGCGGTGCGAGCACCTCACGGTCGACCCGCTCGAGAAAGGCGACCTTGGCGTCCGCGTCGTGACGGTGCGCGGCCTCGTCGGCGCCGGCGACGTGGACGACCACGCGGCGGACTCCGGCGTCGGCGATCGCGCTGCGCGCCGCTGCGACCTTCGCGCGCAGGTCGGTGTCGACGTCGCCGGTCGCCCCGTCCGGGTGCACGACCCTCGCCCCGAGCAGCCGCGCTACGCCGGCGCACGCGCCCCGTGCCGCGACGACGACGTCACGCTCGTCAAGCACATCGGTCGGCAGGGCGGTGCCGTCGGGCCAGACCCTCAGTCCGCGTGCACCGGCGACGACGTCGGGGAGCGGCGACCGGCCCACGAGCAGCAGTCGGTGCCCGCCGAGCGCGTGGACGACGTGAGCGGGAGCGCCCGAGCGCAGCGCACCGGCGGCGCGGGCCACGGCGACCGCGTCTGCGCGTCCCCCGGAAGGACAGCGCACGTCGATCCGCCATGCGCGCTGGCCCTCGGGCACCGGCAGCCGCCGCGCCGCCGCCTCGATCGCGCCACGGTCGACGGCCGCGGTCGGGACCCAGCCCAGCAGGGTGGGGATCGCCACCTCGGAGCCGGGGAGCAACCCGTCCGCCACGGTCTTGACGCGGGTCAGCGTGCCGGTCGCGGCGAGCGCGTCGAGGGTCGGGGTGTCGGCACGCTCGAGGGACGTGGCGACCGCCTCGCGCAACGGCTCGCAGGCGCCGTCCAGGATCACGAGGAGCCTCACCATTCGATGCCCTGCTGTCCGCGGATGCCCTTGTCCATCTGGTGCTTGACGAGCGTCACCTCCGAGACGAGGTCCGCCGCGTCGACGAGCGCCTGCGGCGCGTCGCGGCCGGTGATGACGACGTGCTGGAAGCCCGGCCGGTTCGTGAGGACGTCGACGACCTCGCCGACGTCGATCCAGCCCCACTTCAACGGGTAGGTGAACTCGTCGAGCAGCAGGAACTCGTAGCGCTCGTCGGCGATGAACTGCTTGACCTGCTCCCAGCCGGCGCGGGCGAGGTCGGCGGATTCGACGATGTCCTTGGAGATCCACGACCAGCCGTCGCCCATCTTCATCCAGTCGATGCCGCCGAGCGCCTCGGCGGCGCGCTGCTCGCCGACCTTCCACTTGCCCGACTTGATGAACTGGACGACGCCGCAGCGGTAGTCGCGGTTCCACGAGCGCAGCAGCATCCCGAACGCCGACGTCGACTTGCCCTTCCCGTCGCCGGTGACGACGACAGCAGCGGCCTGTCGCGCGGCTTGCGGCGACGTGGCTCGGCGGTGCCCCGGTCGGTCGGGGCGTGCGGCACGTCGACGCCGGGCGCGGTGTTGCGGGCGAGCGCCGCAGCGTCGGACTGCGGCCGGGTGAACGCCCGCTCGATCGGGGCGTCCTCGGGGTCCGGGGCGAGCGCCGCGCAGCGAGCACTTGGCGACGTAGCCCGGTGGACGGTCTGCCTTCGGATCCGGAGGCTGCTCCTCCGGGTGGGGGTTGCGCGTCATCAGGCGGCGCTCCTGCGCTCGGGGTCTTCGGGTGCGACGAGGCGGGTGAGGTCGGCGCCGGCGGCGGCGGCCAGCTCGGCGGCGAGGCCGAGCCGCACGTGCCCCTCCTCGAGGTCGACGACGACGGTGCGGTCAGCGGCGGCGACGACCCGCGCGAGGGCGGCGCGGGCGTGTCCGTCGCGGTCGGCGGCACGGCCGTCGGTGAGCAGGACGGCGATGCGGGCGCGGCCGGCGAGGTGCCCGCGATCGGTGGACCTCGAGCAAGGTCGCGGCGTGGGCGATGCCGGCGGCCAGCGGGGTCCGGCCGCCGGCCGGGAGCGCGCGGATGGCGGCCGCGGCGTGCTCGAGCGGCGCGCCGGGGCCGACGAGCGTGCGGGCGCCTTCGCCCGCTGAAGGCGACGACGGCGACGAGGTCGCGCCGTGCGTAGGCCCGACGGAGCGCGGCCTCCAGCGCGCCCTTGACGCGGGCCAGGCGGCGCTGGGCCGCCATCGAGCCGCTCGTGTCGACGATGAGGCAGAGCAGCGCACCGCGGCCGCCACCGGTGATCGCGGTCTGCGGACGGGCGTCGCCGCGCAGGGCCGCCAGCAGCGTCGGCAGGACGGCGACGGCCTCGTCATCACCCGCCGGGCGGGCGTCGAGGACCGCGAGCGTCCCGCCCGGAGCGCGGCCGCCCGGGGACATGACCGGGGACGCCAGGCGGTCGGCGCCGGGGGACGGTCGTCGCCGAGGCCGGCAGGCGCGAGGGCAGCGGTGGCGGGCAGGTCAGGGGGCGCGGCAGCTGCGGCTGCTCGCCGGATCACGCGCGTCGCGAGCCGGCGGCGGGACGAGGTCCGGGTCCGGCGACCACCCCTCGGCGGCGGGGCCCCGCGGCGCGACCGCCGGCGCCCGGGGGCGCTGCGCGTTCGTCACCGCGCCCGCCCCGACACCGGCATCCGCGCCCGGCAGACCGTCGCCGTCGCCGTCGCGTCGCCGTCGCCGGCCGTCTCGTCCAGCGCGTCGTCGATCGCCGGGTCCGGCCCGCCGCCCGGCGGCGGCGCCAGCGGGTCGCGACGCAGGCGGTGGCGCAGCGCGAGGTGGGCGGCACGCTCGACGTGTGCCTGCGTCACCTCGGTCACGCCGTCGAGCGCCGCCAGCGCACACGCCGCGTGGGCGCAGACGAGGTCGCCGCGGACGCCGTCGAGGTCCAGCTCCGCGCAGACCGTCGAGATACGCAGCAGCTCGCGCTCGGCGATCGACACGGACGGCGACGAGCGCCCGCGCGCGCGGCGATCCGCTCGGCGAGCTCGCGCTCGGCCGTCGCCCATGCCGCGGCGAACGCCGACGGGGTCGGCGTCGTAGTCCATCCGGCGCCGCACGATCTGCGCGCGCGTCGCCGCGTCGCGCGGACCGGTCGACCTCGACCCCGAGCCCGAAGCGGTCCAGCAGCTGCGGGCGCAGCTCGCCCTCCTCCGGGTTCATCGTCCCGACGAGCAGGAAGCGCGCCTCCTGCACGACGGAGACGCCGTCGCGCTCGACGGTCACGGCGCCCGACGCAGCCGCATCGAGCAGCGCGTCGACGAGGTGGTCGCCGAGCAGGTTGACCTCGTCGACGTAGAGCACGCCGCCGTCGGCGCGTGCCAGCAGCCCGGCGTCGACGCGGTGCTCGCCCTGCAGCGCGGCGCGCAGGTCGAGCGTGCCGACGAGCCGGTCCAGCGTGGCGCCGAGCGGCAGCTCGACGAGCGGCGCGTGCCGTGCCGCCAGCATCGGCGCGAGCGCCCGCACCGCGGTGGACTTCGCCGTCCCCCGCTCCCCGCGGACGAGCACGCCGCCGACGACGGGGTGCACCGCGCAGACGAGCAGCGCCTCGACGAGGTCGCTCCTGGCCGACGATCGCCGACAGCGGGTACGGAGGACGCCGGCTCACGCGACCGTCGCCCCTTCCAGGTCGTCCTCGAGGGCGAGGTAGCGCGCCTTGATCGCGTCGAGCGTCCTCGCCTCGGGCTCCGCCCACAGCCCGCGCTCGGCCGCCTCGAGCAGCTTCTCGGCGATGCCGCGCGCGGCCCATGGGTTCGCCTGGTCCATGAACGCGGCGATGTCCTCGTCGAGCAGGTACTTCTCGGCGACCTGCTCGTACATCCAGTCCGAGGCGACGTCGGTCGTCGCGTCGTAGCCGAACAGGTAGTCGACGGTGGCGGCGAGCTCGGCCGCGCCCTTGAAGCCGTGGCGGACCATCGACCCGATCCAGCGCGGGTTGGCCACGCGGGCACGGAAGATCCGCCGCGTCTCCTCCGCCAGCGTCCGGACGCGGACCTTCTCCGGGTCCGCGCTGTCGCCGAGGTAGGCCGCCGGCTCACGGCCGCTCAGCGCGCGGATCGTCGCGATCATGCCGCCGTGGTACTGGTAGTAGTCGTCGCTGTCGAGGTGGTCGTGCTCGCGCGAGTCGACGTTCTTCACCGCGACGTCGATCTGCGCGAAGCACGCCGCGCATCGCCGCGCCCGGCGGCGACGCCGTCCAGCCCGCGACCGTAGGCGAAGCCGCCCCACGCCTCGTAGACCGCGGCGAGGTCCGTGTCGTCGCGCCAGTCGCGCGTCTCCAGCAGCTGGATGAGCCCCGCGCCGTAGGTCCCGGGCTTGGAGCCGAAGATCCGCGTCGTCGCGCGCCGCCACGCCTCGGCCTCGTCGAGCTCGCCGGCCAGCCGTCGCCGCCTCCGCCCGGGCGTGCTTGGCGACGAAGTTCTCTCGTCGGGCTCGTCGAGGGCGGCGACCATCGTCACCGCGTCGTCGAGCAGCCCGATGCAGGTGCGGGAAGGCGTCGCGGAAGAAGCCCGAGATCCGCAGCGTCACGTCGATCCGCGGACGTCCGAGCTCCTCCAGCGGGATGACCTCCAGGCCGGTCACGCGGCGCGAGGCCGGGTGCCACGTCGGGCGCACGCCGAGCAGCGCGAGGACCTCGGCGGCGTCGTCGCCCTGCGTGCGCATCGCGGCGGTGCCCCACGCGACGAGGCCGACCATCTCCGGCAGCGCGCCCGTGTCGCGCGAGGTGGCGCTCGAGCACCGCGTCGGCGAGCTTGACGCCCGGTCTGCGTACGAGAGCTCCGACGGCAGCGCCCGCGGGTCGACGGAGTAGAAGTTGCGGCCGGTCGGCAGGACGTCGAAGCGCCCGCGGGTCGGCGAGCCGGACGGCCCGGCGGGCACGTGGCGGCCGCGCAGCGCGCCCAGGACGTTGTCGATCTCGTCGGTCGTCCGGCGCAGGCGTCGGGACGATCTGGCCGGCCGCGAAGCGCAGGGCGCTGGCCACCCCGGCGTCGTGACGACCGAGCACCGAAGCGCACAGCTCTTCGCTGCGGTCCGCGTCCCAGTCGTGCTCGGCCATCGCGTTCGAGCAGCGCGTGCTGGGCCTCCTCCAGCCGGTCGAGCAGGTCGCTGCCGCGGTAGGCGGTGCCGGGGAAGCGCGCGATCAGGTCGCCGCTGAGGTCCGCCGTCGACCTTTGCGCCCGGCGCCGCCACGAGCGCCTCCTCGTCGAGGCCGAAAGCCGCGCCGACGGCGCGCCGCAGCCCGGGGACCGCCCCGCTGCCATGACGCCCGATCGCCGCGACCAGGCCGCGCAGGTGCGGGCCCTCGGGGACCACGCCGAGCACGTGCAGGCCGTCCTTGATCTGCACGTCCTTGACCTCGCAGAGGTAGCCGTCGAGGTGCTCGACGAGCGTGCCCGCGTCGTCGGGCTCGTGGTCGGCGTCGATCCCGAGGTCCTCGTGCAGGTTGGCCGCCTGGATCGCGTTCCAGATCTGCGCGCCGAGACCCGGCAGCTTGGACGGGTCGAGCACCTCCAGGCGCGCGTACTCGTCCATCAGGCGCCTCGAGCTCGGCGAGCTCGTCGTAGGACTCCGCGCGCATCATCGGCGGGACGAGGTGGTCGACCACGACGGCGTGCGCGCGGCGCTTGGCCTGCGCGCCCTCGCCCGGGTCGTTGACGACGAACGGGTAGACGAGCGGCATCGAGCCGAGCGCTGCGTCCGGCGCGCAGGACGCCGACAGCGCGAGCATCTTGCCCGGGCGTCCACTCGAGCGTCCCGTGCTTGCCGAGGTGGACGATCGCGTCGGCGCCCCAGTGGTGGTCGAGCCAGCGGTAGGCGGCCATGTAGTGGTGCGCCGGCGCGAGCTCGGGGTCGTGGTAGATGCCGACCTGGTCGTCGCCGTAGCCGCGCGGCGGCTGGATGAGGACGACCACGTCGCCGAACTCGACGCCCGCGACGACGAGGTCGCCGCCGCCCGGGGAGGCCGTCGCAGAGGTGTCCAGGTAGCGGTCGCCGGGCGCGGGGCCCCACTGGCGCACCATCGCGTCCGTCAGCTTCGGCTCGCAGCGTGGCGTACCACTCGAGGTAGTCGGCGACGGAGATCCGCAGCGGAGCAGCGGCGAGCAGCTCGTCGGTGAGGAACTCCGGATCGTGGCCGCCGCCGGCGATGAGCTGGTGCATGAGCGCGTCGCCGTCGGCCGGGATGTCGCGGACGTCGATGCCGTCGTCCTTGAGGCGATGCAGCAGGCCGATCGCGGAGGCCGGCGTGTCGAGGCCGACGGCCATGCCGATACGCGCGTGCTTCGTCGGGAAGGCGGTCAGGACGATGGCGACCCGGCGGCGCCGGGTGGCGTCGCGCAGCCGCGCGTGGCGCAGCACGAGGGTCGCGAGGCGATCGCAGCGCTCGGCGTCCGGGACGTACCGCGGGACGGCGACGCCGACCGGTGAGCCTTCGACGCTCTCGCTCCTTGAACGAGATCGGCCCGCCGATGATGCGCCCGTCGAACTCGGGGATCGCAACCTGCGTGGCGGCGTCGATCGGGAACAGGCCCTCGTCGCCCTCCTCCCAGCGCGCGCGGGACATCGTCACGCAGAGCGCCTGGATCACGGGGACGCCGAGCGCCTCAAGAGCAGACGCGTCCCAGGCCATCTGCTCGTCGAAGCCGCCGTCCTCGGCCGCGAGGTCGCCCGCGGCGTCCCCGCGGTTGGCGCCGCCGGTGGCGAGCATCGTCGTGACGAGCGCGTCGACGTGGCCGTCGAGGAGCTCGAGCGCGGCCACGCGACCGTCGGCGTCGTGCGCGCGGCGCAGCGTGTAGGTCCAGACGGCGACCGGGTGTCCGCCGGCGCGGACGATCGCCGCGCAGAGCCCGTCGACGAAGTCGGTGTTCCCGGTCAGGCGGTGCGAGCGGTAGAAGGCGATCCCGACGACCGGTCTGGACGGGTCGCGGCCGGCCAGCGCCTCCTCGAGCGACACGTCGCCGCGGCCGGGGAGGTAGACCCCGAGCTCGGGGACCGGCGCGGGCGACTCGAAGCCGAAGCCCTCCAGCAGGAACGTGTCGGCGAGGAAGCGCAGCAGCTGCTCGACGTTGTCGACGTCCCCGGACTGCAGGTACTCGCCGACCGGCGCCACCGCGCCCGACGGCACGGTCGACAGCGCGGTCATCTCTGCGTCGGGGCGAGACTCGCCGCCGAGCGCGATGAGCGCGATGCCGTCCGCCCGGCAGCGCTCCGCGAGGCGGTCGACGCCGTCGAGCCAGCCGCGACGGCCGCCGAGCACGCGGACGACGACGACACGGGCGCCCGCCAGGACGTGGTCGAGGAACGGCTCGATGTCACGCGTCCCCTGGGGGTTGGCGCAGCGGACCTCCGGGAAGTCCGCGGGCAGCCGGCGCACGGCGGCGGCCGTCGCGAGGATCTCGGTGTCGGCGGTGGTGATGAACCTCAGCATCGGGCAGCACGCTCCAGGAGCAGGTCGGGCAGGTCAGGGGCGGCGCCGCCTTCGATGAGCCGCGCCAGGCGGCCCGTGTCCAGGTGCTCTTCCACGAGGTCCCCGAGGCGATCGAGCTGACGCTCCCGCTCGGCGGCGAAACACGTTCCGGTGGCCGGGATGAAGTCGCTGCCACGTTGCGCGGCCGTCCAGCGCAGGAGGCCCCGACGGGCGTCGTCGTGCTCGAGCAGGCCGTGCCACGAGGTGCCGATGACGGCCCCGGAGACACACCCTTCGCCGGCGCCGCCCTCCACCGTGATGAGGGGCTCGCCGCCGGCGACGACCGGGCGTCCGTGACGGATCTCGTAACCGCCGACGGCGCTTTTCAGCAGCGCGCTGGCGCCGTGGACTTCGCGCAGGATCTTGTCGTCGGCGAACGTCGTCGCGACGGGGAGGAGCCCGAGCCCCGGCACCGTGCCGGCGTCCGACTCGACGTTGTCGGTGATCGTGCGGCCAAGCAGCTGGTAGCCGCCGCAGACACCGAGGATCGGGCCTCCGGCCGCGGCGCGGCGTTGCAGCGCGACGTCCAGGTTCTCGGCGCGCAGGCGGGTCAGGTCGGCGACCGTCGCCTTCGTCCCGGGGACGACGACGAGGTCGGCGCGGGCGATGTCCACGGCGCTGCGCGTGAAGCGCACGCGCACTCCCGGTTCGCGCGCCAGCGCGTCCAGGTCGGTGAAGTTCGACATCCACCGCAGGCGCACGACGGCGACGTCGAGCGTGCCGGTCGCGCCCTGCACGTCGGGCCGCGGCGCCGCGAGCGCGAGCGAGTCCTCGGCGTCGATCGTCAGCCCTTCGGCGTAGGGCAGCACGCCGAGGACCGGCCGCCCGGTGAGCGCGGTGAGTTGCTGGAGGCCAGGGGCGAGGATCGCGAGGTCCCCGCGGAACTTGTTGATGACGAAGCCGGCGATGTGCCGCTGGTCGGCCGGCTCCAGCGCGGCGAGCGTCCCCAGCAGCGACGCGAAGACGCCGCCGCGGTCGATGTCGCCGACGAGCAGCACGGGGAGATCCGCCGCACGCGCGAGGCCCATGTTCGTCAGATCTGCCGCGCGCAGGTTGATCTCCGCCGGGGAGCCTGCGCCCTCGCAGATCACCACGTCGTAGCGCGCGCGCAGGTCGCCCAGCGCCTGCGCGACGACGGGCTTGAGCTCGTCCTTCAGGGTCTGGTAGGTCCGTGCTCCGACGGCGGCGTACGGGCGTCCCATGACGATGACCTGGGAGTGCGCATCGCCTGACGGCTTGATGAGGATGGGGTTCATCGTGACCTCGGGTGCGATCCCTGCGGCGGCGGCCTGCATCGCCTGCGCGCGGCCGATCTCGAAGCCGCCACGTGCGACGACGGAGTTCAGGGCCATGTTCTGGGCCTTGAACGGGGCGACGCGGACACCCGCACGGTGCAACCAGCGACACAGGCCCGCGACGACGAGCGACTTGCCGGCATCCGAGTGTGTGCCGGCGACGAGAAGTGCGCCCCTCACGACCGTGCCCTCCCGCGCAGGAGGGCCGGCCCGACGCAGACGAGCGCCGCTGCGGCACCCACCACCTGCGACAACCTCACCGCCCGGTGCACGTCGGCCGGGGTCGGAGCCGGCCCGTGGCCGATCACGGGGCGTAGCTCGCAGGTGCCGTCGTACGCCAGCGGCCCCCCGAGCCTGACGCCGAGCGCTCCGGCGAAGGCCGCCTCCGCCCGTCCCGCGTTGGGGGACGGGTGAGCCGCCCCGTCCCGTCGCGCGATCGCCAGAGTCCTCCGGCACGTCCCGCCGACGGACGGCGCGCACGCGACGGTCAGCGCTGCCGACAGCCGAGCGGCCGGCCAGTTCAGCGCGTCGTCCAGCCGCGCCGACGCCCATCCGAAGTCGCGGTAGCGGTCGTTGCGATGCCCGACCATGGCGTCGAGGGTGTTCGCCGCGCGGTAGCCCGCCACCCCGCCCGGTCCGGCGACGGCTCCCCAGAACAGCGCCCCCACGACGGCGTCGCTCGTGTTCTCCGCCACGGACTCCACCGCCGCCCGCGCCAGCGCCGCGCGGTCCAGCCCCGCCGGGTCCCGACCGCACAGCCACGGGAGGGTCGCGCGCGCCCCTTCCAGGTCACCGGCCGCGACCTCGTCGGCCAGCCGCGCGGCGACCCGCGTCAGCGACCGGCCGCCGAGGGACGCCCAGACGACGACGCCCAGGACCGCCGGCCGCGGGATGCGGCGGGCGCAGAGCTCGGCGACCGCCGCGGCCCCGCCGACCAGCGTCGCCGTGAAGCAGATGCCGCGCACCCGTGACGGCGCGTACACCTGCGTCTCGACCCTGGACGCCAGCTGTCCGAAGCCCGCGACCGGATGCCGGCGGGCGGGATCACCGAACACGAGGTCCCCGACGTAGCCCGAGGCGAGGCCGATTGCGCTCACGCGGCCACCGGCGCGCCTGTCGGGGTGTTGACGCGCGTCACGGTCCAGCGCCCGTCGTGGGCGTGCAGCTCGGTGACGCTCAGCGGCGCGACGTCGATGCGCCAGAACGCGTCCAGCGGCGCGCCGAGGGCGTGCACGACCGCTGCCTTCACGACGCCCCCGTGGGTGACGGCGACCGCCCGACCGTCGCGCTTGGACTGTGCGTCCAGCCACCCCCCGACACGGGCCGCGAACACGCGCAGCGACTCGCCTCCATGCGGCGCGGCGTCGGGGTCGGTCATCCACGCGGCGCTCATCGCCTCGTCGGCCTCGTGCACCTCTGCCAGCGTCCGGCCCGCCCAGCTACCGAAGTCGCACTCGGCCAGCGCCGCGTCCACCGCGTCCACCACGAGCCCGGCCGCGCCGGCCGTCTGCCCGCAGCGCACCGCGGGGCTGCACCGGACCTCGGTCGGCCTGGTGGGGAGGACTGCGGTCAGCGCCGCGGCCTGCGACAGGCCGCGCGCATCGAGCGTCTCGTCGGCGGGGAAGGCCATCGCCCGTGTGGCCGGGGTGGCCGCGTGCCGCACGAGCAGCAGGCGTCTCAAGGGTGACGCAGGTCCCGAGGGGGACCACAGACCTGCGTGAACCGGACCAGCATCGAAAAGACCTCCACGGGATTCGGCGTCCCGGCGTCGTAAGGCGTTCGCGGCGGTGTAGTTCCTGACTCGCCGACAGCGCCCTTGGAGGGCGCCGACGGCTCACAGTGGCGCGACCGTCCCGGATTTGCACCGGGTTCCTCGCACCGCCACGCTGATGCGCGGCACTCTACAAGCCGGACGCTCCGGCGTCGCGGTCGGCGGCGGCGACGGCTCCCGCGACGATGCGCGCGCAGGTCGCCACGCAGGTCCAGTCCACGCGCTCAGGGGTGTCCGTCGGACGGTGGTAGTTCGTGTAGTAGCCCGGGCCGACCGACAGCAGGCAGGTCGACGGGATGCCCCGGTGCTGCGCGAGGACGGGGTCCGTCCATCCGCCGATCCGCCACGGCTCGGGGGCCGGCACCCCAGCTTCTCGCGCGCCGCGGGCGACGAGCGCGAGCGCTGCGGGGTCGAAGCGGTGCGTGCGCATCGTCCCCTCCGCCCGCGCGACGATCGGCGTCCCTCCGCCCAGGGTGTCGACGCCGAGGACCGTCATGGGCGGTACGCGGGCCGGGTCAAGCCACGGATGGTCCAGCGCCGCACGCATGCCGCCCATCCCGGCCTCTTCGGTGCCGGGGAAGACGAGGACGACGTCCACCGCCTCCGGTGGGGCTGCGGCGAGCGCGCGGGCGAGCTCCAGCAGGACCGCGACCCCGGAGGCGTTGTCAGATGCACCCGGGACGCTTGCACCGCGACCGACCGAGGTGACGCCCGCCAGCGCGACCGCCAGGACCGCGGCGCCCCCGGTCCGCAGCAGGCGGCCGGCACGGGACGAGCGCGGGAGCAGCGCGCCTGTCGCACCGGCCGCCAGCGCGCCTGCCACGGGGCCCATCAGCGGCGACATCGCGCGAGCCTTGAGCGCGTGGGCAGCGCCGGCCTGCATGAGCCGCGGGTGCCAGACCCAGGCGGTGTTCGCCGTGTCCAGGTGGGCGACGAGGACGAGGGTCCGGGCCGCGTGGCCGGCCGCCGGGAGACGGACGAGCACCCCGTCCCCCTCCCCGGCGGGAAGCACCGCGCGCAGCCACTGCGAGCGCCCGCTCGCCTCGGCGTCCAGGGAGATCAGCGCACCGGCCGCCAGCAGCGCACCGCGCCGCCCGCCGAGCGCGACTCCCGCCAGGCCGGCGAGCTCGTGCAGGGCGTGCGCCAGCGCGTAGGAGTGCTGGTAGCGGTAGGCCAGACGCTCGGGTTGCAGGCCGAGCGTGGCCAGCCGGTCGGCGACCCAGCGCGCCGCCTCACGTTCGCCGTCACGGGCGGATGACCGCGCCCACGCCGACAGTGCTTCCACGTCCCGCCGGATGGCGTCCTCGTCAAGGGTGTGGGCAGGCATCCCAGGGCAGCGTAGTGTCCGGCGGGTGACCCATGTCATCGTCATCGGAGCCGGCATCGCCGGGCTCGTCGCGGCCGAGGCGCTCCTGCAGCAGGGGGCCACCGTCCAGGTGCTCGAAGCGCGCGACCGGGTCGGCGGGCGCCTGCTCAACCACGAGCTCGCGGACGGCGGCATCGTCGAGGTCGGCGGCCAGTGGATCGGCCCGACCCAGCACCGGGCCGCCGCCCTGGCCCGGCGTCTGGGCTTGTCGCTGTACCCGACGCATGTCGCCGGGAAGAACGTCATCGAACACGCCGGCACCGTCACGCGCTACTCCGGCGACATCCCGCAGATCAACCCGGTCGTCCTGGCCGACGTCGGCCAAGCCCAGGCCCGGCTGAACCTCATGGCCCGGCACGTGCCGACGGCTGCGCCGTGGTGCGCGCCGAAGGCCGATCGCTGGGACGCGCGGACCTTCGAGGACTGGATCACCCGCAACCTCATGACGCCGATGGGGCGTGAGCTGATGCGTCTGGCCTGCGCCGCTGTCTGGGCCTGCGAGCCGCGTGACGTCTCGCTCCTGCACGTCCTGTTCTACACGCGGTCGGCCGGGCGCTTCGAGCACCTCATCGGGACGCGCGGCGGCGCGCAGCAGGACCGCGTCGTCGGCGGCTCACAGCTGTTGGCGACGCGACTGCACGCGAGGCTGCCGGCAGGCACCGTCCAGCTCGACGCGGCCGTCACCCACGTCACGCAGGACGCCGACGGCGTGGAGGTGCACTCGGCGGCGGGCGTCCACCGGGCCCGCCGGACCGTCGTGGCGCTCTCGCCCGCCCTCGCCGGCCGCCTGAGCTACACCCCCGGGCTCCCGGCGGTCCGTGACCAGCTGACGCAGCGCACGCCGAACGGCTCGGTCATCAAGTGCATGGCCGTGTACGACCGGCCGTTCTGGCGTGAGCAGGGGCTGAGCGGCCAGGCCGCGTCGTTGACCGGGCCGGCGCGCGTCGTCTTCGACAACAGCCCCCACGGCTCGGACCGCGGCGTCCTGCTCGGGTTTCTCGAGGGCCGCGAGGCGCGCGAGTGGTCCGGGCGACCCGAGGGCGAGCGTCGGGCTGCGGTGGTCGCGGGCTTCGCGCGGCTCTTCGGCCCCGAGGCTGCCCGGCCGGTGGAGTACGTCGACCGGGACTGGTCGGCCGAGGCGTACACCCGCGGCTGCTACGGAGGTCATCTCCCCACGGGGACATGGACCGCCTTCGGACCGGCGCTGACCGCGCCGGTCGGGCGAATCCACTGGGCCGGGACCGAGACGGCGACGACGTGGAGCGGGTACATCGACGGCGCGATCGAATCCGGTGAGCGTGTCGCCCGCGAGGTCCGCGCCGCCCCGGCCTGATGCGCGGCAGGGCCCAGCCTGCCCTACGCTTCCGCCCCGATGACCCCCGCCGACCGCCTGTCGCGCCCCGTGACGCCCCCGGGCTTTGACCCTTCGCGAGCGGCCGAGCGCGCCGCGGACCCGCACGGCTGGCGCTTTGCGGACGATGCGCTGGCCGCCGTGTACCGGGTCATCGCCGAGCGCCGGGACATCCGCCGCTTCCGTCCCGACGCGGTGGCGGACGACGTCCTTGAGCGGGTGCTGGCCGCTGCGCACCGCGCCCCGTCCGTCGGCCTCATGCAGCCCTGGCGGTTCATCGTCGTCGCCGACGACGCACGCCGTGACGCGATCCGCCTCCTCGCGCAACGCGAGCGTCTGCGGCAGGCCGACCGCTTCGACGAACGGGCCGGCCACTTCCTCGACCAGAAGATCGAGGGCATCGTCGAGGCCCCGCTCGGCGTCGTGGTCTGCTGCGACCACGGGGACCCGGAGGCCGAGATCCTCGGGCGCGGGACGATTCCCGACACCGACCTCTACTCGACCGCCTGCGCGATCCAGAACCTCTGGCTGGCAGCTCGTGCCGAGGGGCTCGGCGTCGGGTGGGTGAGCTACTACCGCCCGCAGGACCTGCGCGCGCTCCTCGGGATCCCGGCGCGCGTGGAGCCCATGGCCTACCTCTGCTTGGGCTGGCCCGACGAGCGGCCCGTCCGTCCCGGCCTGGAGGCTGCGGGCTGGTCGGAGCGGATGCCGCCGGCCGACGTCGTCATGCGCGAGACATGGGACGAGCGGGAGGTCGCCCCGCAGGCCAACCGCTTCGTGCCCGCCGGGGACCGCGCGGCGGCGATCGCTGCGCGCGACCGTTCGGATCAGCTCATCAAGCCGGCCGGGTCGCTGGGTGCCCTGGAAGGCGTCGTCGAACGCTGGGCTTCGATCACCGGCGCCGCTCCGCCGGCACCCCTGCGCGCGGGGGTCCTGGTCTGTGCCGCAGACCACGGCCACGTCGCCCGCGGGACGAGCCTCTTCGACGCAGCCGTCTCCGCGCAGGTCACCGCTGCCTCCGCACGCGGCCAGAGCGCGGTCGGGGTGCTGGCCCGGCGCGGAGGGCACACGCTGCTCGTCGCCGACCTCGGTCTGGCCGGCCCGACCCCGCCCGGCGTCCGTGACGAGAAGATCGCGCCCGGGTCGGCGGACCTGCTCGATGGCCCGGCGCTCACCGAGGCCCAGCTCGACGATGCCCTGGTGCGCGGTCGCCGCCTGGCCGCCGAGCTCGCCGACGGAGGCCACGACTGCCTCGTGCTGGGCGAGATCGGGATCGGGAACACGACGACGACCGCCGCGCTCGTGAGCGCACTCACCGGTGCGGATCCCCACCGGACGGTCGGCCGCGGGACGGGCATGGATGCCGCGGGTCTGCAGCGCAAGCGGGACGTCGTGGCTCGCGCGATCGCCCGCCACGGTGCGCCGCTGGACGCCCGGGCCGCCCTGCAGTGCGTCGGCGGGCTGGAGCTTGCGGCGTTGACCGGGGCGATCCTGGAGGCGGCAGCCCGCCGGCTGCCCGTCGTGCTCGACGGATACGCCGTCGGCACGGCGGCGCTCGCCGCGGTGCGTCTGCAGCCGGCCTGCGCGCAGGTCCTCATCGCCGCCCATCGCTCGGCAGAGCTCGGGCACGACCTGGTGCTCCAGGAGCTCGGCCTGGAGCCGCTGCTGAACCTGCGTCTGCGTCTGGGCGAGGCCTCCGGCGGACTGCTGGCCCTGCCGATGATCGAGGCCGCCGGGGCGCTGCACCGGGACATGGCGACATTCGCCGAAGCGGGCGTGGCGCAACCCCCGACCGATCCCGGCGAAAGCCGGGCGACATTCGCCGAAGCGGGCGTGGCGCAACCCCCGACCGATCCCGGCGAAAGCCGGGCGACATTCGCCGAAGCGGGCGTGGCGCAACCCCCGACCGATCCCGGCGAAAGCCGGGCGACATTCGCCGAAGCGGGCGTGGCGCAACCCCCGACCGATCCCGGCGAAAGCCGGGCGACATTCGCCGAAGCGGGCGTGGCGCAACCCCCGACCGATCCCGGCGAAAGCCGGGCGACATGCGGCGAAGCAAGCGTGTCCGGTCCGCGATGAGGCAGGGGCCGATCCGCCGCGCGCTCGACGGACTCGTCTTCGCCACCACGTTCCTCACCGTCCTCCCGTTGCGCCTGCGCGCCGGGCACGACGGCGCTTCCACCGCCCCCGGCTGGTATCCGCTCGTCGGCGCGATGATCGGGCTCGCCGGCGGCGGCGTCTTCGCGGCAGCGCGTGGTCCGTTCGGTGTCGCCGCTGCCTCGGTCCTGACCCTCGCCGCGCTCGTCGTGCTGACCGGCGCGCTGCACCAGGATGGTCTGGCCGACTGCGCCGACGGCCTCGGGGTCCGCGGCGATCGCGAGCGTCGCCTGGCCGTCATGCGCGACCCCGCCAACGGCACCTTCGGCACGCTCGCCCTCGTCGTCTGGGCGCTGCTCTTCACCGCGACGCTCGCGCAGTTCCAGGCAGCCGAGGCCGTCGGCACGCTGGCGACCGCCGGAGCGACCGGACGCTGGGCTGCCCTCCTGCACGCGCGCTGGTGTCCTCCCGCGCGAGCGGACGGGCTGGGCTCGGCCTTTGCACCGTCCACGGCCGCGATCGGTGCCGCCGGCCTCAGCGCCATGCTCGTGGCCATCGCCGCCGGGGTCAGCAGCCTCGGCCCCGGTGCGGCGCTGGCCCTCGCCGCCGCGGCGCTGACCGCGGCCCTCACCGGCGGGTGGGCCCGTCGCGCGCTCGGCGGGCGGACGGGCGACACCCTCGGTGCCACCGTCGTCCTGGCCGAGGTCGCCGTCCTCCTCGTCCTGCTCGCGGCCACCGGCACCTGACCCCGGTCGAGGACAAGTTTTTCTTTTTCTCAGGCCACGACATCGTGGTTTGCGGCGCCGGGGTCGACGCGGCGACAATCCAGGGCAGCCCCTACTCGAGGATCGTCATGTCGACCGCATTGAAGACCCCGCACACCCCCGACCCCACGTTGCCGGTCGCCGAGACGCCCGCGGTGACCGACCACCTGCTCAACCAGCGCCAGCACGAGCTCGACGCGCTGTTCGCGAGCCTCGCCCCGCTCTCGGAGCGCGAGATCGACGGCCAGTGGCGCGGAACGCTGATGGCCATCGCCGGGGTGCAGCGCCTGCCGCGTCCGCTGGCTCGAGGCATCTACCGGCTCCTGGCGACCCCGCTCGTCCCGTGGGCGGGGAAGAGCTTCGACGGCGAGACCGGGGCCAACCGCTGGTTCTCCAAGCGCGGCCCGGCCTTTCTGCGCTTCGACATCAAGACGATCGCCAGCGTGGTCGACGGGGAGCCGGTGGTGCTGCTCGACTACGACGTCCCGTCCAACCCGCGGCCCGCGCGGATGATCCGGGGTGAGGTCCGGCGCCTGGGCTCGGGCGCCCTGCTGGCACGGATGAACCTCGCCACCCGCCGCGGCTACGTCCGCGTCCTGTACTTCACGCTCACGGACTCGCGATGAACGCCGACGCGATCGTCATCGGGAGCGGCTTCGGCGGAGCGTTCGCGGCCGACCACCTCGTAGACCAGGGGATGCGCGTCCTCATGGTGGAGCGCGGTCCCTGGCGTGACACGGCACCGATGCGCGCCGCGGGCATCGTGGAGCGCAGCCCGCTCCCCCACGGCCCCGAGGCGACGAAGCTCGTGCGCCGTGTCAGCGGGCCGGGCCTCCCGTCCGCCGGCCTGCGCGTCAGCAGCGAGGGGCTCTTCGACTTCCATCTCGACCGCGAGATGGCGGTGCTGTGCTCCAGCGGGGTCGGGGGCGGAAGCCACGTGTACACCGCGATGAACACCCGGCCCGCCTCCCCGACGTTCTGGTCCGATCACACCGATGGGGTCGACGACCGGAGCATGGCCCCGCTCTACGACCGGGCGATCGACCGCATGGGCGCCCGCCGGGTCCAGGCCGGCGAAGGGGTACCCAACGCGCTGGTGGACCGCCGCGGTTCCGACGGCCCGCTGCGCGTACCGGCCGACCTCGAGCAGCCGCCGATGAGCTACCGGACCGACGGCGGACGCAAGCTCGCCTCCAACTCGTACTTCGGCAGCGCCGACGGCTCGAAGGTCACGCTCGACGAGCTGCTGCTCGCCCCGGCGCTCTCGCGCGGGCTCGAGATCGCCGACCGCACCGAAGCGATGGAGTTCGGCCCGGTCCCCGGTGGGTGGCGCGTCACGCTGCGCTGCGAGCGCACCGGGTCCTACCGCCACGTGGAGGCACCGCGGCTGCTGCTCGGGGCCGGGACGATGAACACGCTGCGGCTGCTCTTCGCCGCGCGGGCCGCGGGCGCGCTGGGTGCGCTGCCCGCGCTCGGACACCGGATGAGCGGGAACGGCGACCTGCTCGCCTTCTGGGCGTGCAACGAGCCGGGGGCGGACTTCAGCGTCGGCACCCCGTGCCACGGACGGTTCTCGGTCGCCGACGAAGGGGATGACCTGTTCCTCGGGGCCTTCGGGTACAACGGGGTCGATGAGCTGCCGCTCCCCAGACGCGTCCGCGAGCGCCTCAAGCGCGACATCCTCTTCGTCGGCATGGGTGCCGACAACGCGAACGGGACCGCGACGTGGCGCCGGGGCCGGCTGCGCCTGAGCTACAGCCCGGCGGCCAACCCGGTGCTCGGCCGGATCGGCGAGGCGTTCCGGCAGGTCGAGCGGAGCTCGGGCAAGCGCGTGCGCCTGCTCGGCGGGCCGACCCTGACGGTGCATCTCGTGGGCGGCGCCCGGACGTCGGCAGACCCCGCCCAGGGAGTGGTGGACGAGGTCGGGATGGTGCACGGCCACCCTGGCCTGCACGTGCTGGACGCCAGCGTCCTCCCGGCCGCACCCGGCACACCGCCGTCCATGTCGATCGCGGCCTGGGCCCTGCACGTCGCCGAGCGCCTGAGTGGACCGGGGAGCCCGGCACCGACCGGCGACCGCGTCCTGGAGGAGATCGCGTGAGCACCGTCACCGCCGCGTTTCCGCCGCCGCCGACGACCGCCTTTCGCAAACGGACGTTCGCCCTCGACGAGTACGGGCAGAGCGTCCGGGCTGTCCTGCGCTCGAGCCCCACGATGCTGCGCGCCCTGCTTCGCCCGCGCACGTCACGCAGGCTCCGCGAGGAGGTCATGCTCGCCGTGACGTCCGTCAACGACTGCCGCTACTGCGACTGGCTCCACACGCAGACCGCGCTGAGCCACGGCGCTGACCTGGAAGCGCTCGAAGAGACGCTCGGCGGCTCGCTCGAGGGATCCCGGTCGACCCGGGAGCAGGTTGCCGTCCTGTACGGGCAGCACTACGCGAACACCCACGGGCGACCGGACGACAGCGCGCGCCAGGCGCTGGCGGCGGCTTGGGGGAAGAAGGAGCGCGCGGAGATCGACGCGTACATCGCCGTGATCAACTTCGGGAACCTCACGGGCAACAGCGCCGACGCCTGGCTCGCACGCCTGCGTGGAACACGCGGCGCGGGGGCACACCCGATCGGCGAAGCGGTTGCCGCCCTCGTCGGCGCACCCATCCTCGCCGCGATCTACGTCCGCAGCCGGGCCTTCACCGTCGAGCCGGGAGCCCGGCGGTAGACCCACCCTGGAGCTCCCGTGGGCGTCGCCTGACCGCAGCGTCCGTTCCGTCGGTCGTCCCGGTGCGGTACTCCTACCCGGGTGACCGCGCATCCGCTCCCCTCGCTGAACGTCCTGCGGGCGTTCGAGGCCGCGGCCCGGCGGGGGAGCTTCGCCGCCGCCGCGGAGGAGCTCCATGTGACGGCGTCGGCCGTCAGCCAGCAGGTCAAGACGCTTGAACGGCACCTCGGAGCGTCGCTCTTCGAGCGTCACGCCCACGGCATCGTCCTCGGCGACCTCGGTCGTGACTACGCCGCCGCGCTCCGACCGCACCTGATCGCGATCGACCGGGCCACCGCCGACGTCCGCGCGCGGACCGAGCGTCGCACGCTGCGCATCTCGATGATGCCCCCGCTGGCCAGCAGGGTCGTGGTGCCGCAGCTGGCCGCCTTCCAGGAGAGAGCGCCGGAGATCGAGGTGCACATCGAGAGCAGCCTCGAGCCGGCGGACCTGCGTGGAGGCGCAACCGACCTGGCGATCCGCTTCGGCTCGCCGCCCTGGCCCGGATGCGTGCACGTCCACCTTGCCGACCTGCACGTGCAGCCGGTCTGCCCGCTCGCGCTCGCCGCGGACCCCGAGGAGGCGGGGGGTCTGGACCTGCTGAGCCGTCTGCCGCTGATCCACATGACCGAGCGCGGAGACATGTGGGCCTGGTACTTCGCCGAGTTCGGCCTGGCGCCCCCCGACCCCCCACAGGAGTTCTGGTTCACCGACTACCCCACCGCCGTCGACGCGGCCGAGACGATCGGCGCCGCGCTCGCGCTCCTGCCCCTCGAACGCCCCCTGATCACGGGCGGGCGCGTCGTCACGGTGGGTCCGGTCGCCGGCCCGCTCCAGCAGGCGCTCTATGCCGTCATGCGCGAGGAGGACGTCGACGATCCAGGGATCAACGCGTTCCTGGACTGGCTGACGGGCCGCCTGCAGGACCTGTAGGCCCGACCGGCCAACGCGTCAGCTCTCGGCGGCGTGCGCCTGCTTGACCTGCTCCTCGAGCGCGCTCACGACCGCTGGGTCGCGGAGCGTCGTGACGTCGCCGAGCGCACGGCCCTCGGCGATGTCGCGCAGCAGCCGGCGCATGATCTTGCCCGATCGCGTCTTGGGCAGGTCGTCGGCCCACAGGATGCGCTTGGGCCGGGCGAGCTTGCCGATCCGCTTGGCGACGTGCTCCCGCAGTTCGGCGACCATGTCGTCGTCCCCGTGCCGGTCACCCTCGAGCGTGACGAACGCCGCGATGGACTGGCCGGTGTCCTCGTCGGCCTGCCCGATGACCGCGGCCTCGGCGACCTGCGGATGCGACACGAGGGCCGACTCGACCTCCGCCGTGGACAGGCGATGACCGGACACGTTGATGACGTCGTCGATGCGCCCGATGACCGAGACGTAGCCGTCCTCGTCCTGCCGGGACGGCGTCGCCGACGAGGTAGGTGTGCGGAGCCGAACTTCGACCAGTACGTCTCCACGTAGCGATCGTCGTCGCCGTAGAGCGTGCGCAGCATCGCCGGCCACGGGCCGCCGAGCGACGCAGGCCCTGCTCGCCGCGGGCGAGCTCGTTGCCTTCGTCGTCGACGACCGCGGCGTCGATGCCCGGGCAGCGGCGTCCCGGCCGACTGCCGGGCTTGGCGTCCTGGGCCCCCGGGAGCGTCGTGATCATGATCGCGCCGGTCTCGGTCTGCCACCACGTGTCGACGATCGGGGCAGCGGCCGCCGCCGACGACCTCCCAGTACCAGAGCCAGGCCTTCGGGTTGATCGGCTCACCGACGGTTCCGAGCAGGCGTAGCGCGGAGAGGTCGGCCCGCTCGACGAACTCGGCCCCCCACTTCATGCACGCGCGGATCGCGGTGGGCGCGGTGTAGAAGACCGTGGCGCCCGCACGCTCGCACAGCTCCCACCAGATGCCCTTGTGCGGGTAGTCCGGCGCGCCCTCGTACATGACGCTCGTCACGCCGTTGACCAACGGCCCGTAGACGATGTACGAGTGGCCGGTGATCCACCCGACGTCGGCGCTGCAGAACCACACGTCCTGGTCGGCCCTCAGGTCGAAGACGTTCTTGTGGGTCCACGCCACCCCGGTGAGGTAGCCGCCCGTCGTGTGCAGGATGCCCTTCGGCTGCCGCGGTCGAGCCGGAGGAGTAGAGGATGAAGAGCGGGTGCTCGGCGTCGAAGGGCTCCGGTGGGCACTCGGGGTCGGCCGCCGCCATCGCCTCGTCGGTGTACACGTCCCGCTCGGGGTCCATCGCCACGTCGATCCCGGTGTGCCGGACGACGAAGATCGTCGACAGCGACGGCAGGTCGGCCATCACCTCGTCGACCGATGCCTTCACCGGCGCCGTCTTGCCCTTGCGCCGGGCGCCGTCGACGGTGATGAGGACCTTCGCCTCGGAGACCTCCATGCGCTCGCGCACCGACTCCGCGCTGAACCCGCCGAAGACGACGTTGTGCGGCGCCCCGATCCGTGCGCACGCGAGCATCGCGACGAGCACCTCGGGGATCATCGGCAGGAAGATCCCGACGACGTCCCCGGCGAGCACCCCACGCGCCTTCAGCGCGTTGGCCATGCGCTGCACGTCGTCCAGAAGCTGGGCGTAGGTGATGTCGCGCTCTTCGCCCTCCTCGCCGAACCACTTGAACGCGACCCGGCTGCCACGTCCGGCCGCCACGTGCCGGTCCAGGCACTGCACGGACGCGTTCAGCCGCCCGTCGGCGAACCACTTGTAGAACGGTGCGCCGGACGCGTCGAGCGACTCGGTCGGTGCGGTCTCCCAGTCCAGGAGGTCCAGGGCCTGTTCGTGCCACCAGGCCGCGGGGTCCTTGGCAGCTTCCTCATGGACGCTCGCGTCGCCGATGAGCGCACCCGCGGCGAAGGCCGTCGGCGGTGCGAAGCGATCCTGTTCGAGCAGTTCGCCGAGGCGGATCTGCAGGGCCGATTCGGGGGTGCCGGAGGACATGGGGCCAGCCTACCGCCGGTCCTGCGCCCCGGTCAGCGGCGCTTGCGGGTCTTGCGCTTCTTCGACGACGGGTGGGCAGCGCCGTCGGGGCGGCGGGCAGGCGTCCCCGGCAGACCGTCGGGGCGCGGGGCGGCGGCTTCCTCCTCTTCGCGGAGGGCCGCGGCGACCGCCTCCGGGCCGCCGGCCCTTGCGAGGGCCGCTGCTTCGCGCTGCTCGCGCAGCTCCTGCTGGGACGGCCAGGGCTCCGCACGGCCGGTCTCCCAGGCCGGCGGGCGGCCGTTGGGCCAGCGGTCGGCGATGAGGAACCCGACCGCGACGAGCCAGAAGCACTGGACGATCGGCAGGTTGGAACCGAGGGGGATGATGAAGAGGGCGCCGACGATCATTCCGAGGATGCCCATGAAGCGGGTGAGCAGACCGACGCGCATCGCGTGGAGGCTGATGAGGGCGAAGCTGAACGCGAGCAGGAGGACTCCGACCTGACGCAGGATCTGCGCGGCGAGGACCGCCCCACCCTGGAGCGCGTCGTGCGCGCTGGCCGTCGTGTAGTCCCCGTCCGAGACGAAGCTGCCGGCCTTCAGCGAGATCGCGACCTGCAGGACGATGCCGGAGATGGCGACGAGGATCGGACCGGCGAGCGCACCGATGAGCGCGAGGCGTGGCAGGGCGTTGCTCCGGGCCTGCGTCGCGCGGAACAGGTATCCGAGGACCGCGGCCATCGCCGCGGAGCCGATCGCCAGGACCACCGCCAGGACGATGAGCGGGACGACCTTGTCGTCGTAGAAGAAGAGCTGTTGCGTGCGCAGGCCTGGACGGGCTCCGGGGACCGGGAGCCCCGCGGCGTCCCTGATGCCGTCCAGGAGAGCGACCTTCGGGAAGTCCTGGAACGCGAGCGCCAGACGCGATGCCCCCGATGAGCGTCAGGTTGCCGGCGACGCAGCGGCGGCGAGCGCCGCGCGCGGGCGCTGCTCGGCCTCCCAGGCCAGGGTTTCCTCGACGGGCGGAAGGGAAGCGTCAGCCATAGAGCGAGATGATGAGCCATCGGCGGTCGTCGCGGCAGTCCGACCGCTTAGGGTTGGGCCCGATGCCCGCCTCCTCCGCGATCCGTCCCGTGGCCGTCTACGGCGCCACCGGCTACACGGGCGACCTCGTGGTCGCCGAACTCCGGCGACTCGGCCTCGATGTCGTCGTCTCCGGCCGGCGCGCCCGACGCGCTGGCCGAGGTCGCCGCACGGCACGGCCTGGACCCTGCGTCCGCTGTCCGTCCGGCGGCAGCCGACGACCACGATGCGCTGGTCCGCGCGTTCGACGGCTGCGGCGCGGTGATCGCCTGCGCCGGACCCTTCGGGCTCTACGGCGAGGGCGTCGTGCGCGCGGCGATCCAAGCGGGCGCGCACTACCTCGACACGACCGGGGAGCAGCCGTTCATCAAGCAGGTGATCCAGCAGTACGGTCGCGCGCGCCCAGAACGCCGGGGTCGGCCTCGTCAGCGGAATGGGCTTCGACTACCTCCCGGGCGACCTGCTGTGCCACCTGACCGCCGCGGGCGCCGGCCCGCTGAGCGACCTGACGATCGCCTACGCGATCAAGGGCTTCGGCCCGACCCGCGGCACGGCGAAGTCGGCGCTGCTGCAGCTGTCGGCAGGCGAGGACGTCTTCGTCGACGGCGCGCTGCGCAAGGCACCGATCCGCCAGCCGCTGGGGCGCACCTTCGACTTCGGCGGCGAGGTCGGGACGCAGGTCGTCGCGCGGTACCCTGGTGGGGAGGTCATCACCGTCCCGCGTCACGTCCAGACCCCTCAGGTCACGGTGCTCATCACGGCAAGCGCCTTCGCGCCCCATCCCCGCGCCGAGAAGGCCGTCCCGCTCCTGACCCCGGCGATCGGCGCGCTGCTGCGCACGCCCTGCGTCGTGCGGTCATGGACCGGGCATCGACCGCCTGCCGCCCGGCCCGCCCGGAGTCCGAGCGGCGCGCCGTCCGGTACACCCTCGTCTGCGAGGCGACGCCGGCCGACGGCAGTGCCATCCGCCGCGGCGTGCTGGAGGGTGGCGACATCTACGGCATCACCGCCAACACGACGGCGTACGGAGCCCGGTTGATGGCGACGGCGGGGTACGACAAGGTCGGCGGGCTGGCTCCGGCCACAATCCCCCCCCCCCTTCTAGCGCGCGCGCCGGAGCAGCCTACCCTGGAGAGCACCCACTCCATAACATCATCGGCCACTCATCCTGACTCACTCTCTAGCCGTACAGGTTAACCCATTCCACTATCAAGTCACGAGACACATCACGGCTCAGCATTCAATTGTACGTCCAGTTGGTGTCTCGGAGCTCTCGTTCCACTGTCAGCCAGGTTGGCAGCCTCCATCACCACTCCTCCTGGCCAACATCCCCCGACGTCAACGCTCATCACTCCTGCGCGCCTCGGTCGCCGCCCCAGCCCCAACTCGATGTACATTTTTCAGCCTCATCTGAAGTTCCTCCTCGCTCGTCTCCATCTCCTCCAACTCGCAGCCCCACCACGCCGGTGCCACGCGTCGATTTTACACCACCAGCCAACCTCCCCTAACAGGCCTCAGCTCGCCGCCGCCCGGGTGAAGTCACCTACCACGACACCAGCTTCGTCATACTGCACAACCAACAGCAACGAGTGGCCGCCTGCTCAGCCCTTGGGACTGATCAAGCCCGCCTCGGGCCGCGGCCGCCCGGGACACCCGGCGCGACCGCGAGGTGGGACAACGCCGTGGGTCGATCACCGTCAGCGTGGATCACCATGAGCGTCGACGCAGGTGGGGGCGCGCGGCGGTGGCCGGGGACGTCGCCGCGCCGCCCGCCTCCACGGCGGCGTGCACGCGCTGGTTCCCGCCTAGTCATTGAACGACAGCACCCCGGCGAAGTAGCCGCCCTTCGTTGCCCGAGGCCGAGCCATCCGAGAGTGCCACACAGCGGTCGAGGCCGCCCCACGCCGCGTCTGGGCGCGCGGCCCCGGGTGCCTCTGAGTCCGAGAGCCAGATGCGTGACCCACTCCGCTGGGTCTCGCCGCGCGGGGCGCCGGGTCACCCTGCCCGCTCAGCTCCCCAGTGCTCAAGCCGCGGGCGCCGGGCCTGCAGCCCACACATCACCGTGAAGGCAGTGTCCCGACAGCGTGAGTTCTCAGATACACACAGTGCACAGTAGGCATCAGCCACACCTCCACCACCACAGACGAGATGGAGAGAGAGTGGTGATTTCTTCCTCTCGCCTCCTCGCCTCTCGCGCGCGCCTGGCAGGAGGCGCGTTCCTCCTCCTCCTTGCCATGCCTGACCTCCTCAAGCGTTGTGGTGCTGCCTTCTGGCTGACGAGTCCTGTCCAGCGGATGGATGATGGTGCTGGCATCATTATATATATATATACAAGAAGTGTGGCGCCAAGGAGGCTCTGGAGGCGCCTGGAAGTAGATGAGTGAGCAACCACCAGCCATATGTGGCCGCGGTGTGACGGGGCGGCGGCGGCAGGAGTAGTGTGGGGTGCGGTGGCAGGCTGGTGACATCTCAAAAAAAAAAAAAAAAGAAGAAGAAAGTGGCTGTGCGCACACACACACTGCCACTGTCACACATCTCACCTCCACCACCACCACCAAGGTGGCCATGGAGGCAGCCTGTGGCAGGAGGAGGGACAAGGAGGGGGGTGTGTGTGTGTGGGGCTCACACACACACACACACACACACACACACACACACACACACACACGTGGGCTGGCAAGCAGAAAGATGTGTATCTGGAAAAGGCAGGACGCGGCGGTGGCGCTGTGGCGGCCGGGGTGGCAGGAGGACGCCGGCAAGGGGCAAGGAGGCAAAAAGAAGACAGCACCACAAAGGAGAGGTGGCCACCTGGGATCACCAACCACCAGCATGCATCAACCTCACTCCAACATCACAAACCCAGGGCGGGCAGGAGGCCTGTGCCCGGGCGCGGGAGGGGCAGGGCAAAGTGCTGGGTGCGATGGCCGCCACCGGTGCACGCCTGGCTGGACCACCCTGAGGCTGTGGCGGGTGGGGGGGGGGGGGGGGGTGCGACGTCGACGGAGGCGGTGGGCGCGGACACCTCCTGGCCACCACACAACAAGGCGCGGCTCTGGCCAGGCCAGCACCCTCAATCTCCTCACACCTCCAACAACAGCAATCTGGCTCACGGATCTGCCATGTTGTTGTTGTTGCCGGTGGCCGCCATGAGGGCAAGGAGAACATGGTGAGCTGAGGAGTGTGTGTGTGTGGGGGGGGGGGGCAGGCGACCCGGGCGGGGCGGCGGGCCGCACCGGCACCTAGGGCAAGGAAACTGGCGATGTGTGTGTGTGCAGCAGGAGGCCTGTCCTCATCTGGTATCACGACCACTATCCATACAACCCTCTGCTGGCATCCTGGCCAGGACCCTGCCATGCAGCCTTCTGGCAGGAGGAGGAGGAGGAGGAAGAGCCCTGCCGAGGGGGGCCAGGGGG
>CAVVQN010000004.1:0-49230 GCA_963750375.1 Paraconexibacteraceae bacterium
CGGACCTGCTGGCCTGACCGTCCGGGCGCCGGAGCCGTACGATCCAAAGATGCCCTCCCTGAGCCGCCAGGACGATGTCTTCCTCCTCGACCTCGGGGACGGTGAGAACCGCTTCAACCCCGGCTGGGTCGGCGAGCTGAACGCGTTGCTCGACGAGGTGGAGGCCGCCGCGGCGCCGCGCGCGCTCGTCACGACGGCGACGGGCAAGATCTGGTCCAACGGGCTGGACCTGGAGTGGATGGGCGGCAACGTCGTCGACATCCCGGCCTTCGTCCTGGAGACACAGGCACTCTTCGCGCGCATGCTGACCTTCGGGGCGCCGACCGTCGCAGCGATCCAGGGCCATTGCTTTGCCGCCGGAGCGATGCTCGCCACCGCCCACGACTTTCGGGTCATGCGCGAGGACCGCGGATTCTTCTGCGTCCCCGAAGTCGACATCAACATCCCGTTCACCGACGGGATGGCCGCGCTCCTGCAGGCCCGCTGGTCGAAGGTCACGGCGCACGAGGCGATGACGACGGGACGCCGATACGGCGCTGAGGACGCGTTGGCTGCCGGCATCGTCGACGACGCGGTCCCCGAGGGTGACGTCGTGTCGCAGGCCGTCGCACGCGCCGCAGCCCTGGCGGGCAAGGACGCCGCCACGCTCGGGAAGATCAAGCAGGTGATGTACGCCGACGCGGTGCGTCGGCTCACCGATCCGGCCGGGGGCTTCGACGTCCCCACCCTCGGCTGACGGATCGCGCCCCTCAGGGAGCGGTCGTCCGCCCAGGGACGGGCGTGCCCTCGGTGGCAGGGTCCGGATCCGCCCGTGGTGCCCGGGGCAGCACGACGGTGAAGCACGCCCCCCCGCCGGGCGCGTTCGCCGCCGAGACCTGCCCTCCGTGCGCGTTGACGATGCCCGCGACGATCGCGAGGCCGAGGCCGGCACCGGCCCTCCCGCGCTCGCGCCCGGCCTCCGAGCGCCAGAAGCGCTCGAACAGCGCGGCGGGGTCGCCGGCAGGCAGGCCCGGCTCCGTGATCGCGCACGTCGAAGCGCATCGACGACGCCATCGCCTGCCGACGGTGATCTCGATGTCGGGCTTCCCGAACCTGGGGGGTGTGGACGAGCGCGTTGCGAAGCAGGTTGGCGAGCACCTGTCGCAACTGGTGCGCGTCGCCGCTCACGCGCGCCGGCTGCGTCACCTGCCACGGAGATCTGCCGGTCGGGGGCGGTGGCGCGGGCGTCGTCGGCGGCGTCATGCGCGAGCCGGCTCGAGGTCGACCCCCTCGGCGTGCGGGGCGTCGGCGATCTCGTCCAGGCGCGCGAGCGTCAGCAGGTCCTCTTAATTGACGCCGATGCGCTCGGACTCCGCCTCGATGCGCTGCATCGCGCGTGCCTCAGGTCGGCCTCGTCGGCGTGCGGCGCCCATCCGGAACAGCTCCGCGTAACCACGGATCGACGCGAGCGGCGTGCGCAGCTCATGCGACGCGTCGGCGAGAAACCGGCGCAACCGGCCCTCGGATTCCTCGCGGGCGGCGGAATGCATCCTCGAGGCGATCCGAGCATCGCGTTGAGCGCGATCCCGAGCCGGCCCACCTCACTGCGCGGGTCGGTGTCGGCTACGCGATGGGAGAGGTCGCCGCCGGCGATCGCGCCCGCGGTGTGTCCCATGCGGTCAAGCGGCCGCAGGCCTATGCGACGAACTTGCCGCGGGCATACAATCGCCGAGCACCGCCAGCACGCCGGCGATCACCAGCGAGAGCACCACCAGCAGCCGGGCGCAGCGTCCTGGCTGGCATCGCTGAGCGGCACCGCGACGATCGTCACCTCCTCTCGGCCTGGCCGGGACCCTCGCGTGGACCCGGGCGAGCAGCCGGTAGCTGCCGCTGCCGCTGCCGCCGCGGGCTGACGGTGATGATGCGGTCCAGCGGCGGATCTGGCCACCGGGCACACGGCGCGGGCGCCGTGTGACGCTCCTCGTCGTAGCGGACCACCTCGTCGCCTCCGAGGATCTTGCCCGCCCGCGGTCGCGGCGCTGCCCGTAGGGTCCCGGGCGGAGGCGCCGTGCCGCTCGTCGGGCCCTCGTCGCGGGGTGGCCTCGTCCGGGGCCGCCACGCAGGTGCGGGGCTTTCGCCGTTCGGGCCGGGCCGATGCCTTCGAGCGGCCAGGCAGGCTCATCCTGGACGGCCCACGAGCGCGCGGCGTCGCAACTGCCTGACCCTCGACGCGCGGTGGAGAAACGACCGCTGCTCGGCGTATGACGCGGCCAGAGCTCGACCAAGCCGATCGCGGTGAGCGACGAGCAGCGGTGGCCAGCAGCCGCGCCCGCAGCGACGCCGTCAGGCCTTCGCCTGACGCAGGGCGTAGCCGACGCCGCGGACCGTGTGGATGAGCGGCGGGCCGTGGAGGTCGAGCTTCTTGCGCAGGTAGCTGACGTAGGTCTCGAGCACACGGGCGTTGCCCCCGAAGTCGTAGTCCCAGACGTGGTCCAGCAGCTGCGTGCGGGTGAGCACTCGCCGCGGGTTAGGATGAGGTAGCGCAGCAGGCGGTACTCCGTCGCCGTCAGCTCGACCGCCGCGCCGCCGCGCGTCACCTCGCGCGCGTCCTCGTCGAGCTCGAGGTCCTCGAAGGTCAGCCGGCCGGACTCCTGGCCGGTGTGCCCGGCGCGGCGCAGGAGCGCCCGCATGCGAGCGACCAGCTCCTCGAGGCTGAACGGTTTGGTGACGTAGTCGTCCCCGCCGACGGAGAGGCCGCGGACCTCGTCTCGTCGCGTCGCGCGCGGTCAGGAAGATGATCGGGACGCCCGAGCGCTGCGCGCCCAGGCGGCGGCGACGTCGAAGCCCTCCATGTCGGGGAGCATGACGTCGAGCACGATGAGGTGCGGGCGGAAGGCGCCGACCTGCGCGATCGCCTCCTCGCCGGTTCCTGCCGACGCGACGGTGAAGCCTTGAAAGCGCAGCGCCATGCTGATGACGTCGACGATGTTCGGCTCGTCGTCGACGACCAGGATCGGGCCGGATCGCTGACGGGTTGCGCGCTCATGGGCACATCATCGCCGGGGATCCTGTGAGGTTCCTGAGAGGCGCCGCGCCGGAGCCCGGGGCGTCCCGCGCAGGACGCGATCCTCAGCCAGCTCTCAGGCTGGTCTGAGGTTCGTTGCGCATACTCATGCCTGTCTGGTTCCAGTCGTGCGCCTGCGGGCGCGCGCCGAACACACAGGTCCACCACAGGAGGACATCTTGAAGATCACACGGATGCGGGTCGGCGCCATCGCCACCACCTGCGCCATCGCCGGCGCAGGTGCCGGCATCGCCGGCAGCTCTGCGGCCACGAGGGCGGACCAGAGCTCGGCGGCGTCGAAGGCCGCCAAGGAGTCACGGGCGGCGAAGAAGGGCCAGGCGCGCGAACGCCGGGGCCGCGGGCACGGTGGTCCCCGTATTGGCCGTCGCGGCGCCCCGCCCGCCCATCTCGAAGCCGTCGTGCTGAACAAGGCGGGCACCGCCTGGATCACGCGGACGGTCGACAACGGCGTGGTGAAGTCGGTATCGGGCAACTCGCTGACGATCACCGAGGGCACCACGGCGGTCCCCTACAAGGACGTCACCGTCACGGTCCCGTCCGACGCCACGATCAGGCGCAACGGGAAGAAGGCCACGCTCGCGGACCTGAAGAGCAAGGACCACGTGCACGTCATGACATCCCCGGACGGCACCAAGGTGTTCGCCGCCGACGAGACGTTCCGCCCGAAGCGTCACGGTGGGCCTGACGACGAGGACGACGGCCCGCAGCGGCGTTAGGCGAGGCCGGCAGGAAGCCCGGGCCGGCGGGTGGCGCCACCGACGGCGCCACCCGGGCCGGGCGCTCATACTCCGTCGATGCTGCCACCACGTCCCGGTCTCTCCCGGTGGGCGATGAACGTCGGGTTCCTCCTGACGCCGACCCGGTTTCTGGACGCCTGCCACGCAGACTGTGGCGACTTCTTCACCCTGCGACCGGCCCGGGACCGCGAGATCGTCTTCACCGCCGACCCCGCCGCCGTCCGGCAGATCTTCACGGGCGATCCGGAGACCCTTCACGCCGGCGCAGGCAACGTCGTGCTCGGCCCGATCCTCGGCGGCGGCTCGATCCTGCTGCTCGACGGTGCCGAGCATCTACGCCACCGCCGCCTCATGCTGCCGCCGTTTCACGGGGACCGCATGCGCGCCCACGCCGAGACGATGCGCGACGTCGCCGAGCGGCACGTCGCCGCCTGGCCCCGCGCGCGGGCGTTCCCGGTGCTGCCGAGCATGCAGGCGATCACCCTCGAGATCATCCTGCGAGCGGTCTTCGGGGTCACCGACCGCGACAAGCTCGAGCGGCTGGGGACGCCGCTCCGTGACCTGTTGGACATGGTCGGCACGCCGCGCAAGGTGCTGGCGCTCGGCCTGACCGCCGGACGGACCACGGGCCCGCTGAGCCCGTGGCGACGCTTTGCCGCCGCGCGTGCGGTGGCCGATCGCGTCATCCACGAAGAGATCCGCGCGCGCCGGGGCGAGCAGGCGGCCGGGCGTGGCAAGGATCGCGGTGACATCTTCTCGATGCTCCTCGCCGCCCACGACGAGGACGGGCGGGTGCTCACCGACAAGGAACTGCGCGACGAGCTCATGACGCTGCTCGTCGCCGGCCACGAGACGACGGCCACGGCGCTGGCCTGGACGCTGGAGCGCGTCAGCCGCGAGCCGCGTGCGCTCGCGCAGCTGCGGGACGAACAGCAGCGCGGAGAGGGGACGGTGTACCTCGACGCCGTGATCAAGGAGACGCTGCGCCTGCGGCCGGTGGTCCCCGCGGTCGTGCGCAAGCTCACGGCGCCGATGACGTTGGGGCCGTGGGACCTCCCGGCAGGCGTCAACGTCGCCCCGTCGATCTACCTCCTGCACCGCCGGGCCGACCTGTATCCACAGCCCCTGGCCTTCCGCCCCGAACGCTTTCTGCAGGGTCGGCCGCCCGGCACCTACGAGTGGATTCCGTTCGGTGGCGGCGTGCGCCGGTGCCTGGGCGCGAGCTTCGCCCTCATGGAGATGCGTGAGGTGCTGGCGGTCGTCCTCCGTGACGCGCCGCCGGCCCCCCAGACCGCCGGCGCGGAGGCGACCGCCCGTCGAGCGGTGACGTTCGCGCCCGCGCGCGGCGGCCGCGTGAGCGTCCCCGTCCGCCCCGCGGCGATGAGGACGGCATGAACGCAGGCGAGTCGCACGAGCTGCAGCACCTGCGCGCCGAGGCGCGGTATGCGCGGGAGAAGCTCGCGCTGTACCGGGCCAAGTCCTACGGCATGCGCGAGACGTCCCCGGTGCGCATGCGGGAGCTCGAGCGCCGCGCAGAGCAGACCTCCGAGCGGCTGGCTGCGGCCGAGCGGTCCACTGGACAGGGTCCGCCGCCGGACGGCGACGGCTGACGTCAGGCCGTCGTCGGCTGCTCCTCGCCCTCGCGGGAGTCGAACTGCCGGACGAGGTCGAGGGTCGCGGCGTTGCCCCGCATGGCGCGGTCCGAAAGCGGGTTGATCGCGCCGCGCACGACGCTCAGGGCGGCCCACCGGCGCGGGCGGATGACACGAGCCGAGCGCTTCTCGATGCCCGTGACGATCGCCTCACCGGCGACCTTGGGCTGCAGCCGCTTGCGCAGCGGCTTGGGGACGACCTCCATGAGCTTGGCCGAGAGCGGATCCTCGTCCAGCGCCTTGTGGACCATCTCGGTGTCGATGAAGCCGAAGTACGCGGTGGTGGCGCTGGCCCCGAACGGGGCGAGCTCGATGCGCAGCGCGCGGCCGAGCTGCTCGACGCCGGCCTTGGCGATCGCGTAGGGGACGGCGCCCATGCCGTTGATGAACGCGTAGACGGAGGCGATCACGACGACGTGGCCCTCCCGGGCGACGATCTGGGGCAACGCTGCCTCGACGGTCCGGACGACCCCGTTGAGGTTCACGTCGATGACGCGGTCGAAGGTCTCGGTCGACATCGCGCGGAACGTCGACCCACGGGAGGCGATCCCGGCGTTGGCCACGACGACATCCAGGCCCCCGAAGCGCTCGACGGTCGTGGCGACAGCGCGCTGCAGTGCGCCGCGGTCGGTGACGTCGGCGGCGAGGCCGAGCGCCCGCGTGTCGTGCAGCCGCGAGGCTGCAGCCTCGACGTCGGCAGCGTGCAGATCCACGATCACCACCCTCGCTCCGCGGCCGATCAGGGCCTGCGCCGTCGCGAAGCCGATGCCACGCGCCCCGCCCGTCACGAGCGCCACCTTGCCGTTCAGGTCATACGTCGTCATGCGCGCCATGCTCGCACGTCGGACCCCGTGTCCGCACGAGAACCGGCCGGGACTGGCCAGGCGGCCAGTCGGCGGGTTAGGCTCGCGCCATGTCGACCGATGCCAGCCCCGCCGACACCCCGACCGCGGACGCCGTGCCGCTGGACGAGATCCTCGTCACCGAGCGCGAGCTGTGGCTCGACGGGCCACCCCACGAGACCTTCGGGCGCCTGCGCAGTCAGTGCCCGGTGCACTGGACCTCCCACTTCACCGAGTACCCGGGTGAGCCTGGCTTCTGGTCTGTCACGACGCAGGACGACATTCATACGGTCAGCCGGGACTGGCGCACGTACTCCTCGGCGCTCGGCGGGATCACCGCGATCGGCAACGCGGTCCTGCCGCTCGAGCTGACGCAGGCGATGTTCATCGGGATGGACCCGCCCAAGCACGACCGCCTCAAGGCGCTCTTCCAGCGCGGCTTCACGCCGGCGCGGATCGCCGACCACGAGCCCGTCATCCGCAGCATCGTCTGCGACGTCCTGGACGGCTTGGAAGGTCGCGAGACGTGTGATCTCGTCAACGACGTCGCTCAGCCCGTCGTCTCCCGGGTCATCGGGCGCTTTCTCGGCATCCCGCCCGAGGACGATGCGCTCTGGGCCCGCCTCATGAGCACGGTGCTCGGGGCCGGTGACCCTGACCTGAACCCCGAAGGCGTCCAGACCGTCATGGAGCGGGACGTCCCGGAGATCTTCGAGCGCTGCCGCCTCCTCATCGCGGAACGTCGCGAGCGTCCGACCGAGGACCTGACAAGCGTCCTCGTGCACGCCGAGGTCGATGGCGAGAAGCTCGAGGAGCACGAGATCGTCATGGGCTTCTTCCTGTTGCTGGCCGCAGGCAACGACTCGACGAAGGCCACGTACTGCAGCGGCATGCGCGCGCTGATCGAGCATCCTGAGGAGCGGGCGAAGGTCCTGGCCGACGAATCGCTCATCCCTGGCGTGGTCGAGGAGAGCCTGCGGATGTTTCCCGCGTTCGCCCACTTCCGCCGGACCGCCACGAAGGACACCGAGCTGCACGGTCAGCCCATCCGCGAAGGCGAGGGCGTGGTCATGTGGTACGTCTCGTCGGGGCGTGACGAGACGCGCTACGAGGACCCCGACCGCTTCGACGTCGAGCGCAACCCGGAGCATCAGGCCTTCGGCGCCGGTGGCCGGCACTTCTGCCTCGGGACCGCGCTCGCCCGCCTGGAGTTGCGGCTCCTCTTCCAGGAGACGCTGCGCCGCTACCCGGCGATGGAGCTGGCCGGAACGCCGCGGCACGTCGAGTCGCCGTTCGCCAACCAGCTCAAGGCGCTGCCTGTCCGGCTCTCAGCCTGATGCAGGAGCGCCGGCCTGCGGGCCGGCTTCGCCGGTGCTTGCGGCCAGGCCGGCACGGACGAGCGATGCGACCTCGCTGCCCAGCAGCTGCAGCGAGCGCAGGACGGCGTCGTGGTCCATCGCACCCAGGCTCGTCTGCATGAGGAAGCGGCCGTGTCCGAGGTGCTCGTGCTGGCGCAGGATCTTCGTCGCGACGGTCTGCGGGCTGCCGACGAGCAGGTGTCCGTCCGGGGCGAGCCCTGCGTCGTACTGCTGCGGCGTCAGCGGCGGCCAGCCACGCTCACGCCCGATCTGGTTCATGACCTGGCGGTAGGGGCCGAGGAACGTGCGCGCGGCCGTCTCGTCATCCTCGGCGACGAGCCCGTGGGCGTTGACCGAGACAGGCAGTCTCGACGCGTCGTGGCCGGCTGCCGTCGCAGCGCGGCGGTGCAGCTCGGCGAGCGGGGCGAAGCTCGCGGGCTGTCCGCCGATGATCGCGATCGCCATCGGCAGGCCCAGGGTCCCGGCTCGGGCGGCTGATGCCGGATTGCCACCGACGGCGACCCACACGGGTAGCGGATCCTGCAGCGGGCGCGGGTAGACGGACTGCCCGTGCAACGGTGCGCGGTGACGCCCGGACCAGGTGACGTGCTCGCTCGAGCGCAGGGCGAGCAGAAGGTCCAGGTTCTCGGCGAAGAGCTCGTCGTAGTCGTCCAGGTCGCGGCCGAAGAGGGGGAAGGACTCGATGAACGAGCCGCGTCCGGCCATGATCTCCGCGCGCCCGCCGGAGAGGAGGTCCAGCGAGGCGAAGTCCTGGAAGACGCGGACGGGGTCGTCCGAGCTGAGGACGGTCACGGCGCTGGTGAGGCGGATCCGCTCGGTACGTCCGGCACCGGCAGCCAGCGCGACGGCGGGACTGGAGACCGCGTAGTCAGACCGGTGGTGCTCACCGACACCGAAGACGTCCAGGCCGGCGCGGTCGGCGGTCTCCATCTCCTCAAGGAGGCGCTGCATCCGGTGGTGGGAGGCCCGCGCGAGGGATTGGCCGGTTGCGGGCGCGACGTCGGCGAAGGTGTAGGCCCCGAGCTGCATCCCCCGAAGTGTAGAGCAAGTGATTGCATGATCAACCATCTGCTCGATATGCTCGCTGGTATGGCCATGGCAGACGGACCGCACAAGGAGCGGCTGCTCGAAGCGATAGCCGCCGAGCAGCGCGGTCACCGGGCGTTGCTGACGGGGGCGGACCCCGAAGCGGCTGCTGCGGCGATGCGGGAGGCCGCGCAGCTCTATCGGGAGTCCTGGGAACTTGCGCCGCCGGCGAGCTTCGGCCGCCTCATCGGCGCGCTGAAGGCCGCGATCATCGCGGGGGACGGGACTGCGCAGGCCGAGCACACGCTGTCGGTCCTCACCGACGAGGACGTCTCGCCGCCCGCCGCCTATGCGCGTGCGATCAGCGCGCTCGTGCTCCAGCAGGACGACATGGCGCGGACCTCGAGCGAGGCGATGCGCGCTGCTCCCTCGCCGGCGTTCGGCCGGGCAGCGGCGGCCATCGACGCGCTCGCCGCGGGTGACGAGGCGGCCTACCGTGGGGCGCTGGCCGCTGTCGTCGCGGACTTCGAGGAGCGCGAGGAGCACCTCACCGGCGTACCGATCGCCGACACGGCGTTGATGCTCGAGCATCTGGCGGCGCCTCGCGGACTGCACGCCGACGTGCGGTCGCCGCTGCTCCCGACGGTCTAGGGGCCGCCGCGACCGTCCCCGCCCCGCCGCCGAGGTCGGGCGGGGCAGACCGGTAGGTCGCCGGGGTCTCCGAGAGACGGATCGGGTTGCGGGGCAGGTCGACCGAGGTCCCGCCCGGGCGGGTGACGGCGACGATCGGGTCCAGCCCGAGCCCCGCGGTGAGCGCGAGGGTGACCTGCTCACGCTTTGTAAGGAGGCACGGCCGCCGCGGAGGCCGGGCGCGTCGACGGGTCGCCTCGGGCATAACATCAGGTGACCCATGGGCATCAGAATCGGTTACAAGGCGTCGGCAGAGCAGTTCGGCCCGCGCGAGCTGCTGGCGTTCACGACGGAGGCCGAGGCGAGGGGCTTCGACATCGTCGCGGTGTCCGACCATTTCCAGCCGTGGCGTCACCACGGCGGGCACGGGCCGTCCGCGCTGACGTGGCTTGGCGCGGCCGGGCAGGCGACGTCGAGCGTCACGCTGGGGACGAGCGTCCTGACCCCGACGCTGCGCCACCACCCGTCGATGGTCGCGCAGTCCTTCGGGACGCTGGGGGTCATGAACCCGGGGCGGATGTTCCTCGGGGTCGGGTCCGGCGAGGCGATGAACGAGACGCCGGCCACCGGGGTGGAGTTCCCCGGACGCAAGGAGCGCCGGATGCGCCTGGCCGAGGCGATTGCGTTGATCCGCGAGCTGTGGGCGGGTGAACGCGTCACCTTCCAGGGCGACTTCTACGAGACGTCCAACGCGACGATCTACGACCGGCCCGAGGAGCCGGTCCCGATCTTCGTCGCGGCGTCCGGGCCACTGGCGGCCAAGCTCGCAGGCCGCGTGGGGGACGGCTTCATCTGCACGAGCGGCAAGGACGCCGAGCTCTACACCTCGCTGCTGGGGAAGGTCGAGGAGGGTGCTGCGGCCGCGGGCCGCGACGCCGGGGACATCCGCCGGATGATCGAGGTGAAGGTCTCCTACGACCGGGATCTGGACTTCGCCTACAAGGCCTGCCACTGGTGGGCGGCGCTCGCGCTGAAGCCGGAGCAGAAGGAAGGCATCGAGGACCCGATCGAGATGGAGCGCGTCGCTGACGCGAACCTGGATCAGGCCCATACGCGCTTCATCGTGTCCGACGACCCACAGGACGTCGTGGACCGCATCGCCCCGTACCTGGACCTCGGCTTCCAGGACCTCGTCATCCACGGGCCGGGCGACGATCAGCAGCGCTTCATGCAGCAGTTCACCGACGACGTCATGCCGTTGCTGCGCAAGCGGGCGGAGGCGGGCGCGGCGGCCTGAGCCGTTGCCGGGCCGAGGCGCCGGCACCGTGCCCTACCGGTTGGGAGGAGGCACGTGGCCGCGCGACGCTCCCGCACCGCTCGCGCTGGACAGGGCCGTCGCACGCCGACACGGAGCTGCTCGTCCCGCGTGGACGCAGACGTAGATCGTGCTCGCGCAGGATCGTCTGCCGGGGCGGCCGGACGCGGTGCGTGACCCGTCAGCAGACGAGAGGGCGACCGATAGGCCGCCCTCTGTTCCTGCTTCTGGCTTCTGGCTTCGGCTGACAGCGCCGTGGCCGTCTACAGCATCAGCCGCAGCCGGTGTTGTTCCCGCAGCTGCCGCACGTGTAGCACGACCCGGTCCGCTGCATCATGCCGCCGCACTGGCCGCAGGCCGGACCGAGGTCCAGCCCGACCATGCGCGCCGGGACGACGGGCGGGGTGTCGGTGAACGCCGCCGCGGCAGGCTCCGCGCCGGCGGACGCCTCAGGGGCGCTCGTCGGCGAGAACAGCCCGCCGGTCGGCGCCGTGGGGCCGTTCGTGTCCGAGGACTGCACGGACAGCGACACGTCCTGCGCGATCTTGCGAGCGCGCACCGCGGGGGTGAGGATGCCCAGCTCCTCCTGGTCGTCGGCGTCCAGGAACCGGGACGCCAGCCACCGCATGATGTAGTCGGGCATCGACTTGGCGAACGGGATCTCCGGGTTCTGCGTGATGCCTTCGGGCTCGAAGCGCATGTAGGCGAACTTGCTCACGAGCGTCTCGAGCGGCACCCCGTACTGGAGGGAGATCGAGATCGCGGTCGCGAAGGAGTTCATCATGCCGCGCATGGTGGACCCCTCCTTGCCGATGTCGGTGAGGAAGATCTCCCCGACCGTGCCGTCGTCGTACATGCCGGCCGTGATGTAGCCCTCGTGTCCGCCGATGGAGAACTTGTGCGTGATCGACTGACGCTCACGCGGCATGCGCTTGCGGGTGGCGGCCGCGCCGGTCGCCTCGAGCTTCGCCTTGATCTCGGCCTCGGCGACGAGCTCGTCGACCTGCGCCTGGGTGTAGAGGCCCTCGACGGTCGCGGCCAACTCGTCCGCGCTCTTCTCCTTCTGCGCGTCCGTGCGCAGCGCCTGCGCCGTCTTTGACCCATCGCGGTAGATGGCGAGCGCCTTGATGCCGCCCTCCCATGCCTTGATGTACGCGTCGGCGATGTCCTCCACCGTCGCGTCGTTCGGCATGTTGACC
Source organism: Paraconexibacteraceae bacterium (assembly GCA_963750375.1). Taxonomy (GTDB): domain Bacteria; phylum Actinomycetota; class Thermoleophilia; order Solirubrobacterales; family Solirubrobacteraceae; genus Paraconexibacter. The sequence goes on from CAVVQN010000004.1 coordinate 11,845, forward strand.
GTCTTGGAGATGGCCCCCGAGATGAAGGGCTGCACCGCGCCCATCATGTTGATGTGACCCATGTGGCTGATCGCCTGCGAGCCGACCGCCACGTCGAAGACCGAGAGGTCCTCGTCCTTGAGCCCCGGGGCCCCGACGATCGTGTTGTGCTCGTTGATGTGGGCGACGATCTGCTCGACCTGCTCCGGCGCGTAGCCAAGGGTCTGCAGCGCCAGCGGCACCGTGCCGTTGACGATCGTCATGTTGCCGCCGCCGACGAGCTCCTTGAACTTCACCAAGGAGAAGTCCGGCTCGACACCGGTCGTGTCGCAGTCCATGAGGAACGAGATCGTCCCCGTGGGCGCGAGCACCGTCGCCTGCGCGTTGCGGTAACCGTAGAGCTCACCCGCGGCCACGGCCTCGTCCCACACGGCACGGGAGGCCTCCAGCAACGGCGTGTCCGTGGAGAGCTCGTCGTTGATGGAGTAGGCGGCGTCGCGGTGCATCCGCATGACGCCGTTGTGCGCGTCGCGGTTCTCCGCGTAGCGCTCGTACGGCCCCATCGCCGAGGCGATCTTCGCGGACTGCAGGTAGGCGCGACCGGTCATGAGCGCGGTGATGGCGGCGGCCGTTCCACGGCCGTGGTCTGAGTCGTACGGCATGCCGTTGGACATGAGGTACGCGCCGAGGTTGGCGTAGCCCAGGCCGAGCTGCCGGAACGCGCGAGCGTTGACGCCGATCTGCTCCGTCGGGTAGCTCGAGGGACCGACGACGATCTCCTGCGCGAGCAGGACGATGTCGATGCAGTGCTCGAACTGGGCGACGTCGAACGACCCGTCCGCCTTGCGGAACTTCATGAGGTTCAGCGAGGCGAGGTTGCAGGCCGAGTCGTCGACGTGCATGTACTCCGAGCACGGGTTGGACGCGTTGATCCGCCCCGAGTTCGGCGACGTGTGCCACTGGTTGATGATCGTGTCGAACTGGATGCCAGGATCGGCGCAGCGCCAGCCGGCCTCCGCCATCTCCTGCAGCAGCTGCCGGGCCGGCACCGGATCGCCGACCGGGGCGCCGGTCTTGCGGGCCTTGAAGTACCACGGCTTGTCGTCGCGGACGGCCTCCATGAACTCGTCGGTCACGCGGACCGAGTTGTTCGCGTTCTGGTACTGGATCGACTTGAAGCCCTCACCGTCGATCGACATGTCGAAGCCCGCGTCACGCAGGGCCGCGGCCTTGTCCTCTTCCTTCGCCTTGCACCAGATGAACTCGCGTACGTCCGGATGGTCGATGTCCAGCACGACCATCTTCGCGGCACGGCGCGTCTTGCCGCCCGACTTGATCGTCCCGGCCCACGAGTCGGCGCCGCGCATGAAGGAGACAGGGCCAGAGGCCGTGCCGCCCTTGCTCAGCGGCTCGGTCGAACCACGGATGTTCGAAAGGTTGATGCCGGCACCGGAGCCGCCGCGGAAGATCTTGCCTTCACGCGTGTTCCAGTCGAGGATCGAGTCCATCGTGTCCTGGACGGACAGGATGAAGCAGGCGGAGCACTGCGGGTTCTCTTCGAAGCCCACGTTGAACCAGACCGGGCTGTTGAACGCCGCCATCTGGTGCAGCAGGATGTACGTGAGCTCTGCCTCGAACGCGTCGCCGTCCTCCGCCGTGGCGAAGTAGCCGCGCTGGCGGCCCCAGTCGGCGATCGTGCCCGAGACACGGCCGACCATCTGCTTCACGGAGCGCTCGCGGGCCGGCGAGTCCAGTTGGCCGCGGAAGTACTTCTGGGAGACGATGTTCGTCGCGTTCTGCGACCACGTCTTGGGGAACTCGACGTTCTTCTGCTCAAACGACACCTTGTCGCCGAAGCCGATGCGCGCGTCGCGCAGCTCCCAGTCCACGGTCTCGAAGGGGTGGACGCCCGGTGTGGTGTACTTCCGGGCGATCGACAGGGCGGAGCCTGTCTGAACGGTGGTGCTGGGTGTGGTCTGCGTTACGCCTTCCAAGTGCCCCTCTACTCCTCTCATCGCCGCGAATCTGCCCAATTTGCGGCGGCATGTTTATGGATCTGGTGGTAACGAGACAGTGTCCGCCACCTCCCGGACGGAACGGGGAGATGAACCCGCAACGTCGGCACTTTCCTTCCGTCCAGGATAGGAGGCGCCGCGGCGCGTTCAGGCCTGCGCCAGAAGCCCGCGCGGGACGAAGAGCGCGATCCCCACGAGCCCGACCGCGAGCAGGGCTGCGCACACCGCCAGGGCGGAGTGCAGCCCGCTCGTCCAGAGGACCGCGTCGGCGCCAGACAGACGCCGTCCACCGTCGGAGACGGACCCCGCACGCGCGAAGACGATCGTGCCGACGACCGCCACGCCGAGCGCCTGACCGATCTGGCGGCAGGCGTTGTGCACCGCGGCCGCCATCCCCGCACGCGCCTGCTCCACCGACGCGACCGCGGTCACCGTCATCGCGGGCAGTGCGAGGCCGATCCCGCAACCCAACAGACCGAGCATGAGCGCCAGTTCGCCGGCCGGCAGGTCCACGGCGAGCCGCAGCGTCAGCAGCGTCATCGCGACCGTCGCGAACGCGAGGCCGCCGAGGATCGGCGCGCGCGGGCCCATGCGGGCGGTCAGGCGCCCGGCGATCGGAGCGCAGGCCGCGGTCATCGCTCCGAGCGGCAGCAGGCAGAGGCCTGCCTCGCCGGGCGGCCGGCCCTGCACCTGCTGGAGGAAGACGGAGAGAAAGACGACGCAGCCGACGAAGGCGAAGGACGCCCCACCGCCGCCGAGGTTCGCCACGACGAAGCCACGGTGCCGCAGGAGGCCGAGGTCGACGAGGGGCGCGGGGTGCCGGCGCTCGACCCGGACGAAGGCAGCGGCCGCCGCGAGGCAGATCGCAGCCACCGTGAGGACGAGCGGCGACAGCCATCCCGCCTCCCGACCTTCGATGATGACGAAGACGAGGGTCGCGGTCGCCGCCGTCAGCGACATCGCGCCTGCGAGGTCGAACCGGACGACCGCCCGCGAGGGGCGCACGGTCGGGATGACGCGCCAGCCGGCGATGAGGAGTCCGATGCAGATCGGCACGTTGACGGCGAAGACGCCGCGCCACCCGACCGCGTCGACGATCGCCCCGCCGAGCGTCGGTCCTGAGGCCAGCCCGATCCCCGATCCCGCGCCCCAGAGCCCGATCGCCCTTGCCCGCGCCGCCGGGTCCGGGAAGACCTCCGAGACGATCGCCAGCGACGCGGGGAGGACGAGGGCGGGGCCGACCGCCTGCACCACCCGTCCGACGAGCAGCACCGTCACCGACGGCGCGACCGTGCAGACGAGCGAGCCCGCGGCGAAGGTCGTCACGCCGATGAGGAACGCCGCCTTGCGTCCGCGCCGGTCGCCGAAGACGCCGCCGGCGATGAGCAACGACGCCAGCACGAGGACGAACGCGTCGACGACCCACTGCTGCTCGGTGCCCGTCGCACCGAGGTCACGCCCGAGATCCGGCAGCGCGACAGCGACGACGGTCGCCGACGCGATCGACAGGATCTGCGCGGCGACGACCGTCAACAGGACGAGCCCGGCGCGGGGCTCGCGGCGAACGGACAGCGGAGGTGCTCCCAGGCGGCGGCCGGACGCTCAGCGCCCGAGCCGCAGCCAATCGGTGAACTCGGCCCAGGCGGCCGAGGTACGCCAGCCGGCTTCGGCCGTCGCGTGACGCGAGCGCTGCATCCATGCAGGGTCCACCGCCCACCACCGGGCAAGGGCGACGAGCGCGGCAGCGAGCGCCGCCAGCAACGCGACGATGGCCAAGGCCACGAGCGGCGCCGGGAGGCCGGCGCCGTTGTCGTCCGTCGCCGATGCGGCCGTGAGGATGGCGCCGTCGGTCACGGAGGCCGCAGGCGTGACGGAGGGGGCCGGCTGCGGAGTCGGCGTGGCTGCCCCCGGCGTGGCGGCGGTGGCCGCCGGGGCGCCCGCAGGTGCCGGTGCCGGCGACGATCCGGCCGGAGCGCCGGCGGAGGGCGTCCCGGTGCCCGGGCCTGGCGGCACGGCGGCCGACCCCGTGGCCGGGCCCTTGTCGGACTTCGCCTTGCACGCTCCGCCGGCGCGCGCCTTGACCGCCGCGTCGATCGCGTCCTTGAAGTCCGGCGCGTACTGGTCGTAGTCGTTGGGGATCTGCGTCTTGGCCTTCGCGAGCTTCGCGGCGCTGAACTGACACGGATCGATGGTCCCGGTCGTCCGGTATGCCTGAAAGACGTCGTCGAAGGCGTCGGCGTGCGCCGCCACCGTCGGGCCGAGGGCCAGGGGCAGCGCGCACAGCACAGCGAGGGTCAGGCGTCGAGGACGGCGCATCACGTCCTTGGATGCTAGCGTCGGCCCTCGAGTCGATGGCCCACACCGCTCCCCAGCCCACGTTCGTGGCGCCTGCTGCGGGCGGACGGACGACCGACCCGGGACCGTCCGGGCGCGCCCCGGTCGCCCTGCTCGCCGGGCTGCTGGTGACGCTGGCCTACGCGATCTTCGCGCACGGCGCGACGGAGACTCCGGCCGAGACGAGGGTGCAGCTGGCGCTCGCCGTGATGGCGCTGCTCGGTGGCGGCGCGATCCTCACCGGCAACCCGGCGCTCCGCCTGCGCGCCCCGACGCTCGCCAAGGCCGGTGTCCTCCTGCTGCTGGCCTTCGCCGTCTGGTGCGGGCTGTCGCTCCTGTGGTCCGTCGCCCCGGATCGCACGTGGACGCAGATCAACCGTGGGCTTGGCTACACGCTCGTCGCGGGCCTGGGCCTCGTGCTGGGGGCAAGCCTCATCCGCTCGGCCGAGCGCGTGGCCGTCGGCTGGTTGTGGATCGTCGTCGCCGTCGCGCTGTATGCGCTCGGCGGCAAGACGTTCCCGGGGCTGCACGTCGGCGGGCTCTTCGACCTGGACCAGGGTGGCGGCCTGGCCCGGCTGCGCGCGCCGCTGCAGTACTGGAACGCCCTGGCGCTCGTGCTCGTGATGGGGCTCCCGGTGGCGCTGCGCCTGGCGCTGGACCGCACGCGGTCCGCGCGCTTTCGCGTCGGTGCGGTCCTGGCGGCCGCCCTCTTCGTGCTGGACCTCGGCATGACGTATTCGCGAGGCGGCCTGCTGGGCCTCGCCGCGGCAGTGGCGGTGCTCGTGACCCTCGGCGGGGCGGGCCGCCTGAAGAGCATCTGCGTCCTCGCGCTGGCCGCCCTCGGCGCCGCCGCCCCGCTGACCTACGCGCTGACCCGTTCTGCGCTCACGGGGTCGGGGGTCCCCCTCGGCGACCGGATCTCCGACGGTCGGGTCCTCGCCCTCATCATCGTGGTGAGCGCCGGGGTGCTGGCCGTCGCGGCCCGCGCGCTGCTCGCGCGCGAGGACCGGGTGCGCTGGAGCGACGCACGCACGCGGACTGCCGGGCGTGTGGCCGTGACCGCAGCCGCCTTCGTCGTCTGCCTGGCCGCGGTGGGCGCCGCCGGTTCGCCGAAGGGCCTCCCGGCAAACGTCGACGACGCCGTGCGCTCGTTCACCGTCCCGACGCAGGACAAGCAGTTGGATGCGTCCCGCCTGGCGACGACGAACTCCGGCAACCGCTGGGTGTGGTGGCAGGAGGCGGCGGGCGCGTTCTCCGACCGCCCGATCGGCGGCTGGGGTGCGGGCTCCTTCCGCGTGACCCATCTGCAGTACCGCAGGAACACGATCTCCGTGACGCAGCCGCACTCGGTGCCGATGCAGTTTCTCGCGGAGACGGGGCTCGTCGGGCTGCTGCTGGCCTACGGCGGGATCGGCGCCCTGCTGTGGGCGGCCGTCGCGAGGGTCCGGCGGCTGGAGGGCGGACGCGAGCGGGACTGCGCCGTCGCCCTGCTGGCCGCCGCGGTCGCCTGGCTTGCGCACGGCGCCTACGACTGGGACTGGGACATCCCGGGCGTGACGCTCCCGCCGCTGCTCTTCCTCGGGGTGCTCGCGGCTGGACCGAGGGGTCGCGGCGTCCGCCCGGACGTCGTGGCGGGCCTCGCGGTGTCGCCTGCACGCCGAGGGGTCTTCTTCCTGGACCCCGATCGCGAGACCCGCGTGCGGCCCGGGTCGGTGGTGTCGGTGGCGGTGCTGACCCTTGCGCTCTTCGCGTACGCGACCTCGGCCGTCCTGCCGGCCTGGTCGTCGAGCAAGGCAGACGCCGCGCAGGAGGCGGTCGGCGGGACGCAGGTCAGCGCCGACGAGCTGCGCCGCGCTGCGGCGCAGGCAGACCTCGCAGCGCGCCTTGACCCGCTGAGCGTCGAACCGCTGCTCGTGTCCGCGACGATCGCGACGCGGCGCGGACGGACGCTGGAGGCGCGTCAGGCCCTGCTGGACGCCGTGCGACGTCAGCCCGAGAGCGCGCGGGCGTGGACGCAGCTGGGGACCCTGTCGTACTCGCTCGGGGACCGTGCCGGGTTCCTCAGGGCGGCGACGAAGGCGCTTGCGCTGGACCCGCACAACCCGCTGTTGCGGACCCTGGCTTTCCGGGCGTTGTCCTTCCAGGCGCCGGCGGGGGACAGCGCGACCGCGACGGGGACGCCGTTGCCCGGCCCGCCGGTCACGCCGACGACCGTGCCTTCGCTCCCGGTCGACCCGGCCGTCGTGCCGGGTGGCGCGGTGCCGGCGACCCCCTGACGCCGGTCAGCTCTGAAAGAGGATGCGCACGACGCCGACCAGGAGCGCAAGGCCGGCGGCGGTCGCCAAGGCGAAGACGAGGACCGCAAGCGTGCGCTCGCTCGGCACCGGCAGGCGCCGGGCACGGCGGGCGGGCGTGACGAGGGCGGCCGGTGCTTCGGCCGGCATGGGCGAGGGGGCGACCGACCCCGGCCGGAGGGTCGCCGCTGAATCCGGGGCGGCTGCCCGGGCGAGCGCGTCGGTGGCGCGTGCGGCGGCGTCGCGGGCCGCGTCGGCCTCGGACTCGGCAGCTGCGGTGGCCGCGCGCGCCTCCTCCGTCTGTGCGCGCTGCTCGTCCAACGCCCGCTGAAGCGCCTCGATCTGCCCGGCAGCGTCGTCGAGTTGCGCGTCGCGACGGACGAGGCCGTCGCGGACCGCGACGAGCTCGGCATCCAGGTCGCCGCCGGCGGCATGGAGTCCGGCGAGCTCGGCGGCCAGCCCGTCGGCACGGGCTGCGGCAGCATCGCGCTCGGCGGTGCGGGTGGCGAGGGTCGCGTCGAGGCCGGCCGCGGCGGCTGTGGCGGCGTCACGCTCGCGCCGGAGGGCGGCCAACGCGCCCTGGAGCCGCTCTGACTCGTCGAGGAGCCGTTCGGTCTCGCCGTGCAGCCGTTCGGTCTCGGCGGCGAGCTGCTCGCGCTCGACCTGGAGCGCGGCGGTGGTGGCGTCGTGGGTCGCGGCGGCGCTCTCGGCTGCCCTGTGGGCGGCGGCGAGTTCCTTGCGGAGGTGGGTGAGCTGGCCGTGCAGGTCGTCGCCGTCGGCGGTGAGCTCGGCGACCTCCGCGGCGAGCATGTCGGCGCGGGCGCCGGCGGCGTCGCGCTCGGCGGCGAATTGGTCGCGTTCGGCCTGCAGGCCGGTCGCGAGCTGCTCGCGCTCCCGCAGCGCCGAGATGAGGCGGTCGCGTTCGGCCTGCAGCGCGGTGGTCGAGGTGTCGTGGGCGGCGGCGGACTCGTGGGCAGCGGCGAGTTCGTCGCGTAGGCGGGTGAGTTGCTCGTGCAGGTCGCCGCCGGCGGCGTCCAGCGCGGCGACCTCGGCGGCGAGCGTGTCTGCACGGGTGACAGCAGCGTCGCGCTGGGCGGTCGCCTGGTCGTGGTCGGTCCGCAGGGCTGTCAACCGCTGCTCGCGCTCCTGCAGCGCTGCGGTGACCTGATCGCGTTCGGCCTGCAGCGCTGCGGTCGTGGCGTCGTGGGCGGCGGCGGCCTCACGGGCGGCGGTGAGCTCGTCGCGGAGGTCGGTGAGCTGCTCGTGCAGGTCGCCGCCGGCAGCGTTCAGCTCGGCGACCTCGGCGGTGAGCGCGTCGGCGCGTGTGGAGGCGGCGTCGCGTTCGGCGGCGAGGTGGTCGCGCTCGGCCTGCAGGGCTGTGGTGGCCTCGCCCGCGGAGGCGAGTTCGTCGCGGAGGTGGGTGAGCTGTTCGTGCAGGTCACCGCCGGCAGCACTCAACTCGGCGACCTCGGCCGCGAGGCCATCCGCCCGAGCAGTGGCAGCGTCGCGTTCGGCGGTGACCCGGTCGCGTTCGGCCCGCAGCGCAGCGGCCGCGGCTCCATGGCTCTCGGCCGCTTCGCGGGCGGCGACGAGCTCGTCGCGGAGGTCGGTGAGCTGCTCGTGCAGGTCGCCGCCGGCAGCGCTCAGCTCAGCGACCTCCGCAGCGAGCGTGTCTGCGCGGGCGACGGCGGCATCCCCGGCAGCACGCGCATCGTCGAGTTGGGACACGAGCGCCGCGCGCTCCTGCGCCAAGGCGGAGGCGCGCTGACCCTGCTCCTGTGTGGCCTGTGCCGTGCGCGCGAGCTCGGCCTCGAGACCGCGCGCGCGCTCCTCGAGCTCGGCCTGCACGCGGTCGGAGTCCTGAGCCGCCTGCTCGCTGTCCGCGCGAACCTCGTCGAGCTGTGCGGCGAGCGTCGCGCGCTCGGCCATGAGCGCGGCGCCGGCCTGCTGCTGCGCCTCGGCGGCGGCCGCGGCGGTGGCCAGGTCGGCCTGGAGCGCCGCCACACGCGCATCGAGCTCGGTTCGGCGCTCCCGGGCCTCGACGAGCTCGCGCTCGGCGTCACGATGCTCCCCGCGGACGTCCTCCAGCAGCACGGCCAGGCGGTCGCGATCCTCCTGCAGCTCCGCGGCCCGCTGCTCGGCGACCGTCCGGGCGGCAGCCTCGTCGTCGTGCCGGAGGCCCGCGGCCTCGGCCTCGGCGGCGTGCGCCGCGAGGTCCCGCCGCAGCGCTTCGGATTCGGCGGCGGCCTGGGCCTCGGTGTGCCGGAGCTCCTCCTCGAGCGTCTGGATGCGCGCGCCCAGGGCCTGCGCGTCGGCTCGGTGTCGCTCCTGGGCGGCATCGGCGTCGGCCGCGTGAGCCGCCCGGGCCTGCTCCAGCAGCTGCTCGAGCTCGACGACGCGCTGTGCCTGGGCGTGCTCGGTCGTGGCCAGATGCGCACGGAGGACCTCGACCTCTTCGGCGTGCCGCGCGTGTGCCGCGGCGAGCTCGGCCGCCGTCACCTGCGCGTGCTCGTCACGGGCGGCGATCTGCGCCTGCGCGGCCGCAAGGCTTTCGCGCAACTGCAGCAGCGCCGCCGCGTGCTCGGTGGCGCCGGCCTCGGCGGCGTCCTGTGCCGCGGCGAGACGCCGGGAGAGATCGTCCGCCTCGGCGGCCGCAGCCTGGGCCTGGCGATCGCGTGCCGCCGCGTCAGAGCGCGACGACTCAAGTTCAGCGCGGAGCGCCTCAAGCTCGGTCCGCGCCTGCCCGAGGGCGGCGTCGCGTTCTGCTTGGGCCTGCTCGGCGGCGGTCAGGTGGCTGCGGAGCTCCTCCACCTCGGCGGCATGCGCGGCGACGCCCGCATCAGCAGCCTGCAGCGCCGACGCCAGCCGTTGCCGGAGCTTCCGCGCCTCGGACGCTGCGGCCTGCGCCTCGCTCTCGCGGTCCGCCGTCTCGGCGCGGGCCGCGTCCAGCTCCACCTGCACTCGGGCCAGGGCCGCGTCCCGCTCGGCCCGCGCCTCGGCGACAGCGTCACGTTCGACCTGCGCGGCGGCTTCCGCCTCCTGGGCGGTTTCACGCATGCCGGCCAGGTGCTGCTCGAGCTGCGCCACACGCGCGCCGGCCTGCTCGACGTCCGCTGTCAGGCGCTCTCGGTCGGCCGCGACCTCGGCGCCTTCGCGCCTGGCGGCCTCCAATTCGACACCGACCGCCTCGAGCACCTCGGCGTGCTGGTTTCGCTCGTCCTCAGACCGGACCAGGCTCGCGCGCACCGTCTCCAGCTCCGCTGTCTGCGCGTCGGCGACGGCCCGCGCCGCCTCCACGGCCTCGGCCAGGGCGACGGCCTGTGCCTCTCGCTCGGCCGCTTGCGCCTGAAGCTGCGCGACACGCTCGCCTGCCGCGTCCCGCGCCTCGGCAGCTTGCGCCTCCAGTGCCGCCAGCCGCTCGGCCTGCCGCTGTTCGGCCTCCGCGGCCACCAGACGCGTCTCCTCGAGCTCGGCCACGGCCGCTGCGGCAGCGTCCGCCTGCTCGCGCGCGATGCGCTCGGCCTGTTGAGCGCGCTCCTGCGCGTCGGCGGATGCGACCCGCAGCTCGGCGAGTTCTGTCCCGGCCTCGTGGAGGCGAGCCTCCGCGGCCCGGCGCCCTGACGCCTGCTCCTCCGCGGCTGCCCGCAGGCCCTGCAGGTCGGCGACCTCGCGCTCGAGCGCGGCGCGCTGACGGGCCTCCCGTTCGGCCTTCTCCTCAGCGGCGCGCCTGGCGTCCGCCTCGCCGGATGCCGCTTCAAGCTGTGTCTGAAGCTCCCGCGAGGACGCCGACAGGGCCGCGATCCGCGCCTCCGCCTCGCGCACGGCAGCGACCGCCGCATCGCGCTCCTGAGCGGCCAGCGCACCCTGTTCGGCCAGACGCTCTGCGGCGTCTGCGCGCGCGTCCGCCGCACGGCGGGCCTCCAGCGTCGCCGCGACGTTCGCCTCGGCCTCTTGGCGGCGACGCTCGCGTGCCTCGGCGTCGCGGCGGGCTTCGTCGAGCTCGATCTGCAGCTCCGCCACCGCCGCGTCACGCGCCCGGAGGTCCGCTTCGGCCCCCTCGAGCGCGAGCTGTGCGGCCTCGAGCTGTCCTGCGGTCTGCTCGCCACGCTCGGAGTGCTCGGCAAGGGCGGCGCGCATGTGCGCCTCGCGCTCGGCGGTCTCGGCCTCGGCGCGCTGCAGGGCCTCCTCCGCCTCGGCCCGTCGCGCCTCAGCAGAAGTCAGCGCCGCATCCCGCTCCTGCGCGGTCTGCTCGGCGAGGGCTGACGCAGCGGCCGCGGCCTCAAGTGCCTCGGCCGCAGCCACCTGTGCCTGGGCCAGCGCGGCGTCGCGTTCGGCGAGCTCACGGGCCGCCTCCTCGCGGATCGCTTCAAGCTGCTGCTGCCGGACGCCGTCGGCCTCACGCTGGACCTGCTCCCGCGTGGTCTCGCGCGCCAGCTGCGCTTCACGCCGGGCTTCGGCCAGCGCGGCGTCGCGCGCGGCGACCTCCCGCTGAGCGCGCTCTCGGACCGCAGAGACGGCCGCCTCGCGCTCGGCGGTCGCGCGTTCGGCGTCCGCGCGCAACCGTGCCAGCAGCGTGCGCTGCTCGGCGCCGACGCGCTCGACCGTCGCCTGCGCGTCCGTCGCCAGCGCCGCCTGCTCGTCGGCCTCCCGGCGCGCGGCCTCCGCCGCCTCCTGTTGTTCGCGGACGGCGGCGGCGGCCTCGTCCAACGCCCGCGCGGCGTCCGCTCGTGCGGTCTCGGCCGCCTCCTCGGCTGCGGCCCGCGCCGCGGCAGCAGCCTCGCGGTCGGCCTCTGCCGCCGCGCGCGCCTGCTCGGCGGCCTCTGCCCGGGCGGTCGCCTCAGCAGCCCGTGCGGCCGCTTCGCCGGCCGACTCGCCCGCGCGGTCCTCGGCCTCGCGAGCGGCGGCCATCGCGGCCGCTGCGGCCTCCCGCGCGCTGTCGCGCTCGGCGAGCGCCGCGAGGACGCGCTCCTGCGCGGCGCTTTGCGCCGCCTTCTGTTCGGCTGCCGCCTGCGCCAGCTCCTCGTCACGCTTCTGCTGCGCCTCGCGGACCTGCGCCGCTCCCTGGGCCTGCGCTGCGGCCAGCGCCGCGTCGCGTTGCTCCCGGACGGCCCTCAGCGCTGCCTCGTGCTCGGCCTGCGCAAGCTCGGCGGCTTCGGTGGCCGCGCGGATCGCGTCTTCGCGCTCCTGGTGCTCACGGGCTGCCCGCGCCAGAGCATCGGCGGCCTGCCCGGCTGCGGTCTCAGCCTGCTCCTGCGCCGCAGCGGCCGCGGCAGCCTGCGCTGCGGCGTCCGCTTCCGCGGCGCGCAGCGCTTCCTGTGCGGCGGCGACCGACTCGTCCGCCCGCGCCTCGACGGCCGCCGCCCGTTCCAGCGCCTGGGCGGCCTGGGCGGCGGCGCTCTCCTTGGCGTCGCTGGCGTCCGCCTCGAGCGCCTCCCGGAGCGCGCGGGCGTCGGCCTCAGCCTGCTCACGCGTGCGCCATGCTTCCAGCGCCGCCTGCTCGGCCGCGGCGTGCGCCGCCCGCTCGGCCGCGGCGACGCGCTCGGCGGCCGCGGCCTCGGCGGCGGCGACCTGCTCGGCGGCCGCGCCCTCGAGGGCGGCGACCTGCTCGGCGGCCGCGGCCTCGAGGGCGGCGACCCGCTCGGTCGCTGCCTCCTGGGCGGCGGCGACCCGCGCGGCCGCCTCCTCGCCGCCGGCGCTCAGCCCCGCCGCCGCGCGCTCTTCGGCTGCGGCGATCGCCCGTGCGGCGTCCTCCCGCGCAGCCTCGGCGTCCGCCCGCGCGGCCTCCGCGTCAGCTCGCGCAGCGTCGGCCGCAGCCTGCGCCTGTGCCCTCGCCGCGGCCGCCTCGGCGCGTGCACCGTCCACCTCCTGAGCGGCCCGCTGCACGAGCTCCTGGGTCTCGGCGCGGCCCTGCTCGCGCAGCCGGGCCTCGGTCTCCGTCCGCGCTGCGGCCACCGCGACCTCGAGGTCCCGCCGCGACTGTTGCAGCTGCGCGCGCAGGGTCTGCTCGGTCACCGTGGCCCCCGCGACGCGCTCGCGCGCCTCGAGCGCCTCGGCCTGCGCCTGCTGGGCGGCTTGCGTGGCCTGCCGGCGGTCGCGCACGAGATCGGCCACCCGCTGCTCGAGCGCGACGATCCGGCTGTCGGCCTGCTGCGCTCGCCCTGAGATGGCGCCGGCCGCAGCCTCACCGGCCTGACGCGCAGCCCGTTCGGCCTCGGCTTGCTCCTCCGCGGCGACCCGCGCCTCGCGCTCGGCCGTCAGCCGCCGCTCGAGCTCGGCGATCGCGGCCCGGCGTTCGTCGGCGGCACGTTCGGCCTGCCCCCGGCGGACGCGCTCCTCTTCGACGGCGTGCCGGAGCTCCCGGACGGCCGGCCCGTCGCTCGCGCCACCTCCGCCGGCGTCGTCGCCCCTTCGCGCGGGTGCCGGGGCCGCCGTCGAGGGCTTCCGCGTGTGCTGCCCCGGCCGGGGCAGGTCGACGAGCAGCCCGTCCCCGGCGTCCAGCGCGAACGCCACGCGATCGCCCATGAGCTCGCTCGACACCCGGAAAGCCGCACGCCAGGGTGTTCCGTCGGGGGTCGCCAGCGGCGATGCGTCGTCGGGCCCGGGGAGCGGCGGGAGGCGATGCGTGCGACGCCCGTCGTCGAGAAAGAGCGCGGGGGCCGGCAACCGCTCACGCTGGGGTGCTGACCACGCACCGGCCAGGCGGAGGAGGACAACCCCCGGGGAGGCGTCGATCCGCTCGAAGCGCTCGACCTGGAAGCTGGCGTGGCGCGCACTCATCAAGCGAGGGACCAGGCTAGAGGAGGTCGTCCACCGCCGCGACCGCGGCTGCGAGCACGTCCGGGGCGCTGGCCGTGGCGTCCAGGACGCGGAACCGTGCCGGGTCGCCGGCGGCCAGCTCGTCGTAGGCGGCGCGGATCCGGTCGAAGAACGGGTCCGGTTCCTGCTCCAGGCGGTCTGGCGCCTCGCCGCGGCCACGTTGGCGGGCACGGCCGGCCGCCGGGTCCAGGCGCAGCAGCAGGGTCCGGTCGGCCTGCAGTCCGCCTGTCGCCAGGTCGTTGATCGCTGCGACGGCGTCCATCCCCAGGCCGCGCCCTGCGCCCTGGTAGGCCAGCGACGAATCGACGAAGCGGTCCAGCAGGACGCACGCCCCGGCGTCCAGCAGCGGCTTGAGCTTCTCGGCGACGAGCTGCGCGCGCGCCGCGGCGTAGAGCAGCGCCTCCGCGCGCGGGTCGACCGTCAGCGACGGATCCTTCACGAGCGTCCGGATGCGCTCGGAGAGCACGACGCCCCCGGGCTCACGCAGCAGCGTCGCAGGGACGCCCCGGGCCTGCAGCGCGGCCGCGAGCCCCGCTGCGAGCGTGCTCTTGCCGGCGCCGTCGAGGCCCTCGATCGTGATGAGCGTTCCCTGCGTCACCACGGCAGCCTCCCACAGCGGCGGGACGCCGCAGCTTCTGCCGTGCGCGTTACCCTCGCTGACCGTGTCCCGCCTGCCCGCCGCCGACGACCATCCCCACGCCAGGGCCGTCCTGGGCGCCGCGCTCCCACCCACAGGTCACCCCTCGCACGCCTACCTCTTCCACGGCCCGGCCGGGGCCGGCAAGGGCGAGGCGGCACGGCAGTTCGCGGCCGTGCTGCTGTCCGAGGGGGCGCAGGACCCGCGCGACGCCGCACGGCGCGTCATGGACGGCGTGCACCCGGACCTCACGTGGGTCGTCCCGAGCGGCGCGAACGAGATGGTCGTCGGGGACATCGACGAGCCCGTGGTGGCCGCGTCGACCCGCACCCCGTTCGAGTCCCGGCGCCGGGTCTTCGTCCTGGAGCGCGTCCACACGCTCAACGATCCCGCCGCCAACCGGATGCTCAAGACGCTGGAGGAGCCGCCGTCGTTCGCGCACCTCATCCTGCTGACCGACCGTCTCGGCGAGGTCATGCCGACGATCCGCAGCCGTCTGCAGGCCGTGCGCTTCGAGGCGCCGACGGTCGAGCGCCTGGCCGAGCGCCTGGCATCGCGCGTCCCGCCCGAGCAGGCGCTGGCCTGCGCGCGTCTGGGACTCGGGGACGGCGAGCGCGCCCTGGCGCTCGCGCTGGGGGAGGGGCCTGCGCTCCGGGCCGGAGCCGAGGCCACGGCCCGCGCCTGCATCGCCCAGCGGCTGCACGATCGGCCGTGGACGGCGCTGCTTGATCGGGCCCGTGCCCACGGCGATGGCGCGGTCAAGACGGTGGAGGACCGTCTGGCGGAGAACCTCCCCTACCTCCCGCAGAAGGAGCAGGCCCGCGCCAAGCGCGAGGCGGTCGAGGTCGGCAAGCGGGCGGGTCGCCGCGCGCGCGTCCAGGCTCTGGACCAGGCGCTCGGGCTGGTCGGCCTGTGGCTGCGTGACGTGGCGGTGACCGTCGACGGCGCCCCCGAGCTCGTTCACCACTCCGACCGCGCGGCCGCCGTCCAGGAGGATGCTGCGCGGTTCAGCGACGCCCACGCGTTGCGCCAGGGCATCGCGCTCGTCGACGACACCCGCTTTGCCCTGCGCGAGGTCAACGCCTCGGAGGAGCTCGCCGTCGAGGCGCTGACCTTCCGCCTCGAGCGCCTGCTCGCGCCCGCCTGAGGCCGGGGCCTCCGTCAGGAGATGACGCCCGAGCCGGCGAGGACGAGGACGAGGGCACCCAGCGCGATGCGGTAGGAGCAGAACACCGCGATGGAGTGCCGGGCGACGAACCTCAGGAGAAAGCCGATCGTCAGGTACCCGACGACGAACGCCAGCAGCGTGGCGATGGCCGTGGGGACCGCGCCGGCGTTGCCGCTGCCGCTGTCGCCGATGTGTCGCAGCTCCAACAATCCCGACAGGACGACGGCGGGGACGCTGAGCAAGAAGGAGTAGCGCGCGGCGTCGGTCCGGTTGAAGCCGAGAAAGAGCCCACCGGAGATCGTGGCGCCGGACCGCGAGACCCCCGGGATGAGCGCGATCGCCTGAAAGACGCCGATGGCCAGGCCGTCCCGCGGCGTGATGTCCTTCACGTCGCGCTCCTGCTTGGCGGCGGCCTCGGCCCGCAGGATGACGAACGAGAAGACGATGAGCGCGGTGCCGATGAGGTAGAGGGAGCGCGCCCCGCTCTCGATCTGGTCCTTGAACGCCAGGCCGAAGATCCCGATGGGGATCGTGCCCAGGACGATGTACCAGCCGAGCTTTGCGTCCATGTCGTCCGAGTGCCAGCGGTCCTCGCGGATCGAGCGCAGCGTCGCGACGACGATCTTCCAGAGGTCGTGGCGGAAGAAGATGAGGATCGCGGCCATCGTCCCGAACTGCGTGACGGCCGTGAACGCCGCCCCGGGGTCCTCCCAGCCGAAGAGGGCCGGGACGATGCGCAGATGCCCCGACGAGGAGATCGGGAGAAACTCCGTGAGGCCCTGGACGATGCCCAGGACGATGGCTTGGATGGCGTCCATTCGGCGGCGGACGGTAGCGGGTCAGGCCGCTTGCCTACGGCGCCACGAGGCCATGCTCGCCCGGCGTTCGCCGCGTCATCCCTGGCCGACCTCGCCGATCGGTCCCAGCTCCGGCCTGAGCCCGTAGGTGCGGAAGGCACCGAAGCTGCTGAAGTTCGCGTGGTGGGGGCCGTGGAAGTCCGCGGATCCCGTGGTCAGCAGACCGCGCCGGGCGCAGTGCTCGGCGGCGATTCGCGTCTGAACCTCGTCGTGAGCGACGTAGAACGCCTCCACGCCGTCCAGCCCGAGATCGGCGAAGCGGTCGATGCTGGTGGTCACGTCCTCGGCGCCCGCCAGGTCCCAGAACGGGTGGGCCCACACGGCCAGACCGCCGGCCTCGTGGATGAGCGCGATGCCCTCCTGCATCGAGGGCGCAGGACGGGGCACGAACGCCGGCGCGCCGGGGATGAGGTAGGCGACGAGGACGTCGGTGGGGCCGGCGTGACCTTCGGCGGCAAAGCGATCGGCGTTGGCCGGGTGCGACCAGGCGGCCTGCGCCACATGCGGGCGGCCCACCGCCGCGCCGGAGGCGCTGCGCTCGTGCAGCGAGGTGCGGTCGACCTGCACGCCGCAGCGTTCCAGGGCGTCGGCCATCCGGTCCGCCCGGGACGAGCGATCCTCGCGGCAGGCCAGGAGCGTGGCGGTCAGCTGCGGGTGGTGGTGGTCCATGAGGTACCCGCAGAGGTGCAGGTCCTGGCGGCCTTCGTCCAGGACGCTGAGCTCGACCCCGGGGACGATGCGCACCCCGTGGACGGCCCCGGCGGCAAGCGCCTCGTCCACGCCGTCGATCGCGTCGTGGTCGGTCAGCGCGAGCAGCTGCACCCCGGCGGCGGCCGCAGCGGCGACGACCTCCGCCGGGGTCAGCTCCCCGTCGCTGACGGTCGAGTGCGACTGCAGGTCGAACGGGATCACGAGGGGGACGCGGGCTCCTGGGGAGCAGCGGGCGGCGCCGGCCCGTCGCCTTCGAGCTCGCTGCCGTCCTCCTCGTCCTCCTCGCCGGGCTCGGGCGCGACCTGGGTCAGGGCGCTCAGCCGCGGCAGGCGGGCGCGGCCGGCGTCGAGGCGGTCGCGCAACGGGCCGGCCGTGGAGCCGACGACCTTGCGCTCGCCGGCGCTCATCTGCGGCCACTGGGCACGGAGGGCGGCGAGGCCCTCCGAGGCCCGGTCCAGGGCCTCGCGTGCGTTCAGATGCGCCTGCTCGTCGAGGAACTCCTCCGCGCTGGTCAGCGCGAGCGAGACGTCGGCGAGGGCCTTGAGCTGGGCGTCCATCTGCGGGGCAGCGTACCCGGGGCTCCGGCCGTTGTCGGGATCCGCACAGGCCTGTCACGTTCAAGATTCGTTTAGCACGCAAAGTGTTAGCATGCTCAACATGTCTGTCCTCGCCACGCCCCCGACCGATGCCGGCCTCGAGGCCTTCTCGGCCGCCCTCGAAGAGTTCGGGCGTGCCCAGCGCCGCGTCGCCGGGCGCTTCAACCATGCCCCGGCCGTTCCCGAGCTCAGCAAGCCGCAGTACCTCCTGCTGGCTCCGCTGCTGGCGTCGGAGGACCAGCTGTGCGTCGGCGAGCTGGCGGACGCGGCGGGCGTGAGCGCGCCGACCGCCACGCGCATGCTCGACGGCCTCGTCCAGCGCGAGATCGCCGAACGGAGCCAGAAGGCGGGCGACCGGCGGATCGTCCTCATCGGGCTGACCCCGCACGGCCGCGAGCTGATGGTCGCCAAGCACGCACGTGTCCTGGAGGCCCGGGCGGCGATCTACGCCCAGCTCACCCCGACCGAGCGGCGCGGCGCCGCCCGGTTGCTCACCCGCCTTGCCGCCGCCATCGAGGAGCTCCAGCCGTGACCCACACCGCCCCGACCGTCGAGCGCGCCGCACCGTCGCGCACGCTCGCCATCCTCGCGCTGGGCGCCATGGCCTACGCGCTGGCCCAGACGATGATCATCCCGGCGCTGCCGTCGATCCAGGAGGACTACGGCGCGACCCAGGAGCCGTCGACGTGGCTGCTGACGATCTTTCTGCTGACCTCCAGCGTCGCCACGCCGCTGCTCGGCCGCCTGGGCGACATGTACGGCAAGGAGAAGATCCTGCTCGTACGCGCTCGGCGTCTTCGGCCTCGGCTCGCTCATCTGCGCGCTCGGCAGCTCGATCGGCGTGCTCATCCTCGGCCGCGCCGTCCAGGGCGCCGGCGGCGCGATCTTCCCGCTGGCCTTCGGCATCATCCGCGACGAGTTCCCGCGCGAGCGCGTCGCCTCGTCCATCGGCCTCATCTGCTCGACCTTCGGCATCGGCGGCGGCGCCGGGCTCGTCTCCGCCGGCCTGCTCGTCGACCACCTCTCCGTCCCGTGGATCTTCTGGTCCTCGCTGGTCTTCACGGCGATCGCGGCGGCGGCGACCTGGCGCTTCGTCCCCGAGTCCCCCGTCCGGGTGCAGGCCCGCATCGACTACGGCGGAGGCGTCCTGCTGACGATCCTGCTGGCGGCCGGCCTGCTCGGCGTCTCCCAGGGCAACGCCTGGGGCTGGGGCTCCGGCCGCGTTCTCGGGCTGTTCGCCTTCGGCGCGGTGTTCACCGCGGTCTTCGTCGCCTACGAGAAGCGCGTGGAGGACCCGATCGTCGACATGGACCTCATGCGCGAGCGGGCCGTGTGGTCCACGAACCTCGCCGCGTTCGCGGTCGGCTTCGCGATGTTCGGCTCCTACATCCTCATCCCCCAGCTTGTCGAGGCGTCGAAGGGCACGGGGTACGGCTTCGGGCTGTCGACGACAGCGCGCGGGCCTGGTGCTGCTGCCCAGCGCCCTGGTGATGCTCTTCGCCGGGCCGCTGAGCGGCTACCTCGGGACGCGCTTCGGGTCGCGCCTGCCGCTGGTGCTCGGGCGGCGCCGGCGGCGTGGCCTACATCCTCGCTGTCGGCCTCCCACGCGTCGATCTGGCTCATCTCCGCCTGGGCGCTGCTCATGGGCTCGGTATCGGCCTGGCCTTCGCGGCCATGGCCAACCTCGTCGTGCAGGCGGTGCCGGCGGAGGTCACCGGCGTGGCGACCGGCGTCAACACGATCATGCGCTCGATCGGCGGCGCGGTCGGCGCCCAGATCGCCGCCTCGATGCTGGCGTCGGACACGATCGTCGACGGCGCTTCCCGGCCGAGAGCGGCTACACCCACGCGTTCCTCATGACGGGATCGTCGCGTTCGTCGCGCTCGGCGATCACGGGCCTGATCCCCGTCGGCAAGGGCATCAGGAGACGATGGCGGCAGAGGAGGCGCGGAGCGCGAGGACCTCGCGCTCAGCGCGGCCGCTGGACCCGCGTGCCGGTCGGGATGAGCGCTAGCGCGTGCGCGAACTGCCGAAGGACGTCCGCGCGATCGCCGTCGTCGTCATCGTCGGCGCCGTCATGTCGATCCTCGACACGACGATCGTCAACGTCGCGCTGGAGACGCTGCGGGTGCGACCTCGACGCGCCGCTGTCGACGATCCAGTGGGTCTCCACCGGCTACCTGCTCGCGCTGGCGACCGTGATCCCGCTCACCGGCTGGGCGGCCGAGCGCTTCGGCCCGCGGCGCGTGTGGATGACCGTCGTCGCCGCCTTCGTCGTCACGAGCGCGCTGTGCGGGCTGGCGTGGAGCGCGGAGTCGCTCATCGGCTTCCGCGTCCTGCAGGGCCTGGCCGGCGGCATGATCATGCCGGTCGGGATGATCACGCTCGCGCAGGCCGCCGGGCCCGCGCGCATGGGCCGGGTGATGAGCGTCGTCGGCGTGCCGATGCTGCTCGCGCCGGTCTTCGGCCCCGTGATCGGCGGGCTGCATCGTCGAGAACCTCTCGTGGCGCTGGATCTTCTTCGTCAACCTGCCGGTCGGCGCCGGCGGCCTGGTGCTGCGCGTGGCGGCTGCTGCCGCGCGAGCGTGCGGGCGGGGCGCGACCGGCCGACCGACGAGCGCCCCCCGCTGGACCTGCGCGGCCTGGCGCTGCTGTCGCCCGGCGTCGCGCTGCTCGTCTTCGGCCTAGCGAGTACGGGACGCAGCGCAGCCTCGGCGCCGCGTCGGTCGCTGGCCCCGATCGTCCTGGGCGTCGTCCTGCTCGTCGCCTTCGTCGTGCACGCGCTGCGGTCGACCCACCCGCTCGTGGACATCCGGCTCTTCCGCGGCCGGGGTTCGCCGCGGCCGGCGGGACGACGTTCCTCATCGGCATCGCGCTGTTCGGCTCGATGATCCTGCTGCCGCTCTACTACCAGATCGCCCGCGGCGAATCGCCCTTCAGGCGGGGCTGCTGCTCGTGCCGCAGGGCCTCGGCGCGGCGATCGCGGATGAACGTCGGCGGCCGGCTGACCGACCGCGTCGGCGCGGGTCCGCGTCGTCCTCGTGGGCCTGACGATCCTGCTCGCCGGGACGCTGCTCTTCTGCTTCGTCGGCGCCGCACACGTCGTACTGGCTGCTCGGCGGTCGGGCTGCTGCTGCGCGGCGTCGGGCTCGGCGCGACGATGATGCCCGCGATGGCCGCCGCGTACGCGACGCTGGACCGCTCGCAGGTCCCGCGGGCGACGCCGCAGCTCAACGTGCTGCAGCGCGTCGGCGGCTCGCTCGGCGTCGCGCTGCTGACCGTGCTGCTGCAGAACCGCATCACCACGGAGATCGCGGCGACCGCTGCCGCCGGTGGCCGCCCGGTCCCGGTCGGTGGTGGGGGACGGTCTGTCCGGGCAGCCCCTGACCGAGGGCGTGCGTGCGCAGCTCGCCGACCCGCTGGCGGCCGCCTTCGCCCACACGTACTGGTGGGCGCTGGCCATGACGGCGGTCGCGTTCGTCCCGGCGGGGATCCTCGCCTACGTCGAGCACCGTGCGCGCCAGCGACGTCGCACGGGGCGGGGACCTGCCGACCGGGCCTGCGGAGGGCGTCGAGCTGTCGGATCGTGGGGCGCCGGTGGCCGTCTGATCCTGGATCAGGTGCCCCGGAGAACGTTCTCACCGCGATTTCCGACGGCACGAGTCGGCATTTGTGATTAGGATGGCCTAACCATGAGCGCGCCTGCCCCGGCCCCGAACGCCTCGTCCGCCTCCCCGGAGTCCTCCGGGACGACCCGGATGGCGTGGTGGATGCTCGCGCTGGCGGTGGTCACCGGGGCGGTCTATCTCATGGCGACGGCCTCGACCGGGCCGGTCGACCCCACCGAGGTGGCCGGGCCGCAGAGCCACACGACCGTCGTCTTCAACAGCGCGATCATCGTCTTCCGCGAGGGGTTGGAGGCGGTGCTCATCTTCGCGGCGATCACCGCATCGTTCCTCGGTGCCAACCGCTCGCGCCGCCGGCCCGGTCGTCCTCGGGGCGGCCGGTCGCCTTCGGCTTCGCGGTCGTCACCTGGTTCGTCGTGCAGGCCGTCCTCGACGCTGCCTCGCTCGCTGGGCCCCAAGCTCGAGGCGATCACCGGCTTCGTCGCCGTCGTCGTCCTGCTGCTCATCCTCAACTGGTTCGTCCACAAGGTCTACTGGACCTCGTGGATCAGCCGTCACCACAAGCAGCGCAAGAAGCTCCTGGCGACCAGCGGTGCCGGCGCGACCCTCGGGCTCATCGCGCTGGGCTTCACCAGCGTCTACCGCGAGGGCTTCGAGGTCGTCCTGTTCTTGCAGAACCTGCAGCTGAAGTCCGGCAACGGACCGGTGCTGGAAGGACTCGCGCTCGGCCTGGCCGGAACGGCGGTCGTCGGCGTCCTCACCTTCTGGCTCCACACGAAGCTCCCCTACAAGAAGATGCTCATCGTGACCGGCGGCCTCGTCGGCGTCGTGCTCGTCGTGATGATCGGCGGCACCGCGCTGAGCTTCCAGGAGCTCGGCTGGATCCCGCGTCACGACCTCCCGTTCACGGTCCCCGTGTGGCTGGGCTCCTGGTTCGAGATCTACGGGACCTACGAGACGGTCGGCATCCAGGTCGCTGGCTGCGGCGTTCGTCATCGGCAGCTACTACCTGGCCGAGTACCTGAAGGTGACCCGTCCGACCAGGCGCGGGCTGCAGCCCACGGCGGTCAAGGCGACGCAGGCACCGGAGCTCGACGACGCACCAGCCGCGCCGGCGCCGGCGCGGTCGCTCTCGCCGGCCTGAGCGGCCCTCGGCTGCGTCCACGGCCGCAGCGGTTCGGTCGCGCCGCTCCCGCGGCGCGGGTAGCGTGCGCGCATGCCCACCGTCACGAACCCTGCTCACCGCCGTCGGCTGACCGTCGGCCTGATCGCCCTGGGCGCGACCGTCCTCGGGGGCTCGGGCCTCGACGCCGCCTCCGCGGGCTCGTCGTCGCGCATCTGCAAGAGCTCAGACCTCTCCTACCGGCGCGACGACGGCGGCGGCCTCATCCTCACCGCCCGCGTCGCACGTCTGCGGTCGCGGTACTTCAGCTGCGCGGCCGCACGGGACGTCTCGGGGTACGTGACCAAGCAGGCGCTGTACGGCCACGAGATCACCCGCTATCGCAACTTCAGGGTCACCGCCGCGCCGAGCGGGCCGGACACCCGGGTCAGCGCCCGGCGCCCGGTCGGCGACGGACGCGTCTCGATCGTGACGTTCACGATCGAGGGCGGCCGGTAGCGCCACCCGGCGGCAGCACCATCCTGGCGGTGCCGGCGTGCCGGCACCGCCAAGGCGGGATCAGCCCAGGCTCATCCCCTTGGAGATGATCTCCTTCATGATCTCGTTCGCGCCGCCGTAGATCCGGGTGACGCGGGCGTCGGCGTACATCCGCCCGACGGCGTACTCGGTCATGTAGCCGTAGCCGCCGTGCAGCTGGACGCAGCGGTCGGTGACCTTGCCCTGCAGCTCGGTGCAGATGAGCTTCGCCGACGCGGCGCGCTCGGGGGTCAGGGCGTGGCGGCCGAGCTCCTCCGTGCACTGGTCGACGAACGCCTGCGCGCAGTCGATCTCCGCCCGGCAGTCGGCGAGCATGTGCCGGACGACCTGGTTCTTGGCGATCGACTGACCGAAGGCCTGGCGCTCCTGCACGTACTGGATCGTCGCCTGCAGCGCGGCCTCCGCGACGCCGACACCGAGGATCGCGATCGACAGGCGCTCCTGCGCGAGGTTGGAGACGAGGTACTTGAAGCCCTCACCCTCGTTGCCCAGGAGGTTGGCGGCCGGGACCTTGGCGTCCTGGAAGAAGAGCTCGGCGGTGTCCTGGGAGTGCATGCCGACCTTCTCCAGGTTGCGCCCACGCTCGAACCCCGGGGTGTCGCGCTCGACGATGAAGATCGACAGGCCGCGATGGCGCTCCTTCGGGTCCGTCTTGGCGGCGGTGATGACGAGGTCGGCGTTGATGCCGTTCGTGATGAACGTCTTCGCGCCGTCCATCAGGTACGAGCCGTCGTCCTGCTTGATCGCCTTCGTGCGGATCCCGGCCAGGTCCGAGCCGGTCCCGGGCTCGGTCATCGCGACCGCCGTGATGAGCGTGCCGTCGACGATGCCCGGCAGCCAGCGCTCCTTCTGCTCCTCGCTGCAGTACTCCAGGAAGTAGGGGAGGCAGACGTCGTTGTGCAGCGTGATGCCGACGCCGAAGCCGCCGACGCCCGCGGTGCAGCACTCCTCGCCGATGATCGCGTTGAAGCGGAAGTCGTCACCGACGCCCGCGCCGCCGTACTCCTCGGGCACCTGCATTCCGAGGAAGCCGTTCGCGCCGGCGGACGCGAAGACCTCGCGGGGGACGATGCCGTCCTTCTCCCACTGTTCGAAGTGCGGAACGACCTCCTTGGCGAGAAAACGCCGGAAGGACTCCCGGAAGTCCTCGTGGTCGTCCTCGTAGATCGCGCGGCGGCGCGTGGGACCGGGCGTGACGGTGCTCATGCCTGGAAGGTAGAGGACAGAAGGCCGCCTCGGTGCCGTCGCGGCCTAGCGGCGGTGACCGCGCTGCCCGTGATGCCCACGGGCGGCCATCGCCGCCAGCGGCCCGCGGAGCTCGGCCCGCAGCGCCTTTGCGTCACACGTGGCCGGGGTGTCGAAGCACGCCAGTGCCTTCGTCTCCCCGGTCTTCGTCAGGGCACCGAAGCCCACGGCCTGCCCCAGACGCTGCACGAGCTCGGCCCGGGCAGCGTCGACGACCTTCGGACCGGTCGTCCCCAGCTCGGCCGCCAAGGAGTCCGACAGCTCGGTCTTCAGCGCCGCCAGATCCGGTGCCGGGAGCGCCTTGAGCTGCTTGAGCGCGGGACGGATGACGCTGCGGTCACAGGCGGCCGCCCGCGTCTGGCGCGCGCGCCGGCGGGCGGCGTGGCAGGCCTTCAGCGCCTTGGTCTGGGCCCCGGTGAGGCCGGCCCGCTCGGCGGCCTCGGTGAACTGGGCGACTGCCACGGCATGCGCTCCCTTCTCCAGCGCGGCCGGGGTGACCTGCAGGCGCGCGGCGAGGCTCTTGACGACAACCGTGCGGACCATCCTCATCATCGCGCCGCCGTGGCCGCCGTGACCCTCCGTCTGCTTGACCGGGGTGCGCTGGGCCGGGGCCTGCTCGGGGGTCGTGGGGCGCGCGGCGGCGGTCGCCGACGGGGACGAATCCTTCTCGGCGGAGGCGATCGTGAGCGTGCCTGCGGCGAGGACGAGCGCAAGGACGAGGGCGGACAGGACGGCAAGGCGACGGGACATCGGAGCTCCTGGGCGAGACGGCAAGGCCGACGACGGTAGCCGCCCCGTGTTGTCTTCGTGTTGATCGCAGGCGTACGACGGACCCCTGTAGCCCCCGCATTTGCCGTATCCGCCACCATGGAGGGATGTCCACTCCGCCTCCCACCGGCCGCAGCGTCAAGATCTCCGATGACGAACGGGGTGGCTGGTCCTCCGACAGGCCTCGCCGAGACGGTGCACCGCCGCGTCCGGCGGACCTCACCGTCCGGTGCCGCGTGCTGCCGCCGACCGACCACATGCGGTACACGCCGGGCAGCCTCCTGCTGATCGTCAGCGCGTCCATCATCGAGCGCGATCGCTTTCTGGACCGCCTCATCGAGGACAAGTCGTCGGTCCTGACGCTCGACAAGGTGCGCACGCTGCTTGCCGGGCGGGTCCCGGAAGAGCAGGTGGAGGAGAAGGCCGGCGAGCTGCTGTTCGCTGCGGTCAAGCGCCGTCTGACCGCGGGCGACACGGTCGTCGTCGGGCTCGAGACGCTGACGGCCGAGGAGCGCGAGCCGATCCTGCGCGCCGCCACCGAGGTCAAGCGCCCGCGGCACGTCATCTTCCTGGACACCAAGGTCGCCGACGAGGACCGCGCCGCCCACGACGCGCTGCGCAAGGGCCTGGAGGCCGGCGATCTCGGCGCCGAAGGCGTGCAGACCGCGATGCGTCTCGGCGGCTCGGCGATCACCGATCTGCGCATCGTCGTCTTCCGCCGGGCGCCCAAACAAGACTGAGATCGTCT
This sequence comes from Paraconexibacteraceae bacterium, assembly GCA_963750375.1. Lineage (GTDB taxonomy): Bacteria > Actinomycetota > Thermoleophilia > Solirubrobacterales > Solirubrobacteraceae > Paraconexibacter. The sequence goes on from CAVVQN010000004.1 coordinate 37,299, forward strand.
GTCGCACTTCGCGCTCGCGTTGGTAACGACGCGGGCATTCCCGGCAGACTGGGGCGCGTGTCAGGCGATCGCAGCGCAGCCGAGCGGGAAGCCGCTGCCGCCGAACGGGCGCGACGGAGGTCGGGGACCGACGCCGGCGCGGACCCGGGCAAGCAGCCCGCCGTCCCCAGGACCGCCAGCCCCCGAGCGGCCTCAGCCCGATCCTGGTCGGCGGTGCCGGCGGCCGTGGCCACAACCGTCTCGGGCGTCGTCACCGGGCTGGCCGCCACGACCCAGGGTCGGCGCCTGCTCGCCGGTGGTGGCGCCCTGGTCCTGCTGCTCTTCGTCCTCGTCCTCCGGGGCTGCGGCGACAAGGACCCCGATCTCAAGGGCGCGGCGGGTGTCGCGACCGCGAAGGACGAGCGTCCGGCGCCCCAGCTGCCGGGCGGCGGACGGCGGATCTTCCCCGCCCGCCGCGTCGTCGCCTTCTACGGCAACCCGCAGGACGCGGAGCTCGGCATCCTGGGGATCGGGCCGCAGAAGCAGATGCTGGCCAAGCTCAAGAAGCAGGCCAAGCCCTACGCGCGCAAGACCCGGCCCATCCTCCCCGCGCTCGAGCTCATCTCGACCGTCGCCGCCGCATCACCTGGGGCCGACGGGTCCTACGCGCTGCACACGCCGCCCGAGGTCATCGACCGGTACCTGCGGGCCGCGCGCAAGGCCAAGGCGCTGCTCATCCTCGACATCCAGCCGGGCCTCAACGACTTCCCGACCGAGATGCGCCGCCTCATCAGGTGGTTGAAGGAGCCCGACGTCTCCCTGGCGCTGGATCCGGAGTGGCGGGTGGCGCCCGGCCAGGTTCCCGGGAAGGTCATCGGCTCGGTCACCGCGGCCGAGGTCAACCAGACGAGCGCGGACCTCGCGCAGCTGACGAAGGCGAACAACCTGCCGGAGAAGCTGTTCGTCATCCACCAGTTCACCGACGGGATGGTCACGAACCCGGAGCTCGTCGCCAAGCGCCCCGGCCTGGCGACCGTCTTCAACGTCGACGGCTTCGGTGCCAAGGCGAACAAGGTCGGCAAGTACAAGGCGCTGGTCGTGGGCAAGGAGCGCTTCCACCACGGCTTCAAGCTCTTCTACAAGGAGGACCTGGGCCTCATGACGCCCAAGAGCGTCATGGCGCTGGTCCCGCGGCCGGATCTCGTCGTCTACGAGTAGGCCTCGCCGGTGCGCTGACGGCGTGCTCGCAGGCGGGTCGCCCTACCATCGACGGATGCCACGCTTGCCTGCAGTCCGCCGGACGGTCACCGTCGCGTGCCTTGCCGCCGCCACCGTCCTGGGTGCCGGCGCGCCCGCCGCGCTCGCCGCCGACCCCGTCTTCGCGCCCGTCGACACGCCGGGCCCGGCGCTCGGCGTCCCGGTGGCCAAGCTCGACGGCGCGTTGCTGTGCTCGCCGTCCCTGGCCACGACGAAGCGCGCTCCCGTCCTGCTCGTGCAGGGCACGGGCGCGACCGCGAAGGACAACTGGTCGTGGACCTACGAGCCTGCGCTGGACAAGCTCGGGCATCGCCTGGTGCCAGGTCGACCTGCCCGATCACGCGACCTCGGACGTGCAGGTCGCCGGGGAGTACGTCGTGCACGCGATCCGCACGATGCACGCCAGGGCCGGCCGGCGGGTCTCGATCATCGGCCACAGCCAGGGCGGCATGGTGCCGCGCTGGGCGCTGCGCTTCTGGCCCGACACGCGCGCGATGGTCGACGACGTCATCGGCTTCGCGCCGTCCAACCACGGCACGACGCAGGCAGGCCCGTCGTGCAACGGCGGCTGCGCGGAGGCGAACTGGCAGCAGAGCGACACGTCGAACTTCATGAAGGCGCTGAACTCCTACCAGGAGACGTTCAAGGGGATCTCGTACACGAGCATCTACACGCGGACCGACGAGATCGTCCAGCCCAACCAGGACGCGGAGACCGGCAGCTCGTCGCTGCGCACCGGTGACGGGGCCCGGACGAACGTCGCCACGCAGGACGTCTGTCCGAACGACGTCTACGAGCATCTGTCGATCGGTCTCGTGGACCCCGTCGCCTACGCGCTGGCGGTGGACGCGCTGAACCACGACGGGCCGGCTGACCCCAAGCGCATTCCTCTGGCGACGTGCGCCCAGGTCTTCCAGCCGGGGATCAACCTCGCGACGTTCCCGCAGGACTCAAGCGCCGCAGCGTCCAGCTATGCGCTCTATGAGTCCAAGTCGGTCCCTGTCGAGCCGCCGCTGGCCTGCTACACGACCGCGTCCTGCCCGAAGGCCGCGCAGCGGACATGCACCTCGTCCCGGCGCTTCACCGTGCGGGTGCCCGCGCTGCGCGGGGTGCGAGCGACGCTGAACGGCAGGCCGCTGCGCCTGCAGCGTCGCTCTGGCCGGCGCGTGGTCGTGGTGGACCTGCGCGGGCGTGGCCCTCGGACCGTGACGCTGAGGTTCCGCGGGCGCGCGGCGTCCGGCCGGACCGTCACGAGGACCCACCGGTACCGTCCCTGCCGATGAGCCGGATCGCCCTGCTGCTGCGGGGCATCAACGTCGGCAAGGCCAAGCAGGTCGGGATGGCCGACCTGCAGACCCTGCTGGCGGACGCCGGCTATGAGGACGTCCGCACGCACCTGCGCAGCGGCAACGTCGTGCTGAGCACCGGCGACACGCCGAAGGTCGTCGCGCGCGATGTGTCGGCGCGGATCCAGGCGCACTTCGGCTTCGAGGTCGGCGTCGTCGTGCGTACCGCAGCGCAGCTGAAGGCCGCGGCGGACGCGGATCCGCTGGGGACGGTCGCGACGAACCCTTCCCGGCACATGGTCGCGTTCCTGGACGGTGCCCCGCCCGCGACGCTCGTCGCGGCGCTGGAGGCCGCGCAGGCCGGGGGTGAGGCGTTCGCGGTCGACGGCAGGGACATCCATCTGTGGCTTCCGGACGGGGTCACCGGCAGTCCGTTGAACAAGGCGCTGACCCCCGAGCAGGCCGGCGGCATCGTCACCGTGCGCAACTGGAACACGGTGCTCAAGCTCGTGGAGCTCGCCGCGTCAAAGCCCTAGCGGGTGTCCGAGCTGCACCTGGCGGTCGGCGTGGGCCACGAGGACCGGGTCGTGGGTTGCACAGACGACGGTGCGCCCGTGGAGCTCGGTGACGGCGCGAAGGAGCGCTGCCGAGCGTGTCGGCGCTGGCCGCGTCCAGCCGGGATGTCGGCTCGTCGAGCAGGATCAGCGGACGGCCTGAGGCGAGCGCCCGGGCGATCGCCGCGCGCTGGCGTTCGCCGCCGGAGAGGCGCCGGACCGGCTGGCGGGCGCGCTCGCCGAGACCCAGCAGCCCCAGCCAGGGCGCGAGCGTCTGCGGCGTCGTCCCCGGCTGCTCCAGCACGCTGAGGTCCGGGAGGAGGACCTCGCCCTGCCCGACGTAGGCGATCAGCTTGGCCCGCAGGTGCGCGCGGGCGGTGCGGTCGCCGGCGGCCGGGTCCGCCCCGTCGATGTCGATGCGCCCGGAGTCCGCTCCTTCGAGGCCGGCCAGGAGGCGCAGGAGCGTGGACTTGCCCGAGCCCGAACGTCCGGTCACGGCGGCGAAGGTGCCGGGGTCGACGCGGACGGTCAGGTCGTCGAGGACGACAAGCGGGCCGTAGGTGCGACGCAGCTGCGTCGCCGTGACGGTGGCGCCGCCGTGATCGGCGCGCGGCAGGGCGGCCCTCCCCGGCGCGGAGACCGCCGTTGTGGAACCCGTGTCCGTGGGAGTCAGGACCACCTGCCCGTCGCTGACCGTCGCCGCGGCCCGGTCGGTGATCCCGGCTTCGCGCAGCAGCTCGGCCGGAAGCCGCAGCCAGCCGGCGCGGTCGACCAAGACGGCGGTGCGCCCGTCGCCCCGGTCCTCGTCGCTGATGCGCCCGTCGCGCAGGTGCACGCGGCGGTCCATCGCAGCGGCGGTCGCGGGATCGTGGGTCACGAGCAGCATCGCCATCCCGCTCTCGGCGGTCAGTTCGCGAAGGAGCAGCAGCACCTCGCGGGCGCTGGCGGCGTCCAGCTCGCCGGTCGGTTCGTCCGCCAGGAGCAGCTGGGGACGCGGGCCGATGGCGGCGGCGATGGCCGCACGCTGGCGCTCGCCGCCGGACAGCTCGTCGGGGCGGCGCGAGCCGTGAACACCCAGGCCGACGCGCTCCAGGTGCGTCGCGGCGATCCGGGCGGCGTCCCGGCGTGGCGTCCCACGGAGGGTGAGCGGCAACGCCACGGCGTCCCGGACGGTCAGGTCGGGGGGCAGGACGCGCTCGCTGTGCTGCTGCACGAGGCCCAGCAGGTCCCGGCGCAAGCGGGTGCGCGCCCGCGTGCTCGCGCGGGAGAGGTCGTGACCGAAGACCTGCGCCCGGCCGGCGGACGGGGTGTCGAAGCCGGCGAGGACGCGCAGGAGCGACGACTTCCCCGAGCCGCTGGGGCCGAGCAGGGCGACGGCCTCACCGGATGCCACCTGCAGCGTCAGCCCCTGCAGCGCGGCGGCGTCCCCCTCCGGGGTCCGGTGCACGCGGAACAGGTCGCGGCAGTCGACGGCCGTCGCGGTGATCACGCGCGGACCTCGGGCCACGGGCTGCGGAAGGCACGGCGGCTCAGCGCGAGGACGATCACCCCGGCGGCGAGCACCGCGACGAGGATGGCGGGCCCGAGCACCGCAAGAGGGAGGGTGCCGTGCAGCGCCGGGCGGGGAGGAGGGTCGCCCGCCCGGACGGCGGCGGCGGTCACCGGCGTGAGCGCGAGGCCGAGGAGGGAACCCGCGAGCAGACCGGCCCCGGCGATCGTCGCTGCTTGGACCGCGAGCACGGTGCGCAGGGCGCCGGGGGTGAAGCCGTCGGCTTCCAGGTCGGCGTGGGCGCGGGCCCCGTCCCGCCGCATCGCCGTCATGGCCGCGGCCAGGGTGGCGAGCGCGAGCAGCACCGCGCCGACGGCGGCGGCGTCGACGGCCTGCAGTTGTGCGCGCGCGAGGGGAGCGGCACGCAGGCGGTCACGGACCATGACGCGGGTCGTGACGGTCGTCCCGTCGGTGACGCCACGCAGGGCGGCCTCGGGGTCCGCGCGGCCGGACGCGTCGACCCAGAGCTCGTCGACGGCGCCGGCGCCCGGACTCAGGGCGTCCAGTGCGTCCCGGAGCGCGCGGCTGTCGGCGACGACGACAGCGTCCGACGAGATGCTCGGGACGGACGCAAGCGTGCCGGCGACGAGGGCCGGCACGTCGACCCCGTCGGTGCGCAGCACGAAGCGACGGGTGCGGCCCGCGTCGGCCGCGGTGGCGGGGTCGGTCAGGACGGGGACGGGCCCGCGGTCGACGGGCGCGGCAGGCCGCAGGAGGCCGAGCGCGTCGGCCGTGAAGGCGAAGCGCACGGGGCCGGTCGGGCCGGGGCGGGCGGCGGCACCGCGGGCGATCCAGCCGGCGGGGTCTGCCAGCGTCCGGTCCCGTCCGTCGCGGATCGGTCCGAGCGTCACGCGGCCGCCGCTCAGCGGCGAGCCCTCCACGTCGTTTGTGGCCTGATGACCGTCCGTTGCCGCCAGCGCCGAGGCTTTGCGCAGCGTGATGCCGACGACGCTGACCGCTCCGGGGCCTGGCGGGACACGGGCGGTGAACGACGCGCGATCGCGGCGGCTGGGGGCGAGCGCCAGGACGGTGGTCGTCCCGTCGGTGCCCGGACGGCGCAGGACGACGGCCAGGTCGGCGGTGTCCTGGGAGAAGGTCGCACGCAGGCGCAGCGTCGTTCCCGGCGAGACCGGGGGCCCGGGGGTGCGTGCGGGCGGTATCGCGGCGGGCGAGAGCCGGGCCGCCTGCCGGATCCCGGCGTGTTGCAAGGTCGCGGCCGGGGCGGCGAGCACCGCGGTCGGACGGCGGCTCGGTCCGATGACGACCTCCCCGTCACGCCGCAGCACGGGCGCCACGGCGCGCACGCCCGGCGCTGCCACCCACCGCCGCAGGGCCGTGGACTGCAGCGGCCCCTGGAGGGTCGGGCCGGGTGCGACCGTCGCGTCGAGCGGGACGCGGAAGGCGGCCTGGTCGCGCTGCCCGCCGTGGACGGTCGCGTGGAAGGCGGCGGCGAAGGTCGCGAAGGCCACGGCAAGAGTCAGGCCCGTGAAGGTCAGCGTGGCGGGCCCGGGTCGCCGCGCCAGGTCAAGCCACGCCAGGCGTGCCGGGCCGGAAGGCGCGCCGGGCAGCCGGCGGCCGGCGACGCGCAAGGCCGCGGGGAACGCACGTGCGCCGAGCAGAGCGCCGGCGGCCAGCAACAGGACCGGGAGGGTGCGCGCGGCACCGTTCGCGCCGTCGCGCACGTCCGCGTCGGTGAGTCTCAGGACGAGGGCCGCGACCACGGCCACGAAGGCGGCCTCCACCAGGCGGCGGGCCGTCCGGCCGCTGGCCGCGGCGCCGAGCGTCACCGCGAGGAAAGCCCCGGCCGCCACCAGCGCCAGGCCCAAGAGCGCTCCGCCGGTGAGCAGCGCGTGGCGGACGAGACCCGGGCCCAGCGCGGTCACGGCGACGACGGCGGTCGCCGCGCCGAGTGCGGTTCCGAGCAGCGCCGGGGCGCCGCACTCGGCGGCGAGCAGCAGTGCGCGTTGTCCCCTCAGCGCGCCGATCCGCTCAAGGCGGTCGCGTTCCTCGCGCAGGTCGGCGCGGAGCGCCCCGGCGAGCAGCAGCACAGCGGCCAGGAGCGTCCCGCCCGCGGCGAGGATCAGCGGGCGCAGGCGGGCGGGGGCGGCGCCCCCACGCGCGGCCGCGTCGCTGAGCACGTCCACCGGGGCGGTCACCGTCAGGCCGGGGTCGCGCCCCTGCACCGCCCGGCTCGCCTGTGTCAGGTGCCGACGCAGCGCGGGGAGCTGCCAGGTGTGCAAGGCGCCGAGGTCCAGCGTCGCCGACCAGCCCTGGGTGCGGAACACCGTCCGCAGGGGCGGCAGGGCGTTCAGCTCGCGCGGGCCGGCGCCGAGGAGCACGGGCACGCGCCGGTCCGGCGACGCGTCCGCCGTGGCCGGGCGCGGCACGAAGCCGAGGGGCACCGACGAGCGCACCCGGCCCCGCCCCACGACGACGAGGTGCACGCCGCGACCGGCGACCGTGACCGGGATCCTCACGCCGCCGACCTGCACGACCTCGCACCGGCGGGGTTTGCACGTGCGGGGCATCCGGCCGTCGCTCAGGGCGATCCACCTGGTCAGGGGCTGCATCGCGGCGAGGCGGACGATCCGGTTGCCAAGACGCGCCGGCTGCAGCACGACGGTGCGCGTCCGGGGCCCGTCGGTCAGCGCGGAGAGCGCGCGGAGGGCGCGGGCGTCGACGTCGACCGGGACGCCGCCGCTCCAGCTGAGCGCGACCTGCCGCGCGGCCGGCGGGACCCGCAGAAGCCGCTCGTGGGCGACACGGTCCCCGGTTCGCAGGGCGAAGCCGGCCAGGGTGCCCAGGCAGGCGACGGTGAGCGCGACGCCCAGCGCGGTGGGGATCCAGCGGCCGGGATGCCGGTGCAGGCGTACCGCCGCCAGGTGCAGCGGGGCGAGGATGAGGCCGCGCGCCGGTGTGTGCGCCACGCAGACGAACGTAACCGACGGGGCTCTCTGTCCGCTCGGGTGTCGGACGACCGGCGCCGTCCGGCTTGGAAAAGCGGCGCAGCGCCGGCGTGGCACGGTTAGGGTCCGCGCGTGATGAGAAAGCACGGATGCCGTTCCTTGGTCGTCGCCGTTGCGTTGATGGCGCTGTGGCCGATCGCAGGAGCCCACGCCGACGGGGCCGCCGACGCGCCGACGCGCTATTCGATCGCCGGCGGCTGCTTTGCCCTGGGCGGCGTCCCCGGAGCCGACCACGTCCGCCTGCAGGCCACGACGCTCGGGGAGTACCTGCTGTACCTCCAGGACCGCACGTTCCTCGTCGCCACGGCCGGCGGGGACGCCAAGGTCGCGCCCGAGCCGTCGCTTGCGGCCGAATGGGTGGCCCGCGAGGCGACCGGCGGCGCGCTCACGTTCACGCCGAAGCTTGCGGGCGGGAAGGCGCTGACCGCGGTCCTTCGTCCGGCCGACGGGTGTGCGGTCTATCCGGAGGCCCCGCTGAACGCCTCCGCTGTCCCCGGCCCGTCGCTGTCGTACGGGACCGTCAACGGGATCGTCGAAGGTCACATGCACTGGATGACCTACGAGTACTTCGGCGGTCGCTTTCACTGTGGCCAGCCGTGGCACAAGTACGGGATCGCGTTCGCGTTGCCCGACTGCGCGGACATCGAAGGGCCGCAGGGGATCAACGCTCCCTTCCAGAACTTCCTGAACTACGGCAACCCGCTGGCGACCCACGACACCTCTGGCTATCCGAAGCTCACCTCGTTCTCCAAGGACAACCTCACGTACGAGGGGACCTACTGGCGCTGGATCGAGCGGGCCTGGGCCGGGGGGCTGCGCATGATGGTGATGGGCGTCAACGAGAACCGCGTCCTGTGCGAGCTGCAGACGAACAAGCAGACGAACTGCAACGAGATGGACACCGTGCGGCGCGCCGTGAAGGACATGCACGAGATGCAGCGGTACATCGACGCCCAGGCGGGCGGCCCGGGCAAGGGTTTCATGGAGATCGTCACCGATCCCCAGCAGGCCCGGCGCGTGATCAACGCGGGCAAGATGGCCGTGCTGCTGGAGATCGAGATCTCTGAGCCGTTCGACTGCCGCGGCGCCGACCAGCCGTCCTGCTCGCAGGCGAAGGTCGACCGTGATGTGGACGAGATGTACGACATCGGGGTCCGGTCGATGCTGCTGCTGGGCAAGTTCGACAACCCTCTGGCCGGGGTGCGTTTCGACGACGGCGCCACCGGTCTGATCATCAACTCGGGCAACCGTGTCAGCGACGGCTCGTTCTTCGACGCCAAGACGTGCACGGGCAAGCTGCGCGACAACACGATCGAGACCGGCTCCCCCGAGCTCAGTGCCCTGGCCGCCGGCCTGTTCGCGGGTGCGGGAGTCGGCGGCGGGTCCGCCCCGGTCTATCCGCCGGCGCCGCACTGCAACACCAGGGGGCTGACGGCGCTCGGCAAGCACGTCGTCCGCCGGATGATGAACCTCGGCATGATCGTCAACCCCGATCACATGAGCCAGGCCGCGGTCGACGACACGCTCACGCTGCTTGAGTCGCGCAAGTACTCGGGCGTCATCTCGCCGCACGGCTGGATGGATCCGGGCAACTGGCCGCGGCTGTGGAAGCTCGGCGGGATCGCCTTCCCCGGTCATTCGGCCGCGACGAACTACGTGAAGGACTGGAAGGACTACCGGCCCAGGCAGACGCCGTACGCCTTTGGCTGGGGCTATGGCGCCGACCTTGGCGGGCTCTCACATCAGCCCTCGCCGGTGGGTGCGGCGGCGGTCGGCACGCTCGCGTACCCGTTCAGGAGCGCCGACGGTCGCGGCGTGACGTTCGACCGACAGAAGACCGGGGACCGGACGTTCGACTACGCCAAGGAGGGCGTGGCCCATTACGGCCTCTACGCCGACTGGTTCGCTGACCTCGCACGGCTCGGCGGGGCGCAGATGGCGAAGGACATGAACAGCGGGGCGGAGGCGTACCTTCAGATGTGGGAGCGCGCCACCGGCACGCCGGCCTCGCGCAGGTGCCGCACGCCGCGGACCGCGCTGACCTCTGACGGGCTTCCGGCGCTGCGGATCGGCGCGGACTGGACGGCGCTGCTGGCCAAGGCCGGGCAGCCCCAGCAGCGCACGGTCGCGTGGTCCTACTGCGTGGCCGGGCGGGGGAACCGTCGGGCCGCCGATGTGGCCGTGCTCTCGCCCGGCGGAAGCGTGCAGCTCGTGGGGAGCACCGCGCGCGGCCGCACGGTCCGTCAGGTCGCGGTCGGAACAAGCGCGCGCGCTCTGCAGGCCCGGGCGGGGGTCAGGTCGATCGGGGGCGACGTGTACACACGTCGTCGCTCGGCCTCGCGGGTGGAGGTGTTCAGCGTCGGGGCAGGTCGCGTCCAGGCGGTCGCGGTCGCGTCGCGGTCGCTGGCCCAGAACGCGAAGGTGCTGCGCGCCGCGGTCGCGCAGGTGCGCCGCGCGCGGGCGTCCAGCGTCCTGCCGAGGTACATCCCAGGCAAGGCCGCGTCCCAGACCCGCGGTCAGCTGCGGGGGTTCTCACTGGCGGGGTCGCCGGACCCGACGACGAACGCGGGGCTGGCGCTTTTGTGTCAGCTGCAGATCGGGGCCCTCTGACGGGGGTCGCCGAGCTCAGCCGGCGGCGGTGACGAGCCGGTCGAGTTGGTCAAAGCGCTGGTCGAGGGTGACGTTCCTGGCGGGTGCGGCGGGCTTGTCGCCTGGCGTGGAGGCGGCGTTGAACAGCAGAACAAGGGTAAGGACCAAGGCGAGGCCCAGCGCCGCGAGGCCGGCCAGGTGTGCCGGGGTCAGCTCGACCCCAGTGAGCTGGGCCCCACGCGGTGCCGACGGGCGGCGGGAGCGGCGGGTGCCGTCGGAAGGGGCGCCCGGGTGTCGCCGCTCGGCTGCGGGAGGACGGGGCGGGTCCAACAGGCGCTGGGCCTGGCGAGCGCTGCGAGGTCGGCTTGACGGGACGGTCGCGCTGAGCCGATCGATGAGCTGCTGCACGTCGCGGTCGGTCTTTGCCCCCGCGAGTTCGCGCAGCAGGATGCCGACCGCGTACAGATCGCTCTGCCTGGAGGCGGGAGCGCCGTCGATGAGTTCGGGCGCGAGGTAGCGGATCGTGCCGATCAGGTGACCGGTCTGGGTCAGGCGCGTCGCGTTCTCTGGGTGAGCGATGCCGAAGTCGGTCAGGCGGGCGCGGCCGTCACTGCCGATCAAAACGTTCGCGGGTTTGATGTCGCGGTGCAGGATTCCGGCGCGGTGCACGCACTGCAAAGCGGACAGGATGTCGGCGGCCACGGCGCGAACCTCAGCGGGGCCGGCGGGGCCCCGGGCGATCCGGTCGGCGAGGGTGCCGCCGTCGACGTACTCCGCGACGAGATAGGGCTGGGGGACGTTCGCGGCGTAGTCGTAGACCTGCACCAGGTTGGGGTGAGCCAGTCCCGCTGCGGTCCGCGCCTCCCGCGAGAAGCGTTCGATGTACGCGGGGTCCGCGGCGAGGGTGTCGGCGATGACCTTCACCGCGACGGCGCGTCCGAGTCGGTGGTCGACGGCCTTCCACACGACCGCCATGCCGCCGGAGCCGATGATCCGCTCGAGCTCGTAGCGGCCGTCGGCGAGCGTCGAGCCCGGAGCGTAGGCCAAGGTGCTCACGTCAGTCGCCGGTCGAATCCGCGGGGGGTGCCGGCGTCGAGGACGAGGTCCTGATCGTGCGGGCCGCTTTGAGCGTGGTGATCGCGGAGAACTTCAGGAGCGTTTGCGCGCGGTCTTCGGCAAGGTCGCCGTGGTCGCGCAAGGAGCGAACGCGCGCCGCGAAGGTGTCGAGCGCCGCTCGGGTGGAGGGCAGGTCCCGTTCTTGTGCGGCGGTGCGTGCGCGCGTGAGGAGGGTGCGCAGGTCGGTCTGCTGCACGGGCGTGAGATGGGGCGACCCGCCCCCGCAGCCGCTGAAGGCGAGGCCCAGAGCGAGCGCGGAGAGCAGCGTCGCCCGTCTCACCGGGGTGGCAACGTCTGCGGCGGCTGCGGCATCGCCCGCGTCTGGTCCGGGCCGTCGTCCACAGTGAGATCCAGCGGCTCCGGTTGGAGGTCCGCGACCCTGGTCTCGGGTTCGCCCGGGGTGTGCTGTGTGGCTCGCGGTCCGTGGGACCCCGCGCGGTCCACCTTGAGCGACAGCGAGACGCGGGCCTCGCTCAGGATGCCGCCGATCGCCATGAGCGCTGCGCCGAGGAGGCCGATCCAAGCGCCGCTCTGCACGTCGCGTCCGATCGCCACGGGTGGGTGGTTCAGCAACGCGGCAACCACGATGAGGAGCGCCGCCAGCCCGATCGCCAATAGCCGCGTTGTGGGAAGCGG
>CAVVQN010000005.1:0-480276 GCA_963750375.1 Paraconexibacteraceae bacterium
CCGCCGCGGTACCAATCCGGCATGCGGTCCTTCTCGTGGTCGTGCAACGTGGTCGCGATCTCGCCGGGATAGACCATCGTCAGCGAGACGCCGGTGCCGCTAAGCTCGTGCCGCAGCGCCTCGCCGAACATCCGCTGCGCCGCCTTCGTGGCGCCGTAGACCGCAGCCCAGGGAAACGAGCGCAGCCCCGCCCCGGAGGAGACGATGACGATGTGGCCCGCGGCTTGATCCAGGAGGACGGGCAAGCCGGCGTGGACGGTGAAGAGCATCCCGTACCAGTTGACGTCCGTCATCTGGCGGACCTGCTCGGCGGTCTGCGAACGGAACGGGCCGTAGTGCGTGATGCCCGCGTTCGCGACGAGGAGGTCGATGCCTCCGGCGGCCGCGGCAAAGGCGCCGACGGCCTCGCGGATGCTCGCTTCGTCCCCCACATCGCAGCGCAGGACATGGTGCGTGCCGGGCAGGCTGTCGGCCAGTTCCTGCAGCTCCTCGGTGTTCCGGGCGGCCAGACCGAGGGTCGCGCCGCGAGCGGCGAGATCTTCGGCGAGCGCCCGCCCGATCCCCCGGGACGCACCCGTGATCAGTGCCCGCGTGCCCGTTCCGATGTCCATTCCCGGGACCCTACCCGCCGCCGTTACCATGGCGGCGTGAGCTCTGACACCGTCACCGTCGCCGAAGAGGAATACCTGCAGACGCTGTTCTGGCTGACGGAGGCCGGGCTGCCGATGACCGGGGCGAACGTCGCGCGCGCCATGCAGCTGTCGGCCCCGACCGTGCACGAGATGGTCGGTCGCCTCGAGCGCGACGGCTACATCACCCGCGACCCGAGCAAGGCGATCTCGTTCACCGAGAGCGGCCTGGCGCACGCCACGGACATCGTCAGCAAGCATCGGCTCATCGAGCGCTATCTCACGGACGTCGTCGGCGTGCCGTGGGACGAGGTCCACGAGGAGGCCGAGCGCCTGGAGCACGCCATGTCCCCGCGCTTCGAGCAGTACATGCGCGAGGCGATCGGGGACGCCAAGACCTGCCCCCACGGGCATCCGATCGAGCTGGGCAAGCGCATCGAGGGCGTGCCGCTCGCGGACGTGCAACTCGGTGCGAAGGTCACGGTCCTGCGCTTCGAGAACGAAGCCGAGGACCTGCTGCACTACCTCAAGGCCAGCGGACTGGAGCCGGGCCAGACCGGCACGCTCGTCCATCACGACGACGACGAGGTCGCGATCGAGACCGCCGACGGTCGGCGCTGCTCGGTCACGCCGAGCGTCGGGGCCACGGTGTCCGTCATCGCCGACCCCTCCCCGCCCAAGCGGGTCACCCTTCCCGATGCGCTCGTGCTCGGGAAGGAGCGGTACGGGCGCTAGGTGTAGGGCACCGCGCCGCGACGCGCCAGCCCCGGACGCAACCATCTGGCGTCGCAGGCGTTCTAGCGGTGTGCTCCGCCCCATCCTCACCCTGACGGCGGCCGCCGGGCTGGCCTTCGCGCCGCCGACCTTCGCTGCTTCTCCATGGTCGGCCCCGCAGGACCTGTCGACGGCGCGGACCTTTGTCGACGCACCGGCGCTGCTCGTCTCCGGCCGCGGAGCGACGCTGGCGTCGTGGCGCTGGCAGGACGGCATCGGCGAGTCGGGCCGGACGCAGGGAACCGGTGGCGCCGCCCGGCGCAGCGGCGCCGACACGTTCGCGCCCGAGCGCGCGATCTCTGCCGGCCGGACGCCGGCACAGCGCCCGTCCGTCGTCGTCGGGCCGGTGCCGTACGCGTCGACCCGGACGCTGGCAGCGACGCTGCGACCTGAGGACGCGCGCGGCGAGCGCTCCCGCCTGTCCGTCGTCTTCGGCGACGACGCCGGACGCTTCGGAGGCGCGCGGAGCCTCACGGTCGGCAACGGGATCAGCAGCCCGGCGCTCGCGGCGAACACCTCCGGCGACGCTGCGGTCGCCTGGTTCGTGAACCGCGGCGTGGCCGGCGATCGGGTCTTCGTCGCGTTGCGGCGCCACGGCGGCGCCTTCGGCGGGCCCGTGCTGCTGGAGACGGGCCGCGTGCGCTCGGTGTCGGTGGCCGTCTCGCCGCACGGCGACGTGCTCGTTGCATGGGACGCTCGCGGCACGATCCGGACCCGGACGCGCCGCGCGGGCGGGCGGCACTTCGGCGCGACGCAGACGATCGCCTCGGAGCCCGCGTTCTCGGCCACGCTGCGGACGGCGCTGACCGCCCGGGGACGGGCATACGTCGGTTGGACGGCTCAGCGTCTGTCCGAGGGCGGCGACCGCGGGGCGTTCACGGCACAGGTCGCGGTGCGTCCGGTCGGCGTGCCGCGATTCCGTGCTGCCCAGCTGCTCGAGCAGCAGTCGCGAGGCGCGGTGCAGGCGGGCCTGGACCTGGCGGTGGACGGCGAGGACGCGACCTTCGTCTGGGCCGGGCTCTACGCCGGACGTGAACGGATCCGCGCAGTGCAGACGAACGCGTCAGCCCTCTTCGGCCGGCTCCAGGACGTCTCGCCGGAGGGCGCCGGTGCGGTGGACCCGACGCTTGCGATCGACGCCGGCCGGCGCCTGATCGCGTGGGTTCGAGGGACCGTGCCTGGCGAGGACGGCGAGGGTGCCATCGTCGCGGCGCTGGCCCCGGCCGGTGGGCCGTTCGGCGCGGCGGAGCTCGTCACGTCAGGCCCGCAGGCGCGGGTCCCCGACGCGGCGTTCGTCCCGGCCGGAGCCCCGACGATCGTGTGGAGCAACCGGCCGGGCGGCCACCTCGGGGTACCGCCGGCGCAGATCAGGACGTACGCGCAGGCAGCGACCCGTACGGGCTGAGCACGGACGCTCGCCCCCGACGGGGCCGAACGTCCGTTTCTCGCGGTGACAGCCGGAGAGATGGACGTTCGGCCGCTTGGGGCGTCTACAGCGAGCGGAAGGCCGCCGCGAGGCGCTTGATGCCCTCGTCGACCTGCTGCGGTGGCGTCCCGGAGTACGCGAGGCGGAGCGTGTTCTGCCCGCCCTCCATCAGGAAGTCCGTGCCCTTCACGAACGTGACCCCGTGGTCCCCGGCGGCGGCGAAGAGCGCGTCGACGTCCGTCCCCTCAGGCAGCGTGACCCACATGAAGTACCCGCCCTCGGGGGCGACGTACTCGGCTTCGGGAAGCTCGCGGTCCAGCGCCGCGGTGAGCGTCGCGACGCGCTCGGCGAGCGCGGCCTTGACCGTCTGGATCGAGCGATCCAGCCCGCCGTCGACGCAGAAGCGATAGACGATGGACTGCGCGACCTGGTTCGGCGAGATGTACGTGTTCGTGGCGCGACCGGCGATCGCCTTGATCGTGTCAGCCGCACCCACGAGGTAGCCCACGCGGATGCCGGGGCAGACGGTCTTGGAGAACGACGACGCGTAGACGACGTTGCCCTTGCCGCCGTCGAGCTCCAGCATCGTGGGCAGCTGCTCGCCTGTGAAGCGGATCGCGACGTACGGGTCATCCTCGAAGATCGTGAAGCCGAACTCTTCTGCCAGCGCCAGCAGCGCCTTGCGCTTGTCGAGCGACAGCGTGTAGCCGGCCGGGTTCTGGAAGTTCGGGATGATGTGCGCGAGGGTCGGGCGCACACCGGACTCGAGCAGCTCGCGCAGCTCGTCCGTGCTGATCCCGTCCGCCTCGAGGGAGACCATCCGGACGTCGGCCCCGCGGCCTTTGAGCGAGAGCAGGGTCCGGTCGTACGTCGGTTTCTCCACCACCACCGCGTCCCCGGAACCGACCAGGTGGTCGAAGAGGAAGGCGTCGGCCTGCATGGAGCCGTTCGTGACGAGGACGTTCTCGGGCTGCACGCCGTGACGCTCGGCCAGCCAGTTGCGCAGCGGGACGTACCCGACCGACGTGCCGTACGCCGTGGTCCCCGCGGCGTCCTCGTCGAACGCGGACGCGGCGGCCGCCTTGAGCCCCTCGATGTCGATGATGTCGAGCGATGGAGCCCCGCGGGCGAAGGAGATGGTGTCGTTCACTGGCATCGCCCAATCATCGCACGGGACCCCTATTCCCGAAGGCCGCACCTGCCGATAGAAGACCGACGGGCGTCACCCCGCCGCCCGCGCCCGTGTTCTGACCTTGATGCGCGCCCGCCGTCTTCTCACCCCCGTCCTCGCCTGCGCGGCGAGCTTCGTCGCGGCCGCCGCCGCGACCGCGGCGCTGGACACCTCGGCCGACCCCTCACCCGGCGACGCCGCAGGCGAGCCGCAGACCGTGCGCACGGTGACCGCCACCGTCACGTCGAGCCGGGTGACCCCCGGGACCCGCGGGGCACGTGGCCCACGCGGCCGCACCGGCGCCCGCGGAATGGACGGCGCCGACGGCGACACCGGACGCGCCGGCAGGGCGCCCGTCATCGCCTCCGCCTTCACCATCAACTGGCAGAACGGCCGGTACGCAGGCCGGGAGAGCGCGACGTTCGTCGCCCCCGGGATCGGCCAGGGCACCGTGACGTGCACGCCGAACATCGAGAACGTGACCGATTCCGGCAAGCAGATGATGGCGTTCCGCCCGTACGACCAGCAGGCGGACACGACGATGTGGACGGTGCGCACCGACGACCGCGCGTTCACGTACTTCGACGATCCCGCCCGGGCCGCCGAGAGCCCGGTCGCCGTCCGCGCCGCCCGGCGCGAGTTCAACACCGGGCCGGAGTTCAACGAAGGCTTCAACCTCAAGGCGTTCGGCCCGACCTATCGAGCCCAGGGCAGCTTCACCGGCATCATCTCCTCGCGCGGAGACCGCGCGAGGGTGGGCGGCCCCGGCCCGGCACCCACGACGTTCCACGTCAGCTGGCACTGGCGTTTTGACGACGGCAACCCCCGCTGCTACGTGGCGGGGTCGTTCTTCACGGAAGCGACATGACGATGACCCCCGACCCCACCTCCTCCGACAGCGCCGCTGCACCCGTGGCGCCGCCGCCTGCCACCGGACCGGCGGTGCGCGACCGCCGTCACCGTCGCCGGACGTTCCTGACCGTCGTCGCCGCCGGCGCGACAGCCGCGGCGGGCGTCGCAGCGGTCGGGACCTTCGCCGGCGCCCAGGGGAGCAAGCCCGCCGACGCCAGGAAATCCGCTGCCACCAAGCGATCCGCCGCCGCCAAGAAGCGCGCGACCGTCCGGGTCCTCGTCAGACGCGGTGAGCGCGGCGACACCGGACCTCGCGGCCCCAAGGGAGCGACGGGCCCCCGCGGTCCCAAAGGCGACCCGGGCAGGACCGGCGCAGCGGCGACCGACATCGCCCGCTCGCTGAGCATCAACTGGAAGAACGACCCCGGGGCCGACGGATCTGCGTCCGCGTCCCTCCCGTCGATCGGACGCCTGGACCTCACCTGCCGCGGGGACGTCCAGGAGCTGCGCCTGACCCCGGCGCGCGGCGACGTGCGGACCGTCGCGACGATCGACCGCTTCCAGAGCGCGAGCGTCGAGCACGAGCGCCGTGCCTCCTCCGGTGATCCCATCGTCGTGCCGCTCCCGGTCAACGGGATGGTGACGGGCGTCCTCTCGGTCGAGCCGGTCGGTGGCGACGGCGGCGGAGGCCCCGCGCCCGTGTCGCTCACGCTCTCGTCCGAGATGAAGCTCAACGCCGTCCCGGGTGATCCGGGCGACTTCAACTTCTGCTACGTCGCCGCGCAAGCGTTGCAGGCCGGCGGCTGACACCCGGACCGTGTCAGCTGCGGGCCAGCCGACCCGGTGCGTCCTTCTCGTGGAGGACAGCGACGCCTACGCACACCTGGCCCGGTTCATGCTCGACGAGCACTTCGGCAGCGCGGTCTCCGTGGTCCACGCCCGCTCGCTCGCCGAAGCACTCCGGCTCATCGCGACAGCAGGGCCGCACGACGTCGTCGTCGCCGACCTGGGCCTGCCCGACGCCCGGGGCATCGAGGTCGTCGAGCACCTCCGGGCCGCCACGCCCGCACCGGTCGTCGTACTGAGCGGGCTCGGGACGCCGGGCACCGACGCGGCGGTACGGGCCGCAGGGGCCGTCGGCCATGTGGTCAAGGGCGGCGAGCACGTCGCCCTGGCCGCTGCGATCACCGCGGCGATCGGCTGATCGCAGATCGCAGAGCGCGGAGCGCCGTTCAGCCGCCTCGGTCAGACGACACGCCGGGGATCCCCGGCGGGCGACCGTCCGCGGGGGTCGGCACGGTGCTCGTCCCCGTCGTCGACGTGCTGCTCGTGGGGTCGCCGCCGACCGTCGTCGTCCCCGTCGTCCCCGTCGTGGCGGTCGTCGTCGGGGTGCCGACGGGAGCGACCGGGTCGGCGGGCACCGTCGGATTCGCCACGCCGATCGCGCGCAGTGCGTCGAAGCGCTGCTGGTCGGTGACCGGGACGAGTTGCTGGTCGGCGCTGCCGGCGAAGCGCTGGGACTGCTCGAGGTAGAACTTCAGGAAACCGGCCACCTCAGGGCGACGAAGCCCGCTCTTCGTCGTCACGGCGAACGTCCGGCGGGCCAGCGGGTAGGCGCCGGAGGTGATCGTCGCGCGAGCCGGGAAGACGCAGTTGGGCAGGTTGTAGATCGCCTTGCCGAACCGGTCCCGCTTCGGCAGTTGCGCGGTCGTCAGCCCGGCGAGCGTCGTGTCCGGCGGGATCGTCGCGGCGCGGCCGGTGGCGGCGCCGCCGTCCCGCGCGATGGCCCCGCGCAGCAACGGCGCCACCCGGCGCTGATCCCGTTCCGTCAGGTCGTCGAATCGCGTGGGCTGCCCCGACTCGGTCTCCGGCAGGCCGAAGTCGATCTCCAAGGGGCGCAGCTGCTCCTCGAACAGCTCGTAATAGCTGAAGCGAAACGGTCCGACCGTCCCAGGGACGTCGGCGGCCTTCAGCTGAGTACGCCGGTAGGCATCGATCCGCCGTTGCAGTATGTCCTCGTACCGCGCGCCGGCCAGCGTCCGGGCGTCGCGCTTGGCCCGCTCGACCTTGCGGCGGTTGTCGCGAATGAGCCGCGGCCCGTCCACCGTGATCTTCAAGCGCTTGTTCGCCGCGTTGGTGCGACGGATCTCGGCCTGGACGGCGCGGTCGGCACGGCTGACGGCAGCGTCGACGTACCGCTGGCGTGCCCGCTGCGACGATGCACGTATCTCGGCGGCTCGCAGGCGGATCCGGCGGTTGGCGTCGGAGATCCGGCTGAAGTTGATGACCTCTTCACGGACGAGCTGGTCGCGGCGGTGCACGCGATAGTCCGGGCGCACGTCCGCGATTGACGCGTTGCGCAGCCCGAGCACCTGGAAGCCGAAGAAGTCGAAGTTCGCGGAGCTCTCGCCCCGGCCGGCAGTGCGCAGGCGCAGGTCGTCGAACCCGAGCTGCGACCAGTTCGAGTACGGCGAGCCCGAGCGGAAGATGTCTCGCGCCTGCTTCACGGTGATGCAGTCGCCCCCGATGTCGTCTTCGTTCTTCGTCGCCAACACGATGGCGTCCGAAGCCGTCTGGAGCGCGTCGGCGATCTCGAGCCCGTTCGCCGAGCAGGCCGCGCGATCGGCGTCCGTCGGGACGCTGGTCGTCTCGATCACGTCGACCCTTCCGGCGCAGAGGTCGGCGTAGGCCCGGTCCTCGGACGCCCGCGCGATCGCGATGCGGGCCCCGGTGAACGAGGTCGCCGCCGCCGCGGTGATGCCCCGGCGATCCTGCACGTCGAGCGCCAAGGTCCCGGTGGGCCGGCGCGGCAGGTCGCTCCGCGGCGTCGTGGCGGGGGTCGATGCGGCGGTCGTCACAGAGCCCGTCACAGCCGTCGTCGAGGTCCGGGCGGGCGCGCCGTCCTCGGCGGTGTTCACACCACAGCCGGCTCCGAGGAGGGCAGCCGCAGCCCCGGCGAGCAGCGCCGCGAGAAGGTCCGGGCGCATCACGGCACACCTCCGCTGAACGTCTGCCCTTGGACGACGGCCCCGCGGGCGGCGTTCGCCTGCACGGTCTTCAGGTCCGGGAAGTTCCGCAGCTGCGCGCCGGTGCGCACGACCTCGAAGTCGTCGATCCGCAGTTGCTGGACCTCGCTGCCACGCAGCAGGGGGGTGCCCTGGTCGGGGAAGCGGCGTACCGAGCTGCTGAGCGGCCGCCCGTTGTCGCTCAACAGGCGACCGTTCTGGTCCTTCAGGACGGTCTGCCACTGCGGGGTGAGCTCGGCGTAGAGGGTGGGGACCCGGGACCGGTCCACGAGGATCGCGCCGTACCGGCGCAGGGCGGTGAAGATCGCGCGTGCGGCACGCCGGTTGGTCCGGGCGGTGTAGCACCGGGGGCTCTTGGCCTTGTCCGTCGTGGTCTCGTCCGAGGACGTCGACCGCTGCGCCTTCGTCCTCGGGCAGGCCGCGAAGGTGAGCCTGACGTTGGACTTCAACCGCAGGCGCGCGCCCTCGGGCATGGAGTTCACCGCGCCGACCCCGTCGGTCGAGGAGGCAGGCTGCATGTACTTGCGCTGCGCGGGACCAGGGAGCGAGATCGCGAGCGCGTGGTCGATGCGCCCGGCCTCGATCTCCTCCGGCAGGATGAGGCCGGCGAACAGGGGAAGACCCGACCCGCGGGCGGAGACCTTGTCGGGTACCTGGTAGCCGGGACCGTTCAGGTCCCACTTGCGCATGAACTGGTAGGAGATGACCTCGCTGTTGTCGCCCTCGCCGCGGCGCGCGCGCCACAGGTCGTACGCAACACCCTGTGAGCGGTCGAGGACCGTGAACCAGCCGTCGTACTGGGGGAGCGGATCCTGGCTCGGAGGGATCAGCAGCGAAGTGACGCGGTTGCCGTCCCCGCAGTAGGGCGGCAACTGCCGGCAGACCACGCGCGTGGCGACGCCGCCGTCCTCGTCGACCACCGGCGTCGTCCAGCGGCGGGTGTTGATGAAGAGCGGGTCGTTCACGACCCGCCGCCGTGCGGTCACGACATCGCCGCTCTCGCGCACGCCGCGGCGGATCTTCACCTCCTGCACCCAGAACCGCGAACGAGCGTCGGTCGGCAGCCCGGTGACGGGCGTGTTCCACGGGGAGGTCGCGCTGAAGGGCCGGATGACCCCGGCCCCGGAGGTCGCTCCGATGCCGGCCACCGCCGGGGCACCGGTGGCCTCCGGCAGGTCGGATCCGGCACCAGGCCCACCGACGCCGCCTTGGCCGGCCGAGGTCGACGGCGCGCCTGTCGTGCCCGTGACCGTCGTCGTGGTGGTGGTCGTCCTGCCCTGCTCGTCGTTGCCGCCGCAGCCCGCGACGACGAACGACCCGACGAGCAGGCTCACAGCGGCAACGGTGCGCAAGCGGGAGGTCATGCGGGCTGATCCTCGGTGGGGCTCGTGGGAGGGGACGCGCGCGGCAGGTCCTGGGCGATCTGCTGCACGTGCGCGCCGGCGTCGACGCCCTCCCCCGGCGCAGCGGTCGGTGCGGCGTGGCCGCGACCTGACGCCGAAGCATCGTCCGGACGGGGGTCCTCGAGCACCTTCGGCAGCCCGACCGCCGGGCGTGCGCCCTCGGCCGCGGCCGCACGTGCGGCGGCGGCAAGCGCCGTCAGCAGGTCCTGCAACTGGGTCTGCAGGTCGATCGCCTCCTCAAGACGCGATCCGATCGCCTCGCCGCCTGCCAACAGACCGTCGGTCAGCTTGGAGATGCGGTCCACGCGCGCGCTCGCGAAGGCGTCGACCCGGATCCGCATGTCGTCGAGGTAGGTCCGTGCCTGCGCCTCGGCCTCCGCGCGGATGCGATCGGCCTCCGCCTGCGCCTGCGCCCGGACCGCCGCGGCCCGGCGCACGGCCTCGAGCTCGACCTCGCGTTGCAGGTCCGTCGCAGCCTGCTCGGCCGCGCTGACGATCCGCGCCACGTGACCCTGCCACGCCTCGCTCACGGATCCGGGGGGCGGGTGCTCGGTCACGGCGCGGGGGTCGTGGTCGTGCCTGTCGCAGTGCCGGTCGTCCCCGCTGCAAGCGCGGATCCCCGGGGATCGGTCCGCGCCACCTTCACCAGCACGTAGCGCCGGGTGCGGAAGACGACGGTCAGGCCGGGGACCCCGTTCGAGTCAGCCGTCGGGTACCTCCCGCGGATGATGTCGCCGGCCCTGTCGCTCGTCGCATACATGAGGTAGTCGACCTTCCCGAACGGCGCGTTCAGGACCTCCCGGAACTTGCCGTCACCCTTGTCCACGCGATCGAGGACGTTCTGCGGCCGTCCGCTGAGGAGGATGACGCCGAACAGTTGCGCGTCGTCGGCCAGGATCGAGTCCTTCTTCTGCGGGATGGCCTTGTTGATGTAATCGGCCATCCGTGCCTCGGAGGCGATACCCACCGTGTAGCCGCCGCGCGAGCCCGTGCCCTCCTGGTCCTCGCCGGTGAAGAGCGTGCGGGTGAACGCCTGCTCGAGCGACTGGAACGGATAGCTCTTCATGCCGTCCCACGCCGTGAACATGCCGACGATGAGCAGCACCATCGTCACGAGGAAGACCGGCAGCCGCATCAGCGGCAGCGACCGGTACAGCCACGCAGCCCCGACGAACGAGGCCACGTACATCGGCATGGAATCCCGCAGCGTCAGCAGGCTCTCCTTGTCGGCGACGTACGCGTGCACGCCGATGATGAGGATGCCCAGGACGATGAACGACGCCAACCACAGCGCCATGTCGTTCCGCTGCACGATGAAGGTCGCCACGAGCGCCGGGACGGCGACGAAGGCCAGTGGGAAGACCGCGACGTTGAGCGCCGCAAGGCGCCGGGCGATGTCGTCGAGCGCGAGCGAACCGCCGTCGTTGATGCCGGTCGCGTTGATGGCCTGGGTGGACGTCGTCGTGTCCGAGACCCATCCGAACGGGTCGCCGATGATGAGGGCGTTGAAGAGGATCCACAGCGCCAGGACGTAGATGATCGGCGCCGCGAACGCGATGATCGAGCCTTCGACCTCGATTCGCCGGGCGGCGCGGCGGATGAGCGCGACGCCGATGAGCACCGCCAGCAGGACCGCCCAGATGATGAAGGCGTAGCGGACCAGGACGAGGATGCTCAGCGCGAAGCCTGCAGCGATGAGGTACCGCGGCTCGGTCGTCGCGTACCAGCTGACGAAGCTGTAGAGCATGAACGCGAGGAAGAACGAGTAGACGACCTCGCTCATCCCGTTGCCGGCGTAGAAGAGCCAGAACGGGTTCAGGCCGAAGGCCGCCAGCAGCGGGTAACGCAGCAGCGCCGCGATGTCGCAGCGGGCGAGGGTCCGGTCCAGGACGACGATCGTCCCGGCGGCGAAGACGGCGCTGGACACCGGCAGCGCCACGAGCGAGGTGGCGAACGGCTTGACGACCGCGAACGGGAGAAACGCCATCGTCGTGATCGGCGGAAAGACGAAGCCGACCGCGGCGAGCTTCGGCGGGTCGTTGTGCCAGACGAGGTAGGAGCGCGCCAGCCGGTCCAGCGCGTCGAACACGACGACGTGGGCGTCGATGGTGCTGCGGTACCCGATGTACGCGTACAGCGCGGCGAGGGCGAAGAAGAGGCCGGTCGAGACGAGGCGGCTGGGGAGCGGGGCCTGGGGCGCGTGCGACTCCAGATCCAGCGGCGTGCCGGCACGCTGCCCGTGGTCGATGTCGCGTGCCCTGCGTGGGATGGCGATGGCCATGCGCGTCTACCCGTTGCCCTCGTGCGGGGCGTCGAGGCCGTGGACCGTCTTCTCCCAGTAGAACGGCGCGTAGAAGAGCTGGAGAAAGCCCTTCCACGCAGCGATCGACATGAGTCCCCAGTAGAGCGGGGACAGCAGCGCGTACTTGGCCAGGTCGAAGTACCCGCGCTGGACCGAGCCGGCGACGTTGAGGTACATGAAGACGAAGTTCCCGACGAACAGCTGAAACGCTGCGGCGTAGAACACGAAGCTCGGAAAGAGCTGTTGGATGAAGCCCGCCTGGGTGAAGAAGAAGAGCGTCGTCAGCGCCCAGAAGATGGGGTTCAGCAGAAAGATGAACGTGCCGCCGATGACGAGCTGGAAGCTCAGGAACGACTTCAGGCCGATCTGCTTGAGCATCCGCAACGGATGGCGCATGTGGACGAGGTACGTCTGGATGTAGCCCTTGATCCAGCGCGAGCGTTGCCGGATCCAGTTCTGCAGATCCGAGTTGGCCTCCTCGAGCGTCGTGGAGTCCACCATCGCGGTCTTGTACCCGGCCTTGTGCAGACGGATGCCGAGGTCGGCGTCCTCTGTCACGTTGAACGGATCCCACGCCGCGAGGTCGATCAGGCGGTCGGTGATGAAGTGGTTGGACGTGCCCCCGAGCGGGATCGGCACCCCTGCGGCGTCAAGGCCCGGCAGCAGGAGGTCGAACCACATCGAGTACTCGGTGGTGAACCAGCGCGTCAGCAGGTTCTGGTTCGCGTTGAAATAGTTGAGCTTGGCCTGGATGCACGTGACGCGGGGATCCGCGTTGGCGAACGCGCAGACGACCTTCTTGAGCTGGTCGGGGTCCGGCTTGTCCTCGGCGTCGAAGATCACGACGTACTTGCCGTCGGCCTGCAGCAGCCCGTAGTTGCACGCCTTCGGCTTCGTCTTGGGCTGGGCGTCCGGGACCACGACGAGCTTGAAGTGCGGCGGGAGGTTCATCGCGACGATGGCCGGCACCGTCTCGTCGTCGTCCTCCTCACACAGCAGGCGCACGTCGAGCTTCGTCTTGGGGTAGTCCAGCCCGTTGATGCCCTCCGTGAGCTTCGGGAGGATGTTCGCCTCGCGGTAGAGCGGGACGAGGATCGTGTAGATCGGCAGGTCGCGCTCGTCGAGCGCCGCGATCTCCTCGTCCGTCACGGCGATCTCGTACTGGTGGCCCAGCGCGTTGTAGGTCAGCTGGAACTTGTAGAGCGACGTGGCCAGGTAGAAGATCGAGCAGAGCCCGATGAGGACGATGAGCGCCGGGACGGGGAAGAGCAGGAGCAGCACGGCGATGGCGAGCACCAGCAGCACGAGGAAGATCTTCTGCGCCGAGGAGAGCACGCGGTTGGCGCACTCGTCGGGGAAGCGCTCCAGGAGCTCGGACTTGGCGACCGACACGTACTCCCCGCCATGCACGCGCTGCAGCAGCGTGTCGATCGAGTTGCGGCTGGCGAGAAACCCACGCAGCTCCAACTGCGTGTGCTCGCGGAGCGCGGCGACCACCTCGTCGTCGAGGACATCGGCGATCGCGAGGTAGAGCGTCGTGTCGTCGACGGCGATCGGGACGGCCCGCAGATGCCGGGCCAG
Organism: Paraconexibacteraceae bacterium; assembly: GCA_963750375.1. GTDB lineage: Bacteria > Actinomycetota > Thermoleophilia > Solirubrobacterales > Solirubrobacteraceae > Paraconexibacter. The sequence continues at coordinate 13,165 of CAVVQN010000005.1, forward strand.
CGGCTCGGGGACGAGGGCGAGCGCCGCCGGATCGGGCTCGTACTCACCGAGGTCGATGAGCGGCAGCTCGAACTGCTCGGCGAGGATGGCGACGAGCTCGCTCTCGCTGATGATGCTGTTCGAGACGAGGACCTCGCCCAGACGGCTGCCGGTGCGGTCCTGCTCGTCAAGCGCGGCGGCGACCTCGTTGTCGGTGGCGATGCCACGGGCCACGAGCAGGTCGCCCAGACGCGCGGGGACCGACGCGGGGGCCACGCCAGGTGACGCGGGCGCGTCGTCGAGCGAACCGGTGGCCGTGCGGTGCCCGCGGGCACGATCCCCGTCGCCATCGCCCGCGCCTCTGAAGGTCGCATCGATGGCGTCCTGCAGCTCGTCCTTGGGCGCGACGACGAACCGGACGTCACGCCCCGTGAGCGAGACGGCCACGTCACGGGCGACCTCGTCCGCGGGCGAGGCGGTCGCGACCGTCACCGTGCCGTCGGCGTAGGAGATCGGCAGCATCGTGAAGTGCCGGGCGATCTGCTCGCTGAGCAGACGCGCCGCCAGCGGGTTGATCGTCCGGTGCTCGTCGCCGGCCGCCGCCCGGCCGTCGAAGGTCACAAACTCCAGGCCCGCGTGCTCGGCCAGCTGACGGTAGAACCGCTTGCCTGGATCCAGGGTGGAGGCCATCAGCGGTCGCTCGGCTCCGCGCGGCGCAGCACGCTGTCGATCTCTGCCGCAGGCGCGATCGTGATGTCGATCTCCAGCCCGGGGAAGTGGCGGCGAAGGGACGTCAGATCCGGGTCCGGCACGGCGCTGGCCAGTTGCAGGCGGTTTGCGATGATCGTCATCGGGACGATCCGTTGGGCGACGGCCACGCGGTACGGGACGTACAGCAGCATGCGGGGGTCGACGGTGAACTCGCGCAGGCCCGTGTAGGGAAGACCGGCGTCCATCGCCGTGCGCAGCGCATCACTCACCGTCGGGCCGGGATGTCTGCAGCGCGATGCGGGCGGCGTCGTCGTGCTGGCGGTCACGCTCGGCACGACGCAGGGTGGACTCGTGCGCCAGGCGTTCCTCGGCGCTGACGGCGCCCGTCGCGCCGTCGCGCGGCGCGTCGGCCACCCCCCGCTTGGGCTGCCGGCGGCTGCGGTCGACGGCCGAGAACGCGACGTAGAACAGCAGCAGGACGGCCATGGGCGCCACGAGGAACCCGAGGAAGAAGGCGGCGAAGAGCAGCAACGACGCGAGCACGACGCCCAGGAGGGCGAGGGGCGAGTACTGCTCGTTCGATGGCTGCTCAGGCACGCGCAGCGCTGCCGATGGTGATGGACACGTGGTCCGGGCCGGTCGCCGCGAGAGAGAAGCCGACGGTCGCCGTGCGGCGCAGCTCCGCGCCCAGGGCCACGGTCCCGCCGAGGACGACGTCGATGAGGGCACGGCTGCCCTCGAAGCCCCGGACGTAGACGTCCTCGGTCCCCGGCACCTGCCCCAGCGCTTGTTCGAAGGCGCTGAGCGTGCCGATGTCCGAGAACGGGCCGGCGTCGACGGTGATCTGCCCGGAGAAGAGCATCGCGTCAGCGGACGCGGGGTCGACCATCGACGCCGGAGCCTCGGCGGGCGCGGGGCGGGCGGGGACGACGGGATCGGCGGGCGGCGCGACAGGCCCCGCGGCGGCGGGCGCTGCGGTCGCGGGTGCGGAGGCTGGGGGCGCGGACGGCTGGGACGCGGGCGTCGGGGCAGCGCTCGGTGCGCCGTCGAGCGAGCCGAGGACGCGTCGGTACTCGTCCATGAGCTCACGCGTGGATGCCTCAAGCGCCTCGCGGACACGGACGAGGTCGTCGAGTTGCCGGTGCAGGCCGCCGAGCGATGCCTTGGCCTCCGCGACGAGCTGCCGGGCCTCCGGGTCCGCCAGCGGGACGTCCGTGGCCGCAGGTGGTGCCGGCACGGGGACGGGGGCGGCGCTCACGCGCTCGGGCTCGGGCTCGGGCTCGGGCTCGGGCGGCGGTGCCGCGGGCGATGGCTGCTGCGCGAACGGTGGCTGCTGAGCGGGCGGTGCCGGGGGCGCGGGCGCGGGCGCCTCCCGGTCGGCCGGCTGCGGATCCGATCCCCCGCCGCTCACCCCGGCAAGCTCTCGCTCGAGATCGCGGAGCTTGCGTTCAAGATCGCCGAGGGTGGCGGAGACGTCCGGCTGGTGGGACATCAGAGGACGTCCGTCGTCGGCAGGGCGCCACCCACCACAGCCCGGCCGCGAGCAGGCGAACCTCGGAAGGTGTGGGGGATCCACATGCGGTGCGAGGGTATCAGCACCCCAGGCGTCCCCATCGCGCGTCCTGGGACCCGAACCGCCCGGAAAGTGGGGCTTTCGGTGGAGGTCCGCCGCCGTCCACACGTGAGCCCCTGGGGACCCCGATGCACGCCCGTCGCCCGGGCGCACCGCGCGTGGTCGGATCGGACGATCGGCAAGGGGACGAGGGACGGCATGCTCCACGGTGCGTAGATCGTCAGCCCGCCCGGCACCCGCATCCCCCGATCGGGTGGTCTGGGGGTCGATCCCCCTCACCGATCGGTGGCCTGACCAGGCCGGCGCAGCGCGATCGGGCGCTCAGGCTCCGCACACAGACGGTTAAGACCGCGCTCAGGTGGGGCACGTACCTTCACCTACGATGCCTTCGCCAAGACACCTCTGGTCCGGACCCTGGCGCGAGGAGTCCGAGCAGCCGCCGGCCGATGCGCCCGACGCTGCCCGGCATGCCCCATCGTGCCTCCGCACCGGACTCCGGACCCGGCGGCGTCCGGGGCGCACGCCGACCCGCCCCCCGCCCCGCACCGGTCGGGCGATCGCGATCACGAGCCCGGGCGGTGGCAGCCGCCGCTTCGTGGCCGCGGGCCTGGTGGCGGCCGTCATCGGCGCCACCGCCGCGGGCGGGTACATCGTCGGCCACGGTGACGACGGGGAAGGCCAGGACGACGGCCGCACTCCCCGCGCTGCCGGCGCCGAAGATCAACCCGCGCAAGGGGCAGACGCAGGCCGCTGCGATCTACGCCGCCGCCAGCCCCGCGGTCGTCTCGATCCGCACCGGCAGCGGTTCCGGCACGGGCTTCCTCGTCAAGGACCGCCGGACGGTCGCCACGAACGCGCACGTCGTCGACGGTGCCACGACCGTCACCGTCCGCTTCGGGCCGGAAGGTCGCGACATCACCGGCGCAGGTCACGGGCACGGACCCGTCCAGCGACCTGGCCGTCGTGCGCCTGCCCGAGGGCAGCGCACCGTCGGACGCCAAGCCGCTGAAGCTCGCCGACTCCGACCAGGTGCGGATCGGCGATGAGGTCGTCGCCATCGGCAACCCCTTCGGCCTTGACCGCACGCTCACCGAGGGGATCGTCTCGGGCCTCGCGCGTGCCATCCAGGCGCCCGAACAACTACGAGATCGACGACGCGCTGCAGACGGATGCCGCGATCAATCCGGGGAACTCGGGCGGCCCGCTGCTCGACGACGCGGGGCAGGTCATCGGCGTGAACTCGCAGATCGAGACGGGCGGAGGATCCAGCGGCAACGTCGGCATCGGCTTCGCCGTCTCCTCGAACACCGTCCGCCAGGTCATCCCGGCGCTTGCCAAGGGCCAGACGATCGCCCGAGCCTGGCTCGGCATCTCCTCCCAGCCGGCGGCCAACGGCACCGGTGCAGCGCTGACCGACATCGTCTCGGGGGGCCCCGCCGAGGGCGGCGGGCTCGAGGCCGGCGACGTCGTCCTCTCCATCGACGGCAAGCAGATCCGCGAGTTCTCCGACATCTCCCGCGCCGTCAACGGGCATCAGCCCGGCGACCGGATCGACGTGAAGGTGCGTCGGGCGTCCAGCGGTGAGGTCCAGACGCAGCGGGTGACGCTCGGCACGCGTCCGCAGACGCCGATCACCCCGTGACCTTCGGCACCCCGCTCGCCCTCCTGGCGCTCGCGGGGCTCCCGGTCCTCGTCTACGCCTACCTGGCCAGACGCCACCGGCAGGCGCAGGTGCGGGCGGCGTTCGCCTCACCCGTGCTCGCCGCCTCACACACCCCGCGGGACGAGGGCGCCCGCCGCCACCTCCCCTTTGCGCTCTACGCCGTGGCGCTCGCGGCCCTCGTGATCGCGGCGGCCAAGCCCCAGCGCAGCGTCGCGGTCCCGGTCGAGCGCGCCTCGATCATGCTGATGACCGACGTCAGCGGCTCGATGCTGGCCAAGGACGTGGCGCCGACCCGGCTCGTCGCCGCCCGGCGGGCGCAGGAGGCCTTCGTGACAGAAGATCCCCGCCCGCGTGAACATCGGCGTCATGGCCTTCAACCAGCAGGCGAGCGTGCTGCAGTCGCCGACGCCGGACCGCGCCGCCGTCCGGTCCGGCGCTCGGCCGCCTGAGGTCCAGCGGCGGCGACGGCGACCGGCACCGCGATCGCGACCGCGACGCGGATCCTGCGGCCGGGCGGCAAGGACAGCGACGGCCGCCCGCCCGCGGCGATCGTCCTGCTCTCCGACGGCGCGTCGACCAGGGGCGTCGACCCGGTCAAGGCCGCCGCCGCCGCGCAAGAGGAAGGATCCGCGTCTACACGGTCGCGCTCGGCACCGCCGACGGGCACGATCGACCGTCCCGCGCACGAACGGGACGGTGCAGCACCGAGAAGCCCGGTCCCACCGGACCCGGAGACGCTGAAGGAGATGGCCAAGGGTCCGGCGGCGGCGAGTTCTTCGCCGGTGCCAGCGCCGACAGCTCGTCCGAGGTCTACAAGCGCCTCGGCTCCGAACTGGGCACCCGCAAGGAGCAACGGGAGATCACCGCCCGCGTTCGCCGCCGGTGGCCTGCCCTTCTGCTGCTGTCCGGCGCGGCCTGTCCCTGCGCTGGTTCGGCCGCCTCGTCTGATCCCGACCCGAAAGCCCTCATGACCGACATCACCGAGACCGCCAGACCCCCACGCCCGCGAGGACCCGCGCAGCTCGCTGCAGGAGGCCCTGCAGGAGATCAAGCAGGTCATCGTCGGCCAGGACGCCATGCTCGAGCGGCTGCTCGTCGCGCTGCTGGCCCGCGGCCACGTCCTGCTGGAAGGCGTCCCCGGCCTGGCCAAGACGCTGACGATCAAGACGATGTCGCGAGGTGCTCGGCGGGACCTTCAGCCGCGTGCAGTTCACGCCCGACCTCGTGCCCTGCGGACATCATCGGCACCCGGATCTACCGACCGGACACCGGCGGCTTCGAGACGAGCCTCGGTCCGGTCTTCGCGAACTTCGTGCTCGCCGACGAGATCAACCGCGCGCCGGCAAAGGTCCAGTCGGCACTGCTGGAGGTCATGCAGGAAGGGCAGGTGACGATCGCCGGGCACGCCTACGAGGTCCCCAAGCCCTTCATCGTCATGGCGACCCAGAACCCGATCGAGTCCGAGGGCACCTACCCGCTGCCCGAGGCGCAGGTCGACCGCTTCCTCATGAAGGTCGTCGTGGGCTATCCGAGCCCCGGGGAGGAGGCGGCGGTCGTCGGGCGCAGCCTCGGCGGGACACGGCCGGTTCGCGAGCTGCTGTCACTCGACGCCCTGCAGCGCTACCGCGAGGCGACGCAGCAGATCCTCGTCGACCGCGAGGTCATCTCGCTACGCCGTCGCCCTGACCGACGCGACGCGCAACCCCGCCGAGCACGACCTGCCGGAGCTCGAGGGGCAGATCGAGCACGGTGCCAGCCCGCGTGGATCGATCGGCCTGATCCACGCCGCGCGTGTTCTGGCGCTGCTGCGCGGCCGCGGACACGCGAGCCCCGGCGACGTCCGGGATCTCGCCCGCGACGTCCTGCGCCACCGCCTCGTCCTCTCCTACGACGCGCTGGCTGCGGGTGTCACGCCCGACGACATCCTCGACGCCGTCATCGCCAAGGTTCCCGACCCGTCCGCGGGTCAGCTCGCGACGCGTCGCTCGAGCGCGGCTTGATCGCCGCGCGCCCCCCACTGCAGCACCCCGCCGCACGCCAGGGTCCCGGCACGCTCCCGCGGCCGATGGTCGACGCGCTCGACGTCGCGCTGACGCGGCACAGCGCGAGGACACAGTCCGGCGACCGCCGGGCCGCGGCGTCGGGGCGGGGACCGAGCTCGCCCAGCTACGCGGCTACCAGATCGGGGACGACGTGCGGCACCTGGACCCGGCGGCGAGCGCCCGCACGGGCGAGCCGCACGTCCGCCTGCACATCCCCGAACGCGTGCAGACGACGTGGGTGCTGCTGGACGTGTCGGCGTCCATGGCGTTCGGCACGCAGCAGCGCCTCAAGAGCGACGTCGCCGAAGGCGTCGCTCAGGCCATGGGACAGGTCGCGCTGCGCCGCGCCGGGGCGCTCGGGATCGTCCGGTTCGGCGCGCCCGGCCCCCCGCGGATCACGCCGCTGCGCGCCGGCCGCCCCGCGTTCGCCGCGCTGCGTCACGTGTTGAACGAGGGGGTCGCGGCGGATGGCACCACCGACACGAGCGCTCTGCACGACGCGTCCGCCGTCCTCGGCCGCCTGGCGCAGCAGCCCGCGCTCGTGATCGTCGTCTCGGACTTCCGCAGCGCCGTGGACCCCGCGGCGTCGCTCGGGCCCCTGCGCGCCCGGCACACCGTCCTGTGCGTCGAGGTCCACGACCCTCGCGAGCTGTTCGTGCCGGACGTCGGGCGTGCTGTCCGTCGTGGACCCTGAGACGGGGCGGTCCGCCCGCGTCGACACCGGAAGCCGTCGGGTACGCGAGCGCTTCATCGCGCTGGAGGCCCGGCGCCGCGCCCATCTCCACGACGAGCTGCGTCGGCTGCGCATCGGTCACGTGAGCCTCGGCACCGACCAGAACTGGTTGCTCGCCCTGGGCAAGGGGCTGCGATGAACGCACCCGCGGTCTCGCTCGCGATGTCGTTCGCGACCCCGCAGTGGCTCGTGCTGCTGCTGGCGATCCCGCTCGTCGTCATGCTCGCGGCCGCCCGGTCCAGGCACCGCGATCGCTTTGCGATGCGCTTTCCTGCCGCCGCCACGCTCGCCGAAGCCGGCGGCGAGCAGGCCTCGTGGCGGCGCTGGCTGCCATCTGCCCTGCTGCTCGCGGCGCTGGCGGCGCTCGTCCTCGGTGCCGCGCGACCCCAGCGCGAGGTCCGTGTCGCCCTGCAGGAAGCGTCGATCATGCTCGTCACCGATCACTCGGGCTCCATGGCCGCCACCGACGTCGTGCCGACCCGGCTGGCCGCCGCGCAGTCGGCCGCCAAGACCTTCGTCGACCGGCTCCCTGACGACGTGAAGGTCGGCGTCGTCGCCTACAGCGCCGCCCCGGACGACGTCCGCCCGCCGTCGACCGACCACGGCGCCGCCCGTGATGCGATCGCCCGGCAGACCGCAAACGGTGGCACGGCGACAGGTGACGCCCTGGCCGCCGCGCTCGGCCTGCTGCGCCCGAGCAGCAAGGCACGGACGCCCGCGGCGGTGGTCCTGCTGAGCGACGGGACGACCACGGTGGGCAGCGATCCGGAGGAGGTGGCCGCCCAGGCGAAGAAGCTCGGCGTACCCGTGTACACCGTCGCGCTCGGGACGGAGGACGCGACGGTCCCCAACCCCGACCCGTTCGGTCCGCCGCTGCCGGCGGTCCCTGATCCGGAGACCCTCCGCCGGGTGGCGCAGATCTCAGGCGCTCGCGCCTTCTCGGCCCAGGACGCCGGTGAGCTCGGCGCGATCTACAAGGCGCTGGGGTCCCAGCTGGGCTCCCGCGCACAGACGCGCGACGTGACGCTCGTGCCGATCCTTGCCGGGATGGCGTTGCTGTTGACCGCAGGCGGGCTCGCGCTCGGGCGGCGCACCTGACCGAGGTCCGCCGCCCCGCCGGACGTCGTGTGGACGTCCGGCGGTCCGGCTGAGAGAACTAGCGAACGGTCGCGCCGCTGTCGCTGCGTTCGGTGAACGCGCGGTAGGCGATCAGGAGCAGAAGCGTCCCGATGATGGCTCCGATGAGACCACCCAGGTCGAACGCGTCGTTGTCCCCGATGCCGAGGACCTCCGTGAACAGCAGAAACCCGACGAACGACCCGGCGAGGCCCAAGGCGATGGTCACGATGATGCCGCCCGGGTCCTTGCCCGGATGGATGGCTTTTGCGATGAATCCGGCGACGAGGCCGAGGATGAGTGCTCCGATCATGGGCCGTGGCATACCCCCCGGGCGCCAAGTCAACCGTCCCGTCGGTCACCGGGCGGCACCTGACCGTTGACGTGGCAGCCCGGCGGCGTGAGAGTCGGTCCATGAGCGAGCACTTCACCCCGGACCGCATCGCCGTCCTGCGCGCGGTCTGCGACACCGTCGTCCCGTCGCTGGAGCGGCCCGAGGACCCGCACGGGCTCTGGGCCCGCGCCGCGAGCGACGTCGGTGTGGACGTCGCGCTGACCGACATGCTGCGCGCCGCGCCCGACGAGGACCAGGCCGGGCTGGGGCAGCTGCTCGACGGCCTGGCCGCCCAGGGCTTCACCGGCGCGTCACAGCTGTCGCGCGAGCAGCTCCTGCGCAACATGTCGATGGCGGGGGCCGCGGCCGCCGACGCGATCGCCCAGCTCGTCGGCGGCACGCTGTACCTGCACTACGGCCTGCCCGATCCGGCGACAGGCCAGAACCCGGCCTGGCCGGCGCTCGGCTATCCCGGCCCGGTCAGCGCCGCGCCCCGGCGCGAGAAGCCGATCCGGCCCGTCGTGCCCGCCGCCGGCGAGGACGAGCTCGACGGCCGACGTCGTCATCGTCGGCTCGGGCGCCGGTGGCGGCGTCATCGCCGGCGAGCTCAGCGCGGCCGGACTGGACGTGATCGTCCTGGAGGCCGGCGGCTACCACGACGAGTGGGACTTTCACCAGCTCGAGCTGCCCGCGTTCCTGAACCTCTACTGGCGCGGCGGCCACGGTCCCGAGCGCCGACGGCAACATCGCGCTGCAGGCCGGGGCCACGCTCGGCGGCGGGCACGACGATCAACTGGACGAACTGCCTGCGGACAAAGCCGTGGGTCCGCCAGGAGTGGGCGGCCGAGCACGGCCTGGACGGCGTGGACGGCCCCGACTTCGACGCGCCACCTGGACGCGGTGCTGCAGCGGTCATCGGCGACCGACGCCTGCAGCGACCCCAACGGCCCCACGCAGCGCATGCACGAGGCGGCGCAGGCGCTCGGCTGGTCGTTCACGGACTGCGTCCGCAACACCGACCCGGCGACCTACTCGCCCCGAGACCGCCGGCTTCATGGGCTTCGGCGACCAGTCCGGCTCCAAGCAGGGGACGCTGAAGACGTACCTGCAGGACGCCGTCGACCGCGGCGCGCGGATCCTCGTCCGCACCAAGGCCGACGCGGGTCGCTGACCGACGGCGGGCGCGCCGGCGGGGTGCTGGCGACGTACGCGGACCCGGTGCCGGGTGCGACGTCGACCGTGACGGTCCGCGCGCAGCACGTCGTCGTCGCCTGCGGGCGCGCTGGAGTCGCCCGCGCTGCTGCTGCGCTCGGGGATCGGCGGGCCGGCCGTCGGCCACGACCTGCGCCTGCACCCGTGCACGGCGACGTTCGGCACCTACGCCGAGGACCAGCGGGCGTGGTGGGGGCCGCCGCACGCCGGGCTCGTCGACGAGTTCGCGAACGTCGAGGACGGCCACGGCTTCCTGCTGGAGACCGCGCAGTACACGACGGCGCCTGGCCGCGGCCTCCCTGCCGTTCGACAGCGCGACCAAGCACCGCGCCGCGATGGCCGACTTCGACCGCGGCGCGACGTTCATCGCGCTCGTGCGCGACCACGGCGGCGGACGGGTGACGATCGACGCCGCCGGCGAGGCCGTCATCACCTATGCCCTCACCGACGCGCTCGACGTGCGCAACGCGCGACGGCGGCCAGGAGGCGATGGTCCAGGCCCACGTCGCCGCGGGCGCCCAGCGCGATCGCCGCGCTGGCGACCGGCGCGCCCGAGTGGCGGCTGGGCGACGACGTGGACCGTTACATCGCGCGCGTCCAGCGCCTGCCGCTGGCGCGCCGGCGGGCTGCGCCTCTTCAGCGCCCACCAGATGGGCTCGTGCCGCATGGGCGCGGACCCGGCCACGAGCGTCGCGGACCCGTGGGGCGAGCTGCACGACACGCCGGGCGTCTGGATCGGCGACGCCAGCGCGTTCCCGTCCGCCAGCGGCACGAACCCGATGGTCACCGTCATGGCGCTCGCGCGCCGCACCGCGCACGCCCTCGCCGCCGAGGCCGGAGCCACGCATCCCGACGTCCGCCCCCGAGCGACCGCCAGCCGCGGTCTAGGAGACATCTCCATGGCCACCACCGCCACGCCACTCATCGTCCGCGACACGCACTACGTCGGCGGCGAGTGGGTCCGCCCGCTCGGCACGAGACGGTCGACGGTCGTCAACGCCGCGCACGGAGGCGCCGCTGGCCTCCGTGACGCTCGGGACCGCCGAGGACGTCGACCGTGCGGTCGCGGCCGCACGCGCCGCCTTCGACGGCGTGGTCCGCGACGCCGATGGGGGAGCGCGCGCGGGTCTGCGCGGCGATCGCGGCCGGCCTGGAGGCCCGCGGCGACGAGATCGCCGCGACGATCACCGCCGAGATGGGGATGCCGATCGTGCAGTCGCGGATGATCCAGGCGGGGCTGCCGATCAACCAGTTCGCGTCGATGCCCGCACTGCTCGAGGACGTCGAGTGGGAGGAGGAGACGGGCAACTCGCTCATCGTCCGTGAGCCCGTCGGCGTCGTCGGCGCGATCACGCCGTGGAACTACCCGCTGCACCAGGTCGCCGCGAAGGTCGCGCCGGCGATCGCCGCCGGGCTGCACGGTCGTGCTGAAGCCGAGCGAGATCACGCCGCTGAGCGCGTTCATCCTCGCCGAGGTCTGCGACGCGGCCGGGCTGCCCGGCCGGGCGTGCTCAACCTCGTGGCGGGCACGGGCCCGGTGGTCGGCGAGGCGATCGCCGCGCATCCGGGCATCGACATGGTCTCGTTCACGGGCTCCACCCGGGCTGGGCGCCGCGTGGCCGAGGTGGCCGCCGGCGACGGTCAAGCGCGTGGCGCTCGAGCTCGGCGGCAAGAGCGCCGAACGTCGTCCTGGACGGCGCCGACCTCATGCGGGCCGTGCCGGACGCGGTGGCCAAGTGCTACCTGAACTCCGGGCAGACCTGCAGCGCCCTGACCCGTCTCGTCGTCCCGCGCGAGCACCTCGGCACGGTCGAGGCGATCGCCGCGGCGACGGTCGAGCACTTCGCCCCCGGCGACCCGATGGACCCGACGACCCCGCTGGGCCCGGTGGCGTCGGCGGCGCAGCGCGATCGCGTGCGCGACTGGATCGTCCGCGGCGTCGACGAGGGCGCACGGCTGCTCGTCGGCGGCGTCGAACCGCCGGAGGGCCTGGAGACGGGGCTGGTACGTCCAGCCGACGATCCTCTCGGACGTCACCCCCGACATGGCCGTCGCCCAGCAGGAGATCTTCGGTCCCGTCCTCTCGATCATCCCCTACGACGGCGGCGAGGACGAGGCCGTCGCGATCGCGAACGACTCGGACTACGGGTTGGCCGGCGGGGTCTGGGCGGCAGACGACGAGACGGCGATCCGCGTGGCCCGGCGGATCCGCACCGGCCAGATCGAGATCAACGGCGGGGCGTTCAACCCGCTGGCGCCGTTCGGCGGCTTCAAGCAGTCCGGGCACGGCCGCGAGAACGGCCGCTTCGGCCTGGAGGAGTACCTCGCCGTCAAGGCGCTGCAGCGCTGAGCGACGGCGCCGCAGCGGGGCATCGGCGGAGCCGGCGCGCGCCAGCCGAAGCCGAACGTCGGCGGAGCCGGCGCGCGCCAGCCGAAGCCGAACGTCCAGAAATCGTGTTCGCGGCGGCGAAAACGGACGTTCGGCCCGCAGCAGCGTGCAACCCTGGGCGAGGCGGCCGGACTCCCGGCCTTCTCGCGGTCAGGCGGCGGCGGAGACGGCGCCGCTCCCGGCTGCCTCGCCCGTGACGTGCCGGTCGACGAACTCGGCGATCGTCTTGACCACGAGGCGGGAGTTGTCCCACATCGGGACATGCCCGACCTTCGGGAGGACGACGTAGTCCACCCCCGGGATCTCGCGGCGCGCACGGCCGGAGTGCGACGCCATCGGCAGGATGCGGTCCAGCTGGGCCCAGGCGACGCGCACCGGCGAACGGATCTCGTCCAGTCCTTCCAGGTGTGCCTGGCCGGTCCGTAGCGCGCGGATGACCTGGTCGGTCACCGAGCACTGGATCGACTCGCGCATGAGCTCGGCAGCGTCCGCGGGGCTGACGAGCTCCCCGTGGCGCATGATGTCCCGGAAGGCCAGGTGACGCGCACCGGGCCGACGGACGATGACCTCGGCCCGGGGCGCCGACGCCCGCGTCAGCTTCAACTGACGTTCGAAGAACTTGGCGATGCGCAGCGGTTCCGGGGAGCCGACCTCCCAGAGACCACCGGGGGACAGGGCCACGACGCTCCGGGCGCGGCCGCGCTTGGCGAGCTCGAGCGAGAGGGCGCCGCCCATCGAGTTGCCGACGAAGTGGGCCGTGGTGACCCCGAGATCGTCCAGGTGACCTTCCAGGTGGTCGGCAGCGTGGGAGATCGCAGACTCGGTCGTGACCTCCAGCGGCGGACCGCCGGCGTGGCCGGCCAGCGTCGGGGCGATGACCTCGTAACGCGCGACGAGGTCGCCGAGGACGGGGCGCCAGTGGTGCCAGGTCCCGGTGAATCCGTGCAGGAGGACGACGGGCTCGCCGGCGCCGGCACGGAACAGGGCGGGTGTGATCTCTCCCATGGGGCAGAACCCTAGTGCGTCCAGCGAACGCGGGGGTTCAGTCGGCGGCGTCGACCCGTGACCGGGCGTGAGGCGGCTAGCGCTTGAGGGCGCCGGTCACGACGTCGGCCATGTGCTGCAGGCGGACGAGCTTGACGCGGGGGCGGCCCTGCTGCGCGCCGAGCGGCGGTCTCGTGTTCGTCGATGAGCTTCCAGCCGTCCCACGACACGACGGCGGGGACGCGCTCGCGGACCCATTCCTCGCGTCGCGTGCGCGTCGGGCTTCTCGGCGGACGCAAGCACGCCGGCCTCGGCGTCCTCGCGGATCCGCGCGACGGTGTCCGCGGCGTCCTTCTTGTTCGTCCCGATGACGCCGGACGGGCCGCGCTTGATCCAGCCCACCGCGTACGCGCCGGTACGGACGCTGCCGTCGGCTTCGGTCACGCGCCCGCCCTCGTTGCGGATCAGGCCGCGCCGCTCGTCGAACGGCAGATGCCTTCGCAGCGGGATGCCGCGGTAGCCGATCGACGCTGACGACCATGCCGCACTCCAGCGACCTTCTCCTCGTCCGGTGGGCACCGCGCGCAGCGACCCGTCCGCGGCCTCTTCGATGCGGTTGCGGACCAGGCGGATGCCCTTCCACGTGCGTGTCGCCGAGGATCTCCACCGGCGACCACAAGAACTCCAGCACCACGCGCGCGCGCCTTGCCTGACGGCTCACGCAGCGGCGTAGCCGCGCATGATCTCCACGTTCTTCTTGTTCGTGTTGTGCGCAGCATCAGACGCAAGCCAGCGAGCCGACGCCTCGTCAAGCTCCAGATCCTCCGGATGCACGATCACGTCCGCGTCGGCCAGCTCGCCGAGCTCCAGCAGCTCGGGGTTGGTGAACGCCGCCTGCGCCGGCCCGCGCCGCCCCAGCAGCACCACGTCCTGCACCTCGCCGGCCCCCAGGTGCGCGATCGCGTGATCGGCGGTGTCCGTCGGCGCCAGCTCCTCCTCGGCCAGCACGATCATCCGCGCCACGTCGATCGCCACGTTCCCGTTGCCGACCACCACCACGCGACGGGCGGTCAGGTCGTACTCGTGGTCGGCATACGACGGATGGCCGTTGTACCAGGCCACGAACTCGGTCGCCGGATGCGAACCGATGAGGTTCTCCCCCGGGATCCCCAGCCGGTTGTCGGTCGCCGTCCCGAACGCGTAGACCACCGCGTGATAGCGCTCCTCAAGCTCGCCCGGCGTCACGTCCTTGCCCAGCTCCACCCCGCCGAAGAAGCGGAAGCCCTCCTTCTTGGCCGTCTTCTCGAAGACCCGCGTGACCGCCTTGATGTTCGGATGATCCGGCGCCACCCCGGCCCGCACGAGCCCGAACGGGGTGGGCAGTGCGTCGTACAGGTCGACCTCAAAGCCGTCGCCCAGCAGCTGACCGGCCGCGTAGAAGCCCGACGGCCCCGCACCGACGACGGCGACACGAAGAGGAGCGAGGGAAGGTTCGGTCATGGGTTCGGTGCGCGTGTGGGGGGTCGGATGGCGCCGGCGAGGTACGACGGCCGGCCCGCAAGGGTAGTGACGCGGTGGCCGGGACGGCCGCCGCGCCGTCCGGCGGTCAGCGCCCGGGGGACGTGCCGCCGGACTGGGCGTCCGAGCTCGTCGACGGGGCCGTCCCGCCAGCGCCGGAGCCCCGACCGGATTTCACGTCGTAGCGCGTGAGCTTCTCACTGCGCATCAGCGAGACGACCTTGTCTGCGTAGGCGGGGTCGGTCGCGTAGTAGCGGGCGATGACGCGGGCGAACTTCTCCGGCTGCTCGGTGTACTTGAACGCGCCCTTGTAGACCGGGTTGGTCAACAGGCGGGCGCCGTGGTCCTGGATCGAGCGCTCGAGCGACGGGTAGGCGCGGAAGGCGCCGATCGTCGTCACCGAGCGGCCGCCGATGACCTCCTGCGTCTTGCGCAGGACGCACCCGACGCCGTTGACGCCCCACTGGAAGATGCCCTTGCCCTCGTCGGGCACGGCGGTCGCCTTGATGCCGAAGAAGTTGTTGGCGCCCGCCGCGATCCGGCCGCTGCCGGTCTCGAGGATGGCCTGTGCGAGCGTCACGGACGCCGGCACCTCCGTCTCGCGATCCGAGCGCTGGGCGCCGGGGACCGCGGCAGCGATGAACTCCTTGCGGGTCTCGTACGGCGACAGTTGCGCGACCGGTGACGTGATGCCGCACGGTCCGGTGGTGTCGCCCGGCGTCTGGTTGGCGGTCAGCGCAGGGGCACCGCAGAGCTTGGCGACGAGGACGCCCGGGCCGCCTGCGGTCCGGAGGAAGACGTCGGCGACGTACAGCCGCTGTGAGCCGACGATGACCCTGTCCCAGATGTTCGACGTCCCGCCGGGGCCGGAGGCGATCGGGCCCGGGAGCTGGCAGGTGATGCGCAGACGCGAGCCGTGCTTGACCTTCGCGGCACCCTTGCCACCAGGGCTCACCCGCGCGTTCACGGTCGTCCGGTCACGCGAGAGCACCGTGCCCTTGGCGGGCGGGGTCTGGGCAGTCGCCGGCACGGCGAAGGCCCCCGCGAGCGTGGACAGAGCCAGCAGCGGGGCGATGGCGTGCGAACGGCGGAGCATCGTCGACGGTCAGTCGTCGTCGGTCGCCGACAGCGCCCGCCGCACGTCCTGCGGCAGCCCCGCGGCCATCTTGCGCACCGCGGCCGCCTGCTTCTCCCGTGCGTCGGTCACGATCGCCGTGCCTGCGTCCGTCGCCACGACGAGGGAGCTGCGGCGGTCCTCCGGGTTCGTCACGCGGTGGGCGAGATCGAGCTCGGCAAGCCGATCGAGGACCGGTGTGAGGCTGCCGCTGGAGCGCCCGAGGAGCCGGCCGAGGACGGTGGGCCGGATGCCGCCCGCGGCAACCGCCTCGTGCAGGACGAGGTAGCCGTCGAGCGACAGGCCCGAGTCGCGGGCGATCGAGGCCACGGCGTGCACCGCGTCGGCCAGGAGCCGCGCCGCGAACGCCGCATCGTCACGTTCAGCCGTCACAGCGCAAAAGCGTACACGCGCGGCCAGCTCTCGCCGGTCGTGACCGTGCACGCGACTTTCGCTGCTGCTCAAGGAGCCGCCGATCCGCCGTAGTCTGGAGCACGGTCACGATGCTCGAGACGATCAACGACATCATCAGATCGGCGACCCACGCGGCCTCGCTGATCCTCGACGACACCGCCCAGGTCAACCCCTGGCTGCTCGTGCTCGGGACCGTGCTCTACATCGTCAGCCAGGCCGTCCGGACGCGCGGCTGGCACACGATCATCATGGCGGCCTACCCGGCGAGCCCCCTGCGGCCGCGCGAACACGATGACGGCCTACCTCGCCGGGTCGGGCCTCAACGCCGTCATCCCCGCCCGCGGCGGCGACGTCGTGAAGCTCGCGCTCGTGCGTCGGCGGATCGACGACGGCAGCTACGCGACGCTCGCCGGCGACCTTCGTCCCGGAGACCGTCTTCGAGACGCTGTTCGGGACGGCGCTCGTGGCGTGGGCGCTCTCCAGGGGGTTTCTTCCGGTGCCGACCTCGACGGGCGAAGTTCCGTCGATCGACGTGACCTTCGTCATCGGCCACCCGTTCATCTCCGTCGCCATCGTGGCCGGACTCGGGGCGCTCGCCCTGCTGCTGTGGCGCACGCTGCATCGCGGCGCGACCGCCCTGCTCGAGCGCTTCCGCGCCGGGCTCGCCATCTTCGGGACGCCGCGGCGCTTCGTGACCGGCGTGGCCTCATGGCAAGCCCTCGCCCGCATCATCCGGCTGGGGTCGCTGGCGGCCTTCATGGGGGCGTTCTCCCTGCCCGTGACCGTGACGACCGTCGTCCTCGTCATGGCCGCCCAGGGCGGCGGGAAGGATCATCCCGCTGGCCCCGGCCAGCGCCGGCCTGCGCCTGGTGATGCTCTCCTACGGCTTCGTCGAGACGACCGGTCGCGCCGTGTCGATCGCCCAGATCACGGCCTTCACGTTCGGCGTCGGCGCGGTGCTCATGGTCAGCGGCCTCGTGCTGGCGACCTTCATCCTCTGGAACGAGCTCGGCACCCTCAACCCGCGCCAGGCGTTCCGCGTCGCACAGAGGTCGGCGGGCGCCGAGCCCGGCAGCGCCGCGACAGCCGCGGCGGGGGCGGGCACGGTGCCGACGGCCCGCTAGGCCGCGATGAGCACCGGCGCTCCGACGGGAACACGCTTGTAGAGGTCGATGACGTCCCGCACGTGCATCCGCAGACATCCGTGTGAGGCGGCGGTGCCGATCGACGCGTCGTCGCTCGTGCCGTGGAAGCCGACGCCGTTCACGATCCCCATCCAGCGTGCCTTGAGCGGGTTGGCGGCGCTGCCGCCGGCGACCGTCGTCCCCTGCAGCTCGCCCGCCCACGGCGAGTTCGGCACCGACCACACGGGGTTGACCTGCTTGCTCTGGATGCTGAACAGGCCCTGGGGCGTCGGGTAGGCGGGTTGGCCGATCGCGACCTTGTACCGCCTGCTGATCTTCAGGTTCTTGAACAGGCGCAGGGTGCGCGTCGACTTCTGGACGGTCAGGACGGTCGAGTACCGGCGAGACAGGTCGTTCGTGTTGACGGCAGCGCGCACCTTCGTGAGCTTCTTGCGCAGCTTGCGTGACGCGCTCGCATCCCCGAGTGCCCGGTTGACCATCGCGTAGGCGGCCGTCTGATCCAGCCGGTACCCGTAGACCGAGCGTCGCACGAGCATGTGCTTGACGGTGATCCGCAACGTCGCGTTGCGTGGACGGCTCGAGACCTGCCGGGCCACGGATCCCACGAACGCCCGCACGGCGGTGGTGGAGTGGGAGACCTCGAGCGGGACGCTCGTGCCCGGCGCTGCGGCGCCGGTCCCCTTGGCGGGGGGCGCCGGGGGCGCGGCCGCAAGGGCTGCTCTCGCCGTGGCGTCGGCATCGAAGACGAACTTCGCGTCCTTCGCGGCCAGGCGGAAGACCTTGCCGCGAACCTCCAGCGCGACGGGACGGGCGAGGTGGGCGTCCAGGGCACCGTGGAGCTTGGTGACCGCCTCGGCGGCGGTCAGGTCGGAGAGGTCCACGCCGCCGGCGCTGACGCCGGGGGCGATCCGGGCTTCTTGCGGGGCCGGCGTCGGGGCGGCCGCCGGAGCTGGAGCAGGAGCAGGGGTGGGATCCTGACGCTGGGCGGCGACGGCCGCGGCGGGCACCGAGAGGGCGCCGACAAGCGCGCAGGCAAGGACATTCCGGCGACGGGACATGACCACACGGTAGCCCGGAGGACCCCGCCATCTCGCAACAGGGATTTCACGCAGCACGCGATCGGCCGCGGATGAGCTGCCCGCGCGGCTAACCGGCCCGGCTGCGGCGCCCTCGCTCGAGGGCCGCGCCCTCCCCGAAATCCTGCAGCAGCTCCACGAGCCGGCCCGGGACCTCGAGCTGCGGGCAGTGCCCGACCCCTTCGAGAAGTTCGTACCGCAGGTCCGGGTGGGCCGCGAGCAGGTGACGCGAGCCACGGTGGGTGACCATGCGGTCGCGGTCACCCCAGACGAGCATGATCGGGACGGTGATCGCCGGCAGGTCGAAGGGGTCGACGAGCTCCGGCAGCATCCGGCGGCCCGTCGCCATGTACCGCCGCAGATCCCGCGTGCTGCGGTGGTGCTGGGAGAAGGCGGCGATGACCTCCGCAGGCGCGGCGCGCGGGTGCGCGAAGGCCAGCTGACGGAAGCCTTCTCCGGCCGCGGCCCGGACCACGACCTCGGGCAGCGGGACCGGCGCGCCGAGCAGGTGGCGCAGCACCGGTTGCGCCTCGATGACGCTGAACCAGACCGGATGGTCGAAGCCCGCGGGGGCGATCGGCACGATCGCGGCGATGGGGAGGCCGGGGTCGGCCGCGGCGCGGAGGGCCGCGCAGCCCCCGAGTGAGTTGCCGGCCACGACGACGCGTGAGCCCGTCTCGGTCTCCAGGTGCCGGACGGCGGCGGCGACGAAGCGGTCCAGCTGCGGCAGGACGTCGGCGTCGCGGTCCAGGCGGGTGGCCATGCCGAAGCCCGGCATGTCGACCGCGAGGACCCTCCGGCCCATGCGGGCCAGGCCGGCGAGGGCGCTGCGCCACGTGTCGGCGCTGTCGGCGAACCCGTGCAGCAACAGCAGCGGCGGGCCGTCCCCCTCGAGCTCGAGGGCCCTCGTCGTGACGCCGGCGAGGTCCAGCCGGTATTCGATCAGCGGCTGCATGCGTGTCTAGTTCGCGCTCACGACGTTCACGCCTGCGGGATCCGGGGCCCCCGGCACCGGCACGCCGTGGGCGACGAAGTCCTTCTGACGGACGAGCACGAACGCCAGTACGGCCGCCACGAGCGCGATCCCGCCTCCGATGAGCAGCAGCTCGTTCAGCGCGGACGTGTAGGCCGTCAGGAATTCGACGCGCCGCCCGGGACCGAGGATCGACGGTCCGGAACCCGCGAGCACCTCCCCGGGCGCCCCACCCGGCAGCTTGCGCTCGAGGCTCGACTGGAACACGGCGCCCAGAGCCGCGATACCGGTCGCGATGCCGACCTGTCGGAAGGTCGTGTTGATGCCGGAGGCCATGCCGCTGCGGCGGGCGTCGACGACCCCGATCGCCGTGGAGGCCAGCGGCGGGTTGACCATCCCGATGCCGGCGCCCGCGACGATGAACCCGGGCAGGAGCGCCGTCCACTCCGATCCGGCGTCCAGCCCCCGCATGAGGAGCAGGCCGACACCGACGAGCGTCAGCCCACCACCGAGGAGGTACCGCACGGGCATCCGCTCCGACAGCCGTCCGGCCACGGGCGCGACGAAGAACGACAGCAGCGTGATGGGGAGAAAGCGCAGGCCGGCGTCCAGCGGCTTGAAGCCCAGGCACAGCTGGATGTAGAGCGTGAGGTAGAGGAACATCGCGAACATCGACGCCGACAGGCCGAAGGCCGCGATCGCCGCACCGGTGAAGGCAGGCTTACGGAAGAGCGACAGGTCGAGCATCGGGTCGCGCCGCCGCATCTCCACCACGACGAAGAGCACGAGGAGCACGGCTGCCGCGATCAGGAAGCCGACGATGAGACCGCTGGACCAGCCCTCGGCGTTGCCGCGGACGAGGGCGAAGATGAGAAAGAAGAGCCCCGCAGAGAACGTCACCACGCCGGGCACGTCGATCCGCGCGCCGGGGCTCCTGGATTCGCCGAGCGTCCGTTGCGCGGCGAGCACGGCCACGATCCCGATCGGGACGTTGATGAAGAAGATCGACTGCCAGGAGACATGCTCGGTCAGGACGCCGCCGACCAAGGGACCGACCGCCACCGCGGCCCCGGTCGTGGCGCCCCAGACGCCGAACGCCGTCCCGCGTGCCTTGCCCTCGAAGGTCATCGCCAGCAGCGCGAGCGACGTGGCGAACATCGCCGCGCCACCGATGCCCTGCAGGCCGCGGGCGATCTCCAGGAACAGCGGCCCCCGGGCCAGGCCGCAGAGCAGGGACGCCAGCGTGAAGAGGACCAGGCCCGTGACGAAGATCCGCCGGCGACCGAGCAGGTCGGCCAGCGACCCGGCCGTCAGCAGCAGCGCTGCGAGGCTGAGCGCGTAGGCGTCGATGACCCACTGCAGATCGCTGAACGAGCTCCCCAGGTCCGCGGCGATGTCCGGGAGCGCCACGTTGACGACCGTGATGTCCAGCAACAGCATGAAGGTTGCGGTGCAGATGACCGCGAGCGACCGGCGCTGGTGGGGGGACATCCGAGGCAACCTAGCGGACGCTCCGGAGCCCCATCACGCCGGTTCCGCCGGTCCCGTCCCTACCGTTTCGTGCGTGCCGGTGTGCGACTTCACCGACGGTCTGGACCTCGATCAGGTGCTCCTGGTGCGGTCCGTCGACGCGCTGCCCCGGCGCGACGGTCGCGAAGGCCTGAAGGTCGTCCTGGCCGATCGCACGGGCAGCGTCCCGGCGATGCTGTGGGACAGCGTCCCGGAGAGCTCGTCGCTCCTCGTCCCGGGGCGGCCGGTCCGGGTCATCGGGCGTCACGCCGTCCACCCGCGGCACGGAGCGCAGATCACCGTCCGCGCGCTGCGCCGCGCCGTCCCAGGGACGTTCGACCTCGCGGCCCTCTGCGACGGCCCAGAGCGTCCGGTGGCCGAGCTCGTGGCCGCGCTGCGCGAGCTGGTGGGGACGGTCTGCGACCCATCCCTGCAGTCGTTGCTGCAGCGGATCCTCGGCGAGGACGCGCCCGGCTGGCCTGCCTTCCGTGACGCCCCGGCGGCCAAGCACTACCACCACGCCTACCGGCACGGGCTGCTCGAGCACAGCCTGGAGGTCGCCGAGGGTGCCAGCGCGATGAGCGCGACCTTCGCGGGTATCGACCGTGACCTCGCCGTCACGGGCGCGCTCGTGCACGACATCGGCAAGCTCGAGGCCTACACGCACGACCCGCTCGCGATCCAGCTCACCGACGCGGGTCGCCTCATCGGCGAGATCCCGCTGGGCTACTTCCGCGTGCGCAGCACCATCGAGTCGATTCCCGGTTTCTGTCGGCAGACCGCGCAGGCTCTGGAGCACATCGTGCTGAGCCACCACGGAACGCTCGAGCACGGCTCCCCCGTCGTGCCGGCGACGCGCGAGGCGACGCTCGTGCACTTCCTGGACAACCTCGGCGGACGGCTCGGGTCCTTCGACCGGCTGCAGAAGACGCTGGCCCCCGGGGCGGACTGGTCGGGCTTCGACAGGGCGGTCGGCGGCGCTGCCTTCTTCGGCGCGGGCACCGGGGGCGTTCCGGAGCGGCCGACTGGATCCGAGCCGCTCCCGGTCCCGGAGGGCCGCCCCGGACTGGCCGGGATGCACGGCTTCCGCGCGGCCTAGTCCCGGCGGTCTGCACGCTCGCTGTCGAGGATCGCGACAAGCTCGCGAGCGCCGGCGGCGATCCGCTGCAGAAACTCCTCGCGCTGCTCCTCCGAGAGGTCGGTGCGACGCACGAGCAGATCCGAGAACCCGGAGACGATCGCCAGCGGCGTCCGCAGATCGTGGACCAGGCGTTCCAGGCGCGGCCCGGACTCCCGCGGCCAGGGAGCCGGGAGGGCGAGCGCCTCGGGCTCCTGCCCCGCGTCGTGTTCAGTCGAAGGTGGCGTCATCGAGCGTGCCCAGTGCGATCTCGCCGCGTTCGAGCGCGATCGCGATGGCGTGCACCCGGTTGCGGGCCTGAAGCTTGCGGATGACGTTGCGCACGTGCGTGCGGACCGTCTCGACGGACACCGAGATCTGTGTGCCGATCTTCTCCGCGGTCAGACCCTCGGCCATCAGGTGCATGATCTCGCGCTCCCGCGGGGACAGTTGCTGCACGCTCGAGGTCGCGCGCGGCGACAGGAGGATGCGGTCCAGGCGCGGGTCCACGTACGAGCCCCCGGCGGCGACACGTTCGATCGCGCTGACGAGCTCCTCCATCGAACCGGCCTTCAGCGCGTAGCCGCGGGCGCCGGAGTCCAGGCCGTCATAGAGCAGTTCGGTGTCCGCGTCACCCGTGTAGAGCATCACCCCGAGCTCAGGGTGGACGGCGAGCAGCCGCTTGCAGAGCTCGATCCCGCTGCCATCCGGCAGGCGGATGTCCACGAGCGCGACGTCCGGGATCTCGTGGGTCACGAGATCAAGCCCGGCCGCGACGTTCCCCGCGGCGCCGACGACCTGCAACCCGTGGGCACTGAGCAGGGCGACGAGGCCCTCGCGAAGAGCCTCATGGTCATCGACGATCACGAGCTTGGTCATCGGCGGCAACGGTAGCGGGCCGGCCTCCCCGGCACCGAAGTTCGCAAAGAGCGGGCGAAGAGCGCGCGCGGCCAACGCCGGCTCCGCCCTCGGACTATCGTGCGGCGGGAATGGCGAAGGACACCGAGAAGCTCATCCGTCAGCTCTCGCTCATCTCGTACCTGATGGCAGAGCGTCGGCCAGTGACCGCACTGGAGATCCGCCGGGACGTCGAGGGCTACAGCGGGATGAACGAGGATGCCTTCGCGCGCCGGTTCTACGCCGACCGCGCCGAGCTCGAGTCGCTGGGCATCCAGCTGACCGTGGAGCGGCCGATCGACGGCATCGCCGAGCAGGAGAACTATTCGCTGCGGTCGGAGAACTTCCACCTGCCGCCTGTCGCCTTCACCGACCAGGAGCTCGCGTCGCTGCAGACGTCGCTGACGCTGCTGGACGGGGAGTTCGCCTACGCCGAGCCGCTGCGCCTGGCGTTGCAACAGATCACCTGGGGCCGGCCCTCACCGCTGACGGCGCCCGAGCAGCAGTCGATCGCCCTGGGCATCACCGGCAGCGCGGGCGGGCACGACCTGAGCCAGCGTCTGGCGAAGATCGAGACCGCGATCTTCCGCAACAAGACGATCACGTTCGACTACTACACGATGGAGCGCGACGAGACCGGCGCGCGCAAGGTCGACCCCTACCACCTGCTGTTCCAGGGCGGCCAGTTCTACCTCCTGGGCCATGCCCACGAGCGCGGCGCCCTGCGTGTCTTCCGCCTGTCGCGCATCCGCGGCAAGGTCGCCTACGCGACGAAGGCCGAGCACGACTTCAAGCGCCCGGATCCTTCGGTCTTCGACCCTCGGGACTACGCCACGCGTGCCGACTGGCAGTTCGGGGACACGATCGACACCGCCCGCGTCTGGGTGTCCGACCGGATCGCCTGGCAGGTCGAACGCCACTTCGGCCGCTACGGCACGGTGGCGCCGGCGCGCGGAGCGGACGCCGCGCTCGGGGCGGGCGTCGTCTTCTGCACCCCGTACGCGAACACCCGCCAGCTCTCGGCCTGGGTCATGCGCCTGGGCGAGCACGCCGGTGTCCTCGAGCCCGACGCCCTGCGCGAGGACACCGCGGCGCGCACAGCGCTGTTGCGCGAGCGTCACACAGGGACGCTGCAGCTCGCCGCGCCCGCACCCGACCGCCCGGCCCCCGCGCCCGCAAGCGGGCCCACCAAGAGCGGTGGCGATCGCCGGGAGGCCGCGATCCGTCCCGAGCGCTTCGCCCGGCTCGTCACGCTCGCGTCGATCCTCATCCAGGCCGGCCGCGCCGGCGAGCGGCTCGGCCTGAAGGACGTCTGCCAGCGCCTGCAGATCAGCGACCAGGAGCTCCGGGAGGACGTGAACGTCCTGAACGTCGTGAACTTCGGCGGCGGCTCGTATGTCCTGTACGCGGAGGTGCACGACGACGGGACGATCGAGGTCGACCCCGAGCCCTACTCCGACAACTTCGCCAGGCCGGCGCGGCTGTTGCCGGTCGAGGCCAAGGCGCTCGTGGCGGCGATCGACCTCATCGGCGACCACCTGCCCGAGGGGACGCTGACGAGCGCGCGCGAGAAGATCGTCGCTGCGCTGGGGGCCGACCCGATGGAGCAGGGCCTGCATGTCGCCAAGAGCGCCGGGGACGACGCCGACGTCGCTCGGGTCGCCTCGGAGGGCATCCGGGACCGTCGCCTGGTGAACATCGAGTACTACAAGGCCAACGAGGACGTCTTCTCCGAGCGCCTCATCGAGCCCTACGCGTTGATCAACGGGCGCGAGGGCTGGTATGTCGCGGCATACGACCCGGCGAAGGAGGACGTCCGGCACTTCCGTCTTGATCGGATCAAGACGGCGACGATCACCGACACGACGTTCGAGCCACGCGCGCAGACGAACGCTGCCCGGGACGTCGAGGGCTGGCCCCGCACCGGCGAGGTCCCCGCGTCGCGCAGCGCGCGTGTCTGGGTCTCTCCGGAGCGCGCGCGCTGGGCGCGGGAGGAGCGGAAGGTGGCGCAGGAGCTCACCGACGGCTCGATCGTCGTCGAGTTGAGTTTCGCCGGGACCGACTGGCTCGTCCGGGAGATCCTCATGGAGGCCGGCGACGCCGTCGTCCTGGAGCCCGCCGACGCGCGGGAAGCGGTCATGGCCGCCGTCACCGGTCTGCGCTGAAACACCCCGTACGGTGCATCTCAGCGGGATGTGTCTGCACAGACACATCCGTTTGGGGCACCTGACCACCGGGGTACGCCCCGCGTCAGGTGCGTCTGCTTACATCCAACGTGGCAGGCAGCCATCCGTCGGCGTACCGATCCCATTTCGGCTCGGGCGGAGGCAGGCAGGACAAAATAAAAAGGGGAATACATGTCAGAACACGGCAGGATGCGCATCGCGCATCCATCACTCGGCCGTCCGACGCGAGCGCTCGCACTGGCCGTCACGGCCTGCAGCGCCTCGCTGGTCATCGCATCATCCGCCCAGGCGGCCACGGCCACCTGGACCTGCAGCGCCGACGCGGTCGTCGCGACGGTCGCCGGGCAGAGCCCGCTGAACCCGATCACCGCCAAGCGCTCGCCGTGCTCCGATCAGGCGGTCGGGTTGCCCAACACGACCGACGCCGTCGGGCTGGCGCCAGGCATCAACGCGAAGACGGCCTACGCGCTCACCCGCGTCATGCCGGCCAACGCCAAGCCCATCCAGCAGGGGATCGGCTCCGCCGCAGGGGTCGAGGGGCTCACGCTCCAGACCGCGACCGGCACGGTCGTCATCGGCGTCGGGGCGGCACAGTCCATCGCGACGGCCTCGTGCACCGACGGCAAGGCGGTCCTCAAGGGCGCAAGCCAGGTGACCGGCCTGACCATCAACGGGCAGACCGTCACGCTCGACGGCCCGCTGACGAGCATCACCGACGCGATCTCCGGCTCCCCGCTCGGCGGCCTCGTGTCCGTCAAGCTCAACGAGCAGATCGTCCAGGGCGAGACGCTCGTGCAGCGCGCCGCCCACATCCGCGTCCTCGCGGCTGCCGGCACCCCGCTGGCCGATGTGATCATCGCCCAGTCGACGGCGAGCAGCTCCAGCGCCTGCGACCCGAACGCCGACGGCAACAAGGACCAGGCCAGCGGCTCCGGTGGCAACGGCATCACGAACCTCTCGGGCGTCTGCCCGGCGGGCTCCACGCTCGACAGTGAGCGCGTGCTCTGCGTCATCAAGGCCTCGCAGTCCGCCGGCCAGGGCGAAGTCGTGATCGGCCGGCCCTTCACCGGTCCGTCCGGCGGCACCGTGCTCTCGCTCAACAAGGCGCGCCAGCGCTACAAGAGCATCTGCCTCACCGGCTCGGGTCCGAAGTACGCGATCGTCGGCACGAACCGTCGTGACGAGATCACCGGACGCAACACCGCAGATCGCATCCTCGCGCTCGGCGGCAGCGACTCGGTCGACGGTGGCCGCGGCAACGACTGCATCGACGGTGGCAGCGGCCGGGACAACCTGGCCGGCGGCATCGGCGACGACCGCGTCTACGGCAGCACCGGCGGCGATGCGCTCAACGGCGGGCCGGGTACCGACCGCCTCAGCGGTGGCACCGGAAACGACTCGCTGAACTCGGGCTTCGGTCCGGACACCGTGCTGGGCGGCTCGGGGAACGACTTCATCAACGTCGCCACCGCCGGGCCCGGGGCCAAGGTCAACTGTGGCAGCGGCCGCGACAAGGTCCGCCTGAACCGCAACGAGTTCCGCACGACGCGGGGCTGCGAGGTCCGGTACGTCCTGGACGACCGCGGCGGCTCGCCGGGCGTTCGTTAGCCGCACCCACGCAGGACGGCCCGGGGTGGACGTCACCGACGTCCACCCCGGGCCCGTAGGATCGGCGCCATGAGCCGCCGCGATCAGATCCAGATGAGCGACGACGAAGTCCGCGCCTTCCTGGCCGAGGAGCTGACCGTCGTGTGCGCGACGAACGGCAAGGACGGCTTCCCTCACCTGATGCCGCTCTGGTACGTCGTGCGCGACGCCGCCGACGGACCTCGCATGTGGGCTTGGACCTTCGCCAAATCGCAGAAGGTCCGCAACCTCGAGCGCGACAGCCGGGCCACGCTGCAGGTCGAGGCGGGCACGGAGTACCCCGAGCTCCGCGGCATCATGCTCAAGTGCGACGTCATCGTCCATCCGGACGTGGAGACGGTGCTCGGCACCGGGCTCGAGATCCTCTCGCGCTACGGCGGGGGCGCGATCGCCGACATGCCCGAGGAGGCCAAGGCGATGGTCGCCAAGCAGGCCGCCAAGCGCGTGGCGTTCGAGTTCGTCGAGCGCGAGCGCGCGAGCTGGGATCACCGCAAGCTCGGCGGCGGGGTCTACTAGGTCAGCGCACCGCGGCGTCCAGGGCGTCGGCGACCGGGAGTTCGCCGGCGTTGACATACAGGATCCGGCCGACCGCCCGCGAGGAGTGCAGCACGACGTCGAGGACCGCAGCGACGTCTGCCCGCGGCACCTCGGCGTGGTGGGGGTCGACATCCAGACGGACGTTGCCGGTCCCGGCATCGTCCGTGAGCGTCCCCGGACGCAGGATCGTCCACGCCAGCGCGCTGGCCTGCAGCGCCGCGTCCGCGGCCGCCTTCGCCTGGAGGTAGACGGCCATCGTCTCGTCGCCCTCGGGTGGGTCCTCCGCGCCGATCGAGCTGACGATGACGTAGCGAGCGGCCCCCGCCTGTTCGGCGGCCTCGATCAGCACGATCGCGCCGTCGCGATCGAGGGTGAGCTTCCGCTCGGGCCCTGAGCCGGCGCCCGCCCCCGCGGCGAACACGACGGCCTCCGCACCCTTCAGCAGCCCAGCGAGTTGGGCTGCGCTCACGGACTCCAGATCGCAGAGCACCGGCTCCCCGCCGTCGGCGCGCACGTCGTCCTCCTGCTCGGCGTTGCGGATGAGCCCGCGCACCCTGTCGCCACGCGCGCTGAGGCGGCGGGTGAGGAGGCGGCCGATGGCCCCGTGGGCGCCGGCGATGACGATGTCCATGACCCACGGCTCTACCCCATGCGAGCCATCGCAACCCCGTCGGGGGGCGCGCCGTTTAGCCTAGGCGCTCTATGGATCCCCTCAAGGGCCTCATCCTCTCGGGCGGCAAGGGCACGCGCCTGCGTCCCATCACCCACACGAGCGCCAAGCAGCTCGTGCCGGTCGCCAACCGACCGGTGCTGTTCTACGGCATCGAGGCGATGGCGCGGGCCGGAATCCAGGAGATCGGCATCATCATCGCCCCGGAGACCGGCGGCGAGATCCAAGAGGTCGCCGGTGACGGGTCGCAGTTCGGGGTGAAGATCACCTACATCGTCCAGGACGCCCCCTCCGGCCTCGCCCACGCGGTCCTGACGGCCGAGCCGTTTCTCGGCACCTCACCGTTCGTCATGTACCTCGGGGACAACCTCCTGCAGGGCGGCATCGACGACCTCGTCGCCGCGTTCACGGCCAACGAGCCGGACGCGCTGATCCTGCTCACGCCGGTCGACGACCCCGAGCACTTCGGCGTCGCGGAGCTCGGCGAGGACGGCAGCGTCGTCGCCTTGGCCGAGAAGCCGCCGGAGCCCAAGACGAACCTCGCGCTCGTCGGCGTGTACATGTTCACGGCCGGCATCCACGACGCGGCGCGCGCGATCGAGCCGTCGCCCCGCGGCGAGCTGGAGATCACCGACGCGATCCAGTACCTCGTGGACCAGGGCAAGCGGGTGGAGCCCCACGTCGTGCAGGGCTGGTGGAAGGACACCGGCCGCCTGGCCGACATGCTGGAGGCCAACCGCCTCATCCTCGACACGATCAAGCGCTCGGTCGACGGCGAGCTCGTCGACTCCCAGATCGACGGCCGCGTCGTCGTGGAGGCCGGCGCCGTCCTGACGCGCGCAACCGTCCGCGGCCCGGCGATCATCGGCGCGGGAGCTCGCCTGACTGACTGCTACATCGGGCCGTACTCGGCGATCGGGGATGGCTGCGTCATCCAGGACGCCGAGGTGGAGCACTCGATCCTCCTGGCGGGCTCGTCCGTCACGGGGCTCGACGGCCGCATGGAGTCCTCGCTGCTGGGCCGTGACGTGAAGATCACGCGCTCGGACCGCCAGCCCCGCGCCTACCGCTTCATGGTCGGCGACACCTCCGAGATCGAGATCCTCTGACCATGCGCCTGCTCGTCACCGGGGCGTCCGGAATGCTCGGCCACCGCGTCGTCGCCGATGCGCGTGCCCTGGGGCACGACGTCACGGGGATCGACCTGCCGGACCTGGACCTCACGGACGGGGACGCGACGGTCCGCCGGATCGCCGAACTCGCTCCGGACACCATCATCAACTGCGCGGCCTACACCGACGTCGACGCGGCCGAGGACCACGAGGACATCGCGCTGGCCGTCAACGGCGACGCCGCAGGCAACCTCGCGCGCGCGGCCGCGCAGATCGATGCACGGCTCGTCCACGTCTCGACCGACTACGTGTTCGACGGCAGCAAGGACACGCCGTGGGTCGAGAGCGACGCCACCGCACCCCTCGGGGCCTACGGCCGCACGAAGCTTGCGGGCGAGCAGCAGCTCGCGGATGCCGGTGCCACGGGGCTCGAGTTCGCCATCGTCCGCACGGCCTGGCTCTTCGGTGCCGGTGGCCCGAACTTCTGCGACACGATGCTCCGCCTGGCCGGCGAACGCGACGAGGTCGCCGTCGTCACCGACCAGGTCGGCAGCCCCACGTGGACCGGGCACCTCTCTCCCGCGCTCATCGAGCTCGCCGAGCGTCGTGGCGATGTCGGCGTGTTCCACGGGGCGGGCGCGGGTGGCTGCTCGTGGAACGAGCTGACGTTGGAGCTCTTCGAGCGCGCAGGCGTCGCCTGCCGCGTGTTGCCCACGACGAGCGCGGCCTTCAAGCGGCCGGCCCCCCGGCCGGCCTGGAGCGTGCTCGGCACCGAGCGCGACCCCGGCCTCGTGCTCCCCCCGTGGCAAGAAGGTGTGCAGGGCCATCTGGACGAGAAGGAGAAGGCATGAAGCTGCTGGTCTGTGGAGGCGCCGGGTTCATCGGCTCGAACTTCGTGCGCCTGCGGGTACGCGACCATGGCGACGAGGTCGTCGTCCTGGACAAGCTGACGTACGCGGGCCGTCGCGAGAACCTCGCGGACGTCGAGCACGCCTTCGTCCACGCCGACATCGCGGACCCGGTGAAGGTCCGCGAAGCGCTGGCCGGTGTGCACGCCGTCGTGAACTTCGCGGCCGAGACGCACGTGGATCGCTCGATCGCCGAACCGGACGCGTTCGTCACGACGCACGCCGTGGGCACCTACGTCCTGCTCGAGGCCGCCCGCGAGGCGGGCGTGCGGTACCTGCAGGTCTCCACCGACGAGGTCTACGGCTCGATCGAATCGGGCTCCTTCACCGAGGCGTCCCCGCTGCAGCCGTCCTCGCCCTACAGCGCGACGAAGGCCGGCGCGGACCTGCTCGTGGCGTCCTACTACGAGACGTTCGGCCTCGAGACGGTCATCTGCCGCGGGTCCAACAACTACGGGCCCTACCAGTACCCCGAGAAGCTCATCCCGCTCATGGTGCTCAACGCCTTCCACGGCGACAGGTTGCCGGTCTACGGGGACGGCCAGCAGGTCCGCAACTGGCTCTACGTCGAGGACTTCGGGCGCGGCATCGGCCATGTCCTGACGCACGGCGCGCCCGGCGAGGTCTACAACGTCGGCGGGCCGGACGAGTGCCCGAACCTCGACGTCGTCAAGCGCATCATCGACCTCACGGGCAACGACGAATCCCTCATCGAGTACGTCACCGACCGTCCCGGCCACGACCGTCGCTACTCGCTCGGCAGCGAGAAGGTGCGCGCGCTGGGCTGGGAGGCGCAGGTCCACTTCGAGGAGGG
This sequence comes from Paraconexibacteraceae bacterium, assembly GCA_963750375.1. Lineage (GTDB taxonomy): Bacteria > Actinomycetota > Thermoleophilia > Solirubrobacterales > Solirubrobacteraceae > Paraconexibacter. The sequence continues at coordinate 43,538 of CAVVQN010000005.1, forward strand.
TCTGGAGCAGACCGTCAAGTGGTACCGCGACAACGCCGCGTGGTGGGAGCCGATCCGTTCGGGCGACTACCTGGAGTACTACAAGCGCCAGTACGGCACGGCGCTGGGCGCATGAACCCGACCAAGGAATCCAAGCCCCTGGGCGCAGGATTTCGCCAGTACGGCACGGCGCTGGGCGCAGGTGGGTGACGACGGGCGGCTGCCGCTGCTCGTCGCGTTGCCGCCGTCCGAGGGCAAGGCGGCCGGAGGGGACGGGCCGCCGCTGGAGTTGGCGACGCTCGCGCATGCCGACGTCCTGACGGCCCCGCGCGAGCGCGTCCTTGCGGCGCTCGTGAAGCTCTGCTCGGCCGAAGGGGTTCGGGGCATACGGCGCGCCCGCACGATCCTGGGGCTGTCAGAGGGGTTGGCGGGCGAGATCGCGGTGGACGCGGCGATCCTCGATGCCGCGACGCTCCCGGCCGCAGAGCGTTACACGGGCGTGCTCTACGACCACCTGGGCCTCGGCACCCTGCCGGCGGCGGCGCGAGCGCGCGCACAGCAGCGTGTGCGGATCGTTTCAGGGTTGTGGGGCGTCCTGCGCCCGGACGACGCGATCCCGGCCTACCGCCTGAGCATCGGCGTGACCCTGCCGCGTGTCGGGGGGCTCGCCGCCCACTGGCGCGCGCCGCTGGCCCGAGCCTTGGACGCCCCGGCCCTCGTCGTGGACTGTCGCTCCTCGGGCTACCAGCAGGCGTGGAGGCCCGTCGGCGGCAGCGCGGTCGTGCTCGTGCGTGCGTTCACCGTGGCACCGGACGGCAGCCGGAAGGTCATCAGCCACATGGCCAAGGCGACGCGAGGGGACGTCGCGCGAGCGCTGCTGGTCCGCGCCGACGGTGCGCGGCGGGACGCGGGGACCCCCGCCGAGGTCGCACGGGCCGTGCAGGCGACGGGGCTCTCGTGCGAGCTCGTCGCGCCGGTGAAGGCCGGGGGACCCTGGACGCTCGACGTCCAGGCCGCCTCCTGACGGCGACCGGCGCTCAGCCCGCCAGGGCCGAGAGCTTCCAGACCTGTTCGGTCTTGCCGCCGCTCGTGCGCGGCTCCTGCACGAGCGTCAGCGTGTCGATTCGCTTGCCGGTACCGAGGTCGGACTTGACCTTCGCGGTTGCGCTCCTGCCGGAGATCGTGATGCCCTTCTCGACGACCTCGAGGTCGAACGCGTCGACGTCCTTCAGCGACTCGTCGAGCGTCGACTCGCACGTGCGCTTGCCGTGGGCCTTGATCGCCCCTACGAGCTCCGTGGAGAGAAAACGGCTGCAGATCTCCTCCGCGTCGCCCTTGCGGCCGGCGTCCTGCAGGTCTTCGATCGTCGTGGCGACGGCCTTTTCGGCCCCGCTGAAGCGCTTGGCCGAATCCGTGCCGCCGGAGGCGCCGCAGCCCGCCGCCACAGCGGCGACCAGGGACAGCGAGACGGCGAAAAGACGGGGCAGGACCATGCCGGGGAGCGTAGCCGAGGGACCTTTTGGGAGGATGACCGGCGTGAAGCGCGGCTCGACCACCCCTGGCATGGCGCCTTTGCCGCGCGGGCGGCATGCCCCGCCGCTGGAGGTCCGCGTCAAGGTTCAGCGCGCCCGGCTGTTCGCCGCCGCGGCCGGGGTCTTCGCGCGCAGTGGGTACGCCGACGCGACCGCCGAGGGGATCGCCCGCGAGGCCGGCATGTCCAAGGCGACGTTCTACGAGCACTTCGCCAACAAGGAGGAGTGCCTTCTGGCGATCTTCGACGTCGCCGGTCAAGAGGTGGCACGGGCGCTCGACGCCGGACGACGCATGGACGACGACGCGGATGCGCCGCAGAGCTACGAGGAGGTCGTGCGTCGCGGGCTGCGCGCGTTTCTCTCCACGCTTGCGGCCTACCCCGCCGAGGCTCGCACGCTGCTCGTCGAGGGCGTCGGTGCAGGCCCGCGCGCGGCTGCGCGCCGCGATGCGATGCTCGATGCCTTCGCCGAGCGGCTACAGCGCGACAACGCGACGTTCGCGCCGCGGTTCGGCGCCCCGGTCTTCGCGTCGCCCGACGATGCCTTCACGATCATCGGTGGCCTGGTCGAGGTCGTCTCGCGGCAGTTGCGCACCCAGCACCCGGCAGACATCCGCGATCTGGAACCCACGCTCCTGCGCCTCATCTTCGGGGTGACCGCACAGGCCCGGATCCCTGGGCTTCCGGACGGGTGACGGACGCCGCCTCGCTGGAGGCGCTGGAGGCGCAGGTCATCGCCTGCCGGGCGTGCCCGCGCCTGGTCGCGTGGCGCGAAGAGGTCGCCGCCGTCAAGCGCCGCGCCTACGCCGACCAGACCTACTGGGGCCGGCCCATCCCGGGCTTCGGTGACGAAGCCGCACGGGTGCTCATCCTGGGCCTCGCTCCGGCCGCGCACGGGGCCAACCGGACCGGACGGATCTTCACCGGCGACCGCTCGGGCGACTTTCTCTTCGCCTCCTTGCATCGCACCGGGTTCGCCAACCAGCCGACGTCGGTGCACGCCGGTGACGGGCTCGCTCTCACCGGAGCGTGGATCACCGCCGCGGTGCGCTGCGCGCCGCCGGCGAACAAGCCGACCCCGGCCGAGCGGGACACCTGCCTGCCCTACGCCGTGCGCGAGCTGCAGCTCATGCCGAACGTCGCGCTCGTCGTCTGCCTCGGCGGTTTCGCGTGGGACGCGGCACTGCGGCTTCGTCGAGCTGCGGGCGCTCCGCCACCGGCAGGACCGGGCCGGCCCCGCTTCGGACACGACGTCCTCTTCGCCGACGGTGGCTGGCTGCCGATGCTCGGCTGCTACCACCCCTCACAGCAGAACACGTTCACCGGCGTGTTGACGGCCGAGATGATCGACGGGATCTTCGTCCACGCCCGTGAGCTGACGGGCCTCGGTTGAGAAAGGGTCGCCGCAGACGGAGGGCCGCCGGGGAACCGGCGTCGTGCGTGCTCCGATCGGGCAGCATCGACGTATGAGCGATCTGCCCTCCTTCGCCGAGCTGGCCGGGGATCCCGCCGCACCTTTGGACCTCCTCGCGCTCGCGTTGGCCACCGAACTGAAGGAGGACGTGGATGTCGATGGCGCGCTGGCGACCCTTGACGCCCTCGGCAGCGAACTCGCGCTGCTCGTCGCGCGCCTTCCCACCGACCCCGACGCCCAGCTCCGCGCCTGCGCCGACCTCCTGGGCGGGGTCCATGGGTTCACCGGTGACGGCGAGGACTACGACCACCCCGACAACTCCATGCTCGACCTCGTGCTCGAACACCGGCGCGGTCTGCCGATCCTCCTCTCCGTCGTCTATGTCGAAGTTGCGCGGCGCGCCGGCCTGCCGCTGGCGGGGGTCGGGCTCCCCGGTCACTTCGTCGTCGGGCACTTCGGCGGCGCGCAGGTGCTGCTGGCGGACCCGTTCGACGGTGGTGCGCGCCTCGCGCGCGAAGCTGCAGGACCGGGCGTGATCCGCCCGTGGGCTCCCGCCGAGATCGCCATGCGGATGCTGAACAACCTCGTCGCGAGCCATCGGCGGCGGGGCGACCTCGGCCTGGCCATCCGGGCGGCCGAGCTCCGCCTCCTGCTCCCGTCGGACGCGGCGTTGCTGCAGACCCTGGAGGTCGAGCTCCGCTCCATGCAGGCGACGTTGAACTAGACGCCGCTGCCGCAGATCACTACGCTGGGCGGGCAACACGAACAACAGAGAGGAGGACCGCCATGCGAGTCCTCTGTGCGAAGTGCTTGCGGCAATGGGCCGCACAGCGTGTCGCGGATCGCGCAAGCTGCCCCCACTGTGGTGGCGTTCTGCTGCACCGTTAGACACCCACACGAACCGAAGCCCCGCTGACATCAACCGGCGGGGCTTTCGTCGTTCCTGGGGCCGCGACGCGGTCGATTCAGGAGCGGGGCACGGACGATCCCCGGAACCGTGGCTCACCTTCCCGTGCGCGGCTAGGGTGGCCGCGTGGCCGCCCGTCCGCTGAGCGAGATCATGGACCCGGGATGGGCCGCGGCCCTGCAACCCGTCGCCGGGCGCATCGCGGCGATGGGGGAGTTCCTGCGGGCCGAAGCCGCTGCCGGGCGGCCCTACCTCCCCCCGGGGGATCATGTCCTGCGCGCGTTCGCTGCACCGCTGGCCGACGTGCGCGTCCTCGTCGTCGGGCAGGATCCCTACCCGACACCCGGCCACGCCGTCGGCCTGTCGTTCTCCGTCGGGGCCGACGTGCGCCCGCTGCCGCCGAGCCTGCGCAACATCTTCAAGGAGTACGCCGAGGACCTCGGCTTCCCGGTGCCCTCGACCGGCGACCTGTCGCCGTGGGCCGACCGCGGTGTGCTCTTGCTGAACCGGGCGCTCACCGTGCAGCCGGGGCAGCCGAACGCCCACCGGGGCCGTGGCTGGGAGGCGGTCACCGAGCAGGCCATCCGGGCCCTCGTCGCCCGTGGGACACCGCTCGTGGCCATCCTCTGGGGACGCCAGGCGCAGACCCTCAAGCCGTTGCTCGACGGGGTGCCATGCGTCGAGTCCGCCCACCCCAGCCCGCTGTCGGCCCGCAACGGCTTCTTCGGATCGCGGCCGTTCAGCCGGACCAACGCCCTGCTCGCCGGATGCGGTGCCGACGGCGTCGACTGGCGTCTTCCGTAGCGCCGGTCCGTCCGGGCGCGTCCGCGGCGCGTGAGCCGTCCGCGACGGGGGTACCTTGGAGGGGTCGTGCCGACGCCCGCCGCCCTCGAGGACTTCCGCCCCCGCACCCGTGACTGGTTCACCGGGGCCTTCGCCGGCGCGACCGAGGTCCAGCAGCAGGCCTGGCCGGCCATCGCCAGCGGCGCGCACACGCTGATCGCCGCGCCGACGGGCAGCGGCAAGACGCTCGCGGCCTTCCTCTGGGGCCTGGACGCCCTCGCGCGCGAGCCGAACCCCGGCCACACCCGCATCGTCTACGTCTCCCCGCTGAAGGCGCTCGCGTACGACGTGGACCGCAACCTGCGCGCGCCGCTGCGCGGCATCGGGGCGGACGTCTCGGTGGGGATCCGAACGGGTGACACGTCGCAGAAGGACCGCGCCGGCCAGCGTCGCAAGCCGCCGGACATCCTCATCACGACGCCCGAGTCGCTCTACCTCGTCCTCACGAGCCAGGCCCGCGACATGCTCCGCGGCGTCGAGGCGATCATCGTCGACGAGATCCATGCGATCGCGGGGACCAAGCGCGGCTCGCACTTCGCGCTGACGCTCGAGCGCCTGCAGGCCCTCCAGGAGGACGGCCACGAGGTGCAACGGATCGGGTTGAGCGCGACCCAGAACCCCCTGGAGGAGGTCGGTCGGTACCTCGTCGGCCCGCGCCGCACCTGCCGGCTCGTGGATGCCGGGGTCCGCAAGCCGCTGGACCTGAAGATCCATGTCCCGGTCGAGTCGATGGTCGAGCCGGATTCAGGCCTGCCCGCCTCTCTCGACGAACACGGCGAGCCGCGGGATCCGCTGGAGCCCGTCGTCGGAGGCGAGGCGACCCGCAAGTCGATCTGGCCCGCGATCTACCCGGAGATCCTCAAGCTCGTCAAGGAGCACCGCTCGACGATCGTCTTCGTCAACAACCGACGGGGCTCCGAGCGCTTGGCGCTGCGCCTGAACGAGCTGCACAACGCCGCGCGGCTCGAGGCGGACGAGAACGCTGCGCCGGAGATCATCGCGCGCGCCCACCACGGCTCGCTCGCCCGCGAGGAGCGTGAGGTCGTGGAGGAGCTGCTCAAGGGCGGCGAGCTTCCCTGCCTCGTGGCGACGTCGTCGCTGGAGCTCGGCATCGACATGGGCGCCGTGGACCTCGTGCTGCAGGTCGAGTCACCCAAGTCGGTCGCCCGCGGCCTGCAGCGCGTCGGCCGCGCCGGCCACGGGGTCGGGGACACGTCCAAGGGCCGGATCTTCCCGAAGTTCCGCGCAGACCTGCTGGAGTGCGCGGTCGTCGTCAAGCTCATGCGCGAGGGACGGATCGAGCCGACCGTCGTCCCCCGCAACGCGCTGGACGTGCTGGCGCAGCAGATCGTCGCGATGGCGGCCGACGCCACCGACGCCGAGGGCGGCGGCGGGATGGCCGTCGACGAGCTGCATGCCCTCGTCACGCGCACCCACTCCTACGGTGAGCTCTCCCGCGAGCTGCTGGAGAACGTCCTGGACATGCTCGACGGTCGTTACCCGTCGCAGGAGTTCGGCGACCTGCGTGCGCGCATCGTCTGGGACCGCGTCGCGGGGACCATCCGCGCCCGCAAGGGGTCGCGCTCGCTGGCGATCGTGAACGCCGGGACGATCCCCGATCGCGGCCTGTACTCCGTCACCCTGCCCGACGGTCGACGCGTCGGCGAGCTCGACGAGGAGATGGTCTACGAGGCCCGGCCCGGCCAGACCTTCCTGCTCGGCGCCTCTGCCTGGCGGATCGAGGAGATCCAGCGCGACCGGGTCGTCGTGACCCCGGCCCCCGGGGCGCCCGGGGCCATCCCGTTCTGGAAGGGCGACGGCGTCGGCCGTCCGAAGGAGCTCGGCCAGGCGATCGGCGAGTTCGCGCGCACCGCGGTGGACGCGGACCCCAAGGAGCTGGAGCGCCTCCCACGACCTGGACCCGCTCGCCGCCCGCAACCTCGTCGACTACCTGCAGGAGCAGCAGGCGGCGACCCGCGTCATCCCGAGCGACCGCACGATCGTCGTCGAGCGCTTCCGCGACGAGATCGGCGACTGGCGCCTGTGCATCCTGAGCCCCTACGGCGGGCGCGTGCACTCGGCGTGGGCGCTCGCGCTCAGCGCCCGCATCCGTGACGTCTACGGCCTGGAGAGCGACGCGATCTGGTCAGACGACGGGATCATCGTCCACCTCCCCGACGCCGACGAGCCGCCCGGGGCCGACCTCGTCATGGTCGAGCCCGACGAGGTACAGGAGCTCGTCGTCGGCGAGCTCGGCTCGTCCGCGCTGTTCGGTGCGCGGTTCCGCGAGAACGCCGGCGCGCGCGCTGCTCATCCCGCGGCGCCTACCCCGGCAAGCGCACGCCGCTGTGGCAGCAGCGGCTGAAGTCCCAATCGCTGCTCGAGGTCGCCAAGCGCTACGCCGAGTTCCCGATCATCCTGGAGACCTACCGCGAGTGCCTGCGGGACGTCCTCGACGTGCCGGGCCTGACGCGACCTGCTCAGGGCGCTGCATTCGCGTGAGCTGTCGCTTGTCGAGGTCGAGACGCCGACGGCTTCACCGTTCGCCTCGTCGTTGCTCTTCGACTACGTCGCGACCTACATGTACGAGGGGGACACGCCGAACGCCGAGCGGCGTGCCGCGGCCCTCTCCCTCAACAAGGACCTGCTCGCCGAACTGCTCGGGCAGGAGGAGCTGCGTGAGCTCATCGATCCCGGCGCGCTGGACATGGTCGAGGCCGACCTGCAGCACACCTCGGCCCGCACGCAGGCCGCCACCGCCGACGATCTCGGCGACGTCCTGCGGCGCGTGGGCGACCTCACGCCGGCCGAGGCAGCGGCCCGCACCGTGGACGGCGTCGACGCGGACAACCTGCTCGAGTCGCTCGCCGCCCAGCGCCGCGCGGTCCGTGTCCGCGTCGGCGGGGAGGAGCGATGGATCGCCGCCGACGACGCGGGGCTCTTCCGCGACGCGCTGGGGACCGTCCCGCCCGGTGGCCTGCCCGCCGCCTTCCTCGAAGACGTCCCCGATGCGCTGCGGACCGTCGCGGCCCGCTACGCGCGGACACACGGCCCGTTCACGACGGCGGAGCTGCGCGCGCGCTACCTCGTGGACCCCGCCTCGGCGTTGAAGGAGCTGGAGGCGTCGGGCACCCTTGTCCGCGGCGAGCTGCGCCCGGGCGGTACCGAGCGCGAGTGGTGCGACACCGACGTCCTGCGCCGCCTGCGCCGGGCGTCCCTCGCCGTCCTGCGCAAGGAGATCGAGGCGGCCGACCAGTCGCAGCTCGCGCGCTTCGCGCCGTCCTGGCAGGGCGTGGATCGCCATCCCGCGGCCGGGGCGGGCATCGACCGGCTCCGCGAGGTCCTCATCCCGCTGCAGGGCCTTGCCCTGCCGGTCTCCGTCTGGGAGAGCGACGTGCTGCCGCGGCGGTGCGGCGCGTACTCCCCCGCGTGGCTTGACCAGCTCTGCGCCTCCGGGGAGCTCGTGTGGGCCGGTGCCGGGGCCACGGGGCGCTCGTCGGGGAAGGTGGCGCTGTGGTTCCGTGACGACGCTCGCGCGATCGGGCCGGTGACGGTCAAGGGCGATCTGTTCGAGGCTCCCGAGCACGACCTCATCCGCGCACGGGTCGCCGCTTCTCCGTGCTTCTTCACCGATCTGCTCGCCGAGATCCCCCTGTCGCCCGAGGAGATCCAGGACGCGCTGTGGGACCTCGTGTGGGCCGGCGAGATGACGAACGACGCATGGGCGCCACTGCGGGCGCCGCGGCTGGCGCTGGCCAAGGCGACCCAGAACCGCGACCGCGCCGCCACCCGTCCCGGGCGCCGCTTCGGATCCACGCGACGCGGCACCGGCGCGGCCGCGCAGGTGTCGGGCCGCTGGTCGCTGACGAGCACGATCTTCGGGGAGCCATCCGCCGCGCAGGTCGCCGACCAGCGCAGGACGATCGCCGAACTGCTCCTCGAGCGCCACGGCATCGTCACCCGCGAGACGGTGCTGGCCGAGGGCGTGCCCGGCGGCTTCAGCGCGCTGTACACCGCGTTCGCGGACCTCGAGACGCTCGGCGTCTGCCGCCGCGGGTACTTCATCGAGAACCTCGGAGGAGCCCAGTTCGCGCTGCCGGGCGCCGTGGAACGGCTGCGCGCGCAGAAGGACAACGACACGACCCCGCAGGTGCTCGCCGCCACGGACCCGGCCCAGGTGTACGGAGCCGCCCTGCCGTGGCCCAAGCGCCCGGACGATGCGACATCGGCCCCGTCGCGGCGGCCGTCCCGCGTCGCCGGTGCCCAGGTCGTGAACGTCGGCGGCGAGCCCGTCCTCTACGTCGAACGTAGCGGCAAGGGACTCCAGACGCTCGTGGACGGCGGCGACGAGCGGATCCCGGCCGCGATCGAGGCGCTGGCGGCGTTCGTCCGAGGCGGCCGTGGGCGTCGGCTGTCGATCGAGCGGGTCGACGGGGAGGACGTCATCGGCTCGGAGCTCGAAGCGCTGCTCGTGGAGCATGGCTTCCGCCAGGGCCCGCGCAAGCTGACGCTCAGCGCCTGAGCCACGCGACGAGGCCGACGGGCACCGCCTGATCCCTGTCGCGCCGGCCAGGACGCTCCTGGACCACGAGCACGACCGTGCGCTCGTCCGCGAGCCCACGGCGTCGGTCGACCGCTGGGCGCGCACGTGCGCCGACGTCCCTCAAGCAGGCACCTGCTCGGCCGACCATCCGGGCGTGAGACCAGCGATCGTCAGCGGATCGGACCTCGGCTCCTCCCGGGGCGAGCCCGTCAGGGAGCTCGGTGGCAGCCGCCCCGTGACCGCGGCCTTCCGCGACCCGGTCGTCGCCGAGTTGCGAGACCGCCTGCACAGCCTGGACTCCGTCTGCCTGACCGGGCTGCAGCAGGGCCTTGCCGCGATGCTCGCCGGTGACAACACCTACACCGCCGAACCGAGGACCGAGCCGATCTTCGCCGACTCCGACGATCCGGACATCCGCTCGCTCGTCGACCTCTTCAACTCGATGTTGCAGCGCAGCCAGGAGGCCCTGGCTGCCTACGAGCAGCTACGCCTCAAGCTCGTGGAGGCCCTCGGGGAGACCTCGTGCCTCGACAGCCTGAGCGAACGTCTGCGCAGCCTCGAGGAGCATTGCCTCACCGATCTGGACGTCGGCCTGCAGGCGGTCGTCGACGGTGACCTCACCCGCCCGGCGCGGCCGGTCACCAAGCCCCTCGTGCCGGCGCCCGACGAGCGCCTGGGCGAGCTCGGCGAGACCTTCAACCGCATGCTCGCCCGGTCTCGCACCGCGCTGCTGAGCTACGACACGATGCGCGACGACCTGCGCTCGACGCTCGGCGACCGGTCGTGCCTGCACGAGCTCCGCGCGAAGCTCTACAGCCTGCACCGCCACTGCCTGCGGGATCTGGACGAGGGGCTGGACGCCGTGGCCTCCGGCACGACGCTGACCCGGGAGGTCCTGCCGGTCACGACGCCGCTGCTGCCCGCCATGGCGGGGGAGGACGTCGGCGAACTGGCCGAGGTCTTCAACCGGATGCTCGCCCGGACGCAATCGACGCTCGCCCATTACGACGTCCTGCGTGCGAAGGCCCAGGGCGGGACCGCGCCCGCCCCGTGACCGCCGGCGCCGGCGCGGCCGCCGAGGAGCTGCCGCGCTTCGTCGACCTGCTCGAGCGCCAGGACCGCCGCGAGACGATCCGCACCGCCGTGCGCCTCATCAACGACGGCCTACCGGTCCCGGACTTCATCCTCGGGATCCTCGGCCCGGCGCTGGCCCAGCTCTCGCAGGGCATGTGGGAGCGCGGGCAGTGGACCCCGGCCTACCAGCAGGCGGCCACCGAGATCGCCGACACGCTGCTGGCCGTCGCGGCGGCGAACGCGCCCGCCGGTGGGGCCGAAGGACGCCTGGTGGTCTGCGTCGCCGAACGCGACAGCCAGAACCTGCCGGCCCGCATGCTCTGCGAGCTGCTCCGCGCCCAGGGCTTCAGGGTCACGTTCCTCGGCACGCCGACGATGACCAGCGGCGTGGTGCGGATGCTCCAGCAGATGGAGGCTGATGCCCTGCTCGTGTCCTGCGCGATACCGGTGAACCTGCCGGGGACCGTTCCGCTGCTGGCGGCGGCGCACGGCGTCCGGGTCCCGGTCCTGGCGGCCGGCCGCGGCTTCGGGCCCGACGACCGCCGCGGGACCTGCCTGGGGGCCGAGGTGTGGGCGCCTGACCTGGAGGCCGTCGAGGCCGCCGTGCGGCGCTTTCGTCAGGGCGACCTCGCGCTGCGGCCGAGCACCGCCGAGCTCGCCCAGTCCCAGGAGATCGCCGCGATCCGCCCGCAGCTCGCGGAGGAGCTGGCCGAGAGCTTCGAGTACCTCAACGGACACCTGCTGCCCCGCGGCCCGCGGACCCGGCGCGCGCTGCGGGCGGACATGGGTGAGCTGCTGCGCTGGCTGGAGGCCGCCGTGCTGTGCGACGAGCGCATCCTCCCCGAGTACGTCCAGGGCCTCATGCAGCGCGCCCAGCACCGCCGGCAGGACGTCCGGGTCATCCCGACGATGCTCCGCTCCATCGAGGACCGCATGGCCTTCGACGTCCCGGCCGTCATCGAGCCGCTCGGAGCGGCCCAGTTGGTCGCCCGGCTCGCCGCCTGACGGACCCGATCGCCTCAGGCCGTCTTCTTGCCGGGGTTGAAGAGCCCCGCCGGATCCAGCGCCGCCTTGATCGCCTGATGGGCGCCCACGGCGCCCGTCGACCACTGCTTGGACAGCTGCCCGCGCTTGAGCCAGCCGAGTCCGTGTTCGCCGCTGACCGTGCCACCGAGGGAGACGGCCAGGTCGAAGAGCTCCTCCGTCGCCGCCTCGGCGCGGGCGAGCTGCGCGGTGTCCCCTGGCGTCAGGAGAAACGTCGAGTGCAGGTTGCCGTCCCCGGCATGCCCCCACGAGCAGGCCTCCAGGTCGTGGCGCACGCCGATCTCCACGGTCCCGAGGATGCCCTCCGCCAGACGGTCCAGCGGCACCCCGATGTCCTCGCTGAGCTTGCCGCCCTGGACCGCGGTCACCGCGATCCCGACCCCGTCCCGCCAGCGCCACAGCTCGCGCGGCTCGTGTGCCCGCGCACCGGGACCCATCGCCTCCAGGAGTTCGGCGACCTCCGCCTCACCCCCGTCCGCCTCGCAGATGACGAGAAACTGGGCATCGCTCGCGAGCCCGCCGGGGAAGGCGGCGCCGGCTGCTGCCAGCGCCCCGGCGTCGAGATACTCGATCGCCGCCGGGACGACACCGCTGGACAGGACCGCCTCGATCGCCTCACAGCCGGCCGGCACGGTCGGGTAGGCGGCAACGACCGGCACGGGCTCGGCCACGGGCGCAGGGATGAGCCGCAGCCACGCGGAGGTCACGATGCCGAGGGTCCCTTCGCTGCCGCACAGCAGTCCGACGAGGTCGTACCCGGCGACGTCCTTGCGCGTCGGGCCCCCGACGCGGACGAGCTCGCCGTGCGCGAGGACCACCTCCAGCCCGGTGAGCCACGCGCGGGTCACGCCGTACTTGAAGCAGTGCGGGCCGCCGGCGTTCGTGGCGATGTTCCCGCCGATCTGCGACTGCTCGGCGGCGCCGGGATCGACCGGGAAGAAGAGGCCGTTCTCACGAGCGCGGCGGGCGATCGTCCCGGTGGTGACGCCCGCCTCGACCTCCATCCGCCACAGACCCGGGTCGAAGGAGCGGACGCGGTCCAACCGGTCCATGGCGACGACGACGGTCCCCTCGGGCCCGGCGACCTCGGGTGCCGGTGCCGGGACCGCGCCGCCCGAGTACCCGGTCCCGCCGCCGCGCGGCACGATCGCCACGCCGCGCTCGTAGCACCAGGCGACGACGTCGGCGACCTCCTGGGCGCTGCCGGGAAGGACGACGGCGTCCGCGTGCCCGCGCAGCCCCATCGCGACCGACGCGTCCTGGGTCCACTCCGCTCCGGCGTCGCGCAGGACGTGCTGGTCGCCGACGATGCGCGCGAGATCGGTCCGCATGTCTAGACCGTACCCTCAGTCCCAGGAGGCCGACCCGACGCCCCGACCTGCTCACCGTGCCTGAAGGCGACACCATCCACTACGCGGCCAACCGGATCCGGCCCGTCCTCGCGGGCGTCGTCCCGGACGAGATCCGCACGCCCCATCCGCGTTTCGGCCGCGACCGCTGGCCCGACCGCCTGACCGGCCGCGCCGTGACGGCCGTGGACGCCGTCGGCAAGCATCTCTTTCTGCGCTTCGAGGGCGACCTCGTCATCCACTCACACCTGCGGATGACCGGCTCGTGGGGTGTTCACGCCCTTGGAGCGCGATGGAAGCGCGCGCCCCGACGCGCCTGGCTCGTCGTCCGCGCCGGCGAGACCGAGGTCGTGCAGTTCGATGGGCCGATCCTCGAGCTCATGACGGCCGGACGTACCCGCACCGACCAGCGCATCGCCGGCTTGGGACCGGACATCCTCGCCGAAGCCGGGTTGGACGAGGCGCGCTTTCTGCGCCGTCTGCGCGAGGACGACCCGACCCGTTCGATCGGCGACGCGCTGCTGGACCAGCGCACGATCGCCGGTCTGGGGACGGTGTGGCGGACCGAAGCCTGCTGGGCGGCGCGGATCGACCCCCACCGTCCGACCGCGCAGGTGAGCGACGACGAAGTGCTCGAGGCCGTCCGCGACGTGCAGCCGCGCATGCAGCTCAGCGCCCGGACAGGGACCGAGGCGCGCGTGCGCACGTGTTACGGCCGTCGGGGTCACCCGTGCGAGCGCTGCGGGACGAAGATCCGCAGCGGGCATCTGGGCGACGACAACCGCCCCGTATTCTGGTGTCCCGGATGTCAGAGCTAGAGCAGAGCCGCACGGCAGTGCGCCGCGTCGGCCACAAGGGGGCCGATCTCATCGTGCCCGGCAACTCGCTGGCGTCGTTCGACGCCGCCCTCGCTGCCGGCGTGGACATGATCGAGTTCGACGTCCTTCCGGAGCGCCCGGACGGCACGGGCGAGCTCTTCCTGGCCCACGACTACAAGCACCTGGACGGCGCTCCGACGCTGGCCGAGGGCCTGGCCCACTTCGCCGCACGACGCCTACGGCGACGTGCAGCTCGACGTCGACCTGAAGCTCCCCGGGTACGAGGAGCGCGTCTGTGCCGCGCTCCGCGACGCGGGCCTGGCCGACCGGACGCTCATCTCCACGATGGAGGAGTCGTCGCTGCCCGTCGTCCGGGCGGCGGCGCCCGAGATCCGCTTGGGCTGGTCGGTCCCCAAGGTCCGCCGCAATCCGCTGGCACACCCCGTGACCAGGCCGCTCGCGCTCATGGCGGTGCGGTGGGCCCGGCGGACGCTTCCGCCACGCGTGGCGGCGAAGGTGCGCACCGGCGAGATCGACGCCGTGATGTCCCATTGGGCGCTCGTCGACACGCGCTTTGCCGCCGCCATCCGCGATGCAGGCGCCGAGCTCTACGTCTGGACGGTCGACGACCTTGCGTTGCTCCGGCGGCTCGAGGCGACCCCGGGGGTCTCGGGGATCATCTCGAACGATCCGCGCCTCTTCGACGCCGAGGGCTGAGCTCACCTCACCCCGGCGACCGGCCGCCGAGGTCGTGCCGTTCCGTCCCGGCCCTCGCCCTTACTTCGCGATGCTGCAGGTCGCGGCGCTGAAGCCGCGCGGGTCAGCCCCGGCGGTGTTGCCGTGCCCGCCGGTCGTCCGCATCCGGGACCGGCGCACGACGTCGGTGCCCTTGCGCCACTCGAAGGTCACCGCACCACGCAGGCGGAACGCGCCCGAGGTCGGCGGCTGGACGGTGAAGTTGCGTCCGTACTGGCGACGGCGGTACTTGGCGGACCCCACGGTGATGAACCCGCTGTCACCGGCGGGCCCGATGTTGTGCCACGCCTTGTCCTGCGTCGCGAAGTACTGCAGCTGAAACCGCATGTACATCCGTTGAGAGCGCCTGCCGTTCCCCGGCATGGAGCCGCGGATCCCGATCGTGTCCGGGTGTGCCTTCGTGTCGCAGATGTTGACGGTGGCCCACAACAGGGGCTGGGGTGTCACCTTCGCCTGGCGCGCTCCGGCGCCCGGCACGCCGAGGGTCACGGCGAGCGTGGCCGTGGCGATGGCCCAGAGCCCGAGGGTTGCGCTGCGCCGTGTCACACGGGCAGGGTACCTCTCACCCTGGCCTGTCGCGGGCCGGCTTGTGATGGACGCCCGTAGGCGGCGTAGTGCAGGTATGGGCGATACGTTGACCATGGCTCTACCGACTCCGAACACCGGTCTGCTCGCGTTCGATGCGCTCTACCGTTCGTGCGTGGACGACGTGCACGCGTACGCCTTCTCGTTGCTGCGAGACCGGGCGGCCGCCGAGGACGTGACGGCGCTCGCCTTCGAACGTGCCTATCGGCGGCGCGCGCGCTACGACCCGTCCAAGGGCACCGGGCGCGGGTGGATCTTCGCGATCGCCCGCAACGCCGCACTGGACGAGCTGCGGCGCCGGCGCCGGACCGCGGCGCTCATGACGGACCCCGAGGACCCGGCTGCCGCCGACGCCGTCGCGGGCGCCGGGGAGCAGGCAGACCGTCGTGCCAGCGTGCGCGTCGCCCTCGCCGCACTCGATCCCCGGGACCGCGAGCTCGTCGCCCTGAAGTTCCATGCAGGCCTGTCGAACGCCGAGATCGCCGCCGTGCTGGGGATCTCCGAATCCAACGCGGGCACGAAGGTGCACCGCGCCGTCACCAAGCTCCGGGAGGCCTGTGCCTGATGTCCCGCCACGACCGCCCCACCGACACCATGGACCCCCTGGTCGCTGCCGAGCTGGCCCAGCTGGAGGCCGCCCTCGCCGGCGAGGGCGCCGCCGACGCGGAGCTCGTCGCCCTCGTCGAGGCAGTCCGCGACACCGGGGGCGGTCCGCCGCCGACGCTCGCCTTCCGCCAGGCCATGGACGCTCGTGTCAAGGCGGGCTTCCCCCGGGCACCGGGCCCGCTCGCGCGCCTTCGTGCCCTGCGTCCCCAGATGGTCGGTCCTCGCATGGCGTCCCGCCCCGCTCTCGGCCTCGCCGCCGCGCTGACCGTCGCGCTCGTGGTCGTCACCGCGGCCGGGACCGGGCTTCTGAAGGACGATCCGTCCGAGCCGAGCTCCCTGTCGAGCGTCGAGGCCGTCCAGGACGCCGGCGCCGGATCTGCGGCGCAGTCGAGCATCGAGCCCGCGCTCCCCACGCCGATCGCCCCGATCGCCCCGGCCGGGCCCGGCGCCGCGACCCCGTCCTTCGGGCGCAAGGTGCAGCAGTCCACGCAGCTGTCGCTGAGCACCTCTGCCGCAAAGCTGCAGGAGGTCGCCGACGGCATCGTCCGCGTGACCCAGGACGCCGGGGGCGTCGTCGAGCAGTCCACCGTGGACACGACCGACCGCGGCGGAACGGCCGCCTTCACGCTCACCGTGCCCAGCGCGAAGGCGCAGGCGACGGTCAAGCGGCTGAGTGCGCTGGCGCATGTCGCCTCCATGAATCAGGCGGCGACCGACATCACAGGCTCCTTTGTGTCCGTCGTGGACCGCCTGAGCGACGCGCGCGCGGAGCGACGGTCCCTCCTTGCAGCGTTGCGCGCGGCCAAGACGCCGGAGGGCATCGCGCGCCTGCGTGGGCGGATCCGCGTCAACCGCAGCGAGGTCGCGTCGCTCACGGCCGAGCTGGCGGGTCTGCGCCGCCGCGCCGACCGGACGGTGTTGTCGGTCACGGTCACCGGGACCGACGGCGCGTCGGCTGGACCGGGGACCGACCACAGGGGGTCGTGGAGCGCGGGTGACGCAGCGCGCGACGCGGGCCGCATCCTGGAGGTCGCCCTCGGCGCCCTGATCGTCGCCATGGCCGTCGCCCTGCCGCTCGGCCTCCTGGTCCTGCCCGTGGCCGTCGGTACCCGCGTCATCAGGCGCCGCCGACGCGAGCACGCGCTCGAGCTCGCCTGAGGGCCGATCCGCATCCTGAGCTGACCTCGTGTGGTAGACAGGACGGGTGTCCGGCGGAGAGACAACTGACGCAGAGGCGCTCTTGGCTCAGGTTCCCGTGTTCGAGGCGTTGGAGCCGCCGGATCTGGAGCGCGTTGCGCAGGTCGCCGTCGCACGCCGCTTTGCCGCGCAGCAGGTCATCTTCCGCGAGAGCGACACGAGCGACACGTGCTACGTCGTCCGGACAGGCCACGCCCGCGCCATCCGTGAGCACACCGACGGCCGCACGATCACGCTCGCGCACTTCGGGCCCGGGGACATCTTCGGCGAGCTGGCGATGTTCGACGACGAGCGCCGGTCGGCGACGGTCGAGACCCTTGACGACGTGGACGCCATCGCGATCGCGGGAGGCGACATGCGCCGCTTGCTGCGCGATCACCCCGACATCTCGGTGAAGCTCGTGATCGCGCTCGGACGGCGGCTGCGCGAGGCCAACGAGCGGCTGACGCGCCAGTCCTTCCAGACCGTGCAGAGCCGCGTCGCGGGCGTCCTCGGGCAGCTCGTGGAGCAGGCCCAGGCCGAGGGTGCCGGCGAGACCGACGTCCTCGTGACGATCACCCAGGCGGACATCGCCCAGCTGGCCGGGTCCAGCCGCGAATCGGCCAGCCGCTTCCTCGCCGTCCTCGAGCGTGCGGGCGTCCTGACGCAGGGCCGCGGCCGGATCACCGTGCACGATCCGACGGCCCTGGCGGGGTACATCTACTGATGCAGGCCGTCCCGGAGTTCTCTGCCGGCGGCGTCGTGCTGGAGCCGCACCCGGTGGCGGACGGGCCGCCGCGCTGCGTCGTCATCGTCCCGACGCGGCGGGCCGCTGACGGACAGAAGGTCCTTGCCCTGCCCAAAGGCCATCCGGATCCCGGCGAGAGCCCGCTCGAAGGCGCGCTGCGCGAGGTCCGCGAGGAGGCCGGCGTGGACGCGGAGCTCGTCACGGAGCTCGGCGACGTCAAGTACTTCTACACGCGCGGCGGGCGGCGGATCGCGAAGGTCGTCCGGTTCTTCCTCCTGCGGGCGACCGGCGGTGACGTCGCCGACCACGACCACGAGGTCGAGGATGCCCGCTGGATCCCGCTGGAGGAGGCGGCGTCCACGCTGAGCTACGCGGGCGAGCGCGAGATGGTCCGCAGGGCCCTGTTGCACACGCAACCGAAAGGGTAGGGTGGCGAGCACATGCAGGTGCTGAACTTCTACTCGACGATCTTCGCGGACCAGCTCAAGCGTGGCCGCAAGACGGCCACCATCCGCCTTGGCGACAAATCGCACAAGTACAGGAAGAACCAGGCGGTGCTGGTCACGATCGGGTATCAGCACTCGCCTCGCGAGAAGATCTTCGACGCGGTGATCGACCAGGTCGAGGTCAAGCGCGTGAAGGACCTGTCCCCGCGGGACATCGAGCACGACAACCCCGAGTTCCGGCGCGTGCGAGGAGATGGTCCACTTCCTCGAGCAGATCTACGGCAAGTCCGTGACGCTCGACGATCTCGTCACCGTCGTGCGCTTTTCGCAGATCATCGACAACCCGCCGACGGTCACCGAGCGACTGCGCGGCATCGGCGGCGCGCAGAACTGAGACGCGCTGGAGGCCGGCCGCGGGCCGGCCGTGCCGGGCCGGGCGCGCGGCGCCGACGCCGCGCCGGCGCCGAATCACGGGGCCGGGCCGGGCCGGGCCGGGCGGCGCCGAACGTCCATTTCTCGCGGTGGCAGCACGGGTAACGGACGCTCGGCGGGCGTGGGCTCCCCCGCCGGTGCCGAACGTCCGTTTTTCGCCGCGGGAGCAGGGATAACGGACGTTCGGCAGGGCGGGCGATGGGGCCTCCGGGCCGTCCTCTCTTGCTGGCACTCGGCTGGCGAGACTGCCAAAATCTTTGACATCTGCGCCCAGGGCACGTAGATTCGTCGAAGGTTGGCACTCGCTACCATTGAGTGCCAACACATGTCCCGGATCCATTCGACGGAGGTAGTTCCCACATGAATCTCAAGCCCCTGGGCGATCGGCTGATCGTCAAGGCCATCGACGAGGAGCAGACGACCGCCAGCGGTCTCGTCCTCCCCGACACGGCCAAGGAGAAGCCGCAGAAGGGCAAGGTCCTCGCTGCAGGCGACGGCCGCTGGGACGAAGACGGCGAAAAGCGCATCCCGCTGGACGTCGCCGCCGGCGACACCGTTCTGTACAGCAAGTACGGCGGCACCGAGATCAAGGTCGACGGCGAGGACCTTCTGGTCCTCCGCGAGTCCGACGTCCTCGCCAAGATCGACGAGTAGTCCTCACGGACTCAACAGGAGAATTTGAATATGGCTCACAAGGAACTGAAGTACGGCGCCGAGGCTCGTGCCTCGCTGGAGGCCGGCGTCGACGCCGTCGCCAACGCCGTCAAGGTCACGCTCGGCCCCAAGGGCCGCTACGTCGTGCTCGACAAGAAGTTCGGCGCCCCGACGATCACGAACGACGGTGTCACGATCGCTCGTGAGATCGAGGTCGAGGACGTCTTCCAGAACCAGGGCGCGCAGCTCGTCCGCGAGGTCGCCACGGCGACCAACGACGTCGCCGGCGACGGCACCACGACGGCCACCGTCCTCGCCCAGGCCATCGTGCGCCAGGGTCTGAAGAACGTCGCCGCCGGTGCCAACCCGCTGGCGCTCAAGCGCGGCATCGAGAAGGCCGTCGACAACGTCGTCGACGCCATCGCCAAGCAGTCCAAGGAGATCTCCTCCAAGGACCAGATCGCCCGCGTCGCGACGATCTCCGCCGGAGACGACGAGATCGGTGACGTCATCGCCGACGCCATCGACAAGGTCGGCAAGGACGGCGTCGTGAACGTCGAGGAGGGCCAGACGTTCGGCATGGACCTCGAGTTCACCGAGGGCATGCAGTTCGACAAGGGCTACATCTCCCCGTACATGGTCACCGACCAGGAGCGCATGGAGGCGACCCTGGAGGATCCGTACATCCTCATCGCCAACCAGAAGATCGGCGCCGTCCGCGACGTCCTTCCGGTGCTCGAGGCCGTCATCCAGTCCGGCAAGCCGCTCCTCATCATCGCCGAGGACGTCGAGGGCGAAGCCCTCGCGACGCTCGTCGTGAACAAGCTGCGTGGCACCTTCACCGGTGTCGCCGTGAAGGCGCCGGGCTTCGGCGACCGTCGCAAGCGCATGCTCGAGGACATCGCCATCCTCACCGGCGGCGAGGTCATCACGGAAGAGATGGGCCTGAAGCTCGAGAACACCACGGTGTCCCAGCTCGGGCGCGCCCGTCGCGTCGTCGTCGCCAAGGACACGACGACGATCGTCGACGGCAGCGGTGACACGGCAGCCATCAAGGGCCGTATCAACCAGATCAAGGCCGAGGTCGAGAACACCGACTCGGACTTCGATCGCGAGAAGCTGCAGGAGCGCCTCGCGAAGCTCTCCGGCGGTGTCGCCGTCGTCAAGGTCGGCGCTGCCACCGAGACGGAGATGAAGGAGAAGAAGCACCGTGTCGAGGACGCCCTCCAGGCGACCCGCGCCGCCCTGGAAGAGGGCATCGTCCCCGGCGGTGGCGTGACGCTGCTGCGCACGGCCGACGCCATCGATCCGGACCTGTTCGAGGGTGACGAGGCCACGGGCGCACGCATCATCAAGCGTGCTCTCGAGGAGCCGCTGCGTCAGATCGCCGAGAACGCCGGCCTTGAGGGTTCCGTCGTCGTGAACGACGTCCGCAAGTCGAAGAAGGGCCACGGCCTGAACGCGGCGAACGGCGAGATCATCGACCTCATCGCCGCCGGCATCATCGACCCGGCCATGGTGACGCGCTCTGCTCTGCAGAACGCGGCGTCCATCGCCAAGAACATCCTCACCACGGAAGCGATCGTGTGCGAGATCGAGGACCCCGCCACCGGCGGTGGCGGCGGCATGCCGGATATGAGCGGCATGATGTAGCTCCATCGACTGCGTCGATGGAACCCGCGCAGTCGACCTGCTTGCTCTGAAGGGCCCCGGAGACGGGGCCCTTCGGCGTTCCTGGTCTGCGCCGCCGGGCGTTCGGGCATAGCTCGCCCGTCCATGCCCGCGTCTGTCCCGAAACCCGCGTCCGTCCCCCTGATCACGATCGACCCCGGTGCGGACGAGGCGCGCAGGCGCGGCCTGAAGCGCATGCGGCTCGTCGCCGGATCGCTCCTGCTGCTCGCCGCCGTCGTGTACGTGGCGACGATCGACCACGGCGGCACGCTCGGCTACGTGAACGCGACCGCCGAGGCCTCGATGGTCGGTGCCATCGCCGACTGGTTTGCGGTCACGGCGATCTTCCGTGCCCCGCTGGGGCTGCCGATCCCGCACACCGCCCTCGTCCCGCGCCGCAAGGACGAGCTCGCCAAAGGCCTGGAGGAGTTCGTGCAGGGGAACTTCCTCCAGGAAGGCGTCATCCGCGAGCGGGCCGCGTCCGCCGGGATCACGCTGCGCCTCGCGGGTTGGCTCAGCGACGAGGTCCACGCCCGGCGGATCGTCGACGAGGCCGCCGACATCGTCGCCATCGGCCTTGATCGCATCCGCGACGAGCACATCCAGGCGCTCTTCGAAGAGGTCCTCGTCCCCCGCCTCGGGGAGGAACCGCTGGCCCCGCTGCTCGGCAGCGTCCTGGGTGAGGTCATCGAGGACGACCTGCACCACGGGCTCGTGGATCTCGCCTTGGAGGAGCTCGACCGCTGGCTCGCGCACAACCGCGAGACCTTCATGGAGGTCCTGGCCGAGCGCGCGCCCTGGTGGGCGCCGCAGACCATCAACACCCGGGTGACCGCCCGCGCCCACGTCGAAGCCCTTGCCTGGATCCGGGACATCCGCGCCGACGAGGGCCATCACGCGCGCCGTGCCCTGGACTCCCTCCTCGCGCAGCTGGCCACCGACCTCACGTCGGATCCCGAGACCCAGGAACGCGCCGAGCGTTTCAAGAACCGTCTGCTCGAGCACCCCCAGACCCTCGCATCAGGGCTGTCCCTCTGGAACGCCTTCCGCCGGGTCCTGCTCACGGCGCTGCGCGAACCCCAGGGCGCCCTCCGTGCCCGGATGCTCCAGGAGACGACCGCCGCGGCCCGCCGCCTGCAGGCCGACGATGCCTTGCGGGACCGCCTGGACGCCCTCCTGGCCGACGCGCTCGTCTTCGCCGTGTCCCGCTATGGCGAGGAGATCACGGGCGTCATCTCCCACACGATCGCCCGCTGGGACGGGGCCGAAGCCGCCCGGCGGATCGAGCTGCACGTCGGCCGGGACCTGCAGTTCATCCGCATCAACGGCACGCTCGTCGGGGGGCTCGTCGGTCTCGTCATCCACACCGCGTCCGCCGTCACCTGACGGTGCGTAGCCTGTCGGTCATGTCGTCCGTCGCCGGCACCGTCACCCAGCTGCACCGCTGGCCCGTCAAATCGTTCGCCGGCGAGCCGGTCGACACGCTGCTCGTGGACGGTCGCGGGGTCGGTGGCGACCGGACCCATGCCCTGTACGACACCTTCAAGGACGCCCCGCGCCGCCTCACCGTCCGGCAGGTGCCCCGGATGCTCGCCTGGAGCGCGACGTACGGTGGCGCGGACGTCGACCCGGCCGCCCCGCCGCTCCCCCAGGTCACCGGCCCGGACGGCCGTACGTGGTCGTGGGAGGACCCCGGGCTCCCGGTCGCGCTCGCCGCAGACCTGGCCCGGCCCGTCGGCCTGCGCCGGGATCTCGCCGGGCAGCAGGATCTGGAGCGCTCCGTCCTCGTCACGACCCAGGCGACGCTCGAGGCGACAGCCGCCGAGCTCGGCCACCAGGACGGCCTGGACCTACGGCGGATGCGCACGAACGTCCACGTCGACTTCGGGACGACGGTCCCCGCGTTCGCCGAGGAGCAGTGGGAAGGCCGGCGGCTGACGATCGGCGAGGTGGAGTTCGAGCTGCTGCATCCATGCGTGCGGTGCGTGATTCCCACCCGCCACCCCGACACCGGCGTGAAGGATCCGTCGATCCTGCGTCATCTGACCCGCGAGCACGGTGGCCTGTTCGGGATGAACGCCCGCCCGTTGAGCTCCGGGCGTCTGCGTCTCGGTGACGCTGTCGGCCTCTGACCCGAGGCTCGCGAACCCCGGGTCAGAGGCGGGTCAGTCGCCGGTGGCGGAGTTGAA
Source organism: Paraconexibacteraceae bacterium (assembly GCA_963750375.1). Taxonomy (GTDB): domain Bacteria; phylum Actinomycetota; class Thermoleophilia; order Solirubrobacterales; family Solirubrobacteraceae; genus Paraconexibacter. The sequence goes on from CAVVQN010000005.1 coordinate 66,303, forward strand.
GGCCCGGATCGCCAACGGCGCGCAGATCGCGATGATCGCGCAGCCCCAGATGACGGTGTAGAGGACCGGGTGCTGCAGCGGCCACACATCGTCCGGACCGGCCACGACGTCGGGGTTGCCGAACTGCTGACGCAGTCCTCCCGACAGCGACGTCACCGGGTTCCACTCCGCGACCGTCCGAAGGATCCCCGGCAGCGTGTCGACCGGCACGAACGTGCTTGCGAGGAAGGTGACCGGGAACAGGGCGGTGAACGCGACGCCCTGCACCGCCTGCGGTGAGGAGAGCAGGCTGCCCATGAGGATCCCCACCCAGGTCATGACGAACTGGAAGAAGATCATCAGCGCATAGCCACCCAGGACATCCAGGACGCCGGTGTGCGTCCGCCAGCCCACGACGAGGCCGGCAAGCGACATGAGGGCGATCGGCAGCAGCCCGATGACGACGGCGGCCAGCGCCCGTCCGCTGAGGACCGCCCCACGCCAGATCGGCAGGGTCCGGAAGCGGTCGATGGCACCGCTCGAGCGGTCCGTCGTCAGCCCGACCGCGATGCCGAAGCACCCGAAGACGATCGTCTGGGCGAAGATGCCACCCAGGAGGAACTCGCGGTAGCTGCCGCCCTGCGGGACCGCGATCGCCCCGCCGAAGACGTACGCGAACAGCAGCACGAACATGATCGGCTGGATCGTCGCGTCCGCCAGCATCTCCGGCTGGCGACGGATGTGCTTGAAGCTGCGCCTGGCGATGACCGCGACGTCCGAGAGCGGGTTCCCCCGCCGCGGGGTGGTGGGGTCGGGGGTGGCATCGTGGCTCATGCGTGCTCCTCGGTCGTGGCGGCTGTGGGCGGACCGGCGGTGTCATCCCCTGCACCGTGCCCGGTGAGCTCGAGGAAGACCTCGTCGAGCGTCGGGGGGCGCAGGGCCAGCTCGTCGACCTCGATCCCCGCCTGCGACAGCGCCAGCCCGACGGCGCCCAGCGCACCGGCGCCACCTGAGGTGCCGATCACGATCGCGTCGCCCTCGGCGTCCTTGACCGCATCGCCGCCGACCGCCTCACCGATGAGCGCGACCGCCTCGGCGGTGCGGCTCGGGTCGCGCAGCACGGCGCGGATCTGCTCGCCACCGATGCGTCGCTTGAGCTCGCGGGCGGTGCCGGCAGCGATGACGCGGCCATGGTCGACGACGAGGATGTGGTCGGCCAGGCGCTCGGCTTCCTCCAGATACTGCGTCGTGAGGAGGATCGTCACGCCGCTGGAGACGAGCGTGTCCAGGACGTCCCACAGCTCGTTGCGCGCCCGGGGATCCAGACCCGTGGTCGGCTCGTCGAGGAAGAGGACCTCGGGCTGGGCGACGAGCGTCGCGGCGAGGTCCAGGCGCCGGCGCATGCCACCCGAGTACTTTCCCGCGACGCGGTCGGCGGCGTCCGTCAGCGAGAACTGGCCCAGCAGCGTCTGCGCGCGCGCCTTGGCGGCCCGGCGCCCCAGATGGTGCAGCTCCCCGATCATGGTGAGGTTCTCGCGCCCGGTGAGCAGCTCGTCGACGGTCGCGTCCTGGGCGGCGTACCCGATCCGGCGCCGCACCTGCGTCGACTCGGTCGTCACGTCGAAGCCGGCGACGGTGACGGCCCCCTCGTCCGGCGCGCTGAGCGTCGTGAGCATCCGGACGAGCGTCGTCTTGCCCGCGCCGTTCGGGCCGAGCACCGCCGTCACGCTGCCGGCGCGCACGTCCAGGTCGATGCCGGCAACCGCCGTCATCTCTCCGAAGCGCTTGACGAGCCCGGTCGCCCTGATCGCTGCTTGTTCGTCCTCTTGCACGGGTGGCACGAAAGCACAGACAACGCGTCGCCGCGTTTCTCATCGGTGCAGCGACGCGGCCACTCAGACCTCGCGCTCGGCCCGGCGCAGCCCCCGGACCGCGAAGACGGCCATCGCCGCGACGAGCCCCGCCCCGCACGCGAACGCGACCGCCACGACGTCCGGCTGTCCTGAGATGAAGCCCCGGCCGGCCTCCAGCAACGCCGTCGCAGGGTTGAGCGACGCGGCCGTGTGGACCCAGCCCTTGAGCAGGTCCTTCGGGACGTAGACCGGCGCCAAGAAGAGCGTGACGAAGATCGGGATCTGCATGAGCGGCCCCGCCTGCATGGACCGCAGACGCATCGACATCCCGGTGGCGAAGAGCGTGGCGGTGACGTTCGTCAGCAGGCCGAGGGTCAACAGCCCGAGCAGCTGGGCACCGTCACCGTCGACCTGCATCCCGGCGAGCAGGGCGGCGAGCGTCACGATGGACGAGGTCACAAGCCAGCGGGCCATTCCGGCGAGGACGTATCCCAGGATCAGATCGGCGCGGCGCGGCGCCCCCAGCAGCAGCCGCTGCACGAAGCCCGACTCGAAGTCCCCGGCGATCGCCAGGCCGGTGAAGACCCCCCCGAAGGCGGCGGACTGCAGGAAGACGAAGACGAACTGGAAGGCCGTGTACCCCGACGGGAAGTCGAAGCCGGGCACGTTCTGCAGGCTCGAGAGACCGCCCGCGAAGGCCAACAGGAACACGAGCGGGAAGACGAGCGACGGCACGAACAGCGCCGGGTTCTTGAACGCGTGCGTGAGGTTGCGCCGCGTGACGGCGAGCGCGACGGCCCGCGAGTCGTGCCGGTGGACGCTCACGTGCGGGCCATCCGGGAGTTCAGCGCCGAGGACGCCGCCGCCAGCGAGATCGCCGTGATGACGATCGCGACACCGAAGCCACGGGCCAACGCCGTCCCGTCCCAGCCCGTGATGACGAGGCTCCGCAACCCCTCGACCATGTAGCTCAGCGGATTCCACGTCGCGATCGTGCGGAACCAGTCAAGCTCGATGAGGTTGCGCGGGAGGCTGATCGACGAGAGGAAGAACGTGACGAAGAGCAGGGGGAACAGTCCCTGGACCGCTTCGGCCGATCCGGTGCGAGCGGCGAAGAATGCGCCGATGCCGGAGAACGCGAGCGCCACGAGGATCGCCAGCGCCAGCAGGACGAGCACGCCTCCGACGCCTGAAGCGATGCTCACACCGGCGACGAGGCCCACCCCGAGGTAGGCGAGGGCGCCGATGAGCGCGACCGGCACCGCGCCCGCCAGCTGACCGAAGAGGATCGCCGGGGCCCGCAGCGGCGTGAGCTGCAGGCGGTCCAGAAAGCCGCTCTCGATGTCGTTGGCCAGTTCGGTGCCCGCGGTCGTCGCCGCGAAGAGGCCGCCCTGCATGAACGTCACGACGATCGCGAAGTCCAGGTAGGAGGCGGCGGGGAAGCCCGGCAGCCTGGATGGCGCTGTCCAGCCCCGATGCGTTCACCGCGAGCAGGATGAGCGGAAAGACGATCGTCGGGACGATGAGGGCGGGCTGGCGGAGCGTCCGCTTGACCGAGCGGCGCGCGATGAAGCCGACCTGGGTGGTGAGCGACGCCCCGGCGCACGAGTCGGCGCGGAGGTCATGCGGCGGCCGTCGCGACATCGGGCTCCGCGCCGGCGCCCTCCGAGGAGCGGCCGGTGGCGGCGAGGAAGACGTCGTCGAGGGACGGGAGCGTGCAGCTGCAGGTTCGCGATCGCGATGCCCTCTGCGTCCAGGGCCCGGACCACTTCCGCGAGCTCGTCGGCGCCCGATCGCAGGCGCACGGCCTCGCCTTCAGGTGACGCCGCCGCAGGCTCGCCGAAGCGGGCCAGCACGTCGGCGACCCTCCGGCGCTGGTGCGGGTCGGCCGGGACGATCTCCACGCTGGAGCGACCGATCTGCGCCTTCAGCGCCTGTGGGGTGCCCTCGGCGACGATCTTCCCCGCGTCGATGATGCCGACCCGGTCAGCCAGCACGTCGGCCTCCTCCAGGTACTGCGTCGTCAGGAAGACCGTCACACCGTCCTCGCGGGCCAGACGCGCCACCTCGCCCCAGAGGGCGCTCCGTGACTGCGGATCCAGGCCCGTGGTCGGCTCGTCGAGGAACAGGACGGTGGGGTTGTGGACGAGCGCGAGGGCGAGGTCCAGCCGCCGTCGCATGCCGCCGGAGTAGCCGCCGACCTTGCGATCGGCGGCGTCCGTGAGGCCGACGCGCTCGAGCAGTTCGTCGGCTCGGGCTCCCCGCTCGGCCTTGCCCATGCCGTGCAGGCCGCCCTGCAGCGAGAAGTGCTCCCGTGCGTTGAGGAAGTTGTCGAGCGCGGCCTCCTGGAGGGCGGCTCCGATCGTGCGGCGGACCTGCGGCCCCTGCGTCGCGACGTCGAAGCCGGCGACCGTGGCTCGACCGCCACTGGGCGGCAGGAGCGTGGTGAGCATCTTCACCGTCGTCGACTTGCCGGCGCCATTGGGGCCGAGGAAGCCGTAGATCTCGCCCGGGGCGACCGTGAGGTCGATGCCGTCGACCGCGTGGATGCCGCCTTTGAACTCCCGGACCAGGCCTTCGACCTCGATGCCGTTGCTCGCTTGCATGCGGGCGACCGTAGCAAGGAAGGTTGAAGTTGGCAACCATCGCATCTGCGAAGTACCATTCAGGCCGACGCGCGCACCACACGCCCGTCCCCCACCCCATGCCGCCCTCCGATGCCTCGTCGACCACCACCCCCGCCTCTGAGGCGTGGCACCTGCATGGAGCGCCTCTTCCAGTCGGGCCGCGGGCGGTTCTTCGCCGCCTGCGCGGAGGTCGACCTGTCGCCACCCCAGGTCATGGCGATGCGTTCGCTCACCGCCGAGCGTCCGATCCCGATGAGCGAACTGGCCGGCCTCATGCACTGCGACAACTCGAACATCACGGGGATCGTCGACCGTCTGGAGGACCGTGGCCTCGTCGCGCGGCAGCCCGGGCAGCAGGACCGGCGCGTCAAGTACCTCCAGGTCACCCCGGAAGGCGTCGGGGTCCAGGCTCGCCTCCAGGATCTGCTCGGCGAGCCACCAGAGGGGCTGCTGGCCCTGAGCGCCGCCGAGCAACGTCAGCTGCTGGCGCTCATGCGCAAGGCCACAGCAGGTGGCGGGGCCGGCTGACGCCGATCCCCCGCCGCCGTCACACGTCCTGGTGCGCTAAGCGACCGCGTCGACGGGCCGGGGGCCCTCGCCGACGTACTTCGCGGTCGGGCGGATGAGCCGGGCCTCGCGCTTCTGCTCCAGGATGTGCGCGGACCAGCCGGCGACCCGGGCGCACGTGAACATCGGGGTGAAGAGGTCGGCGGGCACGGAGGCCAGGTCGAGGATGACCGCCGACCAGAACTCGACGTTCGTCGCCAGGACTCGGTCGGGCTTGCGCGCCTTGAGCTCGGCGAGCGCAGCCTTCTCCAGCGCCTCGGCGACCTCGAAGCGCGGAGAACCGAGCTCGGATGCGACACGCCGCAGCACGCGCGCACGGGGATCCTCGGCGCGGTAGACGCGGTGGCCGAAGCCCATGAGCCGCTCACCGCTGTCCAGTGCCTGCTTGACCCACTTCTCGGCGTCGCCCATCTCCTCGACGCCCTCGATCATCTTCAGCACCCGCGACGGGGCTCCGCCGTGCAGCGGGCCGCTGAGGGCACCGACCGCGGACGAGAGCGCTGCGGCGCAGTCCGCGCCGGTCGACGTCACGACGCGAGCGGTGAACGTCGAGGCGTTCATGCCGTGCTCGGCGGCCGAGATCCAGTAGGCGTCGATCGCCTTGGCGTGGTCGGGGTCGACCTCGCCGCGCCAGCGCATGAGAAAGCGTCCGGCGATCGTCGCCTGCTCGTCGATCGACCGACTGCGGCACCCACGGCTGGCCGAGACCGCGCGCGGACTGCGCGACGAAGCTCAGGGCCTGCACCGACGCGCGCGCGAGATCGTCGCGGGCCTGCTCGTCGGAGATGTCGATGACGGGCTTGTAGCCGTACTCGGGGGCGAGCATCGCCAGCGCGCTCTGCACGTCGACGCGGTGGTCGCCGGAACGCACGAGCAGCGGGTGCGGCTGCGGCGGGCGCCAGACCCGGTTCGAAGGAGCCGTCCACGAGCAGTCCCCAGACCTGCTCGTAGGGGACCTTGCCGACGAGGTCCTCGATGTCGACGCCGCGATAGCGCAGCGCGCCACCCGCCTTGTCGGGCTCGGCGATGGTCGTGGCGAAGGCGACGACGCCCTCAAGCCCGCTCTGTACGTCGCTGGTGTCGATCGTGCTCATTGTGCTCCGAGCCTATCGCCCCGCGGCGCGCGCTCTCGTCCCCGGACAGGTGACCCGGCAGCCTCACGGCACCTGACCCCGCAGCTGCCGCCGCGGGTTAGGCTCGCGCCATGCCCGACGCCACTGCCACAGACCTCCTCTTTCGCCCTGTCCATGAGCTCGCCGGGATGGTGCGCGACGGCGCGATCTCCGCCCGCGAACTCGTGCAGACCTCGATCGACCGGATCGACGCGCTGAACCCCGAGCTCAACGCGTTCGTCGACGTGTTCGCCGAGGACGCGCTGGCCGAGGCAGACGCCATCGCCCCCGACGACGGACGGCCCTTCGCCGGCGTCCCGATCGCGATCAAGAACAACCGCTCGATCGCGGGCCGACGGCTGACGTTCGCGGCCGAGCTCATGGGGGACTTCATCGCCCCGGTGGACCACAACGTCGTGACCCGCCTGAAGGCGGCCGGCTTTGTCGTCGTCGGCTCCACGACGCTGCCGGAGTACGGGATCCTGCCCGTCACCGAGACCGCGCGGTTCGGCGCGACGCGCAACCCGTGGGACACGACGAGGACCCCGGGGGGCTCGAGCGGCGGCTCCGCCGCTGCCGTCGCGGCCGGCATGGTCCCGGTCGCGCACGCCAACGACGGCGGTGGCTCGACGCGCATCCCGGCGGCCTGCTGCGGCCTCGTCGGCCTCAAGCCGCAGCGCGGGCGCATCTCGCTGGCGCCCGAGCTCGGATACCAGTACCTCGTGCAGGACGGCGTCCTCACGCGGACGGTGGCCGAGACCGCCGCGCTGCTGGACCTCCTCGCCGGACCGGTGCTCGGGGACGCCGCGTGGGCGCCGCCGCCGGCCGAGCCGTTCGCGACGCAGGCAGCCCGCGAACCCGGGCGGCTGAAGATCGCGCTCACGCTCACGACGCCGCTGGCCGACAGCCCGCTGGATCCGGTCTGCGCGCAGGCGGCCCGCGACGCCGCGGAGCTGCTGGCGTCGCTCGGTCACGAGGTCGTGGAGGTGAGGCGCCGTGGCAGATCCCGGGCTGCTGGACCTCTTCACCGCATCCTTCGGCCCGGCGCTGACGATGCAGATGGCCTTTGCGGGGATCGTCAGCGGACGCGAGGTCACGCAGGACAGCATGGAGCCCTTGAGCTGGGCGATGTGGGAGCGATGCCAGGAGTTGACCGCGACGAACGCGGCGCTCGCCGAAGCGCAGCTGCAGGGCCTGGCGCGCCACATCGTGCAGTGGACGGCCGGCTTTGACGCGGTCCTGACGCCGGCGCTCGCAGAGGCACCGGTGAAGCTCGGGACGATCGACGCACGGTCGGCGAACCCCATGGCCGACTTCGCCCGCTCCGGCGCGTTCACCCCCTACACGGCACTGAACAACGTGACCGGGTCTCCGGCGATCAGCCTTCCGCTCTACGCCCGGCCGGAGGGGGACGCGGACGCGGGCCTCCCGCTCGGCATCCAGCTCATCGGCCAGCCCGCCGGCGAGGGCGCGCTGCTCGCGCTCGCGGCGCAGCTCGAGGCGGCCGCACCGTGGGCGCACCGTCGCCCGGCGGCGACCGGCTGACCTTCGACCGCGACGCCCGGCCGCTCAGGCGGCGCCGAGCACGACGCTCATCCGCTGCGGGACCACGCCCAGCGCCTCGGCGTGGGCAGTCCCCTGGCGCGTCGTCAGCGGCACCTGCAGGAGCTCCGCCTCGTCCCAGGTGACCGGCGTCCGGGACTTGGCGAGCGTCTCGGCCAGGCGCAGCGCCCGCGAGCCCACCGGCGTCGGCACGCGCAGGATCGGGCGGTCGCGTCCGGCCGCCCGCAGGATGGTCCGGGCGGCCTCCACGGCGCTGAGCGTGTCCGGGCCCGCAAGCTCGTGGCGAATGGCGACGGGCGGCTCCTGGACCACGCGCAGCAGGCAAGCGGCCACGTCATCTGCCCAGATCGGCTGCGAGCGCGCCTTCCCGCCGCCGGGGAACGGTACGACGGGCGCCAGCGCGAGGCGGGTCATCAGCGTCACCCAGCGGTCGTGCGGCGCGTAGACGAGCGACGGCGCGACGATCGTGTGGCGCAACCCGGAGTCCGACACCGCCTGCTCGGCCAGCGCCTTGGCCCGCAGGTAGCGCGCGCGGTTGTGCAGACCGGCGCCGAGCGAGCTGACGAAGACGAAGTGCTCGACGCCGGCGCGCTCAGCGGCCTGCACGATGCGCCACGTCGCGATGCCGTTGAGCTCCTCGATCGAGCCGGCCGGCTGATCGCGTACCGAGCCTGCGAGGTGGACGACCGTCTTCACACCCCGCAGCGCGTTGCGGAACGACGGCGGGTCCGTGAGGTCGCCGAGGGCGATCTGCACCCGGACCCGCGACGGCCCCAGGCGCTTGGGGTCACGGACGAGGCAGCGGACGGGCGTGCGCGCGGCCACGAGCCGCTGGAGCAGCGGCGTCCCCACGAGTCCGGTGGCTCCGGTCAGCAGCAGCACTGAGGCGGACCCTAGCGGCTGTCGTGCCCACGCCAGACGATCGGGCGGTGTGCGGCCCGATTCGCGGCGAGGCGGCCCGCAGTCCGCCCGATCAGAACCAGTGGCGCTCTTCCTTGAACGGGTCGCCGTCGTTGTGGTAGCCGTTGAGCTCCCAGAAGCCCTGCCGGTCGGCGGTCATGATCTCCAGGCGACGCAGGAACTTCGCCGACTTCCAGAAGTAGCGCTTGGGGACGAGGAGGCGCAGCGGGCGCGCCGTGGTCGCCCTCCAGCGGCTTGCCCTCGTAGGTGTGGGCCAGCGAGCACGTCGTCGTCCAGGAGCACCGGCAGCGGCATGTTCGTCGTGTAGCCGCCGTCGCAGTGGGCCATGACGTGCGTCGCGTCGGCGTGCAGGCCGGCCCGTCCGACGAGCGCCGTCACCGGCACACCCGTCCAGGTCGTGTCGAGCTTGGACCACCGGGTGACGCAGTGGATGTCGACGGTCTGCGACACCTGGTCCATCGCCATGAGCTCGGCCCAGGAGACCGTGACGGGCGAGTCGACGGCCCCGTCGACCGTGAGCGACCACGTCGACAGGTCGGTCTCGGGTACCCGGCCGTACGTGAGCACCGGGAACTTCTCCGTGAGGTACTGCCCGGCCGGCACGCGGGAGGGGTCGATTCCCTGCGTCTGAGCCTGCCGCCGGCCACGCTCTGAGAGGATCTTGGAGGTGATTCCCATCGTTCTCGTAGTATGACGGCGTCGTTCCCCCGTCCCCGGAGTTAGAGGAATACCCGTATGGCCTACGTGATCGCGGAGCCCTGCATCGGCACCAAGGACAACTCGTGTGTCGAGGTGTGCCCGGTCGACTGCATCCACCCCACCCCGGACGAGCCCGACTACGACAAGGTCGAGATGCTCTACATCGATCCGGAGGAGTGCATCGACTGTGATGCCTGCGTCGAGGCCTGTCCGGTCGACGCATGCTTCGCCGAGGACCAGCTCCCGGACGAGTGGGGCAAGTACGTCCAGATCAACGCGGACTATTTCGCCGCTTCCAAGTAGGCGGCCGATGGGCCCCCGCACCCGCGCGTGGGTGCGCCGTACCGCCGTCCTGTCGTCGCTCGTCGTCGTCCCTCTTGCCGCAGGCTGCGGCGGCGGGGACGACGGGAGGGCGGACAAGACGGCGTACTACGGCTCCATCGACAGGTTCTGCCGCGAGGTGTCCAAGGCAGCCAAGCAGGTCAGCCGCGACACGGCCGCCGTCCAGCGCGACGAGAACACGGACCGCAAGGCCGTCGTGAAGGCCGTGACCGACTCGCTCAAGCAGTTCGCCGACTCGACCGAGACGGCGCTCGGCACGCTGCAGAAGGCAGACGTCCCCGAGGTCTATGCCGCCTACCAGCGTGCCACGACGGCCGGCTTCCGGCGCTTCGTCGCGACCTTGCGCACGACGGCAGACGCAACGACCGCCAACGGCACCGATGCCCTCTCGAAGCTGGGGCCGAAGCTCAACGCCATCAGGCTGCCGACACCCCTCCCGCCATCACCGCGAACGCCAGATCGTGCGCGAGCTTCGCGCCTGTCGGCTGAGCTACGCGATGTTCGGCCGCCAGAAGGCGGGCGTGAAGAGCACGAGCACGGTGAAGATCTCCAGCCGTCCGGCGAGCATGAGGAAGGCGAGGACACCGCGCCCCGCGTCGGGCACCGCGCTGTAGCTCTCTGCCCGCGCCGATCTGCCCGAGACCGGCGCCGACGAGGGTCAGCGCCCCGAACGCCGTGGACCCGGCCTCCACGATCGGCAGGCCGCACACCAGCATGGCGACCGACCCGGCCATCCCGACCGCGATGTAGATGAAGAAGAAGCCGAGCACCCCGCGGCGGACGTCCTCGTTGAAGACGCGACCCCGTGTGCGCAAGACCTGCACCGCCTTGGCGCGCAGCTGTCGCTGGACCTCCTGACCTGCCGTCTTGGCCAGGAGCATGACCCGGATGACCTTCAGCCCGCCGGAGGTGGAACCGGCGCAGCCGCCGATGAACATGAGCAACAGCAGGTGCAGGCGCGCGTAGTCGGGAAAGCCGTCGAGGTCGGCGGTCGTGAATCCGGTCCCGGTCGCCATGCTCGTCGCCGAGAACCCCGCGGCTCGGAGGTCTGCCCAGGGGCCACCGGACCGCTCGTCGAGCACGAAGCTCAGCGTCAGGAGCACGACGCTGGCCCGAGGATGAGGAGGTAGCCGCGGACCTCCGCGGCCTGCGGCCAGATGCCCTGGCCCCGGAGCGCGCGCCAGTAGAACGCGAAGTTCACGCCGGCGATCGCCATGAAGACGATGGCGACGACCTCCACGGCGACGGAGTCGAATGCACGCCAAGGAGCCGTTGCGCGACGAGAACCCGCCCGTCGACAGCGTCGTGAAGATGTGGTTGATGGCGTCGAACGGGCTCATCCCGGCCAGCATGAAGGCGACGAACCCGGTGCTGGTGAGGACGACGTAGATCCCTGCGACGATCTTTGCGGTCTCGGCGATGCGGGGGGTCAGGCGCTCGGCGGTCACGCCCGACGTCTCGGCGTGGAAGATCCGCTGCGAAGCCAACCCGGCCGCCGGGGCGATCGCGACGACGAGCACGACGAACCCGACGCCGCCGAGCCACTGCGACAGGCTGCGCCACAACAGGATCGCGTCCGGCTGTGCCTCCACGTCGGTCAGCATCGTGGCACCGGTGGTGGTGAAGCCGCTCATCGACTCAAAGAAGGCGTCCCCGAAACCGGGCAGCGTGCCTTCGATCATGAACGGGAGCGCCCCGGCCGCAGCAGCGGTCAGCCAAGCCAGCGTCACCGCGAGAAAGCCGTCGCGAGCGCGCAGCGGCACCGTCCGGAGCCGGCGCGACGAGCGCAGGCCCGCCAGCGACAGCGGGATCATCACGGCGGCCGGCGCCCAGAAGGCCCTGAGCTCACCGTCGCCGTCGATCACCGCCATCCCGAGGCAGATGAGCATCCCGAATGCCGCGAAGAGCATCGCGCCGCAGACCACCGGCACGATGAGCTGCCAGTTGAGGTTGGGGCCCATGCGGGCCATCCCGCGGCTCATGACGTCTTGAAGGCGGGGGCCACCTTGGAGACGCCGCTGCGGGCGTTGTAGGTGATGACGCGGTCCTCGCCCTGGATCCGCTCGTCGGCCTCGGGGATGATCACGCGGCCGTCGCGGACGATCGCCGCGACACGGGTGGCGGCCATGTCCGCGGCGCTCTCGATCGTCCGGCCGTCCGCACGGCAGCCGGTGTCCACGCGCACGTCGAGCACCTCCGCTCCGCCGAGCATGAGGTGGACGCCTTCCACGTTCCGCCCGCGGACGGCGCGCAGGATCGCCTCGGCGGTCACGAGGCGCGGCGAGAACCCCGCGTCGATCTTCAGCGCCTCGACGAGCGGGGTGAACTCCTCGCGGGACACCGACTGCCAGGCAGAGGTCCGCGCCGAGCTGCTTGGCGTTCAGCGCGGCCAGGAGGTTGGCGCGGTCATCGCCGGCCGCCGCGACGAAGGCGCCCGCCCGGTCGATGCCGTGGGCGAGCAGGGTCTCCTTGCTCAGCCCCTCCTCGTGCAGCACGGTGGAGCTGCGCAGCCGCTCGGCGACGACCCGGGCACGGTCCATGTCGCTCTCCATCACGGTGATGCGCATGGAGCTCTCGGCCTCCAGTTGCTCGGCGAGCGGCAGGCCCACGCGGCCGGCGCCGAAGATGACGACGTCCTTCACCTGCGGAGCACGGCCGGCGAGCGTGGAGACGACCGGGCCGATGTCGTGGCGGGCGGCGACGACGAAGAGGTGGTCGCCGACCTTCGGCCGGTGACCGGCGTCGGGAGCGATGACGCGGCCGTTGCGCTCGAGGCCCGCGATCTGGTGCGGGCGTACCATCGAGCGCTCGCCCAGCGACTTGCCCAGCAACGGGGAGCGGTCGGTCAGGACGCACTCGGCCAGGGTCACCTTGCCCTCGGCGAAGTGCTCGACGTGGACGGCTCCGGGCAGCAGCACGGCGGCAGCCATGTCCTCGGCCGTGGCGCGCTCAGGATGGATGACGAAATCGATGCCCAGCACGTCCCGGGCGAACGACTCGTCCTGCTCGAAGTAGTCGGAGTCGCGGACACGGGCGACCGTCTGGCCTGCGCCGAGCTGACGGGCGCTGAGCGCGGCGATGATGTTCACCTCGTCGCTCTGCGTGACCGCGCAGACGAGGTCGGCGTCGCTGGCGCCCAGACGGTGCAGGAACTTCGGCGACGCGCCGTTGCCGACTGCGACCATCGCGTCCAGGCTCCCGGCGAGCGTCTCGACCCGCTCGGCGTCCTGGTCGACGACGGTGACGTCATGCCGGTCGGCGCTGAGGGTGCGGGCGATGTGCTGCCCGACCTCGCCGCCTCCGATCACGATGACCTTCACACGCGCATCATGGCGCGGATGACCGGGCGGCGGGTCTAGGCCATCGGGAGCGTCATGCCCGTCGGCGCCGGCGCCTCGGCCATCGGCGCCGCCTCGGGCGCGACGATGTTGAGGATCGGCAGCGGTTCGGGGGTCATCGCGATGATGCCGCGCGCCGCCTGGCGGATGTTCTGCGCGGCCGGGTCGTCGGGGTCGGTGATGACGAGCGGCGTGCCGGCATCGGCCTGCGCGCGCAGCGGCATCGTGAGCGGGACCTTGCCGAGGAGCGGGACGTCGAGCTCGTCGGCCAGCGCCTGGCCGCCGCCTTCGCCGAAGATCGCGAAGCGCTCGCCCGACGGCGTGGTGAAGCCGGACATGTTCTCGATGACGCCGCGCGATCTCGAGGTTGACCTTGTCGGCCATCTCGGCGCTGCGGCGCGCGACCTTCTGCGCGGTGTCCTGCGGCGTGGTGACGATGACGAACTGCGCCTGCGGCAGCAGCTGGCTCGAGCGTCATCGAGACGTCGCCGGTGCCCGGCGGAAGGTCGACGAGGAGGAAGTCCAGCTCGCCCCAGGCGACGTCCTCGAGGAACTGGGTGAGCGCCTTGTGGAGCATGGGGCCGCGCCAGACGACGGCGGCGTCCTCGGCGACGAAGAAGCCGATCGACATGACCTTCACGCCGTGCGACCTCGAGCGGGCATGGATCTTGCGGTCGCCGGAGATCGGCGGACTGTCCGCGCCCAGGCCGAACATGCGCGGGATGGAGTAGCCCCAGACGTCGGCGTCGAGGATGCCGACCTTCTTGCCGTCCGCAGCGAGGGCGGCTGCGAGGTTCGACGGTCAGCGTCGACTTGCCGACGCCGCCCTTGCCCGAGCCGATGCAGATGACGTTCTTCACCTGCGCCAGCGCGCCCTGCGGGCATCGAGCCGCGACCGAGCTTCTGCTGCAGCGCAGCCTTCTCCTCGGCGCTGAGGACGTCGAAGGCCACGGAGATCCGGCCGGAGACGACGTCGCCCAGCGCCCGGCGTGACGTCCGCCTCGAACTGGCTCTTGATCGGGCAGCCAGGCGTCGTCAGCGAGACGACGACGTGGACGTCGCCATCGTCGGTCTGATCGATCGAGCGGACCATGCCGAGCTCGACGATGTCCTGACGCAACTCGGGGTCGATGACCGCGCGCAGTGCGTCGCGGATGTCGTCAACGGAAGGCATGCGGTCCATTGTCGCAGCCTCGGACGGGCGACCGCCGGGCCGTCCGCGCGCCCGCTCCGCGTCGCTCCGCGGACATGACAAAGGGCCCGTCCGAGGACGGGCCCTTTGCCGAGGGAGAGAGGTGCTGCTTTCCGGTGGCGGGGTATGGGCCACCAGAGGTTCCGCGGTCCGGCCCCTCCCGAGGGCCGGTGCGGGGAAGGGTGTGACTAGGCCAGCGCGGCGACGCGCTCGACGACGGTGTTCGCCACCTCGGCGCCGGTCTTGTTGACCGTGGCGACGACGTTGTTGGCCGTGGCTGCGGCGAGCTCGGTGCGGGCGCTGAGGTCCTTGCGCAGCGTCGTGACCTGCTTGTCGATGTCAGAGCGCAGGCCCTTGAGCTCACGCTCGGCACGGGTGCGGCGGGTGCGCAGCTCGCGCTCGACGCGGGTGCGGGTCTTCTTGACCTCGCGCTCGGCACGGGTGCGGGCGGTCGTGCCGCGCTTCTCCGCCTTCTTGACGTCGGCGGTGAGCTCCTTGCGCAGGAGGTCGAACTGCTTCTGCGCGGCATCGACGCTGCCGTACTTGGCGGTGAGCTCGTCCACGGAGGAGACGACGGCGTCACGGGCGATGAGCGCGGCGCCGACCGGGATGAGGACGGCCTTCTCGGCGATGACCTGGACGCGCTCGGCCGGGGTCTCGACCTTCGGCGCGACCTTCTTGGCGGTCGTCTTGGCTTTCGTCGCCGTCGCGTTGCTCTTGCGGGTCGTCGCGGCCTTCTTGGCCGTCGTCGAGCGCTTCGTGGCGGCGGTCGCGCGCTTCGTGGCGGGCGTGGACTTCCGTGCCGCAGCGACGTTGCCGGCCGCGGTCGGCGCAGCGGTGCGCGTCGCGGGCTTGCGGGTGGTCGCCGTGGTGGCGGGGGTCTTGGGGGCGCTCTGGTCAGCCATGAGGTGTCTCCCTCTCTCTAACGATATTAGAAGTAAGTTGGTGTAACTGTACCACCGAACACCTGTTTGTAAACCTGTCCGGGGAGTTTGTTACACGGACGGTCCTGGGCGGCGCAGAACCACGGTGAACAGGGTGTCAGATGGTGCAGAGCTTGTGACACGCCGAACGGACGTTCGGCGGCCCTGATGATGGTGTCCCGCCCGGGATCGTCGGATCCGCCCGCCTCACGCGGGCAGATCGATCACTCGGCCCGGACGGGCCGAGAGCCCGCTCCGGCGCCCCTTCAGCCCCGGCGCTTGAGCCAGCTCGCCGGGTCGGCGAGCTCGGCGGCCGAAGGCAGCGCCTCGGGCGCCGAGAAGACCTCGTGCAGCGCCGCGACCCCCGCCCGCCCGACCACCGCGTCGCAGAACCGCTTGCCGTCCTCGTACTGCTGCATCTTCAGCTCAAGGCCCAGGAGCTTCTCGAGGATCTGCCACGGCCCGAAGCCGCCGGACCCACGCCGGGCTTCCAGCGCCTCGCGCAGCCTGCCGAGGTCCGGCAGGACCTCGGCCCCGACGGCATCCATGACGTGCTCGGCGTGCCCTTCGACGACTGCCATCGTCACCTGCATCCGCTCGAGCAACTCCGTGCGTCCCGGGCCCAGCACGAGGGAGACGAGCGACCCGTTGCGGACCTCGTCGACCAGCGCTCGCAGGTCGTCCAGGGACGGAAGCTGCAGCAGCGAGCCGAAGTCCACCGACGGACGGCTCGCGTCCAGCACCTCACCGAGCATGTCGCCGAGGTGCCCGCGCAGCCACGGGACCGCGGTGAACTGCACGACATGCGTCACCTCGTGGACCATGACCCAGCGGACGAGCTGCGCCTGATCCACGTCGAGCGACCCCGCGGTCTCGCGCAGGTTCGGCACGACGAGCAGCAGCCGCAGGGGAGCCGCCGGGTCCATGAGGTGCACGTCGACCTGGCCCAGCACACGCCGTCCGAGCAGGCCGGTGACGACGCCCGCCTCGGCACCGACCAGCGCGCCGGCGCCGACCGTCAGCGGCCCCTGCAGCGGGCCCATCCCGGAGCCTGCCTTGCCGACGACCGGCGCGAGCATCGCGTCGAACGCGGCGTAGTTCGCGGCGCGCCACTGCGCGCGGTCGACCCCTTCGGCCCGCGGCAAGGTCGTCGTCGGTCGCAGGCCCGTGTAGGAGATGACCCGAGCGGCGGCGTCCAGCGCGAGCCACTCCAGGTCGACGTCGAGCGGCGAGACATCCCCTGTGCCACCGCCCGTGGCCCCCGCCACGCGCTCGGCCAGACCCCAGTCGATCACCGAACCTTCGACGCTCACGCGGTCCCGCCCGTGGCGAGCGTCGACAGGCGGGCGATCGCATCCTCTGACCGGGCCGCGACGACCGGGGAGTGGGGCAGCAGGTCCAGCGGCGCCCCGAGCGGATCGTCGAAGCCGGTGAAGGCGACGATGCCGCCTGACTCGCGCACGATGAGCTGCGCCGCCGCAGCGTCCACGGCGCGCGAGCGCCACAGCGTCGCCATCCCGTCCACCCGGCCCGTCGCGACCTGGCAGATCGCGATCGCGATCGAGCCCATCGCCCGGATCCGGTAGACGTGCTCGACGAGCGCGTCCGAGGACGCCACGAGGTACTGCGGGTGCGCGGACTCGATCGCCACGAGCTCCAGCCGCCCGTCCGCGGCCCGGCGCTCGGCCGGCACGTCGACGATGCGCCGGCCGTCGAGATAGGCCCCCTCACCACGGACCGCGTACCACTCCTCGCCCGGCCCGAAGTCGAACACGAACCCGAAGATGACGTCCGCCATCGTGGGGCCCTCGGCGACGGCGACCGACAGCGAATGGTGCCCCAGGCCGCGCTTGGCGTTCAGCGAGCCGTCGATCGGATCGACGACGACGAGCAGGCCCTCACCGTCGTAGTCGACGGTACCGCGCTCCTCCGAGACCACGGAGAACCGCGCGCCGTCCCGGTGCAGTCGCTCCAGTTCGTCGAACACGAGCTGCTCCGCCGCGGCGTCGATGACGAGCGTCCGGTCGCCCCCCTCCCCGGTCACACCGGTCTCTGCGGTGCGCCTCGTGCCGAACGGCGTGCGGTCCAGCAACCTTCCGAGCTCCGACGCCGCGTTCCGGCACGCGCCCAGCCAGTCGATGTCGAGCGCAGGTGCCGGTTCAGCCATGACGACATACTAGGTCGACCCGTGCCGCCGGACCCCCGCATCGACCCCTTGACCGAGGCCCAACACGCCGCTGCCACCCACGTGGGCAGGCCGCTCGTGCTGCTCGGAGGGGCCGGGACGGGGAAGACCGCAACCCTGCTGGCGCGCTTCGCCCACCTGATCGGCGACGGCGCCGCCGCCCCCGAGCAGGTGCTGATGCTGACCGGTGGCGAAGCGGCCGCCGACGACCTGCGCGCCCGGGTGGAGGATGTCCTCGGGGACCGGGCGTTCGCCGAGCTCGCCGTCCACACCACCTCGTCCTTCGCCGCACGCCTGCTGCGAGAGGAGGCCCTGGAGGCGGGCATCGACCCGACCGTCGGCATGGCCACCAGCGCCGATCGGCTTGCGCTGCTGCTCGCACGCATCGACGAGCTCCCGCTACGGGTGCACGACCTCGCCGGACGACCGGCCGCGACGCTCGCTCGCCTGCTGGCGCGAATCGACCGATGCAAGGAGCAGCTCGTCACCGCCGACGCGTTCACGTCCTGGGCCGAAGGGCTGGACGAGTCGGACGCCCGTGCCGTACGTGAGCGCGAGTTCGCCGCGCTGTACACGACACACGACGCCCTGCTCCGCGGTCTGGACCTGCTCGACACCGGCGACCTCGTCATGCGCGCCCACGCCCTGCTGCGAGACCGGCCGCACGTCCTGGCCCGCACCGGCGCGCGCTACCGCCACGTCATGGCCGACGACCACCAGGATGCGACCCCCGCGACGCACGCCCTCGTCACGCTCGTCGGCGGCGCCGCGGCCACCCTCGTCCTGGCGGGTGACGACGACCAGGCGGTCCGGCGGACCGCCGGGCCCGGATCGGCGGCGCTGCGGGCCGCTGCGACCGGGGACGGGCCCGCGGCGGTCATCCGCCTGGAGCGCTCGTTCCGCTGTCGCGCACGGATCGTCACCGCCGCGCAAGCCGTCGTCGCGCCGGCACCGCACCGTCTCCCCAAACGCCTGGACGCCGACGGTGGCGGCAACGTCTCCTTCTGGCGCTGTGCCAGCGAACGCGCGCAGGCCCAGGGCGTCGCCGCGGAGATCGAGCGCCTGATCCGCGAGGGCGTGGCGCCCGAGGAGATCGGCGTGATGGTCCGCTCGGTCCGCAACGAAGGGCAGGCCGTCGCCGTCGCGCTCGAGGAGCGCGCCGTCCCCTTCCGGATCGTGGGCGCGGCAGCGTTCTTCCAGCGCACCGAGGTCCGCGACGTCCTGGCGTGGCTGCGGATGCTCGTCGAGCCCGGCGACGCGGCCGCCGTCGTCCGTGTGCTGGCGCGTCCACCGATCGAGCTGCGCAACGTCGACCTCGCCCGCTGCGTGCAGATCGCACGGCGCCGCAAGCTCGACATGGTCTCTGCGCTGGGTGCCGCCATGGAGTCCCCGCAGCTGCCGCCCGAGGCCCGCGAGCGCATCCTCGCGTTCCTCAAGCTCCACCGCCAGACCTCCGCCGCGCTGGACACGATGCGGCCGGACCTCTTCGTCCACCGCCTCATCGAGCGGCTGGGCCTGCGACGCCAGCAGCTGTTCGCCGCGCAGGCCGACGTCGTGGAACGGCTGCTGGCGCTCGCGCGCCTCGGCGAGCTCGCGACCGCCCACACGCGCCGCACGCCGACAGCCACCGCGCGGGACTTCGCCCGCTACCTGGCCGCCGTCGCCGACGCCGGCCTCCGGGACGAGGAGGAGCTCGACGAGTCAGCCGTGGCCCCCCGCGGCGCGGTCGCCGTCCTGGCGATGCACGGCGCCCGGAACGTGCAGCTCCGGCACGCCTTCGTCCTGGGGCTGCAGTCCTCGCGGATCCCGGGCGCCCGGCAGGAGCTCGTCGAGGGCGTCCCGCCGGCTCTGTCGCCGCAGGGGTGGGACGGGACGGGCCCCAGCGACGCCGACGATCGCGCCGACCATGTCGCGCACATGCGCCGTCTGCTGCACGTCGCGATGACGCGGGCCCAGGACGGCCTCGTCCTGGCCTACGCCGCGGCCTCCGATCGCGGCGCCCGGCAGCCACCGTCCCCGTTCGCCGAAGAGGCGCGCGCCGCGCTCGGCGCAGGCTGGGAGGATCGCGAAGAGGTCCTCTTCGGTCCGGACGAAGCCCTTCACGCGACGTACGCGACGATGCGCGACGAACTGCTCTCGAGCGTCTCGCGAGTCGGCACGCGGCTGGGCGAGCTGCGGCTGGACACCGACCTCGACGTGACGCACGGCGTCACGCGCTACCTCGAGCTCGTGAAGCTCGCGGCGATCCTCGAGCGACCCGCCGGCCAGTCCGTCCGCGACGCGATCGCCGACATCAACGCCAAGCTGCTGCAGCCGGTCTCCGCGCATCAGCGCGAGGTCTTCACGTCCAGCGCGCTGGACGAGCTGCTCATGTCGGCCGAGGCCGACGCCAAGGCGCGCGCCGCCGTCGTCGCCGACCGGGCCGAGCCGTCGCTCGCGGCCTTCCTCCCGCGCCGCGGTGACGGCCTGATGCTCAGCGCGTCGGACATCGAGACCTACCGCTCGTGCCCGCTGAAGTACAAGTTCGCGCGCGTCTTCCGGATCCCGAGCGAGTCGACGATGAACCAGCGGTTCGGCATCCTCTTCCACCAGGTCCTCGAGCGCTTCCACGGGGCAGGCGGTGGGACCGGCGAGTTCGGCCCGCCCGGCTCCGTCGACGAGCTTCTCGGGCTTCTCGACGCCGGCTGGCGCCGCGGTGGCTTCGGCGACACGGAGGAGGAGCGGCAGTTCCGTGCCAAGGCGGTGGCCGCGCTGCACCGTTACCACGCACGCACGGCGACCGAGAGCGCCGAGCCGATGTGGCTGGAGAAGGGCTTTCAGTTCAAGCTCGGACCGCACGTGCTGCGCGGTCGCGTGGACCGCGTCGACAAGCTCGCTGACGGCGGCTATGAGCTGATCGACTACAAGACGGGCCGTCCGCGGACCGTCGCGCAGCTGCGCGAGGACGTCCAGCTGTCGCTGTACGCCGTCGGGGCGCGCGAGGCGTGGCAGCTTGAGTCCTCACGCCAGGCCTACCACTACGTCCTGGACGACGAGAAGGTCCGCGTGCCGGCCGAGGAGCTCGATCGCGACTGGATCACCGACACCGTCATGCACGTCGGCGAAGGCATCCTGTCCCAAGGCTTTGAGCCGACGCCCTCGTTCAGCGCCTGCTCCATGTGCGACTACCGGATCGCCTGCCCGGCAGCCGAGCGCTGAAGGGCTGCTCAGGCCGTCGACAGCACGAACGCCAGCGCGAACCCCAGCACGGTGATGAGCCCGACGACGTTGCCGCCCTCCTCGAACGCCTCGGGCATCATCGTGTCGGCCAGCATCGTGAGGATCGCTCCGCCCGCGAAGGCCTGGATGATGGCGATGACGTTCTCCGAGGCGCCACCCAGCGCCGCGTAGCCGATCCCGGCCGCCAGGGCCGAGACGAGCGCCACGCCGAGCCACAGTCCCATGATCCAGCGCGTCGAGTGCCCGGCCTTCTTCAGCCCGGTCGCAGCCGACAGCGACTCGGGGACGTTCGACATGAAGACGGCGGCCACGACCGCCACGCCGACACCCTTGCCGCCCAGCAGCGACACGCCGATCGCCACGGACTCCGGGATGCCGTCCAGCACGGCTCCGAGCACGATCCCCTGCGGGTCTCCTTCGGACTGCTGGCCGCCGGACCGTTTGCGGTGCTCGCCCCCGCGCCGGTCGATGACCAGATCGCCGAGGAAGAACGTGAGGGCCCCGCCGGCCAGGCCGATGGCGACCGCGTCCGTCCCGCCGACCCGGAACGCGTCCTGCGTCAGCTCGAAGGCCAGCGCGCTGATGAGCACGCCGGCGCCGAACCCCATGACGAGCCCGATGACACGCCTCGGGACGGGCCGCGCGAGCCCCGCGGCCGCGCCGAACAGCAGCGCGACGCCGCCGACGAAGCCCCAGAAGATCGCTTCGAGCATGCGCCGGTCATGCCCGGCTGTCACCGTCGTGACGCATGAGCACTTCCTCATCCGGCCGTGCGGCCGTCACAGCGGGCGGCTACTGGCCGTCGGGACCGCGCTGCTTGAGAAAGCGCTGGAACTCGCGGGCGATGACGTCGCCGGACGGCAGGTCCGACGGCTTGACGTCAGGCTCCTCCTCGGCAGCCGCCTGTTCCAGGCGCTCGACGAACTCGCGCACCTCGGGGTCGCTCTGCACCGCGAGCGACACCTGCCGCTCGTAGTCGGCGGTCGCCTGCTCGAGGTCGGAGGCGTCGACGTTGACGCCGACAAGCCCCTCGAGTTTGCGGACGAGCGCGAGCGCCGCCTTCGGGTTCGGTGCGGCAGCGACGTAATGGGGGACGGACGCCCAGAGGGAGACGGACGGGATGCCGGCCTCGGCGCACGCGGCGTGCAGGACGCCGACGATGCCCGTCGGTCCCTCGTAGCTCGTCGGCGCGAACTCCATGTGCTGCGTCAGGCCCTCATCGGTGGCCAGCCCGACGATGGACACCGGGCGCGTGTGCGGCACGTCGGCCAGCAGCGACCCGAGGGACACGACCATCTGGACACCGAGCGATTCGGCGAGGTCGATGATCTGACGGCAGTAGGCGCGCCAGCGCATCGACGGCTCCGGACCTTGCAGGAGGATGAGGTCGCGCGTGGCGCGCGGGATGCGGGCCTCGTAGATCTCGACCGTCGGCCACTCGATGCGACGGGTGTGACCGTCGTCCAGGACGATCTGGGGGCGCGTGGCCTGAAAGTCGTAGTACTCGTCCGGGTCCACCTGTGCGAAGCGCGTCGCGTCCAGCGACGAGCCGAGAAACTGCAGCGCAGCCGACGCCGCGTCGCCGGCGTCGTTCCATCCCGTGAAGGCGCACACGAGCGCCGGGGCACGAAGGCCCTCCGGACGGTGCTCCCAGATCAGCGGCTGCATCCGATCCACGGTACACAATGCAGTCATGCCCGCCCCGCCTGTGCCATCGGCGCCTGCGCCCGCTGACACCGGCGCCCCGCCCCCTCCCGGGACCATCGCGACCTTCCGTGCCGGCGACGTCGTCCGCGGCGTCTATGCGTGCACCCGCAAGGACCGGCTGACCGCCAAGACCGGGACGACGTATCTCGCGATCGAACTGCGCGACAAGACCGCCAGCATCACCGGTCGCATCTTCAAGGATGCCGATCTCGTCGCCGGGCGCTTCGACCGCGGCGACCTCGTCCGCGTGCAGGGCCGGGTGGAACGCTTCCGCGAGGAGTTGCAGGTGGAGATCGCGCAGATCGCGCGGACCGCTCCGCAGGAGGCCGACCCCGCTGCGTTTCTCCCGGTCGCCTACCGCGACATGGAGGAGCTCGACGGCTTCCTCGAGCACCTCGCCCGCGAGGTCCACGACCCCGGGTACCGGGGCGTGCTGGAGGTCCTGCTGGCCGACGAGGCACTGCGCACGGCGCTGCGCAGGACGCCGTGCTCGCGCGGTGGCCATCACGCCTATCTCGGCGGACTGCTCGAGCACACGGTCGCGGTCGCGACGCTTGCGCAGGAGACCTGCCTGCTGCATCCGCGTCTGAACAGCGACCTGCTCATCTGCGCGGCGATCGTCCACGACCTCGGGCACACCCAGGCGTTCACCTACGGCGCCGAGATCGGCTTGAGCGAGGCCGGACGCCTGCTCGGCCACGTCGAGCTCGGCCTGCGGATCGTCGACGGCCTCGCCGCGAACGGTGCCCGCGATGGACGAGGCCAGGCGACTGCAGCTCGCGCACTGCGTCCTGACCCATCACGGGGCGGACGCTGCCCCCGGCCGGCGGTTCGGGTCGGTCGAGGCGCTGGCGCTGGCGCGCCTGAACAGCCTTGACGCAGGCGTGAAGGGGGCCCTGGAGCAGGGTCTGCCGTGAGCGCTCAGCCGGTCTTGGCGCGTTGACGTCGCAGGGTCGCGACCGCTGCCACCGCGTTGCCGGCTGCGACGACGGCAAGGAGCTCCACGTAGGTCCGTGCGTCCCCGAGTTCTGAGACGCGGTCCACGAGCGCCAGCGCCAGGCCGGCGATGAGCAGCGTCACCCCGACGCTGAGCACGCTGACCGGCCAACCGCGCTGCGCCGCGGCCGCCGCGACGACCACCGCGAGCCCGACCCCGGCGACGTAGACCCCCGCCACGTCGATGTCCTCGGGCCGCACCTGCCCGACCCACGCCACGGCGGCACCCCACCCGGTGAGCGCGATCGCCCCGGACCAGTGCCCGCCGTCACGTCCCCCGGCCGCGGCGGCGGCCAGGTACGTCAGGCCGAGGATGAGCGGCGTCCAGAAGAAGCGCAGCTCCCCGCGGTTGACGAGCAGCTCGAGCACGAGCGCACCGGCGAGAAAGACGACGATCTGACGGACGCGGGTCTCGAGCGGTTTGTCCGGCTGCATCCCGTCATCTTGACGCCGTCGTCTTACGCTGCGGTGACACATCTGCCGACCGGAGGTGTTCAGCGCGGCGTAAGGGACCGACACCGCCGCGCAAGATCCGGGCGCGATCCTGATGGCACGAAGCGCTCAGCCATCAACCCGGAGGTCGTCATGTCCGTCCAGCCGCACCGACTCATCGTCGTCGCCAATCGCACCTGCCCCTGCCCCGGACTCATCGAGGAGGTCGCCCGCCGGAGCCTCGCCCGCTCAGGCGAGGTGCTCGTGGTCGCGCCCGCCCTCAACAGCCGGCTGCGGCACTGGGTCTCGGACACCGACGGGGCGCTCGCCGCGGCGGGTGAGCGCCTGCGGCTCGCGGTCGAGCACCTGCGTCACGCGGGCGTCCATGCGCAAGGCGAGGTCGGCGACGCCGACCCGATCGTCGCGATCGAGGACGCGATGACGGCCTTCCCAGCTGACGCGGTGATCCTGTCGACCTGGCCCGACGGTGTCAGCAACTGGCTCGAGCGTGACCTGCTGCGTCGGGTCCGCGAGCGCTTCGACGTCCCCGTCGAGCACCTCGTCTCCCGCTACGACGCCCCTGTCGTCCGTGTCGCGGGCGCCGCCGCCTGACCGGAGCTCGGCTCAGCGGTCCCCGATCGCGTAGAGGACGCCGTCCTCAGAACCCACATACAACGTCCCGTCGGGTCCGAGCGCCGGGTTGCTGTCGACCGTCGCCCCGTCCGCACGTCGAAGAGCCGCTGTCCTTGGCGGGTGAAGCCGTAGACGTGGCCCAGGCGGGTGCCGAAGTAGACATCGCCACGGACGTCGAGCGCCGGGGCTGTCCAGACCCCGACGCTGCGCTGCCGTGGCGTCTGCGGGATCCCGACGTGCCGGGCCACGAGCGAGCCGTCTGTCACCCGCAGGCGGCTGACGGCACCGCGGTGGTCCCCGATGACGGCGGTTCCGTCCGGGGCGGCCGCCGGCGAGGAGTAGGTGAGCGCTTCCAGCCGCGCGGACCAGCGCGAGCGCCCGTCGGGCGTGAATGCGTGCAGTCGTTTGTCGTTGGATCCGGCCAGAACCGTCCCGTCGGCCGCCACCGCGGCCGACACCTCCACGAGGCCGCCGGTCCGCCCCCTCCACAGGATCTCGGCGCTCGCGCCCGCGTCGCGGACGGCGACGACGTCGGCGCCCACCCCCCCGTAGACGATCGTCGCGCCGCCGCGACGATCAAGCGACGGGCTCGTGTACGAGCCGCCGTCACCGAGCGACAGCCGCCAGCGCACGCGCGGCGCCCTCCGTCCGCCGCCGTCCACGTCGAGCGCTCGCAGGCCGCCGCCGGTGTCCGCGACGTAGACCGTGCCGTCGGCGCCGAGCGCCGGCGAGAGCCCCATCGCGCCCAGCGCCAGCCGCCAGCGCACCGCCCCGGTGGCACTGTCCACGCCGAACAGCGTGTCCTGCGGACCGGGCCACAGCAGCAACCCGCCGGGCAGCAGCAGCGGCGAGGTCGTGAGGTCCAGGCCGTAGGGCGCGCCGCCGTCCAGCGTCCAGCGGTCCCGTCCGGTCCGTGGGTCCAGCGCGTGCAGCACGCCGGTGTTCACCGCGGCGAAGACCGTGCCGTCCGACCCGACGACCGGCCCAGGGACGACAGGGCCGCCGAGATCTCGCTTCCAGCGCATCGTGCCGTCCTGCGGCCCGAGGACCGGCGCGGAGCCTGTGTGACGGGCATCGTGGCCGGCCGCCGGCCACGGCGCGTAGGACGCGGCGGGCGTGGGGTCCGAGGTCCGGGGTGGCGGGCCGGGGACGGCGGTCACGACGGTGTCCCGGCGCGAAGCAGGAGCAGGCGATCCGCCCCCGCTTCCGCAGCCGGCCACCGGGATTGCGGTTGCCAGGACCACCGCGGCGAATGCTCCAGGCGTGGGGCGCACCACCCGACCATGACACCCTGATCTTGCGCTCTGCAAAACCAGCCGGGGCCCCTGAACATCCGGTGAACGTCGCCGCACGCGATGTCCGTGGAGCCCTTGCGGTGCGACACTCGTGCGATGGCCACCGCCACCGCCGCCCAGCCGCACACCCGTGGCACGGTTCTCGTCGTCGACGACGAGCCGACCATCGGGGAGATCGTCGCGAAATACCTTGAGCGCGCCGGCTACGAAGCGCACACCGCGATCGACGGCAGAGGCGCGATGGAAACGTTCGCCCGGGTGCGACCCGACCTCATCGTCCTGGACCTCATGCTGCCAGGGATCGACGGTCTGGAGGTGATGCGGCGCGTACGCGAGGCGAGCGAGCGCCGGACCGCCGATCATCCTCCTCACCGCCAAGGGCGAGGAGTCTGACCGTGTCATCGGCCTGCGCCTGGGCGCGGACGACTACGTCGTCAAGCCGTTCTCCCCGCCGAACTCGTCGCCCGCGTCGACGCGGTCCTGCGGCGCATCGACACCGTCCCCGAGCACGAGGAGCCGATCGTCCACGGTGGCCTCGCGGTCGACCCGTCTGCCCGGCTGGTGACGGTCGACGGCGAGAGCGTGCAGCTGACGCAACGCGAATTCGACCTGCTGCTGTTCCTCGCCAGTCACCCGGAACAGGCGTTCACGCGCAGCCAACTCATGGATCATGTATGGCAGTACTCGTTCTACTCGGACACTTCGACCGTCACGGTCCACATCAGGCGCCTGCGGGCCAAGCTCGAAGCCGACCCGGAGCAGCCCCGCTGGATCCAGACGGTGTGGGGCGTGGGCTACCGCTTCACGGCATGAGATCGCGCGCCGTGCACGGGATCGTCTTCGCGCTTGCGCTGACCGGCGCCATCACGACGATCGCCGGGCTGGGGTACGGGGCCGAGGCGGCGCGCGTGACCTTTCTGCTGCTGGCTCCGCTGGGCGTGGTGACGATGCTCGCCTCGCACTGGTGGATGGCCCACCGTCAGCGCGCGAGCGGGCTGCGAGCGCAGGCCGTGATCGTGGCCACCGTCGCGACGGTCCAGCTCGTGCTCGCCGTCGGCGTTGTTCGCGCAGCTCATGTTCGTCTCGCGCCACGACGCCTTCTTCACCGCGCTCGTCGTGCTCTACGCAGCAGCGATGGCGGGCTGGACCGCCCGGCTGCTCGGGCAACGCGCCATGGGTGACCTGGAAGCGGTGCGCGCCACGCTCGAGGCCGTCGGCGGGGGACGACGGGACGTCCGCACCGGGGTCGAGGGGCGCGACGAGATCGCGCGCCTGGCCGCCGACGTGGACGCGATGGTGCTGCGTCTGGCGAACGAGGAGGGCGCCCGGGACGCGCTCATCGCGCACGTCTCCCACGATCTGCGCACCCCGATCACCTCGCTGCGCCTGCTGGCCGACGCCATCGACGACGATCTTGTGGACCCCGAGACCCGCCGCGAGTACGCCGCGAGGATGGGGACGCACGTCCGGGCGCTCGGCGGGCTCATCGACGACCTGTTCGAGCTGACGCGCCTGCGCAGCGGCGACCTGCGGTGGTCCATGGAACGTGTCCGGCTCGACGACCTCGTCCGGGAGACCGTCGACGCGATGCGCCCGCGCCGCGGGCGCGATCACCGTGCACGCGGACGACACCGGCCCGGTAGCCGCCCACGCGAACCCCGAGCGCCTGCAGCGCGTCCTCTTCAACCTCATCCAGAACGCGATCCGGCACACGCCGCCGGACGGCAGCATCACCGTGCGGGCGGCGTCTGTCGACGGTGCGGTGCGGGTCGAGGTCCGCGACACGGGCAGCGGCATCCCGGCGGCCGACCGCGACAAGGTCTTCGAGCCCTTCTATCGCGGGGACCGCGCGCGGACCGACGCCGGGGCCGGCCTCGGCCTGGCGATCTGCAGCGCGATCGTGGAGGCGCACGGCGGGCGCATCTGGCTCGGCGACGCGCCCGATGGCACCGCGGTCTGCTTCAGCCTCCCGGTCGCAGCCTGACCCGCGGCCCGGAACGCGGGCCGAACGTCCATTTCCACTGTCCCCCACCGCCAGAAACGGACGCTCGACCGGGTGGTCGACCCGAACCGCGGGCCCGAGCCCGCCGGGGCCGAACGTCCAGTTTTGCTGGTCCCACCGCCAAAAACGGACGCTCGGCCGCCTGCTCGGCCCGCCTGGCTAGAGCCCGGCCTTCTCCAGCAGTTGCAGCCAGACCTCGCTGCGGGTCGGAAACGGGGGAACGGCGTGGAAGAGGCGCTCGAGCGGGACCTCGCCGATGACCGCCACCGTCGCGGCCTGCAGGAACTCGGCGACCTCGGCCCCCGTGATCGTCGCGCCCACGATGATCCCGCGGTCGTCGTCGATGACGATCCGCGACGTACCCGGCGCGTCGTGACCGTAGAAGCTGCCACCGGCGTTCGCCGAGGTCCCCGCATCCACGGCGCGCGCGCGGATCCCGGCCTCCAGCGCGTCGACCAGCGTGTACCCGACCGCCGCGACCTGCGGCTCGGTGAACGTCACCCGCGGGGAGCGGCCACCGTCGCTGCGCAGCTCGGTGTTCTTGCCGAGGATCTCGTTGCCGGCGATGCGCGCCTGGTACTTGCCCATGTGCGTCAGCAGCGCGCGGCCGTTCGCGTCGCCGACGACGTAGAGCCAGTCGCTGCCGGGAATCCGCATCGTGTCCTCGACGTCGAGAAAGCCGCGACCGTTGGGTTCGACACCCACCGTCTCCAGACCGAGCCCGTCCAGGGGGACGTGGCGACCGGCCGCGACGAGCAGCTCTTCCCCCTCCACCGTCTCCCCGTCCTCGAGCGTCACCGTGACCGGGCCGCGGTCACCGTCCCTCGCGACCCGCTGGATGCTCACGCCCGTGCGCACGTCGACGCCCATGCGCGCCATGCCGTCGGCGACCTGCTCGGACGCGAAGGGCTCCTCCTTGGACAGCAACCGGTCCCCGGCCTCCAGCAGGACGACCTCGGCCCCGAGGGATCGCCACGCCTGCGCCATCTCCGATCCGATCGGCCCACCCCCGATGATGACGAGGCGCTCGGGCACCGCGTCGGCCGTCGTGACCTCGCGGTTCGTCCACGGCAGCGCATCCGTCAACCCGTCGATCGGCGGCAGTGCGGCCCGGCTGCCGACCGCGATGATGACCGCCCGACGTGCGGAGAGGCGCTCGCCGGTGGACATGACGACGGTGCGATCACCGTCGAGCCGCGCAGTGCCCCGCATGAGCGTGATGCCCTTGTCCATCACCCACGGCAGCTGCGCGGAGTCGTCGAGATCGTGGATGACCTCGTCCCGGCGAGCCAGCGTGGCGGCGGCGTCCACGGTGCCCGTGACGGCTTCGGCGGCGCCCGGGACGCGACGGGCTTCGTCGAGCGCCTGGAACGGCCGCAGCAGCGCCTTGGAGGGCATGCAGCCCCAGAAGCTGCACTCGCCCCCGACGAGCTGCTTCTCGGCCAGGGCGACCTGCAGGCCTGCATCGGCGAGGCGGCCGGCGGCGACCTCGCCCGCAGGACCCGCGCCGATGACGATGACGTCGTATTCGAGGTGGGGCATCCGTGGCATCTTGCCCCACCACGGACCGGGCGACACGACGCTCAGGCGTCGAGGCGCCCCTGCACCGTCAGGTACGCGTCGTTGACCTCGATGAGAAACCGGAGAATCGTCTCCCGATCACGCTGCTCGAGGCCGCCGAGGAACGGCCGCAGCTCGTCTGCCAGCACGTTCGCGGCGATCCGCATCGCGGCCTCGCCGCTCGGCGTGATCGAGACGACGCTCGAGCGTCGATCCGCCGGGTTGGGGGTCCGCTCGATGAAGGCCGTGCGCTCCAGGCGGTCAAGGGCCGGGGTGACGCCGCCCGTGCTCATCCCGAGCCGTTCGGCGATCTGGCCGTTCGTCAGCCAGCCGTCGAGCGTCAGCTCCGAGAGGATCGCGTAGGAGGTCGGGTTGATCCCCGCCACCTTCGCCGCCGTCCCCGCGGCCCGCGTCTGGGTGATCGCCAGCCGCGCCACCGCGACGAGAAGCGTGTTGCCGTGGACCGTCACTGGAACCTTCCGTGATTCGACGTTCAGCCTCCGCCGCCGTCGCGCGGCGGCCCCGGGGCAGGATTGGGTCGAGAGTCTTCCAAGATCTGGCCCTGGTCCGGGTGATTTCTGGCGCTCGCGCGTCGCACGAGCTGCCACGCGACAAAAAGCTGTAAGAGACCGAACGCGATCTCCACGGCACGCTCGGGGAGCGCGTTCACCAGCGCCACGCCGGCTACCGCGCCTGGGATCGCGAGCAACCCGACGACCGTTGCGTCGCGCACCCTCAGGTTGCCGTAGCTGCGCTGCCGCCACGCCCCCACGGCCGCGACCGGGACGATCGCCAGCAGCGACGTCGCTTCCGCGTCGACCTGATGCAACCCGACGAAGGCGACGAGCGCGGGCACGAACAACGCCCCGCCGCCGACCCCGAGCATGCCGGCCAGGAGGCCGGCGACGACACCGATGAGGACGGTCTCGACGACCATTCAGCCGACCAGGAGCGAAGCAGCGCTGACGACGAGCAGCCCCGCGAAGCCGTACGAGACGAGCGTCGGCTTGACGTGCTGCTGCAGGGCGGTCCCGGCCAGCACCCCGACGACGGCGGGGACGCCGATGAGCAGGCCCTCGGCCACGTGCAGGTTGCCGTAGGCACCATGGGTGAGCGCGGCGACCGTCGCGATGATGACGATCGCCCCGAGCGACGTCCCCGTCGCCTCGCGTTCGCCGTAGCCGAGCCAGAGGATGAGCAACGGCACGATGACGACGCCGCCCCCGACGCCGAAGAGCCCGCTGAAGAGCCCGGCCACCGTCCCGCAGGTCGCGAGGATGAGCAGGCGGCGACGGTCCATGGCCCGCATCGTAAGCGGCGGTCATACCTCTGCCACACTTGGGGCGTGTCCGTGGCAGCCACCCCTCTCCAGATCGCGCTCGCCCCACTCCTCGCCGACCCGCCGCGTGCCGCCGTCCTCCTCGACGTCGACGGGACGCTCGCGCCGATCGTCCGGCACGCCGACGACGCGCACGTCCCCGAGCCGACCCGTCGCCCGCTCATCACGATCGCCCGCCACTACGGCTTCGTCGGGTGCGTCAGCGGCAGGCGCGCCGCGATCGCGCGCCGCATCGTGTCCATCGGGTCGATCACCTACCTCGGCAACCACGGCACCGAAGTCCTCCCCGGAGGGGCCTCGGAGGTCACCGTCGACGAGGAGATCAGCGCGTGGACGGCACGGGTGCGCGAGTTCTCCGCCGGGGAACTCGCCCGAGAGGACCTCCGACGCGCGCGCGTCCGCGGGGAGGACAAGGAGTCCATCGCCGCCTTTCACTGGCGCGGCGCGCCGGACGAGGCGGCAGCCGAAGCCGTGGCCGAGGCGGTCGCCGTCCGTGCGGCCGAGGCGGGCTTCGCCATCCACCGCGGCCGCAAGGTCCTCGAGGTGCGACCGCCCGTGGAGATGGACAAGGGACGCGGGATCGAGCGCCTGCTCGCCGGCCGCGACCTCCGCGTCGCGTTGTACGCCGGCGACGATCGCACGGACCTCGACGCCTTCGCAGGGCTCCGCCGGCTCGTCGCGGCCGGTTCGCTGGACCAGGCCGTCTGCGTCGGCGTCCGGTCGGACGAGACGCCGCCGGAGATCGAGCGCGAGGCCGACCTGCTCGTCGACGGACCCGCCGGCGTGCGTGAGCTCCTGTCGATGCTGGCGACCGTCGCGGGCTGAGCGGTGCGGTTCGTCGACCTGCTGCGCACGACCGTGCTCCTGTGCGGCGGCGCGGCCACGATGCTCGCGGTCCTGTGCGTCCTGGCCGCGACGCGGGACGCCGACGAGCAGGTCGTGCTCTACGCCACGGCCTGGTGGCTCATCGCGGCGATCCTCGGCTCCTCCATCGGGCGCCGCCACGAGGCGAGCCCGCCGATCGCCAAGCTCCTGGCGGACTCCAAGGCCGCGACGATGATGCCTGAGCAGCGGCCGGGCGCGACGGTGCTCAACCGGCTGTGGCCGCTGCTCGTCGCGACGATCGCCGCCGGCTCGATCGCGTTCCTCGCGCCGCAGGTCCCCGGCATCGCGGCGGGTTTCGCGATCGTCTGGGCGCTGGCCTGGCGGCGTCAGGATCAGGCTGTCGTCGCGATCGAGGAGCGCGACGGCGCGCAGTTCTACGTCGAGCGCACCTCGCCGCTGCAGCCGATCGTCCTCGTGCGCGTCCCAGGGCTGCGCCGCGAGGTGCCGACGCTCAACGGCGCATCCGACGGCTGAACCGCGCGGGTACCGTCACGACACGACGGAGACGAGGCCGACGAGCCCCGGCGCGACGACGAGCGCCGGCAGGAAGTTGCCGACCTTCACGTCCTTGAGGTCCAGCAGCTTCAGCGAGATCCCGATGATGAGGATGCCGCCGGCGCTGCTGAGCGCGGCCAGCGCCTCGCTGCCCTCCGCGAGGATCGACTCGAACGATCCGGCGCCGAGCGAGATCCCGCCTTGCAGGACGAGGATGCTCAGCGCCGACCAGGCCACCCCCGGTCCGAGCGACGCCGCGATCGCCACTGCGGCGAACCCGTCCAGCGTCGCCTTCGTCGCCAGCGACCCGTAGTCGCCGGTCAGCCCGTCCTGGATCGCCCCGACGATCGCCAGCGGGCCGACACAGAACAGCAGGCTCGCGGTGAAGAACGCCTCTGACACCGTGGAGCCGTCCGCGGCGGCGGTCCGCGCCTGCAGCCGGTCCCCCAGGCGCTGCAGCCGCGCCTCGATCCCGATGCCCTCGCCGATCAACCCGCCGACGAGGATGCCGCCCAGGACGTACAAGGGGTTCGTGTCCTGCCAGCTCAGCGCCAGATCGACGCCGAGGACGAGCGTGACGAGCCCGAGCCCGGCCAGGACGCGCTCCTGTACGGACACCGAGAGCCGCGCGCCCAGGAGCGTGCCGACCAAGGTGCCGATGAGGACGGTGGCGACGTTGATGAAGGTGCCGGTCACTGGCGGATCATCGTAGGGACCGACGGCCTCACGCGACCGGCGGCTGCAGCGGTCGATGGACGATGATGCGCCGGTGTCCTCCGATGTCGACGTGCTCCTCGTGGCCTTGGGGTCGACCGCCGGGCTGCGCCACGCCGACGCCGAGTTCGCCGGTTCGCTGCGCCGCGCAGGCGTGACGGTCGCTGTCGCCACGGCGGCGCCACAGCGTGACGTCCGGACGTTCATGGCCACCGACCTGCTCTGGGCCCGGGCCGCCCGAGCGGCCGCCCTCACCGCACTGGCCGACCACGCGCCGCGAGCCGTCGTGTACTCCACGACGACAGCTGCGCTGTGGTGGCCGCGCCCCGGAGCGATCCGGTTCGACGCGCCCGCCGCCGCCAACCGGCCCGGTCACCACGGGCTCTGGCAGCGTCCGCTGGAACGGCGCAGGCTTGCCCGGGCACCGTTGCTGTTGCCGTGGGACGAAGGGGGCCTGGCCGAGCTCGCGCATGTCGCGGCGCACCCGGAGGACCGGGCTGTCGTCGTCCCGGTGCCGGTCGACCCGTCGGGTCCCCCCGTCGCCTGGTCCGAGCGCGAATACGCCGCGCTGACGTATGCGGCGAACCCGGTCAAGAAGGGCCTTGACCGCGTGCTTGCCGCGTGGGCTACGGCTCGACGCGACGGCGAGATCCTGCACGTCTGTGGAATCGACACGATTCCCCCCGAGCTGCTGCCATCGGACGGGCTGCCCGAAGGCGTGCGCTGCACGGGCCTGCTCGACGACGTCGCCTACCGCGCCCTGCTGCGGCGCACCCGGGTGTACGTCACGGCGCCGCGGCGCGAGGACCACGGCCTCGCGCAGCTTGAAGCGCTCGCCGACGGCTGCGCGCTCGTGTCGACGGCGTCGCCCGGCCCCTCGGCGGCTCTGGCCCCGGCGCGCGGGCTGGACCCGCGCTGGATCGTCGACGACGAGACGCTGCTCGCCGAAGCCCTGCGCCGTGCCCTGGACGACCCACCTCGCGACCTCGCCGTGCGGGGTTCGGCTGCGGTCGCCGGCCACCGACGCGATGCGGTCGACCGCCTCGTCGCGCAGACGGTCGTCCCCCGGCTGCTCGGCACGGCTGAGCGCCCGCGGCCTACCGCCGCTTGCGCAGCGCGCCAACTCCTCCCATGGCCGCGTGTTGGCGACGTGCGCCGGCGTCGAGCCACGCGCGCCGGGCCGTCGCGACGCCCCAGCGCGTGTCGCCGAGCGTCTCGGGGCCGTGCGCGTCGGAGTCGATGACGATCCGCACGCCCGCCTCGGCGGCCGCCCGGGCGTGGACGTCATGCAGGTCCCGGCGGTCGGGCGCCGAGTTGATC
The DNA here is from genome assembly GCA_963750375.1 of Paraconexibacteraceae bacterium. Classification (GTDB taxonomy): domain Bacteria; phylum Actinomycetota; class Thermoleophilia; order Solirubrobacterales; family Solirubrobacteraceae; genus Paraconexibacter. The sequence continues at coordinate 100,201 of CAVVQN010000005.1, forward strand.
TCCAGCAACGTGCCCGGTCGCGCGCGGCGGCCTCGATGACCGCGTCCATGTCGACGGCGTAGGCCGGGCGCTCGCTCGATCTTGCGGCCCGTCGGGTGCCCGAGCGCGTCGAACGAACGGATGCTCGAGCGCCGCGCACGATCCGCGCGGTCATCGCCCGCTCGCCGATCCCGAAGGCGGTGTGGACGGACGCGACGACCCAGTCGAGCTGCGCGAGCAGGTCGTCGTCGTAGTCGAGGGATCCGTCCGGCAGGATGTTCGCCTCGCTGCCGGCGAGGACCGGATGCCCTCGACCTGCTCGTCGGCCGCGCGGACCCGTTCGATCTGCCGGCGCAGCTCGTCCGGGGTCACGTCGTTGCCGAAGCCGTGCGACGCGGAGTGGTCGGTGATCGCGATGTACGCCAGACCCCGCTCGCGGGCGGCCAGCGCCATGTCGGTGATCGTGCCGCGACCGTCGGAGGCGATCGTGTGCATGTGCAGGTCGCCGCGCAGGTCGTCCTGCGTGACGAGCTGCGGGACGTCGTCCTGGCTGCGGAAGCGCAGCTCGCCGCGGTCCTCGCGCAGCTCGGGCGGGATGTACGGCAGGCCGAGCAGCTCGTAGACCTCCGCCTCGCTCGCGCAGCGATGGGTCTCGCCCGTCGCGTCGTCGGTGATGCCGTACTCGCTGACGTGCAGGCCCTTACGGACGGCGGCGTCACGGAGCGCCGTGTTGTGCAGCTTGGACCCGGTGAAGTGCTGCAGGAGGTTGCCGAGCTGATCGGGCTCGACGACGCGCACGTCGATCGACAGTCCGTTGTGCGTGGCGCCTTTGGCGGCGTTGTCACCCGGGCTGCCGGCGGTCTCGAGCTCCGGCAGCGCCGCGAAGCGCCTCGAGCAGCGCCCGGGGATCCGACGCCGTCGCGATGACGTCCAGGTCCTTCACGCTGTCGGCCATGCCGGCGGGCGCTCCCGGCGATGTGGACCTCGTCGCTGGCGGGGTGCGCACGGAGCGCTGCGACGATCGGGCCGGCCGTCTCCAGCGCCCGGTGCAGCGGGATGCGGCGCGAGCCGCGCCTCCCGTGCCCTGCCGCGATCGACGCGAGCACGGTCGCCTCGAACTTCGGACCGAAGCCCTTGACGCCCCGCAGGCTGCTCTTCGGTCGCCGCTCTGCCGAGGGCCTCCAGCGAGTCGATGCCGAGCTCGTCGTAGAGCTTGCGCGCGCTCTTGGGACCGAGGCCGGGAAGTCGGGTCATCGCCAGCAACCCGGGCGGGAACTGCGCGCGGAGGCGTTCGAGCGCCGGGATCGTCCCCGTGTCGACCAGCGCCTTGAGCTTCTCCTCCAGGGTCTTGCCGATCCCGGGCAGCGACGTGACCGTCCCCTCGCGCGTCAGCACCGCGACCGACCGCGACGCGTCCCGGACCGCCTTGGCGGCGTTGCGATAGGCCAGGACACGGTGGATCACGGCGCCGTCGAGCTCGTACAGGTCCCCGAGCTCGTCGAAGAGCTCGGCGATCGGGAGTTGGTCAGGTCGCGCGCAGGATCGGCCATGGCTTGTGCGTAGGCTACGCGCCGCATGCCCGGACCCCCTTGGCTCATCCTCCCGACCTTCGATGAGGCCGAGAACATCGACGCGATCGTCCGGGCCGCCGACGCCGTCCTGGCCGCCGCCGCGCCCCACGGGCACCACATCCTCGTCGTCGACGACGGATCGCCCGACGGGACGGGCCGCATGGCCGACGAGCTGGCTCGGGAGCTCGACGCCGTGCACGTGCTGCACCGCACCGTCCGCGAGGGCCTGGGGCCGGCGTACCTCGCGGGCTTCGCCCATGCCCTGGACCACGGCGCGGGCTACGTCATGGAGATGGACGCCGACTTCTCACACGACCCGGCCGATCTGGCGCGCCTGCTGGCGGCGGTTCGGGAGGACGAGTGCGACGTGGCCCTCGGGTCGCGATACGTCCCGGGCGGGAGCGTCGAGGACTGGGGACGCGTGCGCAGGGTCGTCAGCCGCGGAGGCTCGTGGTACGCGCGGCGGGTCCTCGATCTGCAGATCCGGGATGCCACCGGCGGTTTCAAGTGCTTCCGTGCCGAGGTGTTGCGTGCGATCGACCTGCGGACGGTCCGCTCGAAGGGGTATGCCTTCCAGGTCGAGCTGACCGCCCGGGCGGTGCAGGCCGGCTTCCGCGTGCACGAGCTGCCGATCCGCTTCCGCGACCGCCGCCACGGCACGTCGAAGATGTCAGCGGCGATCGCGGTCGAGGCCATGGTCCTCGTGCCGCGCCTGCGCCGGCGCCGGCGCTGAGGTCCCCCGGGGATTCAAGCCCGCGGCGCCGCGGGTCGATGCCAACGGTCCATGGACCGCTCGAGCTTCGCCTTCGTCCAGGGGGTACGTGACACGCGCGGCGCTCTTGTCCGCTGGAACGGCGACCCCTGGCCGGTGCTGCGCCCCTGGCTTGTCGGTTCCGCCCTCGTGACGGCGGGCCTCCTGGCGTCCGTGTGGCTCGTCGGGGCGCTGACACAGCCGGATCCGGCCCGCGGTTTTCTCCTGGCCGGCTTCAACGCTCCGGCCTCCGTCGGGGATGTCGGCCACGTCCTGTGGCGCAACTCGCTCGTCCTCGCGCTGCACTCCTTCGCGTGTGTCGCAGGGTTCATCGCAGGCAGCTCGCTGCCTGCCCAGGCCGATCGGCACAGCGCCCTGATGCAGCGGGCCCACGACAGGATCGGGCGCGCGGCGATCGTCTTCGTGATCGCAGCGACGACGTTCTCGCTCGTCACGCAAGCCGTGACGATCGGACGGGGCGCGTCGTCGCTGGCCGCCGAGGAGGGCATGGCGGTGGGCGTGCTGCTCCTGGGGTTGCTCCCGCACGCGGTTCCCGAGCTCATGGCCCTCTTCCTCCCGCTCGCTGCGTGGATGCTCGCCAGCCGCCGCGGGGCCTGGGATGACCTTCTGGCTGCCACGTTCGTCACCACCGCCCTCGCCGCCCCGGTCCTCGTGATCGCCGCCTTCGTCGAGGTCTTCGTCAGCCCGCACCTGTTGCTCGCGCTCCGCGGGTAGGGTCGGGATCAGGGCAGGCAGCCGGCCGTCACACTTCACTTTGTATAGTGGTCGTCAGCGCGTAATCGAAGGAGACCAAATGGGAACTCTGCAGGACGTCACCGATTCCAACTTCCAGGCCGAGGTCATCGAGTCCGATCAGCCGGTGCTTGTCGACTTCTGGGCTCCCTGGTGTGGCCCGTGCCGCATCGTCGGCCCGGTGCTGGAGGAGATCGCAGGCGAGCGCTCCGATCTGAAGATCGTGAAGCTCAACGTCGACGAGAACCAGCAGACCGCGCAGAAGTTCGAGGTCCTCTCGATCCCGACGATGATCCTCTTCAAGGCCGGCGCGCCCGCGAAGAAGATCATCGGCGCCTACCCGAAGAAGAAGCTCGTCGCCGAGCTCGAGCCGGTCCTGGCCTGACGTCCGACGGCACCCGCCGGGTGCCTGACGCCGTGACCGACGGGGCCCGCATGCGGGCCCCGTCGTCGTTCTGGATCAGGTCGCCGTCGCGCTCGGTGACAGCCCCTGAGCTCCCAGCGGACATTTCCTGTCATCGGCCGCTGTGATGTCGTCGTCTGCGACGCCCGCCGGGCGGATCCGGGCCGCAGCGTCCGCACGGCCCGCGGTGAACGCGAGGCCCTCCGCGGTCAGCGCGGCGCGGACGTGCTCGGGGTCACCGAGCGCCGTGGGCGCAACGCTGCCGTCCACCTTCAGCACGCGGTGCGCGCCCGGGCAGCCCAGGCGCTTGAGCCGCGCGTTGATGCCCAGTGCCTGGCGCGGTACACCGCCCGCGGCGTGGCACACGTCCGCGTAGCTCATCCAGCGGCCGGCCGGGATCGACCCGACCACCGCCTGCAACATCTCGTCGTCCATCAAGGTCCTCCTTGTCGTGGTGTGCCCCGTATAGGCCACCCACGACAGGGGCCCGCCCCCTTAGGCCGGGACGGGCGCCAGGCGGACCGCCAGCGCGAGCTCGAGCCCGTCGATCTGCAGCGTCGTCGAGCCGGCCGCGTCGTCCGCGCCGATGCCGTCGAACGCCACCGTGACGGCGAGCACCTCCCCGCCGATCCAGTCCTCCCACTCCTGCGCGGCGGCCACGAGCTGCTCGTCACCGCCGAGCGCGAGCGCGATCCGGTCGCCCACGTTGAGCCCGCTGTCCTTGCGCAGGTTCTGCACGGCACGGACGACCTCCCGCGCCCAGCCCTCACGACGCAGCGCATCGTCGATCTGCAGGTCCAGTGCCACCGCGTGTGACCCCTCGCGCTCGACCTCGTACCCCTCGAGGGGCTGCATGACGAGCCCGATGTCGTCCGCGGTCAGCTCGTGCTCGTGGCCCTCGACGTTCAACCCGACGGAGCGGCCCTCGCGAAACGCACCGGCGACGTGGACGGGGTCGAGCGCCTCGATCGCCGCCCGGGCGGCCGGCATGTGCTTGCCGAACCGCGGTCCCAGCGACCGGTAGTTCGCCTTGAGCTCGTAGGAGCCGAGCTCGTCCGCGGAGTCGATGAAGCGCAGTGCCTTGACGTTGAGCTCTTCGCGGATCATCGCGTCGTGGGCGGCGATCGCCTCGCGCTCGCGGCCCGTCGCGACGATGACCGCCTCGCGGAGCGGCTGGCGGACCTTGATCTTCGACTGACCCCGTGCCTTGAGCCCGAGACGCACGGCGTCGCGCGCGATCGCCATCGCCTCCTCCAGACCCGCGTCGCGGGCGCCCGCGACCGGCCAGTCCTCCAGGTGCACGGAGTCCAGGCGCGCGGCGTCGTCAGCCAACAGGCCTTCGTAGATCGCGTCCGCGATGAACGGGGTGAACGGCGCCAGCAGCTTGGCCACCGTCAGCAGGCATTCGTGCAGCGTCGCGAACGCGCCGGCGTCCCCCGCAAAGAACCGCGGGCGCGAACGACGCACATACCAGTTGCTCAGGTCGTCGACGAAGGCTCCGATGGCGCGCCCGGCGAACGTCGCGTCGTACGCGTCGAGCCGCTCGGTCACCTCCTCGACCGTGGCGGCCAGACGCGAGAGCACCCAGCGATCCAGCTCGGTCTGCGTCGCCTCTGCGCCCTCCTCGACCGTATACAGCTGCAGGAACGCGTACGTGTTCCACAGCTGGCGCAGGAAGAGCCGCACCCCTTCGCCGATCGCCTCGGTCGAGAAGCGATACCCGTCCCACGGCTGCTTCGACGTGAAGAAGTACCAGCGGAACGCATCGGCGCCGTACTGGTCGATGACCGGCATCGGCTCGACGATGTTGCCCTTGGACTTGGACATCTTCTCGCCGCCCTCGTCCAGGATCAGGCCCAGGCAGACGACGTTCTCGTACGGCGCCCGATCGAAGAGCAGGGTGTTGACCGCCAGCAGCGAGTAGAACCAGCCGCGGGTCTGGTCCAGCGCCTCGCAGATGTACTGCGCGGGGAAGGCGTCCTCGAACCGTGCCTGGCCGGCCGGGTCCAGCGGGGCGTGATGCTGGGCGAAGGGCATGCACCCGGAGTCAAACCACACGTCGATGACCTCGGGAACGCGGGTGAGGGTCGCGCCGGTCTGCGGGTGCGGGAAGGTGACGTCGTCGACGTACGGCCGGTGCGGGTCGTCGAGCCTGACCCCCGACAGCGCCTCGAGCTCGGCCAGCGATCCGACGACGTGGACATCCTTGCCGTCCTCGCTGCGCCACACCGGAAGCGGCGTGCCCCAGTAGCGCTCGCGCGACAGCGCCCAGTCCACGTTGTTCTCCAGCCACTTGCCAAAGCGCCCGTGCTTGATGTGCTCGGGGTGCCAGGCGACCGTCTCGTTGGCCGCCATGAGCTTGTCTCGCAGCTTCGACGTGCCGACGAACCAGCTCGGCTTGGCGTAGTAGATGAGCGGCGTACCGCAGCGCCAGCAGTGCGGGTAGGAGTGCTCGTACGGGGTCGCCTTCAGCAGCCGGCCCGCCGCGCGCAGCGCCGCCACGATGTCCTCGTCGACGTCCTTGACGAAGCGCCCGGCGAAGTCCGTGATGCGCTCGTCGTAGCGACCGTCCAGCCCGACCGGGTTGACGACGTTCAGCCCGGCCTCGGTCCCGAGGCGGTAGTCGTCCTCGCCGAAGGCGATCGCGGTGTGGACGATCCCGGTGCCGTCGTCGGCGGTGACGAAGTCCCCGGGCAGGACGGTGTGCGCCCGCTCACCCCACGCCGTCGAGGGGATGAAGGCAAAGGGCGGGTCGTAGGCCGCACCGGTGAAGGCGGCTCCGGAGAACGTCTCGTGGACCGTCGCACCCTCGCCGAGGACGCGCTCGACGAGACCCACGGCCAGGACGACGACCGGACCGCCGTCGGCCGCCGACGCACGGGCGTACTGCAGCTGCGGTCCCACGGCGACGGCGGCGTTGGACGGCAGCGTCCAGGGCGTCGTCGTCCACACGAGCAGCTCGTCGCCGACCAGCACAGGCCCGGCTCCGGTGGTGATCGGCAGGCGGACGTAGACGGACTGGTCCACGACGTCCTTGTAGCCCTGGGCGACCTCGTGGGAGCTGAGCGCCGTCCCGCAGCGCGTGCAGTACGGGACGACCTTGTGCCCCTCGAAGAGCAGGTCCTTCTCGCTCAGCGTCTTCAGCGCCCACCAGACCGACTCGACGTACGAGCTGTCGAGCGTCCGGTACGGATCCTCGAGGTCCAGCCAGAAGCCGATCCGCTCGGTGAGACGGTCCCAGTCCTCGAGGAACGTGAAGACCGACTCACGGCACTTCTGGTTGAACGCCTCGATCCCGTAGGCCTCGATGTCGTGCTTGTCGTGGAGCCCGAGCTCCTTCTCGACCTGGATCTCGACCGGGAGCCCGTGGCAGTCCCAGCCACCCTTACGTGCCACCCGATAGCCCCGCATGGTCTTGAAGCGGGGGTAGATGTCCTTGAAGGCGCGGGCCAGGACGTGGTGGCTGCCGGGCTTGCCGTTCGCGGTGGGCGGACCCTCGTAGAACACCCACGGCTCGGCGCCGGCCCTGCGCTCGACGGACTGCCGGAAGACGTCGCGCTCGCGCCAGCGCGCCAGGATCTCTTCCTCCAGGGCGGGAAAGGACTGGGCGGGATCGACGACGGGGCGGGCCATTGCGACCTATTCTCGCAAGCCACCGGCGTCGGGCGGGGTCCGTCCCCGTGCGTCGGGTCAGACGGCGGTGCGCGCGGCCAGACGCGGGACGTCGGCGACGGCGCCCGCGCGGCCGTCCACGTGGGCCAGCACGAGCTCCCGTGCCGCCAGCGGCTGGTCGCCGAGCGACATGACCGTCGAGCCGGCGACCCCGCCCCGCGCGCTCAGCGCGCCGCGGTAGTCCATGACGGTGACGCGGTCACCGCAGACGCGGCGGACGGCGAAGACGAGCCGGCCGAGCGCGTCGAGCGAGGCCCGACGGCCCGTGAGGACGACGATCCGCGGGCTCAGCGCGGTGAGCGCGTGGCTCAGACGGTTCGGGTCGAGCGACGCGGTCAGCGTGAGCGTCCGCATCCCGGTGCGCCGCAGGACGAGCTCGAGCGCCTGCGCGTGCAGGGAATCCAGGTCGACGGGGTGCGAGGCGTCGAAGAGCAGGACGCTGTCAGGTCGGCTGGCGGGCGGGGCGACGCGCTGCTGCGCGGCAAGCCAGCCGGCGGTCCAGCGCCACGCGAAGGCGTACTCGGCGGTCTCCCCGTCCCCCGTCTCGTCCAGCGACGCGACCGAGGGGATCATCACCTCCTGCACCGTGCGCTCCAAGGACCGGACGGTGAGGGACTCCTCGACGATCCGGTCGGCCTCGCCGTCGTCGAACCGCAGAAAGGCCGAGCGCAGACGGGCGGGGGTCGCCGGACCGGCCCCGCGCTCCCGTGCGACGGAGATGGCCGACGAGACGTTGTGTGTCTCCTCCAGGGCGCTGCGCAGCGCCTCGATCTCGGCGAGCTCGAACTGACGGTGCCCGCCTGCCGTGCGCCGCGGCTCGGGGAAGCCGAAGCGGCGCTCCCATGAGCGCAGCGTGTTCGGGCTGACCCCGAGCATCGCGGCGGCCGCGTTGGTCCTGATGGCGGGCATGGAGCGATGATCCGGTTTGCGTAGCGACAGCACAAGCGCTGCAGAGCTCTGTGCAGTTGGGCAACTTTGATGCGGTTTGCAGGACACACGGCGCAAGCGTCGAGGCTCTGGGCCAGGCAGCCCCGCGGACGGTGCATCCGCGGGGGGCATCGCGGTGCCACCCGTCGACGCGCAGACCTGGTAGATCAAGCCTCGATGCCCCGGACGCCGATCGCCGCCGTCAGCGCCGCCTTCTTCCTCATCGGCCCCGGCCTGGAGGCCGGACTGGGCCCGTGGCTGCTCACCGGCGGGTGGGATCGCGGGGACCGCCTGCCGCTGCAAGCCGTGCTGACGGCGGCCGGTGCGCTCCTCGTCGCCGGGGGCCTGGCGGTTCTCGTCCGGTGCTTCGTCGGGTTCGTCCGCGACGGACACGGGACGCCGACGCCCGCACTGCCGACCGACCGGCTCGTGGTGCGCGGCCCCTACCTGCACGTGCGCAACCCGATGTACGTGGCGACCGCCGCGGTGATCATCGGCGAAGGACTGGTGCTCGCGCGGCCGGTCCTGTTCGTGGCCGCCACGGCGTACGTCGCCACGCTGACGCTGGCCGGGCGCCGCTGGGAGGAACCGTCGCTGCGCGCGCGCTTCGGCGCGGAGTACGAGGGCTATCGGGCCGCTGTGCCGGGCTGGATCCCCCGGCGACAGCCGTGGGACGGCCGCGACCCGGCGGCCTAGTGCTGTGGCGCCTGGTCCAGCGAACGCAGGAACGTTTCCAGCTGCTCCGGGCTGAAGCGACGCTGGCCCCCGGGCGTGCGGTAGCCGACGAGAAACCCCTGATCTGACCAGCGGCGGACGGTGGACAGGCTGACACCCAGGTGCTGGGCGGCTTGCGAGGTGGTGAGGCCCAGGCGGTTGCCCGCGCGGGTGGTCGATGCATCCATGCGGCTGTTCTACGACGGATGGTGCACTGTGGCCTGCGCTGCGCGCCTTTGCGGAGCTTTGCACGGCGATCCTCACCTTGCCTGCAGCTTGGCGGGCCTGGGACCATGGCCGGATGAGCCGCCTCGACGAGCTGGACCTGACCCTGAAGCTCAAGCGCAAGGAGCAGGACCGGAAGCTGGCCGAGGGGGGCGCGCGGCTGCTGCAGCTGCGCCTGGCCCTCGCCGGGCTCATCGGCACGGGCGCGATCGGGCCGCCGCTGCTCGTGCTGTTCGAGGGGTGGGACGCCGGTGGCAAAGGAGGGGCGATCAAACGCCTGGTGGAGCCGCTTGACCCGCGCCACGTACGCGTGAAGTCCTACGCGGCGCCGACGGACGACGAGAAGCGTCACCACTTTCTGCACCGCTTCAACGCCGCGCTGCCCGGTTGGGGAGGCATGGCCATCTTCGACCGCAGCTGGTACGGCCGGGTGCTCGTCGAACGCGTGGAGGGCTATGCGACCGAGGAAGAATGGCGTCGGGCCTACGGTCAGATCAACCACTGGGAGGAGAGCCTCGTGCAGGAGGGCACGATCCTCGTGAAGTGCTGGCTGCACATCTCCGACGCCGAGCAGCGCAAGCGCTTTGACCGCCGGGCCGACGACCCGTTGAAGATGTGGAAGCTCACCGAGGACGACTGGCGCAACCGCCACAAGCGCGATGCGTACCTGGAGGCGATCGAGGAGATGTTCGAACTGACCGACCACCCGACGACCCCGTGGACCCTCATCGAGGGCGAGTCCAAGCGTTACGCGCGGGTGAAGGTCATGGACACGGTCATCGCGGCCATCGAGGCCGGGTGCGCCGAGCGTGGCTTCGAGGTTCCGGAGCCACTGGACAGATCCGACGGTTAGGCCGTCCTGACCTCCGCGCCGACGATCGCCCAGCGCCGCCCGCGGAAGCGCGCGGCCATCGTCAGCAGGCGGGCGAGCATCAGGACGTTGAGCGCCGACCACACGCCGACCACCCCCCAGTCCAGGACGAGCGAGGCCAGGACCACGGGCGCAAAGCAGACCAGGGCGCTGAACGCCATGGCCTTGGCGATGTAGCGGGTGTCCCCGGCCCCGATGAGGATGCCGTCAAGCGCGAAGACGACGGCGCCGGCCGGGAGCATGAGCGCGAACAGCGGCCACAGGTCCCGGGCCTGCCCGAGCACCGCGGGGTCGCTCGTGAAGCCGCGCGGCACCAGCGACGTCCCGGCCAGGAGCAGGCCCGCGGCGATGCAGCCGATCGCGAGCGACCAGCCGACCATCCGCCGGGCCGCCGCGACCGCCCCGTCCGCGTCCTCCGCACCGAGCGAGCGCCCGACGATGACCTGCCCGGCGATGGCGATGCTGTCCAGGACGAGCGCGAGGAAGACGAAGAGCTGAAAGGCGATCTGGTGCGCGGCGAGCGCCGCCGCACCCGTCCTCGCCAGGACCGCACCGGCCAACGTGAACGCCGCCAGCAGGGACCCGGTCCGCACGAGCAGGTCGCCTCCGAGCCGCAGGAGACCCCGGAGGTCTGCGGCCCGGGGCCGGCGGCTGACCCCGGCACCGCCGGCACGCGACAACAGCACGACGAACGCGACCCCCATCCCGGTCTGCGCCACGACCGTGCCGATGGCAGAGCCGTCCAGTCCGAGGTCCAGCCCGTAGACGAGCACGAGCTCGAGCACGACGTTGACGAGGTTTGCAGCGACGAGGATGACGAGCGGGACGCGCAGGCGATCCACACCGCGGAGGAAGCCCTGTCCGGCCAGCGCCACCAGTGCCGAGGGCAGGCCCAGCGCGCTCAGGCGCAGGTAGCGCTCGGCGAGCGCCGCGGGCTCCCCGTCCCGCCGACGATCAGCATGATCGGATGCGCCAGCGTGGCCACGGCGAGCGCGAGCAGGACGCCGATGGCCAGCGACAGCCACAGCGCCTGGGCGGCCAGCTCACCGGCCCGGGCGGATCGCCCGGCCCCGTGGAGGCGGGCCACCTGGGCCGTCGTGCCGTATGCGAGGAAGTTGCAGAGCGACGACGACGGCGGTGAGGACGGTTGCGGCGAGCGCGAGCGCCGCGAGCTCCCGCGTCCCGAGATGGCCGACGATCGCCGTGTCGGTGAGGATGTACAGCGGTTCGGCCGCGAGCGCCCCGAGGGCGGGCACCGCCAGGCGGAGGATCTCGCGATCGTGGGTGCGGCCACTCACGGCGGGGACTCTACGATGAGGCCATGCGGCGTTCGGCAGCGACGGCGGCTGGACTGGCGACAGCCCTGCTGACCCTCGGCTGCGGCGCCCGGGCCACGCCGATCTCAGCAGCGTGCACCGGCGAGACGGGACCGATCGTGACGGCGCTGCGCACGGCGCCCGGTGTCGTGAGGCTCGGCGACGGCTCGCGGCTGTCGCGGTGCATCCGTGACGGGACCGACGACGCGGAACTGCAGGACGTCGGGATGTCCTTCCACACCGTGGCCGAGGACCTCCGGGTCAAGGCCCGCGAGGGCGGCGACGCGGCAGCCGCGGTACAGCTCGGCTACCTCGTCGGCGCCACCCGCGCCGGAGCCAAGCGGACGAACGGGGTGATGGCCGAGCTGCAGCGGCGCATCGAGCTCGTCGGTGGTCGCCTCCAGGACGAGGCGCCCGCACTGGCCGCCGCCGTCCAGCGGGGTGTCAGCGCCGGCGAGCGGCTGGGCTGAGCGGTCAGGCCTTCGCGCAGAAGCTCAGGCGCCGCGTGTCGGTCTGCTTGCCGCCGCCGCGCAGCATCATCACGACCCGCACGACGGCCGGGCCGCGCTTGGCCCGGACGAGGTTCACAGGGACGCCGCTGCGGGCGGTGCGCAGGGTTCCGATGCGTCTGCCGTTGAGCAGGACGACCGCGGAGCGCACGCGCTTGGCGTAACGGGCCTTCAGGCGGATGGTGACCTTGCGAGGGGCACAGGCGGTCTTCGTGGCCGGCGGCCGCGCCGTCTGGGAGTCGGCGCCGGCGGGCGACTGCCCGGACGCAGGCTTCTCGGCGGGGCCCTGTACGGAGCCGTTGGACGGCTGGGCGGTTGTCATCGCCGGCGCCGGGGTCGGGGCCGGCGGCTGCGTGGTGGTCTGGACGGCCCCCGCCGGCGTGGGTGCTGCGAGCGCCACGTTGTCGTCGACCGCCTCGGCGCCCGCGACCGAGCGGATCCACTCGCGAAGCGTCGTATCGGCGACACGCGCGTAGACGCCCGGTGTGTCGGCCTCCCCGCAGCCGTCGCCGTAGCTCGTGGTTCCCACGATCTTCAGCGCACCTACGGCGTCCGTGGCGAACATCGGCCCACCCGAGTCGCCCTGGCAGGCGTCGACGCCTCCTTGCGCAAGCCCGGCACAGAGCTGCGTGCCAGGTTCAAAGCCGGAGTACTTCGAGGCGCAGTAGGCGTCTGTGACGATCGGGACGCGCGCCTCCTGCATGACGCGCGGTGCGGGACCACCGCTCGACGTGACCCCGAAGCCCGCGATGATCTCGCTGACGCCGGGAGCCCAGAGCGGCTGTGCGCCCTTTCCGGCGACCTGCACCGGGGCGAGGTTCGAGGGGGCGCTCAGATGCAGGAGGGAGATGTCGTAGCCGTCGGACAGCAGGTATCCGGGCGGCAGCTTGACCTGGTCGACGGTCGTCGTCGTGCCGCCGGCGCCGTTCGTGTTGCGCGTTCCGAGGGTGACGGTGATCGCGCCGGAGGGCCACCCGATCGGGGTGCCCAGACCGGTCGCGCCGGTGAGCGAGCCGCAGTGCCCGGCGCTCAGGACCCAGTCGCGGGTGACGAGGGTCCCAGTGCAGCCGAAGGTGTTGGCGATGTTGACGTTGGCGACCGCGTCGTACCTGCCGGCCGGGACGTCGGTCCCGCCGACGATGCGGGTGCTGTGCTCGCCGGCCGAGGCCACCGCGGGCGCGACGAGCGCAGCGAAGGCGATCGCCGTGACGACGAGGCTACGGGGGTGGCGCATGATCGTGGCAACGACGGACGACGTCCGAAGTTGCGGTCCGTGCGGTCATGCCCGGGCACCGACCGCTGCGACGAGCCGGCGGACACCTTCGTCAAGGACGCCGTCCGCGGTCGCGAGCGACAACCGCGCCCACCCTCGGCCGCGGGATCCGAAGCCCGCACCCGGGGCGACCGCGACGCGATGCCCATGCAGCAGCGCGGCCGCGTCCAGGCCATCGGGAAGCCGCCACCAGGCGTAGAACGACCCTTCGGGAGCGGCGATCTGGGTACCTGCCGCCCGCAGCGCGCCGACGAGGCGATCACGGCGCGCCGCGTAGACGGCGCGCGCTGCGTCCACGCTGTCCTGCGGTCCGGTCAGCGCTGCCGTCAGCCCGTGCTGGACCGCCGTGAAGACCCCGGCCGTCGTGTGGTCCACGAGCGTCTGCACGCGTGCCACGATGTCCGCGCGCCCGAGCAGGAAGCCGACGCGCCAACCCGCCATCCCGTAGATCTTCGACGCCGACCACAGCTCGACCGCGACGTCCCGGGCGCCGTCGACCGCCAGGACGCTGCGAGCCGCCGCGCCGTCGAACGTCAGCGCGCCGTAGGCGAGATCGTTCAGGAGGACCGCGTCGCGGTCCCGGGCGTATGCGACGGCCCCTTCGAAGGTGCCTGGGTGCTCGGCGACCGCGCACGGGTTGGATGGATAGTTCAGGACGACGAGGGCGGGCCGCTCCCCTGCCACGGCCTCCATGTCCGGCTGGAAGCCCGCGTCGGCCGCGAGGGGCAGCGCAACGGTTCGGGCGCCGGCCAGGGCGACCGCGCTGAAGTAGTCCGGATAGCCGGGATCCGGGAGCAGGACGCTCTGTCCCGCCGCGGCGGTCGCCAGCGTCACGAGCATGATCCCCGTCTTCGTCCCGGGAACGACGGCGACCTCGCGGTCGGGGTCCAGCGTGACGCCGTGGACCTGCGCGTACCGGTCCGCGATGGCCCGGCGCAGCTCCGGCAGACCCGAGAACGGCGGATAGCCGTGGACGGCCGGCGTCGACGTGTGGGCGGCGGCCTCCTGCAGCGCGCGGATCGCGTGGGCCGGCGGCGGCAGGTCGGGGTTGCCGCGCCCGAGGTCGACGACCGGCGGACCCTCTTCACGCGAGACCCGCGCCACCTCCGCGAGGATGCCGGTGAAGAACTGCTCGGGCAGACGCTCGACGACGGTGTGCATGCGCCGATCCTCGCGGACGAGGGTCCGCCTGCGCCTTGCTCAGCCGCCGCAGACCTTGAAGCGCCGGGTGTCGGTGATCTTGCGCCCGTCCTTCAGACGCATGACGAGCTGGACGCGGACGGTGCCCTTCCGGCGTCCCGCGAAGCTCACGCGGGTCGACGTGCGACCGTTGCGGAGCGTCGCCACGCGCTTGCCGGCGACGAGGACCACGACGCTGCGCACGCGCTTGCGGAAGGCGCGCTTGACGGTGACGGTGACCTTCCGCTTGCTCTTGCAGACCGGCGCCTTGCCGGCCTTCGACGAGGAGCCCGACGGTGCTGAGGACGGGCTGACATCCGGATCGACCGCAGCCGGGACGACGCTGCGAATCCATTCGCGCAGCGGCGCATCCGCGACGCGCGCGTACACGCCGGGCTTCCCGGGGCGCGCGCAGCCCTCGCCTTGGCTCGTGGAGCCGACGACGACGAGCGAGCCGTCGGCGCGGCGCCCGAACAGCGGACCGCCGGAGTCGCCCTGGCAGGCGTCGACCTTGCCCTCCGGGTAGCCGGCGCAGAGCATCGTCTGCGCCTCGAAGGTGTCGTACGCGGCGGCGCAGGTGGCGTCGGCGACGACCGGGACCTTGGCCTGCTGCAGACGCTTGGGCGGATCACCGTCCTCCGCGGTCACACCGTAACCGACGATCGTTCCCAGGACACCGGTCTTCCACAGCGCCTCCTCACCGCGCCCGGCGATCCGCACGGGCTTGGCCCTGGCGGGCTTGCTGAGGATGAGCAGCGACACGTCCGAGCCGGTCGTCGCCAGGTAGGACGGCGGGATCACGACACGCGAGACCGTGGCGTCCTCCCCCGAGCCGGCGGGGGTCTCGGCCCCGATCGTCACGCCGATGGACGCCGGGGGCCAGCCCACGGGCGTGGCGAGGATCGCACCGGTGAGCGACCCGCAGTGGCCGGCGGTCAGGACGGCATCAGGGGCGACCAGGGTGCCCGTGCACGCGAACGAGCCGCCGAGCGTCACGTACGTCACCGCGGGGTAGGCGCCGGGAGCGGTGTCCGTGCCGCCGACGACCGCGCCGGCCGGGCCGGCGATCAGCGTCCCCGCCAGCGCCGACGAGAGCAACGCTGCACACAGCGCGACCGAGAACCGGTGTCTCTTCATCCTCAGACCGTAGCGCTCGGGACGCTCCGATCGCGCCGGTGGCGGGCGCCCGAGGCGGGCGCGATATGGGAGGCTCTGGACCTATGGCCAAGAAGATCCTGTACAGCGGCGAGACCCAGAAGGCCGTCGACAATTTCCCGATCAGCGGCGAGCGCGTGCCGATCGACGTCATCCACTGGCTCGGTCGCATCAAGGGCGCGGCGGCCACGGTCAACGGCGAGCTGGGGCTCATCGACGCCGACCTCGCGGGGAAGATCGCCGCCGCTGCCGATGCGGTCGCCACCGGCGCCTACGACGACCAGTTCCCGATCGACGTCTTCCAGACCGGCTCGGGCACCTCTTCGAACATGAACACGAACGAGGTCCTCGCCTCGCTCGCAGGCGCGCACCCCAACGATCACGTCAACTACGGGCAGTCCTCCAACGACGTCTTCCCGTCCGCCGTGCATCTTGCTGCCCTGGACAACACCGTCAACCAGCTGCTGCCGGCGCTGCGCCAGCTGCAGAAGTCCTTTGCGAAGAAGGCCGTGAAGTTCAAGGACGTCGTCAAGAGCGGACGCACCCATCTCATGGACGCGGTCCCGGTGACCCTCGGTCAGGAGTTCGGCGGGTACGCGGCGCAGATGACGCTGGCGATCGAGCGGGTGGAGGCCACGCTCGTGCACGTCGGGCAGATTCCGCTCGGCGGGACCGCGACCGGCACCGGCCTGAACACGGACCCGAAGTTCGCCGGCAAGGTCATCCAGCTGCTGAAGAAGCAGTCCAAGCTCAAGCAGATCGCGCCGCCGCTGGACCGCTTCGAGGCGCAGGCCAACCGCGACGCGCTCGTCGAGCTCTCCGGCGCGCTGAAGGTCGTCGCCGTGTCGCTGACGAAGATCGCCAACGACATCGCCCTCATGGGCTCGGGCCCGCGGGCCGGCATCGGGGAGATCTACCTCCCCGAGCTGCAGAAGGGCTCGTCGATCATGCCGGGCAAGGTGAACCCGGTCCTGCCGGAGGTCGTCCTGCAGGTGTCCGCGCAGGTCATCGGCAACGACACCGCGATCACCATCGGCGGCATGCAGGGGCAGTTCGAGCTCAACGTCCGCATCCCGCTCATCGCGCGCAACCTCTTGCAGTCGATCCATCTGTTGTCGACGACGTCAAGGGCGTTCGCCGAGAAGTGCGTCGACGGCATCACGGTGAACAAGGGCGGGGTCGACGCCTCGGCCGGGAACACGCTTGCCGTCGCCACCGCGCTGAACGGGGCGATCGGGTACGACAAGGCCGCGGTGCTCGTCAAGACGGCCGCCGCGTCCGGCCGGCCGCTGCGGGACGTCGCGCTCGAGGAGGGCGTGGACGCAGACCTGTACGACAAGACGATCGATCTGCGCAAGATCGCCGCGGGCAACCAGAAGTATTAGCGGCCCCGGGCGGCGGCGTCGCACATCGGTCGCGGTGATCGCGACTGGGGTGCGGCGCCGCTCGGTCTACGGCGCCAGCGCTCGGCGAACGACCTCGAGCGCCGGCTTGGGCTGGTTGTCGTAGGTGAACAGGCCCTTCTGGTTCAGGCCGCGCAGGATCCGGATGTTGGGCACCTGACGACGGATCGACCCACCGTAGAAGGCCGGGGTCACCGCAAAGTCCCGCAGGTTCCAGACGAGCATGCCGCTCAGGTCCGGGTCCGCCTTGTAGATGTCGATGTGGAGCTTCAGCAGCGCCGACTGAAACGCGAAGCCGCCGGGATCGTCGGTCGCGTTGCGGTCGTTCGCTTCGGCCCCGAACTCGGTGATGACAGCGATCTTGCCGGCGAAGACGCGCTTGAAGTCGGCGACGTGCTCGCGGATGGCTTGGGCGACCGCGGCGCGCGAATCGAGCGTCCGCTCGTACCACCCGATGTAGTTCGTGTCGCCGACCGCGTCGATGTTGCGGTACATCGGACCCGCCGACTCCGGCGGGTACTTGCCCCAGACATCGAGGCCGACGAGGCGCCCGGGATCGCGCTGCTTGAGCTCGCGGGCCATGTCGTCGATGTACTTCGCCTGGCCGCCGCGGTGCCCGTTGCGCGCGACCTCGTTCGCGAGGTTCCAGACGATGATCGACGGGTGGGTCTGCAGCTGGCGTACGGACACCCGCACCCGGTCCTTGGCCTGCGCCACCAGCGCGGGGGTGTTCGAGGTCCATGCACCGGGGGCGTCGACCGGCCCGATGCCCATCCAGACCATGATGCCCGCCGCGTCCAGCCGCTCCACGAGCGCCGGGTTCAGCGGATGTTGCGCGCGCGTCGCGTTCGCGCCGAGCGCCTGGAGCTGACGCACCACCTCGTCCATGTCGTCGGCGGTCAGCGCGTCCCCGCGGCCCTCGGCGTCCTCGTGAATCGACGCGCCTCGGAGGATCACGGGCTTGCCGTTGAGCAGCAGACGCGTGCCCGACTTGCGGACCTCACGCAGCCCGGTGCGCAGGCGGTACGTCGCTTCGTCGCGCGAGTGCAGCGTCAGGTCGTAGAGGTTCGGGGAGCCCGGGGCCCAGAGGGCAGGATCGTCCACGACGACCTGCGTTCTCAACACGCGCGTCTGGCCCGTGGGGACCGTCTCCTCGGGGAAGCTGAAGTCGAGCTTCCGCCCGTCGTGCTCGAGCGAGCCCTCCACCGGGATCGTGCGCTCGGGGCCGCGGTTCGTCGCGTGGACCGTCAGGTCCACGACGGCGGCGCCGTCCCCGCGCAGGCGTGTCCTGACCGTCGGGATGGTCAGGTCGCTCTGGCTCAGGCGGCGGACCGTCACCTCGCGGTTGACCCCGCCGAAGTTGAACCACGTCCGGTGCCAGCCCGTCCGCTTCATCTCGAACGGGTTGCGGTAGTTGGCGCGGATGACGAGCGTGTGCGTGCGCCCCGGAGCCAGCTGAGCGCGCGCCTCGAAAGGGAGGTAGAGCCCGGTGTGGTGGGCGACCTCGCGACCGTCGACCCAGACCGTCGCCCGATGGTTGACCGACTCCATCCGAATCGCGTACCGGCCGGCCTCAGGGACCGTGAACGAGGTGCGGTACCAGGCGATCGTCCCGAAGAACGAGCTCTTCTGCTTGGGCCCGATGACCCGGTTGCCGTTCGCGGCCCAGGGGACCGTGATCGACGATCCGGCGAACGTCCCGGACTGCCAGCCCTTGCGGGTTCCATGCTCCTGCGGGTCGCTGCGCAGGACCCACCTTCCGTTGAGCGCGATCCGCCCGCCGGGACCCTCCTGCGTGACCGGCGCGGTCGGATCCGGGCCGTCTGCACTGCCTGCCGAAGCCCGGTCCAGGCCGCCGGCGGTCGCGGCCGCGACTGCGATCGCGATCGCAGCGGTCGTCACTGCCAGCGCTTTACCCCCGGGCAACACGACGACCCAGGGTACAACCGTGGTCCCCCTGACGTGTCACCGCAAGCGACCGGCCACCACAGCGCCCCGCCCCGGCGGTCCTCCGGTCAGGCGCGGCGATCGGCGGACGACCCCAGGACCGAGCCGTCGAACCTCAACGCTGGATGTCCACCGGGGTGCCAGGGGGCAGGCGGTCCGCGAGCCACGTGATCGCTGTGGCGCCCAGGCGGATGCATCCGTGGGAGGTGGCGGCCCCGGACCGTCCTCCGAGGTTGCCCCGGCCGTGGATCGCGACCTGGCCCGGGCCCCCGTCGAAGTTCTGCAACACCTTCGAGCGCGCGCTCAAGGCCAGCGCGAACGGCGCGCCGGCGCGGTCTGCCCGCAGGCGCACGTTCTCCTCGACGAACGAATGCCCGACGGGCGTCGGGGTGGACGGTCTCCCGATCGTCGCGCCGAAGGTCCGTTGCGGCCGGCCGTCCCAGAAGACACGGACCTGCCGGGCGCCGAGGTCGACGACCAGCCGCCAGCGAACGGACGCCTGGCGGGTCTGGGTCGCGCGGATCCACCCGGACGCGGGCGGCGTCCGATGCCCGAGCGTCCGCCCGGGCAGGCGGACGTGCAGCCATTGCCGATGACGCGCGTCCGTGATCCGGCCGAGCACGGGGAGGACGGTGCGGGTTCCCGTGAGCGGACGGCGCGCCTGCACGACGTTCACGACCGTGCTCCCCGACCTCGGGAACCGATGCACGGCGTGCGCGACGAGGACCGAGACGACGGGTTGCCGTGACGGGATCTGTTCGGGGACCGTCGACGCTGCTGTGGGGGCCGGCGCGAGCAGCACGCAGACGAGCGGGACCGCCGCTCGGCGGATCAACCCGTGAAGCCCCCCGGGGTCTTCGGCGACCGTGAGGGGGACTGCTCCTGGGTGCCGCGGCCCGGACGGTCGATCGTGAAGTCGCGCCGCAGGACGACGGGGTGACGTCCGGTGGTGAAGATGATGCGGACCGTCAACGTGTGACGGCCGGGACGCAGGTGAAGTCGGGCCTGCTGTGGGAGCCGCCTGTTCTGGGTCACGACACGGCCGTTCAGGCGGAACACGACCTGGGCGATGTGCCGGCCGGTCACGACGGCCTTGGCGCCGTTGAGCGCAAGGGAAGCGGTCGCGGTCGATGCGGGCTTCGAGGGCGGTTCAGAGGATGTGGACGTCGGCGACGGCGACGGCGACGAACCGGGGGCAGCCGGGGATCCGCTGTCAGGGGCAGACCCTGACCCGCCGCTCGGGGCGGACGTCGGCGTGGGCGTCGGGGTCGGGGTCGGCGAAGAGCCTGCGGCGGCCGCGGGCTCGCCCGCCGTCCCCGACGGGGTCGGCGAGGGGCTGCTGGGCGAGGTCGTCGACGACGGGTCCGAGGACGATCCGGGAGGCGTGGACCCCGGAGGCGTGGACCCCGCCGGAGGTCCGGCCGGCGGCGGGGCCGGAGGATCGGCCGGGGGCGGATCCGCCGGCGGCGGAGGCGGCGGTGGCGGCGGCGGCGGCGGTGGCGGCGGCGGCGGCGGCGGCGGCGGCGGGGGCGGCGGCGCAGCGCACGTGGGGCGCGTGATCGTGTCGTCGTCGAGCGTCACCGCGGCCGCGCGCGCCAAGAGCCGGCCCGCGACCGTCACCTTGGTGTTCGCCGTGATCGACTGATCCGCGAGGATCGTCCCGACGAAGGACGTACCCGAACCCAGCGTGGCGCTGCTGCCGACCTGCCAGAACACGTTGCAGGCCTGTGCGCCGTTGACGAGCTTGACGGCGCTGTTGGAGGCGGTGATGAGCGTCGAGCCGATCTGAAAGATGAAGACGGCGTCGGGGTCGCCGCCCCCGTCCAGGGTGACCGACCCGGTCAGGCCCAGCGCAGGGCTGGCGCGGCCGTGCGGTACACCCCGGGGTCAAGGGACCCGCGAGGCCCAGGTCTGCAGGGAGCGCCGTGGAGGGCGCCCGCCCCGCGGCATCGGTGAACGCGGTGTCCAGATCGGCCTTGGCCTTGAGCGACACCGCGTTGTTCACCTGGGTCGTGCCGTTGACCGTGCCGTTCCCGGCCCCGCCGAAGCCGGTGACAGCCGTCCCCGGGCTCAACCCGAGATCGCCGTTGACGACAGATGGTCCGGTGTTCGTCACCGTCGAGCCCGCCAGGACACCGAACGGATCGGCGGTCCCCAGCCCGACCGATGGCTGCGCAGCGAATCCGGCCGCGGGAAATGCGCAGCTCGCCACGGCGGCAGCGCTCACGAATCGACGAACCCAACTGGGGCGAAACATGCACACTGTCTTCCGGATGGCGAAGCGGATCGAAGACTCGACCGACGACTGCACTCGGCAAACTACCGGCCTTTAGGCCGCAGTGCGCTGGTTATGGGTGCAGCACCGACCCCGCAGGTGCCCGCGCGTTGGAGGGCTCCGCCGACGCGAGACAGCAAAATGGCCGCGTGAGCCGCTACGGTGAACGGGAACGCTGCGTGCCCCACCGCCCCCTGGGTCGGCTCGTGGACACGCCCGCGAGAAGCCCTGCGGGAGTGGGGCTTCTTCCTTCACGGCACGCCGGACGGTGAGCCGCACGACTCGAGGAGCACCGGATGGCCGGCAGGCAGAAGACGACGTTCGCGAAGATGAGCCGCGAGACGAAGGTCTCCGAGCGCAAGGCGGTCAAGGAGATGCGCAAGCGGCAGCGTCGCGAGGAGATCGACCAAGCTCGCGCCGAGGGCCGTGAGGTCTGGGAGACCGTCGACGCCGACGACACGTCGCTGGATCGCCCCGACCGACTCGAGCTTCGGACGGGCTGAGCGGCGCCGGGCGGCGCCGGAACGATCCGCCCGCAGCGCGGTCTGCTTTGCATCCGAGGTGCGGGTGCACGACCTGGCGGCCTCCTCGGAGGCCTAGATGTCCAGCCATCGGGGGAGCCCGAACCGGGCGAGGAGGCTGTGGTCGGCGAAGAAGGTGATGGCTGACACGCCGTCGGTGGTGACCGTGATCACGATCAGGCCATAGGCCCGCGCGATGGGCGTGTGCGCGTCAGGGACGTAGCAGCCGAAAGCCGGTTGGAGGTTGGCCCGTGTCGGGACCACGCGCAGCGGCGTGCCCCGTCGCAGCTGGCGGTCGTCGAGGAATCGGGCGATCACGTCGGCCCCCTGGTACTCGAGCGGCTCGGGCGGCATGGTCAGCCACGCGTCGTCGGTGAGCAGTGAGACGAGACCCTGGGTGTCGCCCTCTTCGACCGCGGTCGCGAAGCGGGCGACGAGGTCGTTCATCCGCGCGGACGTGGGCGCCGGCGAACGGTCGCGTCCCGCCGGTCCGAGTCGCTGGGCCAAGGTCGCGCGAGCTCGCTGGAGCGCTCCCTTCACCGAGGCGTCGGAGGTGTCGAGCATCGCGGCGACCTCCGCCGACCGGAAGCCGAGCACATCCCGCAGGACCAGCGCGGCGCGTTGACGTGGTGGCAGCAGGTGCAGCGCCGACAGATACGCCAACCCGACCGACTCGCGCAGCTCCACCTGCACATCGGGGCCGGGCGCGGTGTCCGGCAACCCCTCGATCCATGTGTCTGGACACGGCTCAAGCCAGATCGGCTCGGACCGGCGGGTCGGTTGCGGTGGCTCGGCCATCTGCGACTCCTGGGGTCGGCGCCCGCGATCGCGGAGCACGTTGAGGCAGCGGTTGGTGGCGATGCGGTAGAGCCACGTGCGCAGCGACGCGCGCCCCTCGTAGCTGTTCAGGCCGCGCCACGCCGCAAGCAGCGTCTCCTGCAGCTGATCCTCAGCGTCCTGCATCGAGCCGAGGATCCGGTAGCAGTGCAGCTGCAGCTCACGCCGGTACGGCGCGACGAGCTCCTGGAACGCCTCCTCGCCACCTGCGAGCGCCAGTTCCAATGTGTCTTGATCTAGGTCCATTCACCTGTGCTGACACTCGCGCGCGGACAAACGGATCGATCGGTTCGTTCTCGGCAGGGTTGGGGTCCGGACGAGTATGCACACGCCAGACATCGTCAACCCGGAACAGTGGATGGCGGCCCGTGAGGCGCTGCTCGTCGAGGAGAAGAGGCTCACCCGCGCACGCGACGCGCTCGCGGCGAAGCGGCGCCGGATGCCGTGGACCCGCATCGCGCAGAACTACGCGTTCGAAGGCCCTGCCGGCACCGTCAGCCTGTCCGAGCTGTTCGCCGGCCGTCGGCAGCTGATCGTCTACCGCGCGTTCTTCGAGCCCGGGGTCTCCGGCTGGCCCGACCACGCCTGTGTCGGTTGCTCGATGATCGCCGACCAGGTTGCCCATGTCAGCCATCTCAATGCCCGCGACACCACGCTCGTGTTCGCCTCGCGCGCCTCGCCGTCCGACATCGCGCGGGTCAAGGAGCGCATGGGCTGGGGACGGATTCCGTGGTTCACCATCACCGACAGCTTCGACGCCGACCTCGGCGTCGATGAGTGGCACGGCACCAACGCGTTCATCCGCACCGACGACGGCGTCTTCCGCACGTACTTCATCAACGGCCGCGGCGACGAGGCGCTCGGCGGAACCTGGGACTACCTGGACATGACGGCCCTCGGACGCCAGGAGGCCTGGGAGGACTCGCCGGACGGCTTCCCCAATCGCCTCCGTATCAGTGGTGGGACTGGAACGACACCTACTCGGGCGGGCAGTCCGACGCCGCCCGGGCACAGATCGAGCGGGGCCTGAAGGCCCGCGAGCAGGGCCAGCCCGCATGACCGCGCTGGCCCACGTCGGCGGGCTGCCGATCGAGGAAGCTCTGCCTTCGCTCCTTGCGACCGGCGCGAGCGGGCTGCTGGTCGCGCGCGCCTGGTTCTCGTCCCGGGTCCGCCGCAGGTGAGAGCGAACGCAGAGCCGGGGCGGATCGGACCCGTGTCACGGCACGCCCGGTTCCGGCCGCCCCGGAGCCACCCCGTTGCGAGGTTGATGCGCCGCAGGGCTGGCGAGGGTTCTTCATGCCCCGACCGGCGTCCTAGAACGAAGAAGAGAGGCCCGCAGGGGCCTCTCCATGTCCAGATTAAACCCCATGGGGGGGCTTGTTTCAAGGCCCCCCATGGGCTCACCATGTCCCGTCATGTCCTCGAACGAGCATGGTGTGGTGATCGCCGGCGGGGGTCCTACCGGCTTGATGCTGGCGGCCGAGCTAGCCCTTGCTGGCGTCGATGTCGCCGTGGTGGAGCGGAGGGGCTCGCAGGACCTCCCGGGTTCGCGAGCCGGGGGCCTGCACGCCCGGACGATCGAGGTTCTCGACCAGCGGGGGGTCGCCGAGCGATTTCTCGCGGAAGGGCAGCCGGTGCAGGTCATCTCGTTCGCCGGCGTGACGATGGACATGAGCGACTTCTCGACGCGCTACCCGCACAGCCTGGGTCTGTGGCAGAACCACGTCGAGCGCATCCTTGCCGAGTGGGTTGAGGAGCTGCCGGTGACGGTGCTGCGCGGACGGGAGGTGACGGGCTTGGCGCAGGACGACACAGGTGTCGACGTCACGTTGGCCGGCGGCGAGATGCTGCGGGGGTCCTACCTCGTCGGGTGCGACGGCGGGCGCAGCCTGGTCCGCAAGGCGGCCGGCATCGAGTTCCCCGGGTGGGACCCGACGACGAGCTCGCTCATCGCCGAAGCGGAAATGGCCGACCAGCCCGAACTGGGCACCATCCACGACGACGTCGGCGTCCACGGGATCGGCCGCGTGGAGTACGAGATCCGGGACGGCGAGATCATCTACCCCGACTCCGGTCCGGTGCGGGTGGTGGTCACCGAGCGCGCGCCCGCGTCCGGTCAGCCGACGCTCCGTGAGCTCAGCCAGGCGCTGACCGACGTCTACGGAACCGACTACGGGATCCACGACCCGACCTGGCTCTCGCGATTCAGCGACATGAGCCGGCAGGCTGCCTCCTATCGAGCCGGCCGTGTGCTGCTGGCCGGAGACGCCGCACACGTGCACTCCCCCGACGGCGCCCAGGGCATGAACACCGGCATGCAGGACGCGGTGAACCTCGGCTGGAAGCTCGCCCAGGTGGTCCAGGGGATCTCGCCAGACACTCTGCTGGACACCTACCACGCCGAACGCCACCCGGTCGGCGCCCGCGTACTGCGCACCACCATGGCGTCCGTCGCGCTACGACGCACGGACCCCCGCATCGGCGCCCTGCGCGAGACCCTCGAGGAGCTCATGCACACCGATGACGCCCGGCGGCTCTTCGCCGCGATGCTCTCCGGCCTCGACGTCCACTACGACCTCGGCGAAGGCCATCCGCTGCTCGGACGCCGCATGCCCGATCTCGACCTGGGTACTGCCACCGGCCAGACCAGGGTCTACGAACTGCTCCGCACAGCGAGGCCCGTGCTGCTCGACTTCGAGCAGCGCGGCTCATGCGGCCTGTCACCCTGGAGAGACCGGGTCCACGTCATCGAAGCGAGCTGCGCCGGCCCGTGGCACCTGCCCGCGATCGGCGAAATCCACGCACCGCCGGCCGCGCTGATCCGTCCCGACGGCTATGTGGCATGGACCGGGGACCTCGCCGATCCTGCGCTGCCCCGAGCGCTCACCTCGTGGTTTGGAGCACCTACGACGCGTTGACGCACGGCGCGGATTCACGCTCGGAGCGAGGCCGCCGGCGGCGCGTTGGAGTTGGTCGGCGACGATTTCGCATAACGCGTGGGTGGTTGCGTCGTCGAGTGGGGGGTGATGGCGCCTTCGGGGTCGATGAGCGTGACGGGCTCCGCACGGACTGCGCGTTTCCTCGACCTAACACTTAGGCATATAACTAAGTGTCCTGCTACGGTGAGCCTCGTGCCGACCGCTGAAGCGCAGCAGCTTGACCGGGCGTTCCACGCCCTCGCCGACGGAAGCCGCCGCGCGATGGTCGCGCGGCTCACGCGCGGGCCCGCCTCGGTCAGCGAGCTCGCTGCGCCGCTGGACATGTCGCTGCCCTCCGTGCTCGGGCACCTCGACGTGCTCCAGCGCAGCGGGCTCGTGCGCTCGGAGAAGGTCGGCCGTGTCCGCACGTGCCGGCTGGAGCCCGCGCGACTGCGCACGGTCGAGCAGTGGATCGCCACGCACCGCGAGGTCTGGGAGCGCAAGCTCGACCGCCTCGGCGACGTCCTCGACGACGCCTTCCCCACCAAAGAATGAAAGAGACCCCACCCGATGAGCATCCGCCAGCATGACTTCACCCTCGAGCGGCGCTTTCGCCAGAGCCCGGAGCAGACGTTCCGTGCCTTTTCCGACCCCGCGCTCAAACAGCGCTGGTTCGCCGTGCCCGACAGCTGGGCGGAGCACGAGTGGACGCTGGACTTCCGCGTCGGCGGGAGTGAGATCAGCGCCGGCCGCGACGGCGGTGGGCGCCACCATCGCTTCGCCAGTCGCTTTCACGAGATCGTCGACGGCGAGCGCATCGTGTTCGCGTACGACCTCCTGCTCGACGGTCGGCTGGTCTCCGTCTCGCTGACGACCGTGGAAACGCGCGCCGGCGACGGTGGCGGCACGCACCTGGTCTTCACCGAGCACGGCGCGTTCTTCGACGACCTGGAAGACCCGGCCGAGCGCGAACACGGGACGGGCCTGCTGCTCGACGGCCTCGCGACAGTCCTGGAGGCCGCGGTGTCCGCATGAGCCTCGTGCTGCACGCCCACCCCTTCGCGATGTACTGCTGGAAGGCGCTGATCGCTTTGCACGAGCGTGACGTGCCGTTCGCGGTGGCCTTGGTCGAGGGCGACACGTCGGAGCTGACGGCCCTATGGCCGCCGACGACGATGCCGGTCCTGGTCGACGACGGCGTCGTGGTGCCCGAGTCCTCGATCGTGGTGGAGCATCTCGACGGCCACGGCGCCGCGCCCCCGATGGTCCCGGCCGACCGCGCCGCTGCGCTGCAGGCCCGACGGTGGGATCGCGTGGTCGACGGTCACCTCTGCACCCCGGTGCAGAAGATCGTCGGCGACGCGCTGCGCCCCGACGACGCCCGCGACCCGTACGGCGTCGCCCAGGCCCACGCAGCGCTCGACGTCGCCTATGCAACGCTCGACGGCCAGCTTGCCGGAGGCGAACACGACGGCTGGCTGGCCGGCAACGCCTTCACGATCGCCGACTGCGCCGCGGCGCCTGCGCTCTTCTACGCCGCGCTCGTCCACCCGCTGGACCGCGCGGCGCACCCGGCGCTGGCCGCCTATCGGGCGCGCCTGCAGGCGCGCCCGTCCGTCGCCCGCGTGATCGACTCGGCACGCCCCTACCGCGACCTGTTCCCGCTGGCCTGGCCGGCGGAAGTCGCGTAGGACCCGATCAGCCGCAGGCGCGGACCCAGACGGCGTGGAGTCGAACGCCGGCGCCCTCCTGACGGAGGATGCCGGGGCCTTGCAGTCGTCAGGACTCGAGGACCGTGTCCCCGCGTGCTCGATATAGGTGCACGGGAGAACACACCCCGCGATCCGCAGTGCTCCGATCTGGGGCAGGACGTACGCGAGCTAGCCCTCGTCGAGCTGCCGTGCGGCACGGGCCCCGACCTCGTCGGGCACCGGTGTCTCGGAGGGTGAGCAGCGTCCGACCGTCGCGCTCCACGATCTGTCCCCGGGACGGCCGGGGGCGGAGCGAACCCGTGCTGCTTCAAGCCTGACCCCGGAACTACCCCTCCGCGAGGTTGATCGCCAGGTACTTCGTCTCGAGGTACTCCTCG
Organism: Paraconexibacteraceae bacterium; assembly: GCA_963750375.1. Taxonomy (GTDB): domain Bacteria; phylum Actinomycetota; class Thermoleophilia; order Solirubrobacterales; family Solirubrobacteraceae; genus Paraconexibacter. The sequence continues at coordinate 127,489 of CAVVQN010000005.1, forward strand.
ATGCCCTCAGGACCACCCTCGCGCCCGAACCCCGACTGCTTCACGCCGCCGAACGGCGCGCCGGCGTTGGAGACCATCCCCTGGTTCAGACCGATCATGCCGGTCTGCAGGCGCTCGCTCACGCGAAAGGCCCTGTTGAGGTCGTTCGTGTAGAGGTAGGCCACCAGGCCGTACTCGGTGTCGTTGGCCTGGGCTACCGCCTCGTCCTCGTTCGCGAAGGTCGTGATCGGGGCGACGGGTCCGAAGATCTCCTCGTGCAGCAGGCGGGCATCCGCGGGAACGTCGACCAGGACGGTCGGACGGTAGAAGTGCCCGGGCCCCTCCGGTACCTCGCCGCCGGTCAGCAGCTTCGCTCCCTTGTCGATCGCGTCCTGCACGAGCTCGTGCGTGTCGCTCGACCGCGTCGTCGTTGATGAGCGGCCCGACCTCCACGCCCTCGTCGGTCCCGCGCCCGAGCTTCAGCGCACCCATCTTCTCGGCGAGCTTCTGCGGCGAACTCCCCGGCCAGCGACTCGTGGACGTGGAAGCGGTTGGCGGACGTGCACGCCTCACCCATGTTGCGCATCTTCGCGACCATCGCGCCCTTGACCGCCTCGTCCACGTCTGCGTCCTGGAAGACGACGAACGGTGCGTTGCCGCCGAGCTCCATCGACACCTTCAGGACCTGCTCGGCCGACTGCCGGATGAGCGCCTGACCGACGGATGTGGACCCCGTGAACGACAGCTTGCGCGTGCGGGGATCTGCGATCAGCGGCTCCATCGTCTCGCCCGACTTCTTGGCGGTGATGACGTTCAGCACCCCACCGGGGAGCCCCGCCTCCTCGAGGATCTGCGCGAGCTTGAGCATGCACAGCGGTGTCTGCTTGGCCGGCTTGACGACGACCGTGCACCCAGCGGCGATCGCCGGGCCGATCTTCCGTGTGCCCATCGCGAGCGGGAAGTTCCACGGCGTGATGAAGACGCACGGGCCGATCGCCTGCTTCATCGTCAGGACGCGGCCGGCGCCGTTCTCGTTCACCGTGAAGCGCCCCCCGATGCGGACCGCCTCCTCGGCGTACCAGCGCAGGAAGTTGTTGGCGTACGTGATCTCGGCTCGGGACTCGCTGAGCGGCTTGCCCATCTCGAGCGTCATGAGCAGCGCGATCTCGTCCGTGCGCTCCTTGATGAGGTCGTAAGCGACCCGCAGCACGTCTCCGCGCTCCCGCGGCGCGGTCGTCCGCCACGCCTCGCCCGCGGCACACGCCGCGTCGAGCGCCGCCCGTGCGTCGTCGATCGTCGCGTCGGCGACCTCGCACAACGTCTCCCCCGTCGACGGATCCTCCACCGTGAGCGTGCGCCCGCCGGTCGCCGCGCGCCAGACGCCCCCGATGTAGAGCTGCTGCGGCACCCCCTCCAGCACGGCGATCTCGGCGGGCTTCAGCGAGTTGTGGGCCATCGTCCGAGCATAGTGAGCGCGGCCCAGCGCCGACCCGCGTGGACCGCGCGGGACGCCGCGGGTGTCGGCAGCGCACGGACCGGCGTACGAGCCACCGCTCCATGTCACCCTGTGGTGGGTTGATTGCAGTCGCATGAAGCGCACCATCTCTTTCACAGCCGCCCTGCTCGTGGGCCTCGCCGCCGCGCCCGCCGCGGACGCTGCCGGCACCCTGGTCATCAAGGGCCGTGGCTTCGGTCATGGCGTCGGTATGAGCCAGTACGGCGCCTACGGATTCGCCAAGGCCGGCACCTCCTACCGCGACATCCTCGCCCACTACTACACCGGCACCCAGCTGACGACGATCGATGCCCGGAAGGAGGTCGGGGTCCTGCTGGGGACGGGGCGGACCAGCGTCCTGATCTCCCAGGCATCAGCCGCGGGTTCCGTGAAGCTCGACCCTCACAAGAGCTACCGGGCCGTCGGCGACGGAACCGGCGGCGTGCTCCTCACGGACACCGCAACCAGGAAGAGGGTCGCCAAGGCCGCGGGACCGATGCGCCTGTCCGGCAATCCGGTGAAGCTGCGCGGACCCTCGGCGGCCGGCGTCACGGACGGTGAGTTCCGCGGCGCGCTCGAGGTGCGGCCGGCGCCCGCCGGTGGCCTGAACGTCATCAACGCCGTCGGCCTCGAGGACTACGTGCGGGGCGTCGTCGCCGCCGAGAGCCCGTCGTCCTGGCCGGCGGACGCGCTCCGCGCACAGGCCGTCGCCGCGCGTACTTACGCGCTCACGACGAACGCGGGCGGCGCGGGTGGCGGCTTCACGCAGTACGCGGACACCCGCTCCCAGGTCTACCGTGGCGTCGCCGGGGAGACCGCGTCCACGGACGCGGCAGTCCAGAGCACCACCGGCCAGGTCGTCACCTACCAGGGCGAGCTCATCACGACCTTCTTCTTCTCGACGTCGGGCGGTCGCACCGAGAACGTCGAGAACGCGTTTCTCGGGTCGGCCCCCAAGCCGTACCTCGTGTCCGTCAAGGACCCGTACGACAAGGTCTCCCCCAAGCACAAGTGGACGGTCCGGCTGACGCTCGACGAGGCCGGGCGGAAGCTCGGATCCGCGGTGCGCGGACGCCTCAAGCGCATCACGATCGTCAAACGGGGCGTCTCGCCCCGCATCGTCCGCGCGAAGGTCGTCGGCACGCGCGGATCGACGACGATCACCGGTCCCGCCCTGCGCGCCCGGCTCGGCCTGCTGGACACGTGGGCGGCGTTCACCGTCGTGACGACGAGCGCGAGGCGCACCCGCGCCCCGCGCGAGGTGACGCGCGTCGGGGGCGTCCGGGCCGCACGGGTCCAGCCGCCGAGCAGCGCGCGGCGGGTCCTGCGGATCTGGGGCAGCGTGCGCAGCGGGAGCGGCCATCCGGCCTGGCTCACGGTCCAGCGCGGCCTCGGTGGCGGGCACTGGAAGACCGTGGCCGAGGTCCAGACGACGGCGGACGACCGCTACGTCGCGACCGTGCCGCGCCGCGGGGTCTACCGCGTGCGGACGGGGACCGTCATCGGCCCGAACGTCCGCGTGCGCTGACCCCGAGGGCGGCCCCGCCGGCTCAGCCGCCGTAGACGCGGACGAGCGACTCCGCGACGCAGACGGGCTTCTCGCCGCCTTCGACCTCGAACGTCTGCGTGACACGCATCTGCACGCCACCGGCCACGTCGGTCACCTCGGAGAGCGTCGCGCGCATGCGCAGCCTGGAGTCGACCGGCACGGGCGCCGGGAACCGCACCTTCTCGTAGCCGTAGTTCAGCGCGAACGCGACGCCGGTCATCGTCCAGACCTCGGCGCTGAAGACCGGCCCGAGGGAGAGGGTGAACAGCCCGTGGGCGATCGTTCCGCCGAACGGCGTCGCCTTGGCCTTCTCGGCGTCCACATGGATGAACTGATGGTCGCCGGTGGCGTCCGCGAAGCTGTCGATCGCCGCCTGGTCGATCGTCTTGTACTCCGAGACGCCGAGCTCCTGCCCGTTGCGCGCCTTGAGGTCGTCGATACCGTTGATGGTGAGCATGCGCTGATCCTAAGCGCGTCAGACGGGCGCAGGCGCCGCGGGGCGCCGCCCTGACAGCCACTGCGCCTCCTGCCGCCCGAGCTCACCGAGCTCAGCGTCCGACGGAGCCTCTCCGAGCAGCGCGTCGCGCATGAGCGCGTTCCAGTCGGCGCCCGCTCGCAGCTCGCCGAGCACCGCGAAGAGCAGTCCTTCCATCCGGCGGATGAGCAGCGCCTCCGGCGGGACGGTCTGGCGGCGCATGAGGTCGAAGTACGGCGAGCGCGGGGAGCCGGCGGACTCCATGACCTCGCGGACGAGATCGGGCGTGATGCGCCGGAACCCCGGGGTGAGGTACCAGGCACCGGCGGCGTTCAGCTGCGCGAAGATCGCGTCGACCGGGAACGAGGCCGGGTCGCCGGGCAGGTACCCGAGGTGCGCCAGCTGCCCGTGGACCGCCTCGGCATCGCCGGCCAGCAGGGCGCGGCCGATCCCGCGCTCGCCCTCAAGGTACGCCGCCGGGACCTTGCGCATGAGGCCGAAGTCCAGAAAGCAGACCTTGCCGTCGTCCGTGAAGATGACGTTGCCCGGGTGAGGGTCACCGCACGCGAGCTGCTCGCGCTCGAGCAGGCCGAAGTAGAAGCGGTAGAGGATCTCGCCGTACCGGTCGCGCTCCTCGTCACCGAGGGCTGCGATCTGCGCGAACGGGACACCCTCGATGAACTCGCTGACGAGGACCCTCCGCGTCGACATCGTCGTGTCCACCCGCGGGATGACGACGAACGGATGCCCGCGGAAGGCCCGTGCGACCTGGCGCTGGTGCTGGGCCTCGATCTCGTAGTCGAGCTCCTCCCCGATGCGGTCCTTCAGCTCGCCGGCGATGGCCTTGACGTCCAGCCCGGGCGCCAGGCGCCGGATGAGGGGAAAGAGCATGTTCGCGTTGCGCAGGTCGGTCTCGACCGCTTCGGCGACGCCCGGGTACTGGATCTTCACCGCGACGTCGCGTCCGTCGTGGGTGGTCGCGCGGTACACCTGCCCGATCGACGCGGCCGCGACCGGCTCCTCGTCGAACGCGGCGAAATGCTCTGCGACCGGACCCCCGAGGTCCGCCTCCAGCACCTTGCGCATCTGGGGGAAGTCAAGGCGCGGAGCGTCGTCACGCAACTCGGCGAGCTTCGCCTTGAAGCTGTCGCGCTCGGCCTCGGGGATGAGCTCGAAGTCGATCGTCGAGAGCACCTGGCCGATCTTCATCGCCGCGCCCTTCATCTGCCCGAGCTGCGAGACGAGCTCGTTCGCGGTCTGGATCGCGCGCTCGCCGAGCATCTCGTCCGCCCGCTCCTCCGAGCGGAAGCGGTTGGCGGTGTTCGTCCCCACCCAGCGGGCACCCTGGCCGGCGACGAGACCGCCGAACTTCGCGGTGCGGCCGATGCGGGACGTGGGGATCTTGGGGCTCATGGCTTCAAGGGGTACGGACGGCGGGCGGTCCAGGATGGCAAAGTGCCCGGTGATGCCCACCGAGTCCGCCAGCGGCCCGCTGCTCGTCGTCGACACCCCGTCGCTGCTGTACCGCGCGTTCTTCGCCCTGCCGTCGTCGATCAAAGGCAAGGACGGACGCCCGGTCAACGGCCTGCTCGGGTGCGCGAACCTCATCCTGCAGGCCGTGGAGACGTACGGTCCGCGGGCTGTCGTCCTGTGCAACGGAGCCGAGGCCGCCCGCTACCGGACGGCCGCCTTCCCCGGGTACCACGCAGCGCGCGAGCCGATGCCCGACGGCCTGGTGTGGCAATGGCAGGCAGCGCCCGCGTTCTTCGGCGCCTTCGGCTGGACGCACGCCGTGACGGACGACCTCGAAGCCGACGACCTCCTCGGGGCCTTCGCGGCCGTCGAGACCGCCGCGGGCGGCACGAGCTTGTTGTTCACCGGGGACCGCGACATGTTCCAGTGCGTCGGCGATGCGGTGCAGGTGCTCTATCCGGGGGCCAAGGGCGGCCCGACGCTCGTCGACGAGGCCGAGGTCCGCCGCCGGTACGGCATCGACCCGGCACAGGTCCCGGACTTCATCGCGCTGCGAGGCGACCCGTCGGACGGCCTGCCAGGTGCCAAGGGCATCGGCGAGAAGACCGCGGCCACCCTGCTGGGGCACTACGGGACGCTCGAGGCGATGCTCGAGGTCGCCGCGGCAGACGGGGACCTCGACGGCCCGCTGAAGCCCAAGGCCCGCGGCGCGCTCCGGGAGCAGGCCGACGAGCTGCGCAGCTTCCGCCACATCGCGACGCTGCAGGCCGTGGACGTCCAGCGTCCGGCCGACGCCGAGACCGACTGGGTCGCCGCCGCGGCCGCCGCAGACGCCTACGGGATGGGGCGCCTGGCCGCCCGGCTGCAAGCGGCGGGGGATCCCGGGCCCCAGCGCTGAGCGATGCGAGGCCTCCGGGACGTCCCGGCGCGACCATTCGGTCCGGTGCGTCACAATGGGAGGCGCCCGTGCCTCGCCACCTTCTCGCGACGACGCTGGTGGCCGTCGTGGCCGCCCTCTGCTGCACCCCTTCTCCGGCGAGCGCCGCCGGCGGGGTGCCCGCCTCCCTCCCGCTCACGACGGGCTGGGAGCGCCTACCCGACCCGGACGCCACCGGGGTCCGTGACGGCTTCTGGCGCCCTGACAGCCGCGCGGCCTGGCGACCTGGCACCGTGCCCTCCGTCCTGCAGAGCGCCACGACCCCGGAGAACTTCCCCGGGACGGTCGGCTGGTACCGCCTGCGCTTTCGGGCACCCGCAAGGACGCCGGGCTTCGGTTGGGCGGTGCGCTTCGAACAGGTGAGGCGTAGCGCGCAGGTGTGGCTCAACGGGGTCAAGCTCGGGCGCCACGACGATCCGTACGTCCCGTTCGAGCTCAACGCGGGGGACGCGTTCCGGCCGGGGAAGGAGAACGTCCTCGTCGTCCGCGCCGACAACCGCCGCGTCCCCGGCACACGTGAAGGGTGGTGGAACTGGGGCGGCATCGTCCGGCCCGTGACGCTCGTGCCTCGCGGCACCCTCGCGCTGCGCGACCCGGCGGTCCTCAGCGACGTGCACTGCCGGCCCGGCGGCCAGACGTGCACCCGGCAGGTCATCTTCGACGGCACGCTGGAGAACCGGGGAGACCGCAGGATCGCCGGCGGACGGGTGACCGTGCGTGTCGCCGGGGCGACGGCCGTCATCCGGGCGCGGACGTTGGCGCCGGGCGAGATGACCCGCCTGCGCCGGACGATTCCGGTCCCCGGAGCCGCGCTCTGGTCGCCGGAGGACCCACAGCTGCACGACGTGACGGTGACGACCGCCACGGGCACATCCGTCCAGCAGGTCGACCGCTGGCGCACGGGCCTTCGCGAGGTGAAGGTCCAGGGCGGGATGCTCACGCTCAACGGGCGGCAGCTGAACCTGCACGGCGCGTCGATCCAGGAGGACGTCCCCGGGCGCGGACCCGCGCTGACGGACGCCGACATCCGCAAGATCGTCGCGGACCTGAAGGCGGTGCACGCGAACGTCACGCGCGCGCACTACCTCCTGCACCCCAAGCTCCTGGATGCGCTGGACGCGGCCGGGATCATGGTGTGGAGCCAGGCCCCGATCTATCACCGCGACGTCCTGTTGCGCACGCCGGCCGGGCGAGAGGCTGCCCTGGCGACCGTCCGCGCCACGATCCTCGGCGCCCGCAACCATCCGGCCGTCATCACGCACTCCGTCGCGAACGAGCTCAGCGCGACACCCGACACCGTGCCCGGGACGCGGGCGTTCCTCGCCGAGGCCAGGGGCGTCGCACGGGACGCCGATCCGACCGTGCCCGCGAGCGTCGACCTGCTGAGCTACCCCGGCTTTCCGCGCCAGCGCGCCTACGCCGCCTACGACCTGCTCGGCATCAACTCCTACTTCGGCTGGTACAAGGGCAAGGCCGAGCATTCCGTGGAGCGCCTGGCCGACCTCGGGCCCTTCCTGGACCACATGCGCGCCGCCTACCCGGGGAAGGGGCTCGTCGTGACGGAATTCGGGGCGGAGTCGACCTTCGCCGGTCCGGCGTCGGAGAAGGAGACGTACGCCTTCCAGACCGATTACGTGCGGTCGGTGATGGACATCGTCGCCAAGCGGCCGTTCATCGGCGGGGCGATCTACTGGACCCTGCAGGAGTTCGCCGTCAAGCCGCAGTGGGACGGCGGGGCAGAGCGGAACGTCGCGCGCGACAGCATCCACAACAAGGGCCTCATCACCTACGGCGGGCAGCGCAAGCCGGCTTGGACCGTCGCCGAGCAGCGGTTTGCCGCCGCGCCCGAGTTCCGGAAGGTCTCGCCGGCGATCGCGGCCGGTCTTCCTCCGGAGCCCGAGCGCGCGGGCTTGCGCAGCGTCGGCGCGGTCATGACGCTCGCGCTGGCGCTGGCGCTCATGACGTTGCTGGCGCTCAACGGCTGGGCCGCAGCGGGGCTGCTGCGGCGCGGCCTCCGGGGCGAACGCGCGTCCGGCCGTCGCGCGTCCGGCCGGCGCCCGACGCGATCCGGCGTCCGTGAAGCGGCGACCGAGACTGCCGGCGCGCGGGCGCGGTAGGCCTGGGGGTGGACGTGGAAGACGAAGAGACCCCGGAGCGCCTGGACCCTGCACGGCTGCAGGCGTGCCTCGAGCTCATCGCGGCCGCCGAGCGCCTGCCGGTCGACCACCCCGATGCCGTCGCGGTACGGCGCGCGACCTCCGGGCTCTTCAAGACGGCCAAGCTGCGACGCCGGGCAGAGCGACGCGACGCCATCCTCTCCGCCGACCGGGCCGTGCTGGCGGCGACGGCGACCGCCGCCCCCGGGCGGATCGACGACGAGACGCTCGGGATCCCGCTCGTCTCGTCCGCCGTCGGCGCGACCGCAGGGACGTTGCTGAAGGCCCGCCCCTGCTACGTCTGCAAGCAGCTCTTCCGCGAGGTCGACGCCTTCTACCACCAGCTGTGCCCGACGTGCGCTGCCCGGCATCACGCCCGGCGGGACGCGCGGACGGACCTTTCGGGCCGACGCGCACTGCTCACGGGCGGCCGCGCGAAGATCGGGATGTACATCGCCCTGCGCCTTCTGCGGGACGGCGCGCACACGACGATCACCACGCGCTTTCCGGCCGACGCGGCGCGGCGCTTCGCGTCGATGGACGACAGCGCCGACTGGCTGCACCGGCTGCGGATCGTCGGTCTGGATCTCCGCGACCCCGCGCAGGTCGTCGCGCTGGCGCAGACGGTGGCCGACGCAGGGCCGCTGGACATCCTCATCAACAACGCGGCGCAGACCGTGCGGCGCTCCCCCGACGCCTACGCTCTGTTGTCCGCCGGCGAGACCCAGGGGCTGCCATCCGCGGGAGGGGTGGACGTCGTCGTGCTCGGCGAGGCGCGCACCGTGCACCCGGCCTCGCTGCCGCAGACGCTCGCCGCCTCCTCGGTGCTCGCGCCTGACGAGGCCACGGCGTTGGCGCTGGCGGCCCGCTCGGCAGACCCGGCGCGGGTGGCGCAAGGCCGGGCGATCGACGCCGGCGGCCTGGTCCCGGACGAGGTCCACGTCAACAGCTGGACGCAGCGCGTGGAGGAGGTGGATCCGGTCGAACTGCTCGAGGTGCAGCTGTGCAACATGACGGCGCCGTTTCTGCTCGTGTCCCGGCTGCGCGGCGCGATGGCCGCTGCACCTGCGCGCCGCAAGTACGTCGTGAACGTGTCGGCGATGGAGGGCCAGTTCGGGCGTGGCTACAAGGGCCCGGGGCACCCGCACACGAACATGGCCAAGGCCGCGTTGAACATGCTCACCCGTACGAGCGCCCATGAGATGCTCACGACGGACGGGATCCTCATGACGAGCGTCGACACGGGCTGGATCACCGACGAGCGCCCGCACACGACGAAGATGCGCCTCGCCGAGGAGGGGTTCCACGCCCCGCTGGACCTCGTCGACGGCGCCGCGCGTGTGTTTGACCCGATCGTCCGCGGCGAAGCCGGTGAGGATCTGTACGGCGTGTTCCTCAAGGACTACGCCGTGTGCGCCTGGTAGGGGTGAGCCTCGTGTGGTTGCAGCTGGTTCCGTCATCCGGAACCAGTTGCAACCACACGGATGCGCCCGCGCCTAACGCGGGCGCAGACGGACGAACCGGTCGATCGAGTAGTAGGACTCCTCGTCGGCGATCATTCGGCTGACGTCGATCGCGATCTTCCTCGGGACTCCACGGGCGCCATAGGTGACCCTGAGTTCGGCGACACCGTCGTCGATCGCACGCTGGATCTTGCGGAACATCCGGGGGACGGTCGCCATGTCCTTCAGGTGCGAGGGCGGGTTGCGGGGGATGCCGCCGCGGACGGTGATGGTCCGTGGCTTGCGGATGTCCTCCGGACAGAAGCAGCCGAGTGCGACCCGGACCCGGTAGCTGCGCACGTTCGCCGCCTTCCAGGTTGCACGCGCCCGCGTCAGAGCGCGCTGCGCGCTGCCGTCGACGATGGCCGGATCGGGCTTCTCCGTCGGGCCGGTCCCCTGCGCGTGTGCGCCGCCGGCGGTGACCGTCGACAGCGCGACGAGGGTGACGCAGAGCAAGGACCGCGAGCGCATGCTGCGAACACTACGCCGCCGCGCGCACGGCGGACGCGGCGAGCAGGCCGGCGAGGAGACGGGGGGCGCGCATTCCGCCGAACCTACCGGCGGACCTCCGGCGCCGACTGGGACCGGACGAAGGGACGGGGAAAGCCCGCCAGGGCTTTCCCTGGCCGAAGATCGCCCCCTGGGCGATCTACGGCGTGAACTTCACCGTCAGCACGTCGCCGTCCTGCATGACGTAGTCGCGACCCTCCAGACGGAGCGTCCCGCGGTCGCGCGCCTGGCTGTAGCCCCCGGCCTCCAGGAGCTTGTCCCAGGGGATGACCTCGGCCTTGACGAAGCCGCGCTGGATGTCCGAGTGGATCTGCCCCGCGGCGTGCCAGGCGGTCAGGCCGTTCTTCAGGTGCCAGGACTGCGCGCGCTTTCCTTGTCCGATCGTGAAGAACGCGTTGAGGTCCAGCAGCGCGAACGCGCCGCGGACGACGCGCTGCAGCCCGGACTCCGGCGCGCCGAGCTCCTCCCGCATGATCGCGGCCTCCTCGTCGTCGAGCTCCGACAGCTCGGCCTCCAGACGGCTGGACACCGCGACGACACCTGCACCGCTCGCCTGCGCATGCTCGACGACCTCCGGCGGGATCCCGTCCTCGCCCTCGTCGACGTTCGCGACGAAGAGCACGGGCTTGGCCGTGAGCAGCTGGACGGACTGGCCCTTGTCGACCTCGTCCGGGATCGGCAGCGAGCGCGCCGGCCTGCCCGCGAGCAGCAGCTCGGTGACCTGCGCCAGCCAGGCTTGTTCTGCGATCGCGGACTTGTCCCCTCCGCGCGCTTCGCGGGTGACCTTCGCCATCCGCTTCTCGACCTGCTCGAGGTCCGCGAAGATGAGCTCGGTCTCGATCGTCTCGATGTCCCGGAGCGGGTTCACCGAGCCCTCCGGGTGGATGATGCCGTCGTCGTGATGGGCGCGGACGACGTGGACGATCGCGTCCGTCTCGCGGATGTTCGCCAGGAACTTGTTGCCCAGGCCTTCGCCTTCGGAGGCGCCGCGCACGAGGCCGGCGATGTCGTGGAAAGCGATCGTGTCCTCGACGATGTCGCTGGCGCCGATCATCGTCGAGACGGTGGTCAGCCGCTCGTCCTCGACGGGGAGGATCGCGATGTTCGGCTCGATGGTCGTGAACGGGTAGTTCGCCGCCTCGGCCCCCGCCTTCGTCAGCGCGTTGAACAGCGAACTCTTGCCCGCGTTGGGCATCCCGACGATTCCGACCTTCATGAACGGCCTTCCTGGAAGAGCGAACCGACGACCGTCCCGAGGAGCGCCCCGGCCAGGATGTCGGAGGGGTAGTGGACCCCGAGGTAGACACGGCTGAGGGCCATCGCCCCGGCCGTGAGGCGCAGCGGGCCGGCGGCCGGCCCGACGAGCGGCGCGAACGCCTGTGCAGCGGCGAACGACGAGGATGCGTGAGCGCTGGGGAACGACAGCGCGGTGGGGGTCTTCATGAGCGCCGGCAGGCCGTCGAAGGCGGGACGCCGCCGACGGAAGACCTGCTTGAGCACCGTGTTGGCCGCGTAGGCAGCCGCGACCCCTTTGGTCGCGCGCAGCCAGGCGTCGCGCCGGTCGGCGTCGACGGCCGCGCCGACGGCGCCGAGCGCGAGCCAGCAGGCGGCGTGCTCCCCCGTGCTGGAGAACGCCCGGACCCGCGCGACCGTCGCCGGCGTGCGCGCCACCCCGCGGATCGCGCGGTAGGCCCGCACGTCCGTCCTGGCGATCGTGCGCCCGATCCCGCCCGACCGCCGCAGGAGCGAGAGGGCTCGCCGCGCGCCTGGATCGGCGGCGGGCAGCGGGGCTGGGACGGTCGTGCGCATCGCCGTTGAGGTTATGGCCTGGGGCACGGATACGGCCCTCCGAGCGCGGTGGCCGCGCCCACTCGCGTCCGCCGAGGCGTCAGCTCGGCCGTCAGCGGGCAGACACCCACGCATGCGGATGCTGCTCATCGCCAACCCCGCGTCCGGCGCGGGGGCAGACGTCGACGACCTGCAGGCGCGCCTGCGCGCCCACGGCGCGGACCCGGAGCTCATCCCGATCGACGAGCTCGATGCCCTGAACCCGGACGGCCCGCGTGCCCAGGGCGCCGAGCGCGTCGTCGTCGCCGGTGGCGACGGGTCGGTCGGGCCGGCAGCTGCGTTGGCCGCCGACTTGGACGTGCCGCTCGCGGTCATCCCGACCGGGACGGCCAACGACCTGGCCCGAGCCCTGCACCTGCCGCTCGACGACCTGGACGCCGCCGCCCGCCTGGCGGCCACGGGCGCGCGGACGCAGGCCGTCGACCTGGCATACGCCGGGGACGCACCCTTCTTGAACGCCGCCTCGTCTGGACTGTCCGTCCTGGCCACGCGCCGCGCCGAGCCCCTGAAACGACCGCTGGGGCCGTTCGCCTACGCCCTCGGGGCGCTTGTCGCGGGCGCACGCGCCAAGCCCGCCCGGGTCCGTGTGAGCGTCGACGGGGAGTCGGTGTTCGCCGGGGAGTGCTGGCAGGTCATCGTCGCCGGGACGGGGGCCTTCGGCGGCGGCTCGCAACTGGACGACGCACGACCGGGGGCACTGGATGTCGCCGTGGTCTGCGGCGGCCCGCGGCGACAGCTCGTCCGCCGCGCCTGGGGCATGCGTACGGGAGGGCTCACCGACCAGCCGGGCGTCGTCTCCGCCGCCGGGCAGAAGGTGGCGGTGCAAGGACCGGGCACCTTCAACGTCGACGGCGAGGTGCGGGAGGTCCCGCACGGGTGCTTCACCCTCGGTCCGCGCGTCGGCGTGGTGGTCGGATGAAGCCGCCGTCCGCCCGGGTCGCCTATCCCGTCGCCGCCGGCTCGCTCCTGGCAGCCTGGTATGCGTCCGACAGCCTGCGCCACCGGCGTGAACAGGGCTCGGGCTACCGCTTGGACGAGGACGCTCCCGACCCCGCCGACCGCGAGTTCCTGCGGACGGCGGAGGCGCTCACCGCCGCGCCGATCGCCGAGGGCAACGAGATCGACCTGCTCATCAACGGGGATCAGATCTTCCCCGCCTTCCTGGAGACGATCCGGTCGGCGAAGAAGGCCGTCAACCTCCTCACATACGTCTACTGGCGCGGCGACATCGCGCACGAGGTCGCCGCCGCGCTCTGTGACAAGGCCTCAGAGGGCGTCGAGGTCAACGTCCTGCTCGATTGGGTCGGCACGCTGAAGATGGACTCCGCGCTCGTCGACGAGCTGCGCGAGGCCGGGGCGAACGTGGCGATGTTCCGTCCGCTCAAGCCGTATGCGGTGCGCCGCATCGACAACCGCACCCACCGCAAGCTCCTCATCGTCGACGGGACGGTCGGCATGACCGGCGGCGTCGGCATCGCCGACGAATGGACGGGCGACGCCCAGGACCCCGACCACTGGCGCGACACGCACGTCCGCGTCCGGGGGCCGGTCGTCCGCGGGCTGCAGGGAGCCTTTGCCGAGAACTGGCTGGAGGCGACGGGCGCCGTCCTCGTGGGGCCGAACCATCTGCCACCGCTGGAGCCCTGTGACGGCGCGACGGCGACGATGCAGGTCGTCCGGTCCCGGGCAGGGGTCGGTGACACGAACGTCGAGGCGCTGATGTTCCTCGCGATCGCCGCAGCGCGCGAGCGCATCGATCTGACCGCCGCGTACTTCGCGCCGCGCCCGGCGTTCACCGCCGCGCTCGCGGAGGCCGCGCAGCGCGGCGTGCAGGTCCGGGTCCTGGTCCCGGGCTCCGAGGGCGACAAGCAGGTCGTGCGGCAGGCCGGTCGCGAGAGCTACGACGAACTGCTGGAGGCGGGGGTGCGCATCTTCGAGTATTGCCCCACCATGTTGCATGCCAAGGCCATGGTCGTCGACGAGGCGTGGTCGTCGGTCGGCTCGGTGAACTTCGACAACCGGTCCTTCCAGCTGCAGGACGAGGCGACGCTCTGCGTGCAGGATCGGCACTTCGCCGGCCTGCTCACGCAGCAGTACGAGCGGGACCTCGCCGTGAGCGAGGAGATGCGGGCGGGTCGCTGGGAGGACCGCGGCCTGCGCCAGCGGGCGGTCGAGAAGGCCCTCACGCTGATCCGCCGCGAACTGTGAGACCCGCCCCTCAGCCGGGCCCGACGGTGTAGGTCACGGTCATCGCGTACGCGCAACCGGCGACAAGCGGTTCGGCCCCGCCGACGGGCTGTGAGTAGCTCACGTTGACGGTGCCGGCCACCGCGCCGTGCGCGACGGTCACGTCTGGGCCGGGGCCACCGAGGCTGACCGTCGGACGGTCGATGGTCGTCGTCGGCAGCAGCGCGGCGTACGATGCCTGCAAGGGCTGTACGAGGGCCGCCGCCCCGTTGCTGCACGGCGCCAGCGCGCTGACCCGCTGCATGCGGGCGCCTGCGGTCATCTTGACCTTCAAGGCCCACGGCTCGAGGATCCCGGTCGTCACGACGAGCGCCCCGGGCGCCGTCGTCGCGGTCCCTCCGGGCTGCAGGCCGACGAGCGAAGCGGGGGGCACGCTGATTCCGAGGGCGGCTTCGGCGGGCGAGGCGGGGCCGAGGGCCGGGCCCGCGACCAGCACGCCGACCGCGGCGCCGAGCGTCGCGGTGCGGCACCGCGACCACCGGACCAGGTGCGTCATGGCCGCGCCCGCCCCCGGAGTGGGGCCACGCGGTCGGCGTCGAAGCCGTCGACCGCCAGCAGGTCCTCGAGCGCGGCGAACGGGCCGAACTCCTCACGGTGATCGACGATCCGCTGCGCGGCACGCGGTCCCACCCCCGGCAGGGTCGCGAGGGTGGCGGCGTCAGCGGTGTTCAGCGACACCCCCGCGGCGCTGCGCCGCCGGCGACGCAGCAACAGCGCCGCGAGCACCAAGGCCGCCAGCAGCGATCCGCCGAGCACCCGATGGCGCCCGAGGAAGTCCTCCAAGCGCTGCCACCCGCCGCGTTCGGCATGTGGCGAGAAGTCCGAGATGACCTCCTTCGTCGAGCCCACGGCATCGCGGTAGGTGCCGATGACCCGGTAGTCGCCGGCGGGCAGCGACGGGAACGTGACCTTCAGGTCCTTTGTCGTCCCCGGCTCCAGCGCCTGGAAGGTCAGCCGGCGCGTGACCATCGGCCGGACCGGACGCTGACCGCCGCTGAGGCGAAAGAGCGAGACCCGCACGGCGGTGTCCGCCGCCTTCGTGCCGGTGCTCTGCAGCACACCGGTCACCCGTGAATCGCCGCCGAGGACGCCGGCCGCCCGGAACTCCCGCAGCGCCACGCGCCCCGTCGGCAACCGGTTGGGGCCGACGAGACGAAAGCGCGTAGCGATCCGCAGCCCCCGGGACCGGCCGAAGTCGGCGCGGGCGATGGCCGTGTAGTCGCCGGCCGGCAGGAGCTTGCGCACCCGGAGGGGGAACTCGCGCTGGAAGCCCGGCAGGATGACCTCGCCCCGCAGCGTCTGGCGCACGACGATGCGTCCGGAGGCGTCGCGGATCGCAAAGCGAGCGTTGACGGGCTTTCCGACGAACGTGCCGGTGTTGCGGATCCGCGGCGCGAAGGCGATCGTTCGATCCGGGCCCTGGGAGGCCGGCAGCCGCGTCAGCCGCCCGGTGACGTCGACCGGGCCGGGCAGGCGCAGGAAGTCGCTGGTCAGCAGGCGCTGCACGGTCCGCACCGTCTGCCCGGGTTCGGGCTTGGCCCGCGCCTGGAACACGACGCCGACGAACGCGGCGCGATCCGCGGTGGGCAGGAGGTCCCACGAGAGCGGCACGCTGCGCGTGGTCCCCGGGGCCATCGAGAACGACGTCAGCCCGCTCCGGACGATCCGGCGCGCCTTGTCCAGGTCGGCCGGGCGCTCGGAGAAGGTGAGCGCTCCGCTGACCTCCTGCCCGAGCAGGACCGGGATGACGTCGACCTGCAGGGTCGACCGTGTCGTGTTGCCGACGGTCGCGGGGGCGAGGGCGACCGGTGGGCGATCGACGACCGTCCGGGTCGACGGCGAGACGGAGAACAGGCCGGCGTCCGGACGCTGCGCCGCTGCCCCGGCCGGCAGCGCAAGCCCGCAGACCACCGCAGCGAGCAGGCGCCTGTACATGCAGCGGAGCCTACGGGGAGGCCAGCGTGTAGGTCGTCGTCATCGTGTAGGCGCAGCCCGGGGTCAGGACCTCGTTGGCCGGGAACGCCTGCGAGTACGTCGTGTTGAAGACGGCGGCGGCCAGCGGGACGGCGGTGGCCGAGGCCACCGTCTGGTCCGTGCCGCTGAGCGCAACGGCCCCGGCGGACGTGATCCCGGCGGTGACGATCGCGGGGGCAACGGTGAGCGACGCGGCGTTCGTCAGCACGGCGGCCGTCGTGTCGCACGGCGAGGTCGCGGACGCCCGGCCCAGCTTGCCGTCGCCGCCGGTCTCGGCCGCCTTCAGCGTCCAGTTCGGATAGGTGGAGAGCGCGGTGACGGTGCCACCGGTCGACGAGACGGTGGCGCCGGGCGCGAACACCGACCCGAAGACGGCGGGCGTCGGGACGCTGAGGGCGATGGTGCCGGCGACGACACCGGTGACCGTCTGGTCCAGCGCGGACGCTCCGGCGACGGGGCCGACAAGCAGCGCGGCGCCGGAGACGGCGGAGAGCGCGGCAAGCCGCTTCAGGGGACGCATCGGGACGGTGACCTCCGGGTGACGGGGAGTCGCGCGGCCCGGCGGGCCGCTTCTTGCTCCGCATCAGGTGTCGCCGGATCCGACCGTTTTCAGGATCGGTTATCCGTCCATCCGTCGAGCGCGAAAAAGCCGCTCCGGACAGCCTGAACGTCCGTTCAGGAGCTGAGACCGAACCCGACGCGCTGCTCTTCCTTCTCGACCTTCAGCCACAGGACGTGCTGGAGGTTGAGCTTCACGGTGCCGTCGTCCGCCGCCACCTCATGCCAGCCCCCGTCGCCACCCACGGCGGCCTGGAGCTTGGCGAGCTCGTCGTCGTTGACGCGGAGGTTGACGGGCGGGCTGGCGTGGAAGCCGATCGAGATGCGCTGGGCCATGCGGATGAGCCTAGTGGTCGGCCGCCGGCTGGACGATCTCCGTCAGGACCCCACCGGTCGACTTGGGATGCAGGAACGCCACGCTCGAACCCCGGATGCCGATCCGCGGGCTCTGGTCGATGAGCTGGACGCCCGCTGCGGCCAGGCGCTCGAGCTCGGCCACGATGTCCGTCGTCTGGTAGGCCACGTGATGCAACCCCGGGCCCTTCTTCGCGAGGAACTTCCCGACGGGCGTGTCGTCGCCCAGCGGCGCAAGCAGCTCGACGTGGTTTTCGCCGACGTCGAGGAGGATCGCCTCGACTCCCTGCTCGGTGACCGTCTCCCGGTGCACGAGGGTCATGTCGTAGTCGCGCTCGTAGAGCGCGAGGGCGGCGTCGAGGTCCGTGACGGCGACGCCGATGTGATCGATGCGGGCGAACATGGCGGCGAGTGTATTCCCGCAGCTCCGGGCGGGGTGGCGCCGGGGTCAGGCGGCACCCGGCGGCTGCGGGTCCTGGCGCGCCGAAGCGACGACCCGCAGACCGGGTTCACCCGGGCGTCGCTCGAGCTGCGGCACGCCCTCCATGATGTGGGCGATCGCATCCCGCTCGAGCACCTCGTGTTCCAGGAGCGCGGCGGCGATCTCGTCAAGCTTGTCCCGATGGTCGGTGATCAGCCGCCGGGCGGCGCGCTCGGCCTCGAAGGCGAGGTCCTGCTGCTCCTCGTCGCGGATGCGACGGGTGAGGTCGGACACGACGTTCGCGTCCGTCACCGCGCGGGCGACGGAGGTCGATGTGCCCATCCCGTACTCGTGGACCATCGCGTGCGTGAGCTCGGCGACGCGCTGCAGATCGTTCGAGGCGCCCGTGGTGACCGCGCCGAACACGGCCTGCTCGGCGACACGGCCCCCGAGGAGCACGGTCAGCTGGTCCAGCAGCTCCTCGCGCGTCTTGAGGTAGCTGTCCTCGTCAGGGAGGTTCATGACGTACCCGAGTGCCGACCCCCGCGGGACGATCGAGATCTTGTGCACCCGGTCGGTCGTCCTGAGCAGTTCGCGGCAGAGCGCGTGGCCCGCCTCGTGGAAGGCGACGACCCGGCGCTCGTGCGAGTTGAGCGTCGTGGACGACAGGACGCCCGCGACCACCCGTTCGAGCGCGTCGTCGAAGTCGGACTTGGAGATCGCCGAACCGTTGCGGCGCGCGCAGAAGATCGCCGCCTCGTTGGCGAGGTTCGCCAGATCCGCCCCCGTCAGCCCGCTCGTCTGGGCGGCGATGTCGTGCAGGTCCAGGCCGTCGGCGAGCGGCTTGTTGCGCGTGTGGACCTGCAACTGCTTGTGGCGGCCGGCGACATCGGGGGGCGAGACGAAGATCTGCCGGTCGAAGCGCCCGGGACGCAGCAGCGCCGGGTCGAGCTTGTCGAGCAGGTTGGAGGCGGCGATGACGATGACGTTCTCGCTCCCGGAGAAGCCGTCCATCTCCACGAGCAGCTGGTTCAGCGTCTGCTCGCGTTCGGAGTTGTTGTCCGAGCCGCGGCGCGCGCCGACCGCGTCGAGTTCGTCGATGAAGAGGATCGCGGGGGCGTGCTTGCGCGCCTCCGCGAAGAGCCGCCGGATGCGTGCGGCCCCGAGGCCGGCGAACATCTCGACGAAGGACGACGCCGACTGGCTGAAGAAGTGGGCGCCGGACTCGTGCGCGACCGCCTTGGCCAGCAACGTCTTGCCGGTCCCGGGGGGCCCGTGGAGCATCACGCCGCTCGGGACCTTCGCGCCGATCGCCTTGAACGGCGTCGGGTCGCGGAGGAAGTCGACGACCTCCTGCAGCTCGGCCTTCGCCTCGTCGACACCGGCGATCTCCCCCCACGTGATCTCCTGCGACGCCTGCGGCTTGATCTGCACCGGCTTCGTCTTGGGCATCATCTTCAGCGTCCGCCACAGCACGTAGACGATGGCCAGCATGAAGACGAGGCCGAGAACCTGGCCCCAGTCGTTGGCGAACTTCTGGACCTGCTCCTGCCAGGTCAGCGCGACGGAGAGGAGGGCCGGGGTCACATCCGTCACTATCGAGCCACGCGCTGGGAAACTCCATCGCTCACCTGCCCAAGTGGACGCTTGACCCATGCGCACGATCACCGCCACCCGCTACGTCACGCCCTTCCGGGAGGGCGGATCGATGCCCGCGCTCGTGGAGGCCGACGACGACGGGCTGTACGTCCTGAAGTTCCGCGGTGCCGGCCAGGGACCGCGGGCGCTCGTGGCCGAGCTCCTCGCTGGCGAGCTCGCCCGGGCGCTCGGGCTGCCCGTCCCTGAAGTCGTCCTCTGCGAGCTGGACCCGCGGATCGGCGTCGCCGAGCCGGACCCCGAGATCCAGGAGTTGCTGCGGGCTTCGGCGGGCCTGAACGTCGCGCTGGACTTTCTGCCGGGGTCCCTGGCGTTCACGGACCCCGAGGCCGTCGACCCGGCCCGGGCGGCAGACATCGTCTGGCTCGACAGCCTCGTCATGAACGTCGACCGGACCCCGCGCAACCCGAACCTCCTGCGGTGGCACGGTTCCACGTGGCTCATCGACCACGGTGCCGCCTTCTACCGCCACCACCGCGACGACTCAGACCCCGTGGGGCTGGCGACCGCAGCCTTCCCGCTCATCGCGCAACACGTGCTCCTGGAGCGCGCGGCGTCGATCACCGATGCCGACGCGCGGCTGCGCGGCCTCGTGGACGAGCCGCTGCTGCAGCGCCTCGGGGCGCTCGTCCCTGATGGCTGGGCGGACCCGTCCGCCTACGTCGACTTCCTGCGGGCCCGCGTGGCGGGTTCGGACGCCTTCGCCCGGGAGGCCGACGATGCCCGGCGGTGAGCCCTTCGCCTACGCGTTGCTGCGTGTCGTCCCCGACGTCGAGCGCGGGGAGTGCCTGAACGTCGGCGTCGTCCTCTTCTGCCGTCGCGGCCGCTACCTCGCGGTGCAGACGCACCTGGACGGCGCGCGGCTGCACGCGCTGGCGCCGACCGTCGACGTGACGGCGGTCGCCGGGCACCTGACGATGCTCGAGCGGATCGGCGCCGGAGATCCGGCGGGGGGCCCGGTGGCGCTGCAGGAGCCCTCAGAGCGTTTCCATTGGCTCGTCGCCCCCGCCTCGACGATCGTCCAGCCGTCGCCCGTCCACACGGGGTTGACCGACGACGCCGCCGCGACCCACGCACGCCTCCTGGACCGTCTCGTGCGCTGACGCAGGGCGTCGGCTGGGCGAGTGATGGATCCGCCCGCGTCAGGCGGGTCGATGCATCACTCAGCGCCGGGCCCCTCGGGCAGCGGCGGCTCGACGCGCAGGATCTCCGCCAGCGCGGCGTAGCCGACCTCGAGCTGCTCGTCGGTGGGCTCACGCGTCCCGATCAGGCGCTGCAGCTCGAAGCCCGGGACGCGCATCACCTTGGCGGCAAGCGAATCCCCGTGGCGCTCGGACCAGGCGAAGAGCTCGACCGCCACGCCGATCGACGCCAGCTGCAACGCGATGCCCTGCGCCTGCGTCGGCTTGTCGACCAGGCGACGCAGCAACGAGGTTCCAGCGAGGTTCGCGGCCATGAGCGGGGCCATCAGGTGCGACCCGCAACGGTCGTGCTCCTTGGATGCCCCGCGCGCGCCGGTGACGACGTTCGCGCCCGCGTCCGCCGGATCCTCCGCCGCCTCGTAGGCGGCGATCGCCTTGTGCTCGACCCCGTGATAGGCCGCCAGGTCCCCGCCGCGCAGCGCGATGAGCGACGGCGCAAGGCCCAGGACGGAGAGCGCAACGTCCGCGGACGAGCCCTGGGCGCGGCGGCGCACGATGCCGCCGGCGACGGCCGTCGCCGCCATCGCGCCGAGGACCGTCGCGTTCTGGAACGGCAGCTTCGCCTCCGGCAGCCCCTTCTTGACGAGCGGGATCACGAGCATCGCCTCGCCGATCGACGCGACGCCCCTGACGAACGGGATGTCCGCCGCGGTCTTGCGCAGCTGTGGCTTGCGTCCGGACGCCACCCCGATCGTGCCGTCCCTGCGGCGGGCCGCCGCGGACCAGTGGGTCGGTCCGTGCACGAGCAGGCCGTTGCGCAGGGCCATGCCGCCGAGCCGTAGGCGGTCACGCTCCGGGGTCTTGTCGTCCTTGCTCATCCCAGCCTCTCCTTGATGATGTCCGCATAGCAGCGGGTGGCGTACCCCAGGTCCCGCACGTCGATCCGCTCGTCGGCCGAATGCACGAGCGGCGCGGTGTCGTACAACGTCTGGTGGCGGTGGGGGAAGAACCCGTAGGCCACGCACTCGCGGGAAGGCCTTGCGGAACGTCCGCGAGTCGGTGAAGCCCGGGAGGATCGTCGGGATGACCTTCGCCCCGGGGTCCTCACGCCCGACCCACCGTTCGATCGCCGCAAAGAGCTCGGTGTCGGCGGGCGAGCTGTTGCCCGGCACCTCCTCGGTGAAGTCCAGGCGGTAGCCCTCCGTGCCGAGGACCTCGGTGATCCGCCGCAGCGCCACGTCGCGCCCCAGGCCGGGCGGCACGCGGCAGTCCACCCGCAGCTCGGCGCTCGCCGGGATGACGTTGATCTTGCTGCTGGCCGAGATCTTCGTCGGGGCGAGGCTGACGCCGAGCATCGGCTCGACGAGGCCGGCGAGGACCGGATCCTTGGCCCGCAGCGCCTCCAGGGCGCCGGCCGGATCCCCGTCGACGGGGATGCCCAGGCCTTCGAGCATGCCGCGAGGCCCCTCGGTCAGGTCCAGGCCGGGCTGTCGGTCGGCCATGAGCTGCAGAAACGGCGCGAGCTTCAAGCAGCGCGTTGTCGCCCATCTTCGGGATCGACGCATGCCCGGCGATTCCGTCCGTCGTGACCGTGAAGCGGAAGACGCCCTTCTCCGCGACACACACGCCGTAGTAGCGGCCGCCGTCGTAGGGGATGACCGGCCCGCCGCCCTCGTTGAGCAGCTCGTCGCAGCGCACGAGCTCGGGGTGGTGCTCGCAGATCCACTGGGCGCCGAGGCTGCCGCCGGTCTCCTCGTCCGCGACGGCGACGACGAGCAGCTCGCCGCGCGCGGGGCGCCAGCCCGAGGCCGCCAGCGAGCAGGCCGCCGCGACCTCGGCCGCCGTCTGCGACTTCATGTCCAGCGCGCCGCGGCCCCACAGCATCCCGTCGGTCACGTCGCCCGACCACGGATCGTGCTCCCAGTCGTCAGGGGACGCCAGGACGGTGTCGACGTGCGAGAGCAGGCAGAGCGTCGGCCCGGCCTCCTTGCCCTTCAGCCGCGCGACGAGGTTTGGGCGCTCCTCACTGGAGCCGACCATCGTGATCCCCTCGAAGCCGGCGCCCTTCAGCTCAGCCGCCAGCAGCTCGAGGGCCGGTCGCTCGTTGCCGGGCGGGTTGACGGTGTTGCACCGGATGAGCTGCTGCAGCAGCGCCGTCGCGAGTCTCTCCACCCTGGGCACTGTACGCGCCCGGGAGGTTCGCCCCCGGCGGAGGGACGGTCTGCCAGCATCCCGCCGGATGCTGCAGGTGCCCTTGGGTCAGGTGTTGCGCGAGTGGGGCCGGATCGGGTGCATCGGCTTCGGCGGTCCGCCCGCGCACATCGCGCTGCTGCGAGACCTGTGCGTGGACCGCCACGCGTGGATGAGCCCGCAGGAGTTCGAGGACGCGAACGCCGCCTGCGCTCTGCTGCCGGGCCCCGCGTCGACGCAGCTGGCGATCTTCTGCGCCCAGCGCGCGGCCGGGGTCCGCGGGGCGGTCGTCGGAGGGCTGGCGTTCATCCTGCCGGGGCTCGTCGCGATCCTGGCCCTCGCCGCGGTGACCCTGCAGGAAGGGCCACCGACATGGGTCCGCGGGGCAGCGGCGGGGGCAGGCGCGGCGGTCGTCGCGGTGGTCGTCCAGGCCGGGGTGACGCTCACGCGGGCCGGCCTCGCAGGGCTCGCGAGCGCACGCCTGGCACGGGCGGGGGCCTACCTCGCCGTCGGCTTCGCGGTGACCGTCCTGGCCGGGGCCGCGGTCGTCGTGGCCTTGCTGGCCTGCGGCCTGGCCGAGCTCGGCGTGCGGCGTGGCGTGGCGCGACCCGGGCGCTCCACGCTGTCCTCACACGGGACGCCGGCGGCCCTCGCGCTCGCGGCGACGGGCGCCCCGGCGGTGCCCGCGTTGGTCTGGATGGCCTTCAAGGTCGGGGCGCTGAGCTACGGCGGCGGATTCGTCATCGTCCCGCTCATGCAGCACGACGCCGTGGAGGTCTACGGCTGGATGACGAACGCGGAGTTCCTCAACGCGGTCGCGCTGGGACAGCTGACCCCGGGGCCGGTCGTCCAGACGGTCGCCGCGGTCGGGTATGCGGCGGCCGGGATCGGCGGCGGGCTGCTGGCCGCCGCGGTCGCGTTTCTGCCGTCCTTTCTCATCGTCGGCTTCGGCGGCCGGCGCTACCAGGCGCTGCGGGCCGACCCTGACGCACGGGCCTTCCTCGACGGGGCCGGCCCGGCGGCGATCGGAGCGATCTTCGGGGCGGCGGTACCGCTGGCCGGTGCCGTGGACGAGCCTTGGCAGGGCGTGGTGCTCGCAACGGCCGCCGCCGTGCTGCTCAGCACCCGCCTGGGCACCGTCGCCACGCTGTCCTGCGCAGCGCTGGCCGGGATCGCCGTCGCGCTCGTCGGCGGCCCGCTGCCCTGACCTGCGGCGACGGCGTCGCACACCGGTCGCGTCCTGCGCGACCGGCGTGCGGGACGGCACGGGCGGGGAGGGTTGCGCCGCCGCCCCGGCGCGCATACTCATCCCCGTGGACCAGCTCTTCGGCGACCCGACCCCGACGCCCGCAGCGGCCGCGCAGGCCGCGGAAGGCCCGGGCGCCCCGCTCGCCGCGCGGATGCGCCCCGCCAGGCTGCAGGACGTCGTCGGGCAGCAGCACCTGCTCAAGGCCGGCTCGCCGCTGCGCGTCGCGATCGAGGCCGGACGCCCGCACTCCATGCTCCTCTTCGGCCCACCCGGGACGGGCAAGACGACGCTGGCCCGGATCGTCGCCGCCGCAGCGAGCGCCGCCTTCGAGGAGCTCAGCGCCGTCGACGCCGGGCGCGCCGAGGTCCGCGCGGTCATGGAGCGGGCGCGCCATCGGCGCTCCACGAGCGGGACCGCGACGGTCTTCTTCCTCGACGAGATCCACCGCTTCAACAAGGCCCAGCAGGACGCGCTGCTGCCCGCCGTCGAGGAGGGCCTCGTCACGCTCATCGGCGCGACGACCGAGAACCCGTCGTTCGAGGTGAACGCGGCCCTGCTGAGCCGGTGCCGCCTCTACGAGCTGCAGGCGCTGACCGCCGACGACGTGCAGATGCTGCTGCGACGGGCGCTCGGCGACGAGCTGGGCGGAGCCGCGCGGGCCGACGACGAGGCGCTGGACTTCCTGGCCGACCGGGCCGCCGGGGACGCCCGCGCGGCGCTGGCGGCGCTGGAGCTCGCCGTCGCCACGACCGGCGGCCACGTGACGCTGAGCGCCGCCGAGGACGCCTTCCAGCGGCGGGCCATCCGGTACGACAAGGCCGGCGACCAGCACTACGACGTCATCTCGGCGTGGATCAAGGCCACCCGGGCCAGCGACCCCGATGCGTCGCTGCTCTACCTCGCGGTGATGCTCGAAGCCGGTGAGGACGCGCGCTTCATCGCCCGCCGGATGGTCATCCTCGCCAGCGAGGACATCGGCGGGGCCGACCCCCAGGCGCTCGTCGTCGCCACCGCCACCGCGCAGGCCGTCCAGCTCGTCGGCATGCCAGAGGCGATGCACGCCCTGGCGCAATGTGCGATCCACCTGAGCCTGGCGCCGAAGTCCAACGCCGCCTACCGCGCCATCGCGGCCGCGCGCGAGCACGTGCGCACCCACGGTGCGCAGGCTCCCCCCGCCTACCTCCGCTCGGCCGACCGCCGACAGGACGGGTACGACTACCCGCACGATCACCCTGGGCACCTCTGCGCCCAGGACGTCATGCCCCCTGCGGTCTCGGGCACGCGGTTCTACGTCCCCGATGCAGCAGAGCACGCGTTCGCCGAGCGGCTGGGCGCAATCCGGCGTGCGCGGGGACTTCCGGACTGAGCACCGGCTACCATGGAGGACGAACGTGTGTTCGCGAACGGACACGCGCCGACCCCCCGGAACCCGCGGAGCGCCGACCTCCGCGCTCCTCATCCCGATGCGCCTCGACACCCACCACACCCTCCCCGAAGGCACGCGCGTACGGCTGCGGCTCCCGCAGATGCGCGACCGCGTCGGCCTCGTGGACCTGCTGGCCCGGCTCGGTCTGGAGGCCGACGAGATGGATGTGGCCCGCATCCTGCGCTTTGACCCGCGCGGGCGGTCGGTCATCTGCGCGACGGTCTGGACCGGCTCGTCGGAGACGCTGGCCGGCCTCGTCGCCGGAACGAAGGACGGCAGCGGGCCTGACCTGCTCGTCGCCGACGAACGCCTGACCCCGGGGCTCACGGCGGTCCTCCGTGACATGCAGGACACCCTGCGTGGCGCCCACCGCGCCGCCTGAGAGCGACCCGCCTGCGCCGAGGGCCCACGGGACCTTCCGCAGGCTGGAAGAATCGACCCGGATGCCGCCCGCCCCCGCTGCTGAGACCCTCGACTCGCGTAACCCGGCCACGGGGGACCGCCTCGGAGGGGTGCAGGTCACGCCACCGGATGCGGTCGCCGCGGTCGTCGCGGGCGCCGCGGCCGTGCAGCCCCTGTGGTGGGCGCTGCGTGCGCAGGACCGGGCGCGGTACATGAAGCGCGCGGCGCAGGCGGTGATCGACGAGGCAGACGAGCTCGCCGACCTCATCTGCGCCGAGCAAGGGCGTCCACGGGTCGAGGTCGAGCTGCTGGAGGTGCTGCCCGCCATCGAGACGCTGCAGTGGCTTGCCGAGGCCGGGCCGGCGATCCTCTCAGGCGAGCGCATCGGCCTCGCGCGCGCGCTGCGGCCGTTGGCGAGCGCCCGCTGGACGTACGAGCCGCTCGGCGTGGTCGCGGTCCTCGGCCCGGCGACCGAGCCGTTCGCCACCCCGCTCGGCGACGTCGCCGTCGCGCTCATGGCCGGCAACGCCGTGGTCCTGAAGCCGTCGCCCCAGGCCGCGCTGACCGGTGAGCGGATCGCCCGGGTCTTCGCCCGTGCCGGCCTCCCCGAAGGGCTGCTCCGCGTCGTCCACGGCGGGACGCGGACCGGACGTGCGCTCGTCGAATCGCCCGTCGACCAGGTCCGCTTCACCGGCTCCTATGACGCCGGGCGTGCCGTCGGCGAAGCATGTGCCCGTGCGGTGAAGCGCAGCGTGCTCGAGCTCGGCGGCAAGGACGTCGCGCTCGTCTGCGCCGACGCGGACGTCGAGCGGGCGGTGGCCGGCACGGTCTGGGCGGCGTTCGCCAACGCCGGGCAGTCCGGCGGCAGCGTCGAGCGCGCCGTCGTCCTGCGCGAGGTCTCCGAGCGCTTCCTCACCGGCGTCGTGACCGCCACCAGCGCGCTGCGGGTCGGCGACCCGGTGGATCCGCGGACCTCGGTCGGACCGCTGCTCAGCGCGGCCCGCCGTGATCGGGTGAACGAGCTCGTCGAGGAGGCCGTCTCCGGCGGTGCGACGCTGCACTGCGGTGGCCCGCTCGTGGCCACGACCGTACCGCCCGGCGACGTCGCCTTCTACGCCCCCGCCGTGCTGACGGGCGTGACCCCGTCGATGCGCCTGGCCCGCGAAGAGGTGCCCGGCCCCGTGCTCGTCGTCTCGGTGGCCGAG
Source organism: Paraconexibacteraceae bacterium (assembly GCA_963750375.1). Classification (GTDB taxonomy): domain Bacteria; phylum Actinomycetota; class Thermoleophilia; order Solirubrobacterales; family Solirubrobacteraceae; genus Paraconexibacter. The sequence goes on from CAVVQN010000005.1 coordinate 154,237, forward strand.
TCCGAGGAGGAGGCGATCGCGATGGCGAACGCGACCGCGAGCGGGCTCGGCGCCTCCGTGTGGACGGCCGACCGGTACAAGGGCGCCCGGATCGCGCGCGAGCTCCAGGTCGGCATGGTGTGGATGAACGACCATCTGGTCACCCGCAGCGCCCCGCAGGTCCCCTGGGGTGGCGTCAAGGGCTCAGGGATCGGCCGGGCCCGCGGCGCGATCGCCCTGCGGACATGCGCGGAACCGAAGGTCCTGCTGTGGACGCCGCCGACCCCGGGGCCCGGCCGTCCCTTCTGGTGGTTTCCGTACGACGCGTCGCTCGAGCGGACCGGACGTGCCATCGCCGAGCTGCGCTCGGTCCGCGATCGTGACCGTGAACGCGCGCTGCGGCAGGGCGCCCGGCCGATCCTCCGCGTCGCACGTCGCGCCCTGAGCCGGCGACCGCGCTGAGGGTGGCGCCGGCGGCGCCCGTTCAGGCCGCAGCGACTGCGCGCGCGCTGGGCACGTACCGGACGCGCTCGGGGAGCAGCGGGACGAGGACCCGCCTGACGTACTCCGCCCCGCCGGCCACGGCGAGGGCCCGGACGGGATCCCACGACAGGCGGTACTGCGAACGCAGGTCGCTCGGCATGAGCCCCACCGTGATCTGGTTTGCGAGCTCGACGAGCGGGCGGGCCGGCAGCGGGACCGGTGGGGCGAGCACGATCTGCTTGCCGAGCCGGCGCGCGGTGTCGGTGACGAAGAGATCCCCCGAGGTCAGCATGCGGTCCATGTAGGCCGCGAAGTCGGGGTACGTGCGGGGCATCTGCGCGGCCTTCAGGCCGAAGAGGCGGCCCATGACCTTGTAGTCACGCCAGTACCCCTCGCGTTCCTCGGAGCTGAGACGCCGGACGTACTTCTCGTAGACGAGCAGCGAGGAGTCCACCAGGCTCGCCAGCACCCACAGCAACAGCCCCGGGTCCCCGGCGGCGTACGGCGTCCCGGCCGCAAAGCGTCCGGCGGCCTGCGGGAGGACCCCGGTGACCTGGGCATGGCGTGCGCGGACGTGACGGCACATGACGTCGGCTCGGGCCTTCGGGCCCCATGCGATCGCATCGAGGACATCTGCCGTCCGGCGCAGCCGGGCGTACGGGTCGCCGAGGTCCCCGGTCGACATGAAGAAGCCCTCGAAGGCCACGGGGTGAGCGGCCATCATGAGCAGCGCCCGGGGCCCGGCCAGGGCCACGACCTGCTCGCGGTGGACCCGTCGCATGACGGAGTCGTCGGTGAAGTATGTCGCTGCGGGGCGCATCGGATACAGGTACGACGACTACCCTCCCATGGACCATGCCTGCCGCCGCCTACGCCGGAAAAGAGTGCGTCTGCCAGTTCAAACGTGGGATCTGTGACCAGACCTGCGTGAAGGACATGCTCGCCACCCCCTTCTACATCGCCTGCCTGAAGCTCCGGGGGCGCAAATGCCTCGTCGTGGGCGGCGGGGCGATGGGCCTGGAGAAGACCGAGGGCCTGCTCGCCTGCGACGGCGACGTCGTCGTGATCGCACCGGAGGCAGGCCCCGAGCTCGAGGAACTGGCGCGCGAGGGCTCGATCTCCTGGGAGGCCCGGGAGTACGCCGGACCGCAGGACCTGGAGGGGATCTTCATGGTCATCGCCTGCACGGACGACACCGACACGAACATCCGCATCTACGACGACGCCGAGAGGCGGGCGATGCTCGTGAACATCGTCGACGTGCCCCCGCTGTGCAACTTCATCCTCCCGGCCATCGTCCGGATGGGCCCGCTCGCGGTCGCCATCTCGACGGCCGGCGCCTCTCCTGCGCTGGCCAAGCGGATGAAACGCGAGGTCTCCGAGCTCTTCGGCGAGGAGTACGCGACGCTCGCGATCATGCTCAACGACGCCCGCGGCTGGGCGAAGGGGACGCTCCCGACCTACCAGGACCGCAAGGCCTTCTTCGAGGAGGTCGTCAACGGCGATCCGGACCCGATCGCCCTGCTGAAGGCGGGCGACAGCCAGGGCGTGCTCGACCTCATCGAGCGCGCCAAGCGGGTCCACCAGCCCGCCTGATGGCCGACCGCCTGACGCACCTGGACGAGCATGGCGCGGCGCGGATGGTCGACGTCGGCAGCAAGCCGTCGACCGCTCGCCGTGCCGTCGCCCGCGGCACCGTCCGCATGAGCCCGCAGACCGCGGCCGCCGTCGCGGCAGGCGACGCCCCCAAGGGCGACGTCCTCGGCGTCGCCCGGGTCGCCGGGATCATGGCCGCCAAGCGCACGGGCGCGCTGATCCCGCTGTGCCACCCGCTGTCCCTGGACCATGTGGACGTGGACGGCACCGTCGACGCGGACGCCGGCCTGGTGACCCTCGTGGCTACCGCCTCCACGACCGGGCGCACAGGGGTGGAGATGGAGGCCATGACCGCGATCTCGATCGCGGCGCTGACGGTCTACGACATGGTGAAAGGGCTCGACAAGGGCGTGACGATCGAGCAGATCGCCCTCGTCGCCAAGGACGGGGGCAAGAGCGGAAGCTGGCGGCGCGAGGACAGCTGACGCCGCGTGGCTCAGGCTTCAGGGGCGCCCTCGGAGGCCAGTTCGGCCGCGACCGCCTTCACGACGAGCCCCGCGTCGATCTGCATCGCGAACTCACAGATCAGGCCGTCGCTGATCGTGAGGACCGACTGGTAGGGGACGTCGTGTGACTCACCGTCGACCGGACGGCTGGAGTGGCGCCCGAACACGACGACACGGTCGTCCTGCGCCACCATCCGCTCACGGACGTTCGTGTAGGCCTCGAAGAAGCCCCACGCGTCCGTGACGAAGCCCCGGACGGCGTCGCGGCCGACGAGCCGGCCGCCAAACGGGATCGCCTTCGGAGCGTTGAAGACGACGTCCTCGGCGAGCACCGCGGCGAGCGCCTCGAGGTCACGCGCGTCCAGGGCGCTGTAGAACGCTTCGGCGATCTTGATCTGGTCCGTTGACATCGTGTCTGGGGAGCGTACCGCCCGCCTTCCCGCCATCCCAATAGCGTTGGCGCCGACATGCGGACCGCAATCCTGACGATCTCGACGACCTTGGCCACCGGCGAAGGCGAGAACGTGTCCGGCCCGAAGCTCGCTGCGTCGGCCCGCGCCGCCGGATGCGTCGTGGAGCACGAGGGGATCCTCCCCGACGACCGGGAGGTGATCGCGGCCGGCCTGCGTGAGCTCGTCGCCGCCGGGTATGCCGTCGTGCTCACGACGGGCGGCACCGGCCTCACCCCGGACGATCACACGCCGGAGGCGACGCGCGACGTGCTCGAGCGCGAGGCACCGGGTATCGCCGAGGCGCTGCGGGCCACGGGCCGCGCGCACAACCCCAAGGCCATCCTCGCCCGCGGCGTCGCCGGGCTGGCGGGCGGCACGCTCATCGTCAACTTCCCCGGCAACCCCAAGGCGCTGGACGAGACCTTCGGCGTCCTCGGCGAGGTCTTGCCCCACGCGGTCCAGACGCTCAGGCGTGAAGATGGCCGGCGCACCGGCCATTGAGCTCGACGGCCTCGGGCGCGCCTACGGTGAGCGCCGGGCGCTCGCGGGCGTCTCGCTGACCGTCGACGCCGGGCAGACCCTCGTCGTCTTCGGACCCAACGGCGCCGGCAAGTCGACGCTCCTGCGCGTCCTGGCGACGCTGCTGCGCCCGAGCGCGGGTCATGCGTCGATCCTCGGCGAGCCGCTGCCGGCACGCGCCTGGGCGGTCCGCGGGCGGATCGGGCTGCTGACCCACGAGCCGCTGCTCTACGGGGATCTCTCCGCGCGCGACAACCTGCGCTTCCACGCCCGTCTGCACGGCGTCCCGCTGGAGCGCGTGGACGAGCTGCTGATCCAGGTCCGCCTGCAGCGGCGCGCGGACGACCCTGTCCACACGTACTCACGCGGGATGCTCCAGCGCACCGCCGCGTGCCGCGCGGTCCTCCATGACCCCGACGTCCTCCTCTTGGACGAGCCGCGCGCAAACCTCGACCCTGGCGCCGCCGAACTCCTGGAGCCGCTCATCGGCGCGGCGTCCGGGCGCACCCGGGTCCTGACGAGCCATGACCCTGTCGCGCGGGCTGGCAGAGGCCGACGTCGTGCTGGGCCTGCAGGGCGGACGCCAGTCGTTTCTGGGAACCCCGGCGCAGATCGGCCTGGACACCGTGACGGAGCTCTACCGGGTATGAGCGCCGCCCCGCGCACCACCTCCACCCGTGCCGCGGTCGGCGCCCTCCTGCGCAAGGAGCTGCTTCTCGAGCGCCGTGTGCCCCAGGTCATCCCGGCGATGGCGCTGTTCTCGGTCACGACGTTCGTCGTCTTCCGCTTCGCGCTGGACCAGACGAGCGTCGAGGGGAACGTCGCCAGCGGCGTGCTGTGGGTGACGTTGCTCTTCGCGGCGATGCTCGGAGCCAACCGGCTCTTCGTCGCCGATCACGAGGAGGGCGGCGTCGACGCGTTCCTGCTGGCCCCGGTGGACCGCACGTCGCTCTTTCTCGCCAAGGCGCTGACGTTCTTCGCCTTCCTCGTCCTGCTCGAGATCATCGCGGTGCCCGCCTTCGTGGTCCTGCTGCTCGGGCCGGGTCTCTCCCTGGGGGATCTCGCTGGGCTCGTGCTCGTCCTGGGGCTGGCCGACGTCGGGATCGCGGTCATCGGCACGCTGTTCGGCGCCCTGGCCATCCAGACCCGCGCCCGTGACCTCATCCTGCCGCTCATGGCGCTGCCGCTGCTCGTCCCCGTGATCATCACCGGGGCGAAGGCGACCGCGCCAGTGCTCGCCGCGACGGGCGCAGGGACGCTCCCAGGACGGAGTCTGGGGGTCCTCGGCCTCTATGATCTGGTCTTCGGGCTCCTCGCCTACGCCGTCTTCGACTTTCTGCTCGACGACTGACGCGGCAGGGGCCACTTCGAGGTCTGGTCCTCAGCGATGTACTCATCCAAGCTCCGCACCCTCTCCCTGGCCACCGCCGTCGTGCTGACGGGCTCCTTCGTGCTCGCCGCGTTCTCCGCCCCCATCGAGGCCGACCAGGGCTTCTCGCAGAAGATCTTCTACGTGCACGTGCCGATGGCGATCGTCGCGCTCGGCGGCTTCGTCTTCGGCGGCATCGAGGCCCTGCGGTACCTCCGCACGCGCGATCCCAGGCACGACCTGCGGTCCTACACCGCGATCCACATGTCGGTGATCCTGGGCGTCGGCGTCCTCATCACCGGCGGGATCTGGGCCAAGGCCGCTTGGGGCGTCTGGTTTGAGTGGCGCGAGGCGACGCTCGTCGAGCTTCCTCATCGTCTTTCTCCTGTACTGCACCTACCAGCCGCTGCGGTTCTCCATCGCCGATCCGGAGAAGCAGTCGCGCTACGCCGCGGTCTTCGCGGTCACCGCGGGGGCGTTCGTCCCGCTGAACTTCATGGCGGTCCGCCTGGCCGACCCGTTCATCCACCCCCGGGTCCTGAACAACACGACCGGCGGAGCGCTCCCGGTCGACATGAAGATCCCGTTCTACCTTGCGCTCGTCGGCATGACGCTCCTGTTCATCACGCTCTGGAAGCTCGAGATGACCCACAAGCTCGCGCGCGGACGCGTCCGCAGCCTGCAGCGCCGCCTCGATGTCCTCGCCGGTGACCCCGATGAACAGGCAACGGCCCCGCGCTCGGCTGCCCCGCAGGTGATCGCGTGACCGCGCTCGCCGCCACGCTGCCGGACAACTCGGGGTACGTCGTCGCCGCGTACCTCGTCTTCTTCGCGCTGCTGGTCATCTACCTCGCGATCACGGCGTTCCGCCTCGTGAACATCGAGCGGCAGCTCACCGACCTGACCGACCAGCTCGACCGTGCCGAGCGGCCCGGCACCGCCGCGCGGGCGCCCGACGACGAGCCCGTTCCGGACGCCGTGGAGTCATGAGCGCCCCGTCGGCCGAACTGCTCACGCTGGGCATCTCGTACAAGACCGCCCCGGTGGCGCTCCGTGAGCGCCTGGCCCTCACCGAGGTCGAGGCGGGACGCTTCGTCAAGTCGCTCGTCGAGGACGCCGTCGTGCACGAGGCCGTGGCGATCTCGACCTGCAACCGCACCGAGATCTACCTCGTCTCCCAGGACCCGGTCCGCGCCGAGACCGCGTTGCTCGGAGCGCTGTCGCGTCGCGCCGACATCCGGCCGACCGAGCTCGCCGGCCTGATCTACTCCCCGCGCAACTGCGACGCCGCGCGCCACCTGTATCGCGTGACGAGCGGGCTCGAGTCGATGATCGTCGGCGAGGCCGAGGTCCAGGGGCAGGTCAAACGCTCCTACGAGGCCGCGCTGGCGGCCGGGACGACCGGCCCGCTGACGAACAAGCTCTTCACCGCCGCCCTGCAGACGGGCAAGCGCGTGCGCTCGGAGACGGGGATCGGGTCCTCGCGGACGAGCGTGTCGACCGTCGCGGTCGACCTCGCCTCCGACGTGGTGGGGGACCTGACGGCCCGCGACGTGCTCATCATCGGCGCCGGCGAGACCGCCGAGCTCACCGCCCAGGCCCTCGCCGCCCGCGGCGTGACCACGATCTTCGTCGCCAACCGCCACGCCCAGCGCGCGCTCTCGCTCGCCGAGCGCTTCGGCGGGAGCGTCGTCTCGCTGGACGAGCTGCCCGCCCGCCTGGCCAGCGCCGACATCGTCGTGTCCTCGACGTCGTCGCCGCACCCGATCGTCGGCGTCGAGGAGCTCGAGCTCGTCATGGAGGAGCGCGGCGGCCGGCCGCTCGTCCTCATCGACATCGCCGTCCCGCGCGACATCGAGGCCGCGTGCGGCGAGCTCAGCGGCGTCACGCTCTACGACATCGACGACCTACAGGCGGTCGTGGCCCGCAACCTCTCCGTGCGCGAGGGCGAGCGCGAGCAGGCCACCGCGATCGTCGAGGACGAGATCGTCCGCTTCGCCCGCTGGATGGGCCAACTCGACGTCCGCCCGACCATCGCCGCCCTCCGCGAACAGGGCGCGGCGATCGTCGACGCCGTGCTCGTCGAGAACGCCGGCCGCTGGGAGTCCGCCTCCCCCCGCGACCTGGCGCGGGTCGACGCCGTCGCACGTGCCGTGATGCAGCGCCTGCTGCACGAGCCGACGATCCGCCTGAAGGGCATGCAGGAGCACGGCACGAGCACCGGGCACGGGCGCCTGCAGCTCGCCCGCGAGCTCTTCGCGCTGGACGAGGGCACGTCGATGGCCGAGACCCCCGGCGCAGACGACGAGCAGATGACGGACAACGTGCGGGCGCTCGGCGAGCGCCGGCGCGGCGCCTAGGCCGGATCCCGCGATGCGGATCGGGACGCGGCGCAGCCCGCTCGCGATGGCCCAGGCCCACGCTGTCGCCGAGGCACTCGGAGGCGCCGAGATCGTGCCGATGACGACGACGGGTGATCGCCAGCGCGACCTCGCCGACAAGGCCAAGTGGGTCACCGAGCTCGAACGGGCCCTCCTCGGGGGCGACATCGACGTCGCGGTGCACTCCGCCAAGGACGTCCCGACGACGCTGCCCGACGGCCTGGAGCTCGTCGGTTGCCTCCCTCGCGAAGATCCGCGGGACGCACTCTGCGGTTCGCTGCGCACGGACGGGCGCCCCGCCCGTGTCGGCACCTCCTCGCTGCGCCGGGCCGCCCAGCTGCGCGCGATCGGCGCAAGCGATGCGGCCGGTCACGGCATCGAGGTCGTCGAGATCCGCGGCAACGTCGACACCCGGCTGGGCAAGCTCGCTGCCGGCGAGGTCGACGCTGTCGTGCTGGCCTACGCCGGGCTGCGTCGCCTGGACCGCGAGGAGAGCGTCGACGAGCTCCTCGACGAGCTCGTGCCCGCGGCCGGTCAGGGCACGGTCGTCCTGGAGGCACGTGCCGGGCTGACCGTCGATCTGCTGCACGAGCCGACCTGGCGGGCACTCAGCGCCGAGCGCGCGTGCATCCACGCCCTCGGGGCGGACTGCGCCTCCGCCGTCGGAGCCCTGCTCCGGGACGACGGCACGCTCGTCGCCTGGGTCGGGGCGGTCGACGGATCAGCCTGGCTGCGCGACGAGCTGCACGTCGGGGCCGAGAACCCACTGACCCCGGAGCAGCTCGGCACACAGGTGGCGGACCGGCTGCTCGCCGCCGGCGCGCGTGACCTGCTGCACCCCGACGAAGGAGGCGACCAGTGACCCGGCCCGACGTGACCCCCGGCACCGTCTATCTCGCCGGCGCCGGGCCCGGAGACCGTGGGCTCATGACCGCGCGGGCGCTCGAGCTCGTCGCCTCCTGCGACGTCGTCCTCTTCGACAAGCTCATCCCCGAGGACGCACTGGCCGGCGCGCGGGCTGACGCCGAGCTCATCGACGTCGGGAAGATCGGCGGCGGCAAGCAGGTGCCGCAGGAGACGACGACCGCGCTGCTCGTCGAGCACGCACTGGCGGGCGCCAGCGTCCTACGGCTGAAGGGCGGGGACCCGTTCGTCTTCGGTCGCGGCGGCGAAGAGGCGCAGGCCTGCGTCGCCGCCGGGGTCCCGTTCCAGGTGGTCCCGGGCGTGAGCTCCGGCATCGCGGCCGCCGCCTACGCCGGCGTCCCGGTGACGCAGCGCGGGATGGCTGCCGCGGTGGCGTTCGTCACGGGCCACGAGGACCCGGCCAAGCCCGAGACGCAGATCGACTGGCCGGCGCTCGCCGCCTTCCCGGGCACCCTCTGCTTCTACATGGGCGTGCGCCAACTCCCGCGCATCGCCGAGCAGCTCATGCTCGGCGGACGTCCGGCCGACGAACCTGTCGCCGTGATCCAGCGGGGGACCTACGCCGACCAGCGGTCGATCCGGGGGACGCTTGCGACGATCGCCGAAGACGCCGTCCGGGCCGGCATCAAGCCGCCGTCGATCACGGTCGATCGGACCGGTCGCGGCACTGCACGACGAGCTGCAGTGGCTTGCCGCCGCCCGGCCCCTGACCGGCGTGACCGTCGCGGTGACCCGAGCCCGGGCGCAGGCCAGCGCCCTGGCCGCGCGGTTGCGCGCCCTCGGCGCAACTGCCGTCGAAGCGCCGGCGATCCGCATGGAGCCCATCGACGCGCAGGTTCCCGCGCCGTCGGACTTCGATCTCGTCGCGTTCACCTCCCCCAACGCGGTCGACCGCTTCTTCGCCCTCGTCCATGACGCCCGCGTTCTCGCTGGCCCGACGGTCGCCGCGATCGGCCCGGGGACCGCGCGTGCGCTGGCCGCGCACGGCATCGTCGCGGACGTCGTCCCGCCGCGGTCGATCGCGGAGTCGCTCGTGGAGGCGCTCGCCGACGTGCCGGTCACCCGCGCGCTCATCCCGCGCGCAGAGGAAGCCCGCGACGTGCTCCCGGCTGCGCTGGAGGCTCGCGGCGCACAGGTCACGGTCCTGCCGCTGTACCGGACGCTCGCCGGGACCCTCGCCGGTCCGGACCGCGACGCCGCTCTCGGCGCGACCTACGCGACGTTCACCTCGGCTTCCAGCGTCCGGTTCCTCCACGAGGCCGCCGGGACGCTCGACGGTCCGCGACTGGTGTCGATCGGCCCCGCGACGAGCGCAGCCCTGCGCGACCTGGGGTACGAGCCGCACGTGGAGGCCGACGTCCATACGCCCGACGGGCTCGTGGACGCGCTGGTGGCGGACGTGTCCGCCGCCCGGGACTGAGCCCCACCTCCGGACCTGGCGCCCGGCCATCTAGACTCGCGCGGTGACCGCCAGCCCCCGTCCCATCACCTTCCTGTCGGACTACGGCACCGCAGACGAGTTCGTCGGTGTCTGCCACGGCGTGATGGCACGGATCGCCCCGGGTGTGCAGATCATCGACATCGCCCACGGCCTGCCGCGCCACGACGTCCGCGCCGGCGCGCTCATGCTGCGTCGGGCACTGCCGTACATGCCGCCCGGCGTCCACCTGGCCGTTGTCGACCCGACCGTCGGCAGCAACGAGCGCCGCGCCATCGCCCTGCGCACCGCCGAGGAGGATCGCGTGCTCGTCGGCCCCGACAACGGGCTTCTCGCGCTCGCCGCCTCGCGCTTCGGCGGTGCGGTCGAGGCGGTCGACGTCAGCCGCTCTCACCACCGCCTGGACCCGGTCTCGGCGACCTTCCACGGACGGGACATCTTCGCCCCGGTCGCTGCTGCGCTGGCCGCCGGTGCAGAGCTCCTTGACGCCGGGGACCCGATCGACGCGGACGAGATCACGTTGCTGCACATGCCGATGGCGATGTCGATGGCCGAGGGCCTGATGGCCCACGCCGTGGCTTTCGACCGCTTCGGCAACGTCACGCTCGACGTCGAGCATCAGGAGCTGACCGAGACGGGGCTGCGCCTCGGCCGGCCGGTGCTCGTCGGCGAGCACCGTGCCCATTACGCGGTGACCTTCTCCGACGTGGCCCCCGGACAGCTGCTCCTCTACGAGGACGCCTACCGGACGCTCGCGCTCGCGGTGAACCGCGGGTCCGCGCAGGAGCTGCTCGGCGTGACGCTCGACGACGAGTTGCAGATCCGGCCCGCATGACGGCCGCGGTCGCCACGCTGGGCCGGCCGCGCCTGCACCTGCGGGAGACGGCGTCGACGAACGACCGTGCCCGGGCGCTGGCGATGGCCGGGGCACCGCACGGGACGGTCGTGACCGCCGACGCGCAGTCGGCCGGCCGTGGGCGCCAGGGCCGCGCCTGGGCCGCGCCGGCGGGACACGCACTGCTGCTCTCCGTCGTGCTGCGTGACCCACCGCCGCTCTTGCCGCTGCACGCGGCCGTCGCGGTGGCCGAGACCGTCGCGGAGATCGCCACGGACGGTCGTGTCGGGATCAAGTGGCCCAACGACGTGCACCTGGACGGCCGCAAGGTCGCGGGGATCCTCGCCGAGGGCCGGCCCCAGGAGGGCTGGGTCGTGCTCGGGATCGGGCTCAATGTCGCCGTGCGGTTGCAGGACCTGCCGCCTGAGCTGCACGACACCGCCGCGACGCTCGGCCTGGGCCCGGCGCAGCGGGACACCGTCCTCGGGCTCCTGCTGGAGCAATTGGAGCGGGCGCTCGCGCTAGGGGCAGGCGACCTCCTCGACGCGTGGCGGGCTCGCGACGTCCTGCTGGGCCGCGAGGTCCGCTGGGCCGGCGGTGTCGGCACGGCTGCGGGGGTCGATGGCAGCGGACGGCTCGTCGTCGAGCTGCATGGCGGCGGACGGACGGCCCTGGACGCCGGTGAGGTGCACCTTGCCCGGGGCTGAGAGGGGTCCGCGGGACGCCGAGCGGAACGTCCTGGGCGGTGCGCTCGAGCCGTGCGGCACCGAGCCGCTGACCGGCTTCTACCGCGACGGCTGCTGCAGCACGGGGCCACAGGACGCAGGCAGCCACACGATCTGCGCGGTCGTGACGGCCGAGTTCCTCGAGCACCAACGGCAGATCGGCAACGACCTGTCGACGCCCATGCCGATGTACCGGTTCCCGGGACTCGTGCCGGGCGACCGCTGGTGCGTCACGGCGGCGAACTGGCTGCGCGCCCATGAGGCCGGAGCGGCGGCGTTCGTCGTCCTGCGCAGCACACATGAACGCGCTCTGGAGATCGTCCCGCTCAGCGCGCTGCAGGAGCATGCTGTCGACGTGCCCTCCGATCCCGGGTCCCTCGAGGCCTGAGTCGCTACGGTCAGGGACATGGACTCCAACAGGCTTGCGGGTGCCGCAGAGGTCGCGTTCGGCGGAGGCTCACGGCCATGGCGCTGAACTACAAGCTGCTCGCGAAGGCCGCCAAGGCCGCCGTCGACAAGCGCGGTGGCACCGAGGCCCTGAAGCAGGATCTCGAGGCGCTTCAGCAGATCGCCAAGGGTCAGGGCAGCGTCGGTACGAAAGCGGGCAAGGCGGTGTCGGCGCTCAAGACACCGGCGAACCGGCAGCCCCAGCCGGGCGCCGACGCTGAAGCGGACGGCTCGGCTCCGAGGGAGTGACCTGACCGCCGGCCCGCGCGCCGGCGCTACTCGTCGGCCGTCTCTGGCCCGGCGCCACGAGCGGCCCGCTCGGCGGCCGGATCGCCGCCCTCCGGCGGAGGGCCGGGCTTCTTGACCGCGGTCGGCTTCTTGGCGGCTGCGGGCTTCTTGACCGCGGCGGGCTTCTTCGCCGCAGCCGGCTTCTTCGCCGCTGCGGGCTTCTTCGCCGCAGCCGGCTTCTTCGCCGCAGCGGGCTTCTTCGCCGCAGCGGCCGGCTTGCGTGGCGCCGGCTTCTTCGGCCGTTCCACGGGCTCCTCGGCCTGGGCACCGTCATCGGCGTCGGCCCGCGCCGCCGCTGTCCGCGCAGCCCGTCGTGCTGCCGCAGCCTGCTGGAGCTTCGTACCCGCGGCGCCCGCCCGGTCTGTCGGCCGCGCATGGTCCTCGGCGGTGACCGCCGGTGAGAAGGCCTGCGGTCCGTCGTCGTCCTGGAGCGCGGATGCCGCGGGGGGTCTGGGACCGCCGGTGACGGCGGCCTGCACCGCGTCCGAAGCCTGTCCGTCGGGCTGACGCGCACCGTTGCGCCGCCGGCGCCGACGCGCCGAGCGCGACTGCCCCTGCCCAGGCGGGTTGACGACGCCGTTGCCGCCGCCGCTCGCGCCCCCGAGCGCCGCCGCGGCCGCCGCGATGGCCGCCGCCGCGTCGCTCTCCTGCTCGCCGCCGGTCGCGGCCGGCTCTGCCTCAGACTGCTCGGCCGCAGACCGGGCGCGGGCGGCCTTCGCCTCCTGACGCCGCGCGCCACGGGACGGCCGCTGACCGCGACCCTGCGCGTTCTGCCGATCGCCGTTCTGCCGGGCACCGTTGCGCTCTTCGCCCTGCTGCTGCGCGGCGACCTCGACTCCGTCCGACGCGACGGGGACGGAGCCCTCGAGCTGTCCCTTCTTGCCCTTGCTGCGCCGCCGGCCACGGCGGCCGCGAGCCTTCGGGAAGTTGCGCAGCAGCTCGCGCGACAGCGCGCTCGGCTTGCGCGCCATCCGCGTGCGGGCGCCCCGGATGACCTCCATCGCCTCCGGCGTGTGCGCGACGGCCGCGGCGAGCAGCGCCGCCGACAGCCGGCGGTCCTGCTTTCGCGAGGCATGGACGAGGCGGCGCGCATTCCGGGCATGCGCCCCACCGGAGGAGTTGACGAGCAGCCCGAGCAGGCGCTTCGTCTCCGGCCAGCGCTGCACCGCGTACTCCTCATGGACGTCGCGGGTCATGTCCGCCAGATCCCAGATCCACTGGGAGGCCTGGTCGCGACGACCGATGCGCTTCTCGGCCAGGGCCTGCAGCAGGACCTTGACGCCCTCGCGGCGCTCGTCGCGGGACCAGGTTCCGACGATGTCGACGGCCTGCACGAACGCCTCGGCGTCCTTGGCGCCCGCGATCTCCTGAAGCGCGCGGATGCGCAGCTGCGGGTTCTTGTTGCGCTCGAGCGCCGTCGTCAGGAAGCGGCTCTTCAGCTCACTGGTGCGGTCGAACTGCAGCATCGCCCTGGCGCGTCGCCAGCCGCTCGGCGCCACCCGCGCGCCGGCGAGCGCGGCCCACATGTGCTGCTCACCCCAGTCGAGGAACTCGACCGCGATGCGCCAGAGCTCGCGCTCGAAGACCTCGTGCCGGCGCTCCTCTTCGAAGCAGACCGGGACGACGCGGCGCTCCACCCGCAGACGGCGGCCGCGGCCGCGGCGGACGGGGCCGACGACGATGGCGCCACCGCGATAGACGTCACGGTCAAGCAGCGAATGCAGCGTGACGACCGGGTCGTCGTTCTTCGTCGCCGGGTGGACGAAGTCGATGACGACGCCCGCCTCCTTGCCCGGGTGCGTTCGCGTCACGCGGCCGACCCGCTGCTGGTAGATGCGCTTGGATGCCGTGGGCGCCAGATGCATGCAGACGGTGGCCCGCGGCGAGTTCCAGCCTTCCGCGAGCAGCTGCGCGTTGACGAGCACGTCGATCTCGCCTGACTCGTAGTCCGCGAGGATCTGCGCGAGCTCCCGCTTTGGCGTCTCGCCGGAGACGGCCTGCGCCTTGATGTCCAGCGCACGGAACGACTCCGCCACGTTGTAGGCGTGCCGCACACCGGCGGCATAGACGACGCCGGGCACGCCGTTGAAGCGCGTCTTGTACAGGTCGGCGATCGCCATGTTGAACGGCAGCTGATCCAGGAGCTCGGCCAGCATCTCCTGGTCGAACTCGACGTCGACCTCGCCGCGCCGGAGCGGGACGTTGGCGATCGTCTTGACGTTGACCCCCGGCGGGATCCGGATGCAGCGCAGCGGCGCGATCACGCCGCGGCGTGCCGCCTGGGCCAGGTCAAAGCGCGACGTCTGCGTCGGGAAGAGGTCGGTGACGTGGCGGGCGATGAGCGCGCCCGTGGCGGTCATGCCGATGAAGATCGGCCCGGTCCACTCGCGGATCGCCGCGGAGGTCTTCTCCCCCAGCGCGGTGTGGGCCTCGTCGCAGATGACGATCGTGTAGGCCGGGGAGATGTTGCCCGCGTTGCGGACGAACCACTGATAGGTCTCGACCGTGACCGGGCCGTCCGCCTTGTCGACGCCGTCGCCGTCGAGCAGTGCCGGCGTGATGCGGTTCTCGTACCCGCGCGTCCGCAGCTCTCCGTGGAACTGGTCCACGAGGTTGCGACGGTGGGTCAGGATGAGGATGCCGCCGGTGTGGGACGCCTCGACGAAGCCCATCGCGGCGACCGTCTTGCCTGCTCCGGTCGCGTGCTCGAACCAGAAGCGCTTGGCGGCGTTCGGATCGTCGGCCGCGCCCGCGGCGATGTCGTCGTCCAGATCGTCGTCGGCGTCGTCCTCGTAGGAGGCCGCGTCGTCGTCGTGATCGTCCTCGGGGAGCTCCTCGATCTCGACGAGGTCCTCGTCGTCGTCCTCGTCGTCCTCGTCGGGCGCAGCCGGCGCGAGGGCGGCGTCGTCCTCGTCGTCGTCCTCGTCCAGTTCGTCGTCCGGGTCCTCGTCGAAGTCCAGGTCCGCGTCGTCCTCGTCCTCGGGGACATCAGGCTCAGGCTCGTCCTCGCGGGCGGGCTCCTCCGTCGACGGCAGCTCGTCGACGGCGAGGACCGGTGCGGCGGCCGACGCCGAAGGTCCATCGGACTGGCCGCCGCCCTGGGCCGCGGCGATGAGTGCGGTCAGCGTGCCGGAGAGCGCGTCGACCTGATGCGGGTTCAACAGCGTGCCGTCGGCGAGGCGGGCCTCCTCGGCAGACAGGACGCGCTCGAGCCCGAGCAGCAGGGAGTACCGGCGACGCCACTTCGTCGACGGAACCTTCAGCCCGTCCTCGATCTCCTTCGCGGCGCGATCGAACGCGCGACGGCGCGCCGTGCGGGGCCGCAGCGCGCTCTCGAGCGTCTCACCCTCGTGGACGAAGGGCTCACGTGTGAACGTCTCGACCGCCGCCAGCAGGGCGGGATCGGGTAGCGAAGGGGCCTGGTCGGCCACGGAGGTGGGCTCAGCCATGAGCGGCTCGGGTTTCGATGGTGATCGCGGCGGCGCGGCGGCCTACGACCGGGACGGAGCCGGGAACCACCCGGCGTGACGGTGGGGACCTCCCAACACGACCCCACAAACGGTTGCCGCAAGGATATCGCACCCTCATGCGGGAACGTGGCGCGCCGCGCGTCCGGATGCGAGCGGGCCGCGAACTACTCTGTATGCCCATGCCTTCCCGCCGCACCCTGGTGCTCCTCCTTGCCACCGTCGCCGTCGCCGTGCTCGTCGTCGTCGGCCTCTCGCAGGCACCCAAGACGGACACGTCCCCCGCGCCCACGGCGTTCACCCTCCAGCAGGCCAAGGAGGACCTCGCCGACGCCCCGGCGCCGCTCGCCGCGCTGCACGCACAGAGCGCGCAACTCCTCGACGGGGGCGAGGCGGCCGTGTCCCGGCGCCTGGCCGACCTGAAGGGCACCCCCGTCGTCGTGAACAAGTGGGCCTCGTGGTGCGGTCCGTGCCGCGCCGAGTTTCCGTTCTTCCAGCGCGCCGGCGTCACCTACGGCAAGAAGGTCGCGTTCCTCGGGCTGAACTCCGGGGACAACGAGGGGGACGCCGCCGCGTTCCTCAAGCGTTTTCCCGTCCCGTACCCGAGCTACCAGGACCCGCGGGAGCGAGTGGCTTCGGCGCTCGGGGCCAACACGGCCTACCCGATCACGATCTTCTTCGATGCCTCGGGCAAGCAGGTCTACCTGCACCAGGGCGGGTACCCGACGCAGGCCAAACTCGACGAGGACCTGCAGCGCTACCTCAAGCTCGCGCGATGACCTCGGGGGGCCCGGAGGAGGGGGCGTCCGGTCACGAGGTCCGCATCGATGCGCTCACGGGCCTGAGGGTGATCCTCGCCCCGGGGCGCGGCGCGCGTCCTGGAGCCCTGGCCGACGTGCCCGCCGCCCGACCCGTCCCGCCCGACGAGGACCCGTTCGCCGCCGGGCACGAGGACCGCACCCCGCCCGCCGCTGCTGGAGGTCCCGCACCCGGACGGACGACCCGGCTGGGCGGTGCGGGTCGTCCCGAACCTCTATCCCGCGCTGCGCGCCGACGCGCCCGAGCCGGAGCCGTCGCACAAGCCCGACCTGTTCACGGCGACCGCTGCCACCGGGGCCAGCGAGATCATCGTCAACGCCCCGGACCCCGTCCGGTCGCTCGCTGAACTTGAGCCCTCGCAGGTCGCACTCGCCGTCGACACCTGGCGGGCACGGATGCGCGCGCATCCCGCCGAGCCGTCTACGTGCACCTGCACGTCAACGAGCAGGCCGGCGGCGGGGCGACGCAGGCCCACACCCATGCGCAACTGCACGCGCTGGATTTCGTCCCGGCTCTCGTGGCGCGCGAGCGCGAGCGGGCCGGGGCGTACGCGACGCGCACGATGGGCGGTGACCTGCTCAGCGACCTGCTGCAGGAGGAGGTCCGCCTGCGGTCGCGCATCGTCGCGATCGACGACGACGCCGTGCTGCTGACGCCATACGCGTCGGCGTCGCCGTACACGCTCATGCTCGTTCCCCGGCGCGGACGCGCGCGGTTCGAGGATGACGGGCCGTCCGGCGCCGCGCTCCTGCACGACGGCCTGCGTCGCCTGGCCCGCCGGTTCGGAGCGAGCCCGCCGCTCACGCTCTGGGTCCGGACCGCCCCGCAGGGCGCCGAGCGCTTCTGCTGGCACATCGACATCGTCCCCCGCCTGACATCGCTGGGCGGCCTGGAGCTCGGGACCGGCGTGGGGCTGAACCCTGTGTCGCCCGAGCGGGCGGCCGCCGAGCTGCGCGACACGTGACGCCGGCGCGATGATCCTTCTGGTCGCGGCGATCGTCGCGTCTGCGGGCGCGGGCGCCGCCGTGGAGCACCGGTGGCACGAGCGGTCCGTCGTGGTCACCGACCGCGCGATCCGTCTTCTGCTGTACGGGCTGATGCCGTTCATCACCTTCTTCGTCATCGCGCGCCTGGACCTGCACGCCGGCGTCGGGGCGGGCCTGGCCTTGGCGTGGGCCGAGATCCTCGCCGTCGGAGCGCTTGCCTGGATGGGAGCGACGCGCCTGCTCAACCTCGACCGACCGACGGCCGGCACCGTGGTCGTCTGCGCGATCCTCGCCAACACGGGTTACCTCGGGATCCCGCTGAACAGCACCCTGCTCGGCGAGGACGCGGTCGCCCCGGCGATCGCCTGGGACGTGGCCGTCAGCGGGCCGATGCTCTTCACCCTCGGCTTCGGGGTCGCTGCCGCCTGCGGGACCGCGGCGGGGGACACGGCCAAGGAGCGCGTCCGTGCATTTCTCACCCGCAACCCGCCGCTGCTGGCGCTCGTGGCCGGGCTCGTCGCCCCCGACGCCCTCGCGCCCGACGTCCTCGTCGACGCCGCCCGTACTTCCGCTCTCGTCCTGCTGCCCGTGGGCTTCTTCGTCCTCGGCGTGCACCTGGCACGCGAGGAGGAGGACGGCGTCGTCACGTTTCCCCCGCCGTGGACACGGCCCATCGCGCTCGTCGTCGGCCTGCGCCTGCTTGCCGCGCCAGGGCTCTTCGCGCTGCTGGCGCTGACGTTGCACCGCGTGCCCGACGCGTACCGCCTGCAGGCCGCGATGCCGTGCGGCATCAACGCCCTGGTCGCCGCCCACGCCTACGGCCTGAACCTGCGCCTTGCGGCCGGGGCCATCACCTGGACCACCGCACTGGCCGTCGGCGCCGCCGCCCTGTCAGGGATCCTGCTCTGATGCGAGCGCTCGTCCAACGGGTCCTCTCCGCCGGCGTCAGCGTCGACGGGAAGCCCGTCGCCGCCATCGGTCCCGGCCTGCTCGTCCTGCTCGGCGTCACCCACGACGACGACGCCCGGACCGCCGAGCGTCTTGCGGACAAGCTCCTGAAGCTGCGCATCTTCCCGGACGGCGAGGGACGCATGAACGAGCCGCTGGGCCCGTCCCGCGAGATCCTGTGCGTCAGCCAGTTCACGCTCTACGGCGACGCGCGCAAGGGCACGCGTCCCTCGTACGTCGCAGCGGCCCGCCCCGAGGTCGCCGAGCCGCTCTTCCTCCGGGTCTGCGAGGCGCTGGGCGCGCGCCGCGGGATCTTCGGCGCCGACATGCAGGTGGCGCTCGTCAACGACGGGCCCGTGACGCTGCTCGTCGAGGTCGACCCGCCGTCCCCAGCGGTGCCCTGACGCCTGCTCCCGTCCCACCGGCCTAGACTGCCGCGCATGCCGCCGACCGACCGTCAAGTCGTCTCCTTCGCCGCCGAGCCCCCGCAGGACGGTCTGCCGTACGGCCGCTGGGCGGACCGCCTCCGCGTCGAGTACCTCGCGGCGTGCCTGCGCATCGACGACGAGGGCGAAGACCTCGGCGAGGCCGGCGAGATCGTCTGGTACCCGGACCGCACGTACTTCGGGCGCACGTACATCCCGGCGTCCACCCGCACCTCCACCGGCTACGAGCTCTACGGCTACGTCTCGTTTCTCCCCGGCACCGAAGACGAGGACCCCTCGGAGCTGGAGGCCACCGCCGACTTCACCGCAGAGACCCCCGAGGCGAACCCGGAGTGGAAGCTCGACCTCTGCGAGGACGTCATCGGTTCCTGGCGCGGGGAGGGCGGCAACGTGGCGGCGATGACGCTCGTGTGGGGCCGACCGCTCGTCGAGGGCGGCGCGATCGCGACGGCCGAGCTCGCGGACCTCGTCGTGGACCAGTGCGTCCTGGCGGAAGGGCGGTTCACGCTCGTCGCCCCCGACAACTACCGCCAGGACATCCTCGAGATCAAGCTCTTCTCGACCAGCGGGACCGAACTGGCCCGCGAGTCGCTCTACGACGAGGATGACGACGATGGCGAGGACGAAGCGGCGTAACCCGCCGGCCCGCGTCGCGGCGCGAGCTGCGTCGTTCGCCACGGTGCTTGCCGTCGGGCTCGCGGTCGTCGCGGCGCTCGCGCCTCCGGCGGCCGACGCCGGCTGCGGCGGCGTGGTGGCGGCGCCGGCGCGCGGGTCGGCCGCCGTCGGTCGCGCACCGCTCGTCGTCGGTGACTCCACGTCCATCTACGCGGTGCCGTTGCTGGCCCGCCACGGGGTCGAGGCCGACGCGCAGGGTTGCCGTCAGTTCGCCGCGGGTGTGCGCGTCCTGCAGACCCGGCGCGCCGCGGGCTCCCTGCCGGCCGTCGTCGTCCTGGCGCTCGGAGCGAACGGGCCGATCGCCGTTGGCGCAGTGGAGCACGCCCTGTCGGTCCTCGGCCCCCGGCGCATCCTGCTCGTGGTCACCGCCCGCCATTCCGAGGCGCGCAACCGCGTCCTCAGGGCCGCCGCCCGCCGTCACCCCGACCGGGTGGTGCTCGTCGACTGGGTCGCTGCGAGCGTCGGCCACCCAGAGTGGTTCGGTGCCGACGGGCTGCACGTCGGCCGGATCGGAGCGGCGGCGTATGCCGACCACATCCGTCGCGCCCTCCGGCGGTTTGCCTTCGTGCCGGTGCGTCGGCTGCGCGTTCCCCGGCACGTCGCCGGCGCGCGCGACTGCGGCGTGGCCGGCCGGGGACGTGGGCGGGCGCGGCGGGTCTACCTCATCCGCGGTCCGGTCACGTGTGCGCGGGCTCGTCAGCTCGCCGAGGCCCCGGTGACGCGCGCGCCGGTCGGCTGGACGGGCTTTGACTGGCGGCGGACCCGCATCGGTCCCTGGTCGTGGGTCATCGAGCGCGACGATCACCATGCGGTCGTCGGCATCGTCGGCTGACCGGCGAGAATGTCCGAATGGAGCTCGTCGAAGCGGTCCGCAGCCGCCGCACCCACAAGGCCTTCGGCCCGGACCCCGTACCGGAGGCGACCCTGCGCGACCTCTTCGAGCTCGCGACCTGGGCGCCGAATCACCACCTGACGAACCCTTGGCGGTTCCGGGTGCTCGGCCCGCTGGCCCTCGCGGCGCTGAAGGCGGCGGCCGACGCCCAGAGCCCCGGGAGCGGCGCCAAGCTCGACCGGGCGCCGACGCTCGTCGTCGCGTCGACCCTCGTCGACGCCGATCCGGCCGTCGCGGAGGAGGACCGGGACGCCGCCGCGGTCGCCGCCTACCTCGTCCTGCTCGGCGCTCACGACCGGGGCCTGGCGGCCTATTGGCGCACCCCGGCCGTCCTGCGTGACGACGCCGGTCGTGCGGCGGTGGGCCTCGGCCCGGCCGAACGCGCGCTCGGCCTTCTGCACCTCGGCGACGCCCGCCAGGAGCAGCGCGTCCCGGCCCGTGCGCCGGTCGACGAGATCGCGACCTGGCTCGCCTGACCACGCACGCCAGCCGGCAGCCCACGAGCGCCCGCCCAGCCGGCCGAACGTCCACTTCCAGGACTGGGGCTCCCAACAACGGACGTTCGGCCCCGCGGGCCCGTCGGACCGCACCGCGACCGCAGGCACCTGGCCGCGTCCCGCGACCGCGACCGCGACCGCGCAGGCCCCGTCAGGCCGCGGCGGTCGGAACCTGGCCCTTGATCTCGGCGTCCGTCAGCGGGAAGTGGCAGGCGGCGATGTTGCCGCCCTCCTTGACCTCGAGCTCCGGCGGCATCCACGTCGCACGTCCCTGCCACGACCTTCGGGCAGCGCGTGTGAAAACGACAGGCCGGCGGCGGGTTGGCCGGGGACGGCACGTCGCCGCCGAGGATCTGACGCTTCTTGGCCGAGGCGAGCACCGGGTCCGGCACCGGCACCGCGCTGAGCAGGGCTCCGGTGTACGGGTGACGCGGGTGCTGGTACAGCTCGTCGGCGGTGGCGAGCTCGACGAGCTTGCCGAGGTACATGACCGCGATGCGATCGCACATGTGCCGCACGACCGACAGGTCGTGGGCGATGAAGATGATCGTCAGCCCGAGGTCCTTCTGCAGCTCGCGCAGCAGGTTGAGGATCTGCGCCTGGATCGACACGTCCAGCGCCGAGACCGGCTCGTCGGCGACGATGACCTTCGGCTTGAGCGCCACCGCCCGGGCGACCCCGATCCGCTGACGCTGACCGCCGGAGAACTCGTGCGGCAGCCGGTTGTAGTGCTCGGGGTTGAGCCCGACCTGGTCCATGAGCTCCTGGACGAGCTTCTTGCGCTTGTCCTCGTCCGGCTCGACCCCGTGGATGACGAACGGCTCGCTGATGATCGAGCCGACCGTCTTGCGGGGGTTCAGCGAGGAGTACGGATCCTGGAAGATCATCTGCATGTCGCGTCGCAGGGGCTTGAGCTCCTTGCGCGACATGCCGGCGATGTCCTGGCCCTCGTAGACGATGGAGCCGCTCGTGGGCTGCAGCAGGCGGGTGATCAGCCTGGCGGTCGTGGACTTGCCACAGCCCGACTCGCCGACGATGCCCAGCGTCTCACCGCGGCGCACGTCGAACGAGACGCCGTCGACAGCGCGGACGGCGCCCACCTGCTTGGCGAAGATGATCCCCTTCTTGATGGGGAAGTGCTTGA
Source organism: Paraconexibacteraceae bacterium (assembly GCA_963750375.1). GTDB lineage: Bacteria > Actinomycetota > Thermoleophilia > Solirubrobacterales > Solirubrobacteraceae > Paraconexibacter. Next base: position 176,053 of record CAVVQN010000005.1, read on the forward strand.
CGAGGTCCTGCACCTGGATGATCGACTCAGACGCCATCGGTGCCCTCCTCCTGCTCGGTGACGGCGGCCTGCGCGGGTCGCTCGACGACGACGGCGTCCGCCAGCGGAGGCGGCGCGCTCGGGTCGGCGACCGCCGGGGTCCGGCCGGCCCGCAGGTCCGCCCAGATCTGCTTGCGCTCAGCCGACGGGATGATGCAGCGGACACCATGCGCGGGATCGTCTGGGACGGGTTCCAGAGCCGGGTCGATCTTCGTGCAGTCCTGCCGCGCGTACGGGCAGCGCGGGTGGAAGTGGCATCCGGCGGGGCGGACGATGAGCGACGGCGGACGCCCGGCGATCGGGACCAGCGGCTCGTCGCGCGGGGTGTCCAGGCGCGGGATCGACTTCAGCAGCCCCCACGTGTACGGGTGCTCAGGCGCGGCGAAGATCGCTTCCTTCGAGCCCCGCTCGACGATGCGCCCGCAGTACATGACGGCGATGTCGTTCGTGACCTCCGCCACGACGCCCAGGTCGTGCGTGATGACGATCACCGCGGTGTCCAGCTCGTCCTGCAGCCGCTGGATGAGCTCCAGGATCTGCGCCTGCACCGTCACGTCCAGCGCCGTCGTCGGCTCGTCGGCGATGAGCAGGCGCGGGTCGTTGCACAGCCCCATGGCGATCATCACGCGCTGGCGCATGCCGCCCGAGAACTCGTGCGGGTAGGCGTCCAGCCGGTTGCGTGCGTCCGGGATCCCCACGAGCGACAGCATCTGCTCGGCACGGTCGCGGGCGGCGGACTTGGAGACCTTCTGGTGCATCTGCACCGCCTCGACGAGCTGCGCACCGATGCGGTAGAGCGGGTGCAGCGAGCTCATCGGGTCCTGGAAGATCATGGCGATCGGACCACCGCGTACGGTTCGCATGGTCTTCTCGTCGGCCTGCAGCAGATCCTGGCCCTCGAAGAGCACCTCGCCCGTGATCTCGGCGTTGGCGCGCACGGGTCAGGCCCATGACGGTGAGGGAGCTCACGGACTTGCCGGAACCCGACTCGCCGACGATGCCGAGCGTCTGCCCGGAGTCGATGCTGTAGGAGACGCCGTCGACGGCGTTGACGATCGCCGTCCTCGGTCGAGAAGCGGACCCGCAGGTCCTTCACTTGCAGCAGCGGGGCCATGGTCAGTACCTCACCCGGGGGTCGAGGAACGCGTACAGGATGTCCACCACGAGGCTGGAGAGGCAGACGGCCAGCGCGAGGAAGAGCGTCGTCCCCTGGATCGTCTGCAGGTCTCCGCGCTGGATCGCGTCGAACGAGAGGCGGCCGATGCCCGGGATGGAGAAGACCGACTCCGTCAGGATGGCGCCGCCGACGAGGATGCCGAGGTCCAGCCCCAGGACGGTGATGAGCGGCGTGATCGCCGAGCGCAGGCCGTGACGGATCACCGAGCGTCCCGGAAGGCCTTTGGCCCGGGCGGTGCGGATGTAGTCCTCGCCCATGACCTCGAGGAGGTTGGAGCGCAGCAGGCGGGCGTAGATCGCGGCGAACGCGGCGGCGAGGACGAGCCACGGCATGACCAGCGCGTGGGCCTGGTCGAAGAACCCGTTCGCGGCCTGGTAACCCCCGACCCCTGGCAGCAGCGGGTACTTGCCCAGGTCGGAGGAGAAGAGGTAGGTGACCACGAGGCCGAGCCAGTAGACCGGCGCCGAGATCAGGACCAGGGCGCTGCCCATGGCCACGCGGTCCATGATCGAGCCCCGTTTGACCGCGGAGATCGTGCCGATGATGACGCCGGCGGTGAACCAGATGATCGCGGCGCCGGAGATGAGGAAGAGCGTGTTCGGGAGCCGGTCCATGATCGTGGCTCTGACGTCGACGTCGTTGATGTACGAGCGGCCGAAGTCGAAGTGGAAGACGAGGTCCTTCATGTACGAGCCGAACTGCTCGATCTTGGGACGGTCCGTGCCCAGTTGCTCGCGGATCGCGGCGATGCTCTCCTGCGTCGGGTTCTTGCCGGCACGCAACAACGCCGGATCGGCGCTCGGCAGCACGTTGAAGATGACGAACGTGATCAGGCTGATGAGGAACAGCAGCAAGATCGTCCAGAGGATGCGGCGGATGATGTAGGTGCCCATGGGCGTCCTTGGGAGAAGGCGGGATCCGCGGTGGCGGGCGCCCGCAGGCGCCCACCACCGTCAGCGAATCAGTGCGTCTACTTCAGCGACGTGAAGCTGTAGTCCAGGGCCGTGTAGTACCCGTTGACCGAGCCCGCGACGTCCTTGGACCAGATGATGGTCGTGTTGTCCCAGATGAAGGGCACGGCCGGGGCCTGGTCGACGATCATCTTGTCGATGTCCGCCCACGCCTTGTAGCGCTCGTCCCCCGTGAGCAGCGCGGCCTTGTTCATGGCCGCGTCGATCGCGGGATCCTGGAGCTGCGCCAGGTTGTTGTTGCCGCCGTTCTTGTTGAACGACGTGCCCTTGAACGTCGGCTCGAGCATCGACTGGGGATCGTTGAAATCCTTGAACCAGCCGGCCGAGCCGCAGATCGCGACCTTCTTGGCGGGCACCTGGCAGTACTCGGTGTAGACCGCGTCCTGCGGGACGGTGCGCAGCTTCACCTTGAAGCCGAGCTTCTCGAGCTGCGCCTTGGCGACCTGTGCCTGCGCCTTGCCCGGATCCGCGTTGGCCGTGACCATCAGCAGCTCGTCGCTGCCGGTGTACTTGCCGGACGGGTAACCCGCCGCCTTCATGTACTTCGCGGCGACGGCCATGTCACCACGCGGGTTGGCCAGGAAGTCCTGACCCATGCCCTTCTCGCCGCCGGCCTCGTCGAAGCCGGGGATGCCCGGCGGGATGAAGTGCGTCCCGGGGATGCCGACGAACTTGCCGCCGCGCGCCTTGATGGCCGCGACGCGGTCAAAGCCGGCGAGGATGGCCTTCCGGACGTCCAGGTTGTCCAGCGGCTTGATCGACGTGTTCAGCGGGAACCACCGGAAGCCACCGGCCGCGACCTGCTGGTACTGGTCCTTGAACTGCGTGGCGGCGAGCTTCAGCTCGGCCGACGGCGGGTTCGTGTCGAGCGCGAGCTTGGACCCCTTGAGGACCTGCTGCGCCGCGACGGACGCGTTGGACTCGTTCGTCGTCAGCTTGATCCCGTCCAGGTACGCCGGGCGGTAGTCGAGCTTCTTGTCCCAGTTCGGGTTGCGCACGAGGTCGATCGACTTGCCGGCCTTGTAACCGGTCAGGTTGCCCTGCGCGTCGTTGGCCACCATGTAGGGACCCGACGCGACGACGTGCGTGTTGTACGTGGAGGGGTTCTTGGCGTCGAACTTCTCCGCGTACTCCTGCGGGACCGGCGCCGTGAAGGGCATGACCAGCGCAGGCGCGACGCTCGGGGCGGCGGCCGTGCTGAGGTTGATGACGAGCGTGTTGTCGTCGGGCGTCTGGAGGCCGCTGATCGGCTTCACGCCGTCCGTGGGCTTCTTCGGTGCTCCGGCGATCGCCCCGTAGTAGAAGGTGTACTGGCCACCGACGTTCTTGGAGAAGGTGCGCTCGATCGCGTACTTGACGTCCTTGGACGTGATGTCGCGGTTGACCGGCGGCGCGAACTTCTGACCGGGCTTCAGCTTGATCGTGATCGTCTTGTTGTCCGGGGAGATCTGCGGATCACCGTCGGCCAGGTCGGGCGTCGGCGTGTCCTCGCCCGGCTTGTAGCTGTAGAGCATCTTGTGGGTCGCATACGCGACCTGGTAGCCACCGGTGTAGTACGTGTGGCCGGGGTCCAGGTAGTCGACGTCTGAAGCGCCGAGCTGCTTCAGCACGCCTCCCTGCTTACCCTCGGTCGGCGTCTTGGCGGCGGGCTTGGAGGCGGAGCTCGAGCTCCCCCCGTTGTCGTCGCTGCCACAGGCGGAGGCGCCGAGCGCGAGCGCGCTGACCCCTCCGGCGATGGCAAGACGCAGCATGCGACTGGTCATGGCTGTCCTTTCGGTGTTGGGGCATGCGAGCCCCTGTGCGAGTCGTACGGCAAGTGCACTTCGGGTGTTGTTGCGAACGGCATACGGTCTGCGGACGTCGGGCGAACGGACTACTTCGCGGTGCGGGAGTTGAGGGCGTCCTGCAGTCCGTCGCCGATGAGGTTGAAGGCGAGGACCGTGATCAGGAGCGCGAGGCCGGGGAACGTCATGTACCACCAGGCGTCGCGGAAGATGGTGGTCGCATCCGAGATCATCTGGCCCCACGAGGCGGTGTCCGGATCCGCGCCCACCCCGAGAAAGCTCAGCGACGCCTCGTAGAGGATGTTCTGCGGGATGAGGACCGTCGTGTAGACGATGATCGGCGCGACGAGGTTCGGGAGGATCTCCTTGAAGATGATCCGGGCGTCGGAGGCACCGAGGGACCGCGAGGCGTCGACGAACTCGCGCTCGCGCAGCGACAGCACCTGGCCGCGCACGATCCGGGCCATGTAGGGCCACGAGGTGAGGACGATGACGAAGATGACGACGCTGAGGCCGGGCTGGATCGCGCCGCCCAGGCAGCCGTCCTTGCCCGAGCAGGCCACGCCGACGCCGACGGCGAGGACGAGGACCGGGAAGGCGAGGACGAGGTCCATCGTCCTTGTCAGCAGGCTGTCGGCCCACCCGCGGAAGTATCCGGCGATCAGGCCGACGCTGACGCCGATGAAGACGGTGAGTGCCGTGGCCGTGAACGCGGTGATGAGCGAGACGCGGGCGCCGTACACGACGCGCGAGAAGACGTCCCGCCCGAGCTGGTCCACACCGAAGGGGTGGTTGCCGTTCGGCCCGAGCGGCTGACCGAAGTCGTCGGTGAGGTCCGAGTTCGTGATGTTCGGCTTCGGGGTCCCGGCGATCTTGATGATGAGCGGCGCCAGGATCGCGAAGACGCAGACCAGGACGATGATCGTGAGCGCCGCCAGCGCAACCTTGTCGCTGCGCAGGCGACGCCAGAACAGCTCGATCGGGGTCCGGGCCGCGATCGAGCGGACCTCGTCCTCGTGCCCGACGGGCTCCGAGTCGGGGGCGATGTCCAGCAGAGGCGTGCTCAAGAGGGCAGCGTCCGAGCCGAGGGGCTTGACGGGTTGGGGGAAAGCATCATGTGAGGGTGCGGGCTCAAGCGGAGGGGGCCTCGATCGGCCCCCCTTGGTGAAGTCGGGTGACCATACCCCGCCGACACGAGCCGCGTCGGCAAATCCCGTTCGCCCGGCGCCGCTTGTCAGCAAGCGGCCAGCATTCTGCGCCTGCCCGGCCCGTCGCCCGGCGAAGGTGGGTTCGGCGCCAGGGTCCGGTCGACATGCCCCCGGGAGGACTTGAACCTCCGACACCCGGTTTAGGAAACCGGTGCTCTATCCCCTGAGCTACGAGGGCGCCCTTGTCACTGTACGGGTGAGTGCATCCTCACGGGGCCTTCAGGCAACCTTGTGGCGCCGGTGGTGTGATCTCCGAGATGCCTTCCTCGATTTCCGACCTTCCGCTGCGGCCCCACCGCCGCGGTGACTGGGTCCCGCTGACCGTCGGCGTCGCCGTCGCCCTGGCCGGGCTGGTCAACGTCGTGAGCGCCCTCACCCCCGAGCTCGACGGGCGCCTGAGGGCAGCAGGGCGCGTGCTCCCCCGCGAAGTCATCCTCGCCGCACACGGACTCGCGCTCCCCGCCGGGCTCGTGCTGCTGCTCGTCGGCTACTACCTGGCTCGCCGCCGGCGCCGGGCGGCCCACCTCGCCGTCGCCGTCCTGCTGGTCGCCGGCGGGCTGGACCTGCTGAAGGGCCTGGACGTCGAGGAGGCGCTGGCCTCCTGGGCGGTGGCGGCCCTCGTGTGGTGGGGCCGGGAGGCGTTCTGCGCCGTGCACGTCGACGGCCGCCTGCGCACCGCCCTGCTGCGCACCGCGGGCATCTGGGCCGGCGCGACGGGTGCCGCCCTGTCGGCCTACGCCATCACGGGCCGCTGGCTGGCGGCGCCCGCGCTCGCGGCCACCACGCTCGTCGCGAGCGCCTGGGTGCTGCTTCGGCCGATCCGGGACCCCGTCCACCTCCCGAGCGCCGAGGCACGCGCGGCTGCAGCGCAGATCGTGCGGACGCACGGCGTCGACACCCTGAGCTTCTTCAAGCTGCGCGACGACCTGGAGCACCTTCGGAGCGCCGACGGCCAGGCTTTTCTGGCCTACCGCGTGCAGAACGGCGTCCTGCTCGTGGCCGGCAACCCCGTCGGGCCGCCCGAGGCCGTCCCCGGACTCGTGCGCGAGGTCTGTGCGCTCGCCGAGGTCCGCGGACTGCGCCTGGGCGTCGTCGGGGCCTGCGACAGCATGGCCGAGCTCTGGGGCCGGGCGGGGCTGCGCTCCTTCTACCTCGGTGACGAGGCGGTGGTGCAGACCCGGACGTTCGCCGTGGACAAGAAGCGCAGAAAGAAGGTCCGCCAGGCCGTCAACCGCGTCGAGCGCGCGGGCTACACGATCGCCCTGCATCACGGACGCGACCTCGCGCCGACCGAGATCGCCGAACTCGAGGCGGTCAGCGCCCGTTGGCGCGACGGCTCGCCCGAGCGCGGCTTCTCGATGGCGATGGACGCCCTGGACAGCGACCATCTGGACGCGTGCACCGTCGTCGTGGCGCGGGACGCGGCCGGGGCCGTCCGGGGCTTTCTGCACTTCGTCCCGACGTACGGACGCCCGGCGGTCTCGCTGAGCTTCATGCGCCGGGACCGCGAGAACGTCCCCAACGGCCTGAACGACGCGCTCGTCGTGCGGTCTGTCGAGCTCCTGCGCGACCTGTGCGGCATCGAGGAGGTGTCGTTGAACTTCGCGGCCTTTGCCCGGCTCATCCACAGTCCCGACGGCGTCCGCGAGCGGTTCCTCGGCCGGGTGGCCCGCATCCTCAACCCGTTCTTCCAGATCGAGTCGCTCTATCGCTTCAACGCGAAGTTCTCGCCGCGATGGATGCCGCGCCACCTCTGCTACGAGGGCTCGCTGCTCGGGTGGACGCAGACGAGCCTTGCCGCCGCCTGGGCGGAAGGACAGCTGCCCAAGCCGGGATGGGGCGCCCGGGGGCGCTCCGCCGATAGCGTGCGTGACCATGGACGCACGTGACCGCCTGATCGCTGAACTCCGCGCCCACTCCCTCGTGATCGGCGAGGTCGTGTTGAGCAGCGGTGCCACCGCGCAGTACTACGTGGACGCCAAACGCGCGACGTTGCGGCCCCCGGGCTTCACGGCGATGGGCGAGCTCGTCGCCGGGTACGCGGCCGAATGGGACGCCACCGCCGTCGGGGGCCTGACGATGGGGGCCGACCCCGTCGCGTGCTCCGCGTTGGCCGCGGGGGCCGACGTCAAGGTCTTCCTCATCCGGAAGGAGAGCAAGGCGCACGGCCTGCAGCGCCGCGTGGAGGGCCCGTTTCTGGACGACACCGACCGCTGCCTCGTCGTGGAGGACGTCGTGACGAGCGGCGGCTCGACGCTCCAGGCGATCGACGCCCTGCGTGCCGAGGGCCGCAGAATCGTCGGTGTCGTGAGCGTCCTGGACCGCCTGGCCGGTGGCGCCGAGGCGATCCGGGCCGCCATCGGGGATGCGCCGTACGTCGCGCTGGCGACGATCGACGACGTGTACCCGGACCGACCGCGGGCCTGAGCCCTGCGCCACCCGTCGAGCGCCGGCCCCGGCGCTCATGGCGGGCCGCAGGTCTGCCGTAGAGAAGAGCGTGTTCCAGGGTCCGCTCCGCCTCGCCTCCGTCGTCGCGTCGCTCGTCGTGGTGTTCTCCTTCGCGGCTTTCGCGATCGACGAGGCCCGCTCGGGCTCGAGGTCCAGCCGGGCCGGCATCGCCGGGACGACGTTCACCGCGGTCACGGACCCCTCCGGCTTCGCCGACCCCTCCCCGGCTCAGGAACGGGTCCGCGAAGCCGACCACGGAGCTGCCCGCGAGGCCCTCGACGATGCCGACGACGTGCTCCTGGCACCCGTCGCGTTTGTCACGCAGGACAACCCCAGCGCGTGGATGCGGCGCTCGATCCCCGCCCTGCTGGCCCTGGCGGTCTACGGCTTCGGCCTGGGCTTCCTGTCGCGCTTTGCCGCAGGGCGCGCCTGACGGGGAGCGCGCGAGGCGGACCCAGCCGTCAGGAGCGGAGGGCAGCGGCGGCCTTCGGCGGCAGGCCCTGGCTGCCCAGGTCGGTGCGCTGGGCACCGATCCAGTCGTCCATGGTCTGCCACTGGGCGTAGAGCCAGGCGATCCGGTCCTCCTCGGATGCCGGGACGCTCGTCCCGGCGTGCCGCCAGAACTTCACCCGGACCGTCGTCCCGACGAGACCACCGGACCAGATGTCGCTGATGTATTCGAACCCGTCGAGACCGACGTGCCCGCAGAAGACGATGTCGGCGCGACCACCCGCTTCGTCCATGAGGGCCAGCGGCCCGCCCAGGCGCGGGGGCAGCAGATGCGACAGCCGGTTGGCGTACGGCGCGATGTGCGGCTGACGCTCGGCGATGGTCGCCTGCGCCCTGGCCAGCTTCTCGGCGGTGTGGCGGGTGCCCTCGGGGTAGATGAGGACCCCTTCGTCGGGCCCCAGCTCGACAGCGAGCCTGCGCACGAGCGCGAGCTCGGCCTCCGGGTCCTTGGAGGCGCGGCGCACGAACGTCGTCGGGACCTGACGACCCCCGATGTCGATCGTCGGGATCGCCTGCAGCTCGCGTTTGAGGACAAAGCGCAAGCCGATGCCGTGCGCCGCCCCGATGAGGGCGTCGGGCATGGTGTTGTCGATGATCGACGCATGGCGGATGAACACGAGGACCGGCCCGGGGGCGGCGACCTGAAGGTCCTCCACCTCGAGCTTGAGGCGGAAGAGGACGCGGACCCCGTTGAAATGTCCTGACGCCCAGCGGATACGCGTGCGGTAGACCCAGCGACGTCGGCGCGCGGAGTCCTCGCGCAGGGGACCGCCCGTCAGCAGCCATCCACCCAGGAGCGACGCCATGCCGACCATCTCGCCCGCGAGAAACCACCAGGCGAAGAGCACGAGGCGCGTGGCCATCCACGGCTTGCGCCTCACGACGCCGAGCGCGACGTCCACGAGCAGCGCGACGACGAGCAGCAGCGGCAGCAGGATCGTCACGAGGACGAAGGCGACGATCTCGGCCGCTATGCCCCGGGTGCGCCGGATGTAGCGCGCGCCGGCTGGACCGTCGTCGGGCAGAAGCGGTCCCAAGATCCAGCGAGGGTACTACGGAGCTGGGGCCCGACCGACCCGGCCAGGCGGGGTCTAGCGGTAGTACGTGTCCACGATCGTGCCGTGCCTGCCCCAGTTGGAGATCGACCGCGCGTCGGGCGGCGGGACCCGGAGGCAGCCGTGGCTGGCCGCATAGACCGGGACCTCGCGGTAGCCGTGGATCGCGTAGCCGCGGATGAAGTAGCTCGCGTCGATCATGCCTTTGGCGTTCGTGCCGTAATCCTTACGGTAGATCCGGAAGCTGCCGAGGATCGTCGGTGTGGACGGCTTGCCCGAAGAGAGCGGGTAGATGCGCTCGACCTTGCCGCCGGCGCCGATGAGCGCGAGCGTCTGGTGGGTCAGGTCGCCCTCGATGTGCCGCCCGTGGTTGCGGAAGCGCACCTTGAAGGCACCGGCGCCGCGCGCGATCGCCTGGAAGAACGGCTTGTCGGCGCTGGCGATCCGCGTCATCCCCGTCTGCTTGCGGAAGGCGAGGACCGCCCTGGCGGTGCGGCCGTCGTAGACCCCGGGCTCGCCGACGACGTAGCCGAGCGCGTCCAACCGCTGCTGCATCAGGCGGACCTTGCGGCCAGAGCTGCCCTGGGGCACGACGCGAGGGAGGACGTCGAAGCGCGCGACCTTCGAGACGGCCGACGACATCTGCGGCGACGTCAGGTGAGAAGCCTTCGCGGTGGCGGCCCCCGCGTCCGCCGGGACGAAGCCGAGGACGAACGTGCCGAAGCCGCCGTTGCCCGAGCGCAGGACCTGCTTGCGCTTCACGAGGACCTTGCGCCCGTTCTGCGTCACGCGGACGATGACGGTCTGGCCGGCGACGTACGGACGCACCACCCCGCGCAGGCGCACCCGCCCGCCGACGAGGACGGTCCGCGTCGGGCCGACCCGCTCGGCGACGAGCGTGATCGTGGCCTTCACCGGCGCCGGGGCCGGGGCGGGCGCTGCGGTCGGTGGGGTCAGGGGCGCGGGTGCCGGGGCCTGGTCCTGCGCGAGCGCGGCGGCGGGGGTGAGGAGGCCGGCGGTCACGGCGAGGGCGTTGGCGAGGGCACGAGCGGTCATGGTGCGCCGCATCGTACCGGCGGCCCGGGCCGTTTTCCACACGAAGAGCCGGCGGTGTGCGAGGGCCGACCGACGCTCAGACCGGCGACAGCCCGAGCGGAGCCGGCCCGAACCGGCGGCGCACCAGCAGCGCGAGGAGCGCCACCGTGCCGAGTGCCCCGGCCGCCAGCGGCAGGATCTGCCAGGTCCAGCCCACCTCTGGCGCACCGCCGAACGCGATGCAGTTGTTGACGCTGTGCAGCGCGATGCACGGGTACAGCGAGCGGGTCTTGAGGTACAGGACGCAGAGCAGGCCGCCGAAGAGGGTGAGCGGCACGAGGGCGTAGGCCGGGGAGGACACGACGTGCAGCAGGCCGAAGAGCAGGCCGGTGACGATGACCGCAGGGCCGGTCCCGCGCCAGTTGCGCAGCGCCGGGAAGACGTAGCCGCGGAAGAGGATCTCCTCGGCGATCGGCGCCAGGACCGTCACGAGGATCGCCGTGCCGACGAGCGCCGCCGTGCTCTGGTCGACCCCGAGGGACTCCGGCAGGTTCTCCGCCTGATCCTGTCCGATGGCGGCGTTGAAGGCGACGCTGAAGACGATGAGCGCGACGAAGGCGAGCGCGCCCCAGCCGATCGCGGACCACAGCCGCGTCCGGCGCAGACCCGAGTTGCCACGGTGCGGTCGTGCCGCGCGAGCGGGCGAAGAGGACGACGGCCCCGACGAAGCAGACGTCCTGGACGACCGTCGACAGGATCGCGATGGACGGCGGCGCGTCCTGCAGGTCCGCGCCGAGGATGACGCCGATGATCGAGATGACGAGCCCACCGCCGATCGCCGCCGCGAGGCCGGCGACGATGACGAGCAGCGCGCTGACCGGCGGCCATGCCGGTCGCCCGTCGGCGGGCTGCACCCCGAGAGGGAGCTCCGGCGGGTCCGGTGGCGGCGGCCAGGCCGGGGCCTGGGTCGGGGGCGGCGGGGTCGTCATCGGGTCTGCCGAGGGTAGAGGACGAGGTCCACGAGCCCGGTCAGGTCGGGGAGGATCTGCACGGACCCGGCGCCTTCGCCGTCCTCATCCGCTGACCGGACCTCGTCGCCCTCACGCTGCACCAGGACGGGCCGCACGCCGGCTGCCTGGGCCCCGCGCACGTCGGCGGCGACGCTGTCGCCGACGAGCACCGCTGCCTCGGGGGGCACCTGACCCGCCACCGACAACGCGATCTGCACCAGCCGCGGGTCCGGCTTGGACACCCCCTCCACGGCGGAGACGACCACGCCGTCGACGAGGGCCTCGAGCCCGGTCGCCGCGAGCACCTCGTACAGCGAGAGGTCCCAGTTGCTGCAGACGACGAGGCTCAGGCCCGCAGACGCAACTGTCGCAGGACGGTCGGCGCCTCCGGGTAGGCGAAGAACCGCAGCGACTCCAGCAGGACCTCCACGAGTGCGGCGTCGTCGAGGTCCGCTGCCGGCGGCCCGAGCTCGGCGCCCATCAGGCGCGCGCACTCCTCGCGCAGGCCGATCAAGCCTGTCGGCGTCCCACCGCGACCGTGCTCGGCGCGGTAGTGCGCCATCTCCGCGGCCATCGCGCGGTCCACGGCCCCCTGATCGACGTGGATCCCGCGCCGGGTCAGCGCCGCGCGCAGGTGCGGCGCGGGCGGCTCCAGACCGACGAGCGTCCCGAGCGCGTCGAGCAGGACGGCGCGGACGGGCGCCGCGCCGGCGCCCGCAGCAGCCGCTCGGTTACGGTCAGGGGCCATGGGGTTCACCATCATGGCGCAGTCGCAGTCCTTTCTTGACCGCTACGACCACGCCATCACCGCGCTCACGACGCTGCTCGTCGCGGCGGTGGCGGTCGTCCTGTTTCACCGCTGGACGTCCCGGCTCGGGCGCCGGTGGGCCACGGTGGTGTCCGGCGGGCACATCAGCCAGGCCAACGACACCCGCCTGCGCTTCATCCGGCGCGCCGTGGACGCCACGATCGTGACGATCGCGATCGCGATCGCCCTCTCGGAGTTCACGGCCCTGGATCAGATCGGGCGCGCGGTGCTGGCCTCTGGCGCGATCGCCGCGGCCGTCGTCGGCTTCGCCTCGCGCCAATCGCTCGCCAACGCGATCGCCGGGGTCTTTCTCGCGGTGACACAGCCGCTGCGCATCGGCGATCTCGTGACGTTCGAAGGCGAGACCGGGACGGTCGAGGACATCCGCCTGACCTCGACCTGGCTGCGCACCGGCAGCGACTCGCGGATCATCGTGCCGAACGAGCGACTCGCCGGCGGCGTGCTGCGCAACGACTCCATCGTCGACCCGTTCGTCGCCGTCGAGGCGTCGCTGTGGATCGGCGCGGACGTCGACCCCATCGACGCCGTGGATCGCATCCGCGAGGCCCTCGACGACATCCGGGTGCAGATCGCCGAAACGAGCGCCGAGGGCACCCGGCTGCTGCTCGTGGACGCCCCTGCCGCGCCGGGGGACCGCGCGGGCCGCGAGTCCCGCCTCCGCGAGGACGCCCTGCGTGCCCTCCGGGCATGATTCGGCCCGCGCGCGGCGAACCGGACAACAGGCCCGACGCCTCGGAGTACCATCTAGGGACCGCTCCGTCCCCGGACGGCCGGGCGATCCCGCTTCCCGCCCCCGGCCCGAGCACCTGACGAGGCGCCCCCTTCCCCATGTCCCGCCGCGAGAGACAACGTCGCCGTAACCGCAGCAAGAGCGGGCCCGGCCTCTTCATCCTGCTGGGCGTCGGCGTGGTGACCGCGACGCTGGCGATCGTCGGCCTCTCGCTCGTCGGCTACGTCGTCTCCATCGCGAACTCCGCGCCGGACATCACGGAGCTCAAGCCGCTGGACCAGGGCCAGAACTCGATCGTCTACGCGGCCGACGGCACGCGCCTGGGCGTCATCCAGGCCGACACGCTGCGCGACCCGGATCACGTCGACCGACGATCCCGCAGGTCATGAAGGACGCGACCGTCGCGATCGAGGACCAGCGCTTCTACCAGCACAAGGGCGTCGACTTCGAAGGCGTCATCCGCGCGGCGATCAAGAACTTCGAGAGCAAGGGCGAGAAGGTCCAGGGCGGCTCGACGCTCACCATGCAGCTCATCAAGAACCTCTACTCGCAGGATCGCGAGCGCGACTACAAGCGCAAGATCCGCGAGGCGAAGCTCGCCGAGGAGCTCGAGAACCTCCACCCCGGTACGACGGGCAAGAACTGGATCCTCACGACGTACCTCAACTCCGTCCCGTACGGCACGGTCGGCGGGCAGAACGCGTACGGCATCGAGGCCGCGTCGCGCATCTACTTCGACAAGCACGCCAAGGATCTGACGCTGCCGGAGGCCGCGACTGCTGGCCGGCCTGCCGCAGGCGCCCTCGCAGTACAACCCGTACCTGGACCGCGACGCCGCGCTGCGCCGTCGCAACGAGGTCCTGCGCAAGATGCTCGACCTCGGCTACATCGACACGTCGCAGTACTCCGACGCCCTCGCGTCGAAGATCGAGCTCCACAAGTCCGACTTCTACCAGTCGCGGCGCGAGAGCTACTTCTTCGACTACGTCCGCCAGGAGCTCGTGCGCAAGTACGGCAAGCGCAAGGTCGCGCCAGGGCGGGCTGCGGGTCTACACGACGCTCGAACTTCGACATGCAGAAGAAGGCGCGCAAGGCGATCGCCGGCCGCCTGGCAGCCCCCGGCTCCCCCTCTTCGGCCCTCGTCTCGATCGACCCGAAGAACGGGCACATCCGTGCGATGGCGTCGTCGGCGAACTACGGCGACTCGAAGTTCAACCTCGCCACGCAGGCCAAGCGCCAGCCCGGGTCGACGTTCAAGATCATCGTCCTCATGACCGCGCTGGCCCGCGGGGTGGACATCAACAAGACGACGTACCAGTCCAAGAAGCTGGACTTCGTGGACCCGACGTACGGCAAGATCGAGGTGTCCAACTCCGACGGTGGCGCGTCCGGCGGGTCCAAGACGCTCTTCAACGCGGTCGTCAGCTCCGACAACACGGTCTTCCAGCAGCTCGACCTGGACCTCGGCCCTCCGGCCGTGACGAAGATGGCCCGGGCCATGGGCGTCACGAGCCACATGGACTCCTACCCGGCCGAGGCCCTCGGAGGCTTCAAGTACGGGGTCTCCGTCCTTGAGATGGCACGGGCCTTCGTCACCGTCAACGACGGCGGCTACCGCATCCGGCCCGTCGCGATCACGAAGGTCGTCGACCCCGATGGCAGCGTCGACACGTCGCTGAGCAAGCCCGAGAAGAAGAAGGCGTTCACCGACGGCCAGGCCTACGAGGCGATCCAGGCGATGAAGGCGAACGCCGCGCGCGGCACCGGCGTCGCCGCGAACCTCGGCTTCTGCCCCACCGCGGGCAAGACGGGCACGACATCCGGCTTCATCGACGCATGGTTCAACGGCATGACGTCGAACCTCAACACCACCGTGTGGGTGGGCTACCCCAAGCAGAACACCCCGATGACGAACGTCCCGGGCTACGGGACGATGTTCGGCGGCGACGCCCCCGCGCAGATCTGGCATGACTTCATGGCCAGCGCGGTCGATCGCAAAGGCTGCACGGACTGGCCGCAGCCCAAGGAGCCGTTCGTCGCCGAGCCCTTCTTCGGCAAGTACGCCAGCCGGTCCGTGTCCACGGGGCCCGACGGCAAGGACGGCGGCTCGAAGGACGGCACGAACCCGGACGCGACGAACCCCGACGACGGGCAGACCCAGGGACCGGGCGGCACGCAGTACCCGCCCGAGCAGTACGCGACGCCGCCGCAGGTTGCCGCCGGCCACCCCGGCCCAGCCGCAGCCCCAGCCGGATACGTCGGTCGACGGCGGGATCACCCCGACGCCCTGACCATGCCGCAGCCCCCGCGGGCAGGCCACCCGCTACCCTGAGGCGTAATGGCCAAGGAAGACAAGGTCGAGTTCGAGGGTGAAGTCGTCGAGGCGCTGCCGAACGCGATGTTCAAAGTCAAGCTCGACAACGACCACGAGGTGCTCGGCCACGTGGCGGGCAAGATGCGGCGTTTCCGCATCCGCATCCTGCCGGGCGATCGCGTCCGCGTGGAGGTGTCGCCGTACGACCTCAGCCGCGCCCGCATCGTCTACCGCCACCGGTAGGACCCAGCCGGCGCTGCCGCGGGACCGTTCCCCGTGGGTGAGCGCTCCCTCATCGCCGCGATCGAAGCGCTTCTGGCGCCCGGCCGTGACCGCAACCCTCGCGTCGTCCGCTGGATCGGCGACGACGCCGCCGTCGTACGCGCCCGCCCGTACGCGGTCACGTCGGTCGACGCGATGGTCGACGGGGTGCACTTCCGCTCAGACCACCCGGCTGTCGGCATGGCGGACATCGGGCACCGTGCGCTCGCAGCGGCCCTCAGCGACGTGGCGGCGATGGGCGCCGAGGCCGGCGAGGCCTACGTCGTCCTCGGGGCGCCGCCGTCCTTCACCCAGGCCGACGGGCTGGAACTCGTACGCGGGATGGAGGCGCTCTGCGCCACGGCCGGCGGCGTCGTGATCGCCGGGGGCGACGTCACGCGGGCCCCGGTCCTCACGCTCTGCGTGACCGTCGTCGGCTGGGCCGAGGACGAGCGGGCCCTGCTCACGCGTGACGCCGCCCGCCCCGGGGATCGCATCGGCGTCACGGGTCCGTTGGGCGCAAGCGCGGCCGGGCTCGCGCTCCTGGAGGGCCAGGTGACCGCCGCCGCGATCGGCCTGTCCGACGCCGTCGCCCGGACCCTCATCGCCGCGCACCTGCGCCCGGTCCCCCGGCTGGCCGCCGGCCGGGCGCTCGTGCGTGCCGGCGTCCGCGCAGGAATGGACCTGTCTGACGGGCTGGCGACCGACGCGGGCCACCTTGCGGCGACCGGGGACGTGGCCATCGCGATCGACCTGCGCGCCGTCCCCCTTGCCGTCGGGGTCGTCGAGGTCGCCCATGGGCTGGGCGTCGATCCGCATGAGTTCGCGGTGACCGGAGGCGAGGACTTCGAGCTGTGCGTCAGCGTGCCGCCGGCGCTCGTGCAGGCAGCGACGGGTGCCGGCGTGCACGCGTGGGTGGGGCGGGTTCAGCCGCCGCCGTCCGGCGTGTCGTTCAGCGGTCAGGCCGCGGGGGCAGCGCCCCTGCAGGGCTTCGAGCACCCGATCGGCCGTTGACGCCGCGCTCGTCGGACTCGCTGAGCGCCAGCATGGCCTCGGCCACCGCGTGGGGGTCGACCCGGTAGTTCTGTGAGCAGATCTGTGCCCGCAATTCGGCGATGCGCATGCGGTGTCCTTCGTGAGGGGTGGGTGGGATGGCCGACATGAGGGTTCTCGGGCGGTGCGAGGCGCCCCCCACGGACGGAGTCCGTGTGCGCCCGTCGACCGTATCGTCGGTTTCGTGGCCGGGGCTGAGCGCCGAACCCCGCCGCTGGACGCAACGGCGGCCGGGAGTGCGGGCTCTGACGGTCACAGGCCGGCCGGGCCGGCGGATCCCTACAACCGGGCGAGCAGGCCGCCGGGCTGCACCCGGATGAGCCGCGCGGAGACGACGATGCGCTGGCGCGCGCTGAAGAGCGGGTGACAGGCGCTCAGGACGAGCTGGTCGTACCGGACCCGTCGGATGACCGACACGTCCTGCGGCGAGACGATGCGGCGGCGCTGGACGCGATAGAGAAACCGGGCGTACGGCATGTCGATCGTGATGCGGTCCCCGGTCCTGAGGCGATCCAGATGCCGGAAGGGCGACAGATACGTCGTCCGATGCCCGGCGATCGCCACCGTCCCGGGCGACCCGGGGAGCGGGCTGCCGTCGTAGAACCCCGGGCCGCGACGCAGGTCGCCGGGGTCCGATCCCTTCACGAGGACGAAGTCCGCGTCCGCCGCCGGGATCTGGATGCGCCCGAGGGCCTGGCCGTGCTCCGTGCGGCGGCGCAGCGCCTCCGAGAGGAAGGCGACGCGCGCCCGGTCGGTGCGGAGCTTTGCCAGCACCGCGCTGTCGGCCCGCGACGGCTGCGCCCGCTCGATCGACCGCAACTCGCCACGCAGGACGTCCTGACGGTGCGAGGTCCACCACGACGTCAGGGGCTCCTGCCAGACCACGGTGAGGACGGCGTCGGCGATCAGCAGCGTCCCCGCGACGATGAGCACGGTCGACAGACCCCGGAGCGCCCGGCGGAGCGGACGCTCGTCCGGATGGGTGGCCGCACCGGCCCGCCTCAACGGCGGAACCCGGACGACACGCCACCGAGCGAGCCGGGACCGACGTACCCGCCGGGGCCACGGACGCTCGTCCGCGGCTCGTGTGGGCTGCGGTCGACCGGGGGCTGCCCAGGGTGCAGCGCGACGATCGCCGCGCACACACCGCAACCGGCGATCGACGACCAGAGGATCCAGGTCCACGGGCCGACACCGCCGCCGCCGACCAGCAGGACCGCCTGCCAGGCGCCCTCGCGCAGCGAGTAGTCCAACGCCCCCAGATCGGCCCGCAGCACGAGGAGGAAAGGCAGGAGGCCGGCGAGGACCGCAAGCATCCGGACCGGTCGTGGCCAGCGCCAGTCGGGCGTCACGGCCAGAAGCCAGAGGTGCAGGGCGGGTGCCAGCAGCACCGCCGCGAACGGGTTCGCCACCCAGACGACGACGGCCGCGAGGCACAGGATCATGAGCGTCGCGACCGCGGGCGCCGCCCAGCCGTCCTCCACACGTCCGTGCACACCGGCCAACCGCAGCAACGAGCCGCGCAGGGCCCACCCCAGCGCAAAGACGAGCAGCAACGTCACGCCGGCAGCGGTCGTGGCACCGTCCAACGTCAACGTCGAGGCAGGGACAGCCTGGCGGGGAGCGGGATCGATGAGGCCGACGAGGACCAGCAGCACGGCCACCGCGCCGGTGAGCGCGAACGGCAACGCGGTCAGCGCCACCCAGAGAGGCGCCGGCCCACCGGCTCACGCCGACGCCGTGCCCTGGCGAAGCCGTCGACGGCGACGAGCAGCACGGGCAGCATGAGCGCCCCGCCGAGCAGGCGGATCGCCCGACCCGAAAGGATCTTGCGCGCGGTCTGCAGCACGGGCGCCGGTCCGCCGGCGATCGTCGGTCCGTTGTCCAGCGCGAAGATCGACCGCAGCGCCGTGCGTCCGAAGGCCTGCAGGCGGCGGTCGGAGGTCGGCGCGTCGGGCGACGGCGGGAGCTCGCCGCTGGCCGACAGCAGGACGGCGGGCAGGCCCGCGCGGCCGAAGGCCCCCTGCTCTCCGACGGTCACCGGAAAGGCCTGGCGCACCCACTGCGTCGCCGCGCGGAAGCTCCCGGGGTCAGATCCGGTCTCGGCCCGCGCTGCAGCCTCGACCGTCCGCCGTAGCTGAACGGGCGCGACCCCCCGCCCGTTCGAGAACGGCACGACGTACGGCCGGTGCGTGCGCTCGGAGGCCATGTCCCCCAGCACGATGACCGCCGCCGGGCGCTCCTGAAGACGGCTCACGGCGGCCCGGGCACCCGCTGCGCCGCCGCTGCCCCCGGTCGTGGAGACGAACGTGATCGAGCGGCGCAGACGTCCGCCGCCGGCGATCTGCGCCAGCGTGATGAGCGCCGCTGTCCCCGACAGCTCTGCGCGTGAGCCGCGGACAGCCGCGTCGCGGTGGGCGACCACGACGATGCCCGGCCCCGGCCGGCCCGGCCGGGTCGCGATGACGTTGACGAGGTCATCGGTCCCGTCGATCGTGCGCCCGCGGAATCGCTGCATCGTCACGACGGAGGTCGTGCGGACCTCGCCGCCGGGCTGCAACGCACGCCGCAGCTCGGCCGCGACGCGGCGGGCCAAGGCGTCGTCGCCGACGCTGCCGGGCCGGCGGTCGGGGTACCCCCGTGCGAGGTCGTCGAGGAGGGCGCCGGCGCTCTGACCCACGAAGGCGTCCGGTGCGAGCGTCGTGCCGATCGGGCGGGGCCGGTCCTGGAGGGCGAACGCCACCGCGAGCAGCGCCAGCAGCACGGGGAGGAACGACGCCCGGTAGATGCGAGGGTCGAGCATGCCGAGGGTCCCGAGGGTAGTTCCTCCGACCGTTCGCCGCCGCCCGGCACGAAGACGTGCGCCTCCCTTTAGGGCGCTTTGTCACGATGGTCGACCCACCATGACCGAACGGGCCCCCCGCATCCTGCTCGCCGACGACGAGCAGTCGATCCAGACGCTGCTGAGCTACCCCCTGCAAAAGGACGGATACGAGGTCGTTCGCGCGTCCGACGGGCGCGAGGCGCTTGCGCGCTTTGCCGAGCAGCCGTTCGACCTCGTCGTGCTCGATGTGATGATGCCGCAGCTGGACGGGCTCGAGGTCTGCCGCCGCCTGCGGGCGCGCAGCTCCGTCCCGATCATCATGCTCACCGCGAAGGCCGAGGAGATCGACAAGGTCCTCGGCCTCGAGCTCGGCGCCGACGACTACATCACCAAGCCGTTCTCCATGCGGGAGTTCCGCTCGCGCGTGAAGGCGACGCTCCGGCGGGCCGGCATGGCTGCAGACGGGGACGAGGGCGACGTCGACGCGGCGGGCGAGCCACTGCTGGCCCACGAGCTGGTCGTGGACCTGGCCAAGCGGTCGGTGCGCATCCGCGACCAGGAGGTCCAGACGACCTTCGTCGAGTTCGAGATCCTGACCGCGCTCGCGCAGTCACCGGGCCGCGTCTTCACCCGCGACCAGCTGCTCACGCGCATCTGGGGGGACAGCGCCTACCGCGACCCGCGGACGATCGACGTCCACATCCGCCACCTGCGCGAAAAGCTCGAGACGGACGCCAAGGAGCCGGAGTACATCTTCACCGTGCGCGGGGTCGGCTACCGCTTCCGCGACACCGCCGCCCGCTGAGGCGCGGACCGGCGCGAACGTCATGGCCTCGCTGCGCATCCGGCTGACGCTGCTGTTCAGCCTCATCGCGATCGCCGTGCTCGGCTTCGTGTACGTCGCTGTCGTCCCAGGTCTGCAGACCCGGCTCATCGAGGACAAGCTCGGCGACCTGGAGGGCATCGGCCGGCAGTACACGCCGCGGCTGCGCCAGTCCGTCGGCAGCTCGGTCCCTGCGCCGAAGATCAACCGACTCGTCTCGCAGATCGCCGATCAGTCCAGCGCCCGCGTCACGGTCCTGCTCGTCGTGTCCGGGACGCGTCTGCAGCTCACCCCGCAGTACGACTCGTTCGCGGAGACCGTGATCCGTGAGCTGAACTTCGACACGGCCTACCTGGCCGCCGTCCGGCGAGAGCCCACGCGCGGCACGGAGGTCACCACGACCGGCCGGGTCGGCGAGGTCGCGATCCCGCTGACCTTCACACGACGGGGGGAGCCGCGGGTCGGGTACGTCGTCGTCTTCTCCGCGCCGCTGCGGGACGCCGAGCGGGCGGTCGCGGTGGTGCGCGGACGCGTGCTGGCCGCGGCGGGGTTCGCGCTGGCGGTGGCCGTCCTCTTCGGCGTCCTCGTCGCGCAGGCGCTGAGCTCGCGCGTGGCCCGGCTTGAGGCCGTGGCGGTCAAGGTCGCCGACGGTGACTTCTCGACGACCTTCCCGGTGGACCGCGACGACGAGCTGGGCCGCCTGGCGGCGACGCTGGACGCGATGCGCGGCCAGCTCGCGGAGCTCGACGGTGCGCGCAAGCGCTTCATCGCGACGGCGTCGCACGAGCTGCGCACGCCGATCTTCTCGCTCGGCGGCTTTCTCGAGCTCATCCAGGACGAGGACCTGGATCCCGAGACGCGTGACCGGTTCCTCACCCAGGTCCGCGGGCAGGTCGACCGGCTCGGAAAGCTGGCCACCGACCTCCTGGACCTGTCCAAGCTGGAGGCCGGCTCGCTGGAGCTGCGCAAGGGCGCGACCGACCTCGCCGTCCTGGCCCGGAACGTCACGGCCGAGTTCGAGCCGCAGCTCGCCACGCACGATTCGCGTCTTGAGCTGCGACTGCCCAGCGGCGCGCTGAACGCCCACGTGGACCGGGAGCGGGTGGCCCAGGTCATGCGTATCCTCATAGACAACGCGTTGACGCACACCCCGCACGGCACCGACATGGTCGTCAGCGCCGGCCGTCGCGACGGACGCGTCCGCCTCGGCGTCGCCGACTTCGGCCCCGGCATCCACCGCACCATGCTGCCCCACATCTTCGAGCCGTTCATCACCACGAACGACGCCCACGGCTCCGGCCTGGGACTCGCCATCGCCCATGAGCTCGCCGAGCGCATGGACGGCGGGCTGACCGTCGAAAGCCAGCCCGGACGCACGACGTTCACCCTTGAGCTTCCGGCGTGACCGGCAGCCCCGCGGCCCCCACCGCCGACACGATCACCCTGGAGCCCCTGGCATGACCACCGCACCAATCCGCGCAAGCACCGCCGTCCTCGTCGCGGCCCTCCTCGTCGCCGGCTGCGGCCGCAACGACGATTCCGCCGGCACGAGCACCACCACCCCGGCGGCTGCCGTCGGCGACGTCGCCACCGCCCCGACGACGACGGTGGAGAAGACGCGCGTCGAACTCGTGAAGACCTCGGGTGCCGGCGGCTTTGACCCGGAGGGCATCTACCGTCGTGAGTCACCAGGCGTCGTGACGATCATCAGCGCCGGGCTGAAGGGCACGAGCAAGACCCCGGGCAGCGACAACGGCGGCGGTCTCGGGTCGGGCTTCGTCATCTCCGGCACGGCGAGGTCGCCACGAACGCCCACGTCGTCACGACCGGGGAGGGCGGCAACATCTCCGAGGCCAGGCGCGTCTACGTCCGGTTCCCGGACGGCAACCAGGTCCCGGCGAAGATCGTCGGCTTCGACCCGTACGCCGACGTCGCGCTGCTGAAGGTCGACCCTGCCGGCCTGCGCCTGCGCCCGTTGCCGCTCGGGTCCTCCCAGGGGCTGAAGGTCGGTGCTCCGGTGGCGGCGATCGGCTCGCCGTTCGGTGAGGAGCAGTCCCTGTCGATCGGCGTCATCTCCGCGACGGATCGCTCGATCGACTCGCTGACCGGCTTCTCGACCTCCGGGGCGATCCAGACGGACGCTGCCATCAACCACGGCAACTCGGGCGGACCCCTGCTGGACCGTGACGGGGCGGTCCTGGGCATCAACTCGCAGATCCGCACGGAGAGCGGCGACGGCACCGGCGTCGGCTTCGCGGTTCCCGTGGACACCGTCGAGCGCTCACTGCGACAGCTGCGCACCTCCGGCAAGGTGCACTACGCCTACCTCGGCGTCTCCAGCCGTGCCGTCTACCCGCAGTTGGCGCAGAACTTCAGGCTGCCGGTCGAGAAGGGCGTCTGGGTGCAGGTCGTCCCGTCGGGCGGACCCGCCGACAAGGCCGGGATCAAGGCGGGGACGAAGGAGGAGCGCTTCCAGGAGTCCAAGTGGTTTGTCGGCGGCGACATCATCGTGGGCGTCGACGGAACGAAGGTGAAGGACGACGATGACCTCGCCCAGTCGCTCATCCCGCACAGTCCCGGCGACAAGGTGTCGCTCAAGATCTTCCGCGACGGCCGGCCGCAGAGCATCGAGGTGACGTTGGGGGAGCGGCCCTTGAGCGCACCGCCGAGGGGTTGACGGAGGGCCCCCGGAGGTACGCTTGAGGTCATGACCGACTCCGGGGCAAGAACCCCGCTCGTCCTCGTCTCGAACCGCGGACCCGTGACCTTCCAGGACGACGGCACGGTCGTCCGGGGCACCGGTGGCCTGGTCACGGCACTCACCGGCCTGGCCTCGCACCGCCCGGTGACATGGATCGCCTCGGCGATGACCCAGATGGACGCGATCCGCTCCCGCGAGGCCGACGGGCCGATCACCGTTCGCTCCCCGTCGGGCGGCGAGTACCAGGTGCGGTACGTCACCTCCGACCCGGAGGCGTACGACCGCTTCTACAACGTCTTCGCCAACCCGATGCTGTGGTTCATCCAGCATTATCTGTGGGACCTGTCGAACGCCCCGGACATCCGGACGAACGAGATCGAGGCTTTCGACGACGGATACCGGGTCGTCAACGAGGACCTCGCCCGCGTCGTGCTGGAGGAGATCGACGGGGTCACGGATCCCGTCGTCATGGTCCACGACTACCACCTGTACACGCTGCCGGCGTTCGTCCGCAAGGCGCGCCCCGACGTCTTCCTCAGCCACTTCGTGCACATCCCGTGGACGCAGTCGGACGCCTGGCGCGTGCTGCCCACCCGCACCCGCAATGCGCTCTACGAGGGCTTGCTGGCCAACGACATCATCGGGTTCCACACGACCTCCTACAAGCGCAACTTCCTGCAGTGCTGCCGCGACCTGATGGACCTGGACGTCGACTTCGACCAGGGGCTCGTGCATTTCGAGGGCCGCGACGTCTGGGTCCGCGAGTACCCCCTGCCGATCGACGCCGGCGCCACGCGGCAGGTGGCCCAGAGCGCGCGTGTCAAGGAGTTCGAGGCTGAGCTGCTGCAGCGGCGGCGCGACCACCTCATCCTGCGCGTCGACCGCGCCGACCTGTCCAAGAACGTCCTGCGTGGCTTCAGCGCCTTCGACCTGTTCCTGGACCAGCATCCGGAGTTCCGCGAGCGCGTGACCTTCATCGCGCAGCTCATGCCGTCGCGGACCGACGTCCCGGAGTACGCGGAGTACCTCGAGAAGATCGAGGCGCTCGTGGCGGTCGTCAACCACCGTCACGGGACGCCGGACTGGATGCCGATCCAGCTCAAGCTTCGTGATGACCTGGAGGAGGCGATGGCGGCATACAAGAACTACGACGTCCTGCTCGTCAACGCGATGTTCGACGGCATGAACCTCGTGGCGAAGGAGGGGCCGCTCGTCAACGAGCGCGCGGGCGTCTCGATCCTCTCGGAGAACACGGGCGCCCACGAGGAGCTCGGCGAGTTCGCGATCAGCGTCAACCCGTTCGACATCCAAGAGCTCGCGACGTGTATCCACGGGGCGCTGACGATGGGGGCCGACGAGCGGCGGCGCAGGATCACCGGGCTGAAGGAGATCGTGACCGCACGCGACCCCGGCGACTGGATCGACGAGCAACTCGCGGACATCCGCGCGAAGGCCGCCGCCGACTGACGGGCGACCCGGCGCTCAGCCGGGCGTGAAGTCGCGGTGGCCGGGTACGAACTCGGGCCCGGTCGGGCGGGGGCCGGTCGTGGTCGACTGGCGTGGACGCGGTGCACGCCGCCGGGCAGCGGCCGGCGCGGACGCGTCGTGCGCAACAGGTGGCGCGGCACCCGGCGGACGGCCGGCGGGCGCTCGACGGGCAGGCGCCGCCCTGCTCCTGATCGGGGCCGTCTGCCTGCGCCGGCGCACGATCGGTTCTGCGGCTCTGCGTCGGCGTCCGGACCCCGGCTTCCGGCGACGGGGCGCTGCATTGACGTCAGCGGTCGCCGGCGGCGGTCCGGGGTCCCTCCCTGCGCCCACGATCACGGGAGCGGGACGCACCGCAGGCTCTCGGTCGCCGCCCCCGAGCACCGGCACCGCAGCCGCAGGAGGCACGCGTGGCGGTGAGGCGGCCAGGCGGGGCCACAGCACGACGAGGGCGACGAGGCCGGTCAGCGCGCCTGCGCGCGCGACGTTGTGCCAGCGCACCCGCCGCAAGAAGGCGACCAGAGGTGATCCATCCATGTTCGGTGTAGCCCCGGGACGCGCCGTTCCGCCCCCCCTTGCTACCGTCCCTTGCCGTTATGGCCAAGCACAAGCCCACGTACGACCTCATGCTCCTTCTCGACACGAAGCTCGAGCCCGAGGCCCGCACAAAGATCCTCTCCGACGCCACCGCGCTCGTCACACAGCATGGAGAGGTCGTGGGCTCCCACGACTGGGGTACGCGCCAGACGACCTACGAGGTCGGCAAGAACAACAAGGATGCCGAGTACCACCTCATCCAGTTCCACGGCAACCCGGACCTGCTTGCCGCGCTGAACCGGACGCTGCGGATCACGGACGGCGTCAACCGCTTTCGCATCATCAAGCTCGCCCCGGGCGTCGGCGCTCCGCCGGACCTGAAGGGCACGCCGGCGGTCATCCCGACCGCGGCACCGGACGAGGAGCGCCAGGTCGCCCTCTAGGCTCGCCGTCCGCACGCCGCGGACACCCAGACTGCTGATCTCGACGGCCGCCCTCGCGCGGCCGTCGGTCGTTCTGCGGGGTGTCAGATCGCGACCTCCGGCCCCGACCCCGGAACAAAACAGCGGAAGAAGCGGCCGTTTGGGCCCTGCGGCGGGACGTGCGCGCCGGGGTGGACCCTAGACTCGACGACACTCTTCAGCTGACCGGAATCCCTCCCGAAAGGAGCGACGGCACATGGCCGCATCGAACATCAACCGGGTCGTCCTGACCGGCAACCTGACCGCCGACCCCGACCTGCGCTCGCTGCCCAGCGGCATGGCCGTCTGCAAACTGCGCCTCGCGGTCAACACCCGTCGCAAGGACGGCGCGTCGGGCGAGTGGGTCGACAAGCCGAACTACTTCGACGTCACCGTGTGGGGCGGCCAGGGCGAGAACTGCGCCAAGTTCCTCTCCAAGGGCCGGCCCGTCGCCATCGACGGGCGCCTGGAGTGGCGCGAGTGGCAGGACAAGGAGACCGGCAAGAACCGCCAGTCGATCGACGTCATCGCCGACACCGTCCAGTTTCTCTCCTCGCCCGACCGCGACGGCGGCGGCGGCGGCGGGTTCACGCCGCGTTCCGACGTGCCGGCCGACATGGGCGACTTCGCCCCGGCCGCGAGGCAGCAGCCCGTCGGCGCTCCGACGTCGGACGACGACATCCCGTTCTGATCCGCCCGCCGAAGGCTGCGTAGGTCACGGGTCTCCTGCGGGAGGCCCGTCTGCGTTGCCGGCCGGGTCGTCCGGCGCAGGTGGTAGCCCGCGCGACCGCCGGTGGACCGAACCTGCCACAATGAAGGTTCGCGCGCGCCTCCAGGTGCGCGCTCTCACTGTCATACAGAGCTTCCAGAGGGACGTCACGACGTGGCCAAGCAGCGCAATGCGGGCAAGACCGCCCGCCGCAAGGACAAGAAGGGCGGGGCCGGCAGCGGCCGTCGCAAGCCGTGCCTGTTCTGCAAGGACAAGGTCGAGCAGGTCGACTACAAGGACATCGCCACGCTGAGCAAGTTCGTCTCAGAGCGCGGCAAGATCCGCTCCCGTCGCCTGACCGGTGCCTGCCGTCGTCACCAGAGCCAAGTCGCAGTCGCGGTCAAGCGCGCCCGTGAACTGGCGCTGCTGCCCTACGTGAACGACTCCGGCAAGGATGACCGTGAGACCACGGGCCGCGGCCGTCGCGAAGACCGGGGCCGGTAGCCGTGCCTGAAGCGATCCTCCTGCAGGACGTCGACGGCGTCGGCTCCAAGGGCACCGTCGTCGACGTGTCCAAGGGCTACCTGCGCAACTTCCTCATCCCGCGCAAGCTCGCTGCGCCCGCGACCAAGGGCCTGCTGGCCCAGGCCGAGGTCGCGACCGCGACGGCCGACAAGGCCCGTCGTGAGGCCATCCAGCGCGCCGGCGAACTCGCCGAGCAGCTGAACAAGACCGTGCTCACGCTGTCGGAGAAGGCCGGCGAGGACGGCCGCCTCTTCGGCTCGATCACGAACCAGGACATCGCGGACGCCATCAAGGCGGCACGCGGCGTGGACGTGGACAAGCGCAAGGTGCACCTCGAGGAGCCGATCAAGACCATCGGCACCTACACCGTCGTCGTCGAGCTCGGCGACGGCGTCACCGCCAACGTCAAGACGATGGTGACCGAGGCCTGATCCGGGCGCGCGGCCTCCGGGCTTCGAGCAGGATCGACGGGACCCGGAAGGGTCCCGTCGTCGTTGCGCGGTCGGCCCGCGGCCGTCAGGGGACGATGACGTTCGCCGGGTCAGGGCGACGCTCGGGTGGGGCCTGGCTGTAGTCCCCGAAGCGACCATCGCGCTCGGTGACCATCGAGCGGACACCGTCCTGCTCGGCCCGCTCGATGAACTCGCGGGCGTCCGGCGTGTTGCGCATCAGGCCGTCGAGGATCGGGCCGAGCGTCTGTGTGGAGGCCAGACCCATGTTCTCGTAGGCCTGGTTGACGACGAGCTTCATCGCTGCCAGCTGCGACGACGGGATCGACGCCAGATCGGCCGCCCGAGCGGCCACCGTGGCCTCGAGCTGCGCGAACGGGACGGCGGCGTTGATGAGCCCGGCCTCGACCGCTTCCACGCCGGTGAACGGCCGACCGGTCAGCGCGACCTCCTTCGCCTTCGTCAGACCCAGCCGGTAGAGCCACATTCCCGACAGATAGCTTCCCCACATGCGGCTGTACGGGGTGCCGATGACCGCGTCCTCGCTGGCGATCACGAGGTCGGCGCAGAGCGCGAAGTCGCTGCCGCCGCCGACACACCACCCGTGCACCTGGGCGATCACGGGCTTGGGTGACCGCCAGACGCTCATGAACTGCTGGGTCGGCGAGAGCGCGGGCGCGGTGGCGAAGGCGAAGTCCTTTCCGGGATCCCAGGCCCCGTCGGTCGTGATCTGGTCGTCCCAGTGGGCAAAACCACCGCCGAAGTCGTAGCCGGCGCAGAAGGCGCGGCCGGCCCCGCGGATGACGATGACCTTCACGACCGGGTCCCGGACGGCGGCGACGACCGCGTCCTGCACCTCTTCGGGCATCGGCGGAACGATCGTGTTCAGCTGCTCCGGACGGTTCAGCGTGATCGTCGCGACAGCATCGGCGACGGTGTACAGCAGCGTCTCGTAGCTGCCGTCTGACGGGGTGGTGGGCATGGCCTGAGCCTGTCGCAGACCTTCGCGCAGCGTCAAGTCCCGGCGGTGGGCGCGCAGATCGGGTCACCTCACGCAAAAGGACGCAACGAGCGGCAACATCGGCGTCGTGCCGTCCGCGGCGCCGCTAGCGTCAAGGGCGGTGAGCCCCTACCCGTCAGACGACCGCAGGCCAGCTCAGGGCAACGTCATCCAAGGCGTGGCGCCCCCGCACTCGATCGAAGCCGAGCAGTCCGTCCTCGGCGCGATCCTCCTGTCGGACAAGCCGATGTACCAGTTCGTCGTCGCGGACAACCTCAAGCCGATCGACTTCTACCGCGAGCGGCATCGGCTCATCTTCGAGACGATGATCGAGTTGTGGTCGCACAGCGAGCCGATCGACGTGCTGACGGTCAAGGAGCACCTGCGCTCGCGCGGCAAGCTCGACGAGGCCGGCGGCGAGGCCGAGATCGACGCCCTCACGGGTCAGGTCCCGGCCGTCGGCGCGCTGCGCCGCTACGCGCAGATCGTCAAGGAGCACGCCCTCCTGCGCAACATCCTCACCACGACGTACGAGATCCAGGCTGCGGTCCACTCGCACGAGCTGGCTCCGCGCGACCTGGTGGAGATGGCGGAGCGCTCGATCCTCGAGGTCGCCCACGACGACCATGCCAAGGACTTCCGTGCGATCGGCGACGTGCTCATCACCGAGGTGCAGAAGCTCGACGAGCTCTCGCGGTCCGGGACGTCGATGACGGGGACGCCGTCGGGGTTCGCCGACCTGGATGCGATCACGGGTGGCTTCCAGCCCGGCAGCCTGACGATCGTCGCTGCGCGCCCGGGCATGGGCAAGTCGTGCCTCGTCACGAACATCGCCGAGAACGCCGCGATCGACCACGGCAAGCCCGTCCTGCTGTTCAGCCTCGAGATGAGCGAGTCCGAGCTCGCCGGGCGCTTTCTCGCCTCCCAGGCCCGCGTCCGCGGCGACGACCTGCGCAAGGGCCGCATCAAGGACGCCGCCTGGAAGAAGATCTTCGACGCCGCCGGCAAGCTGTCCAAGGCCCCGCTCTTCGTCGACGACTCCAGCGACATCTCGATGCTGGAGATCCGCGCCAAGGCCCGCCGCATGCACTCCCAGCACGGATCGCTCGGCCTCGTGATCATCGACTACCTGCAGCTCCTACGCCCCGACGGACGGACGGAGAGCCGTGTGGAGCAGATCGGTCAGATGTCCCGTGGCATGAAGATCCTCGCGGGCGAGCTGCAGTGCCCCGTCATCGCGCTCTCGCAGCTGAACCGTGGCGTGGAGCAGCGGGCGGACCGCCGGCCGATGCTGTCGGACCTGCGCGAGTCCGGCTCGATCGAGCAGGACGCGGACATGGTCACGTTCATCTACCGCGACGAGTACTACAACGAGGACACCGAGGACCAGGGGATGGCCGAGCTCATCATCGGCAAGAACCGCGCCGGCTCCCTCGACACGGTGAAGCTCTCCTTCCAGGGCGAGTACCCGAAGTTCATGTCCTGGGTCAACGAGGAGCAGTACGCCTAGATGGCGCTCTTCTGGGAGTGCCCGTACGGGGAGTGCGACGGCTCGGGGATCAAGGTCGATCCCGTCCGGCCTGTCGCGATGAGCTGCCGCTGCCGCGAGGCGCGCAACCGCAAGCTGCGCACGGACTCCCTGCAGACGTCGATCCCGCGCAAGTACCGCGAGGTGTCGTTCGACCGTGCGCCCATGCCGTCGATCGCCGCCGCCGCGCCCGCGCAGGTCCGCGCCGTGCGGCAGTACATCCGCGATCTGGACGCCAACCTGCGCAAGGGTCGTGGCCTGTGGCTCTACGGCACGGTCGGGACCGGCAAGACGACGCTCGCGATGCTCGTCTCCAAGGCGGCGCTGGACGCCGGGCGCGGGGTCGCGATCTACTCCCTGCCGCGCCTGCTGGCCGAGATCCGCACGACCTACGACGACGACAGCGACCGCACCTACACCGCGCTGCTGGACCGCCTGGCGGAGGTCGACCTGCTCCACATCGACGACGTCGGCACCGAGAAGACGTCGGACTGGGTCCTGGAGCAGCTGTACTCGATCATCAACGCCCGTTACGAAGAGGAGCGCTCGGTGCTCATCACGACGAACCTCGAACGTGACGCGCTCGCGGACCAGATCCACGAGCGCACCGTCTCCCGCCTGGAGGAGATGTGCGAGGTCCTGCCGCTGTACGGCGCGGACGCCAGACAGCAGCGCTACGGCGAGCCGCACCGCGACATCGCTTAGCCACCACCTAGACTCCGGCCCGGTATGCCAGGAATCGTGATCGTCGGCGCCCAGTGGGGCGATGAAGGCAAGGGCAAGGTCGTCGACCTCCTCGCCGAGCAGGCGGACGCCATCGTCCGCTTTCAGGGCGGCAACAACGCCGGGCACACGATCGTCCGGGACGGCGAGACGTTCAAGTTCCACCTCGTCCCCAGCGGGATCCTGTACCCGGGCCTGACCTGCATCATCGGCAACGGCGTCGTCGTGGACCCAGTCGGTGCTGTTGAACGAGCTCGACGGCCTACGCCGCGCCGGCATCGACGTCAGCGGCCTGAAGATCAGCGCCAACGCGCACCTGATCATGCCCTACCACATCGCCCTGGACCATTCGGGCGAGGCGAAGCTCGGCAAGCTGGAGATCGGCACCACGAAGCGCGGCATCGGCCCGTGCTACGCCGACAAGGCCGCCCGGCTCGGTATCCGCGTGCAGGACATGCTCGACGAGAAGATCCTCAAGAAGAAGATCATGGCGGCGCTCGCGCCCAAGCAGCTCATGCTCCGGCCCTTCGAGCGCGATCCGGAGTGGGCGCCCCGGCTGGACCTGCAGCAGATGACCGAGGACCTGCTCGCCTTCGGTCACCGGCTCGAGCAGCACATCGCCGACACGGGCACGCTGGCCTGGAAGTCGCTCGAGGCGAAAAAGCTCGTCGTCTTCGAGGGTGCCCAGGCGACGCTGCTGGACATCGATCACGGCACCTATCCCTTCGTCACCTCCTCGAACCCGACCGCGGGCGCCGCCTGCACCGGATCTGGCGTCGGGCCGCGCGCCATCGACGAGATCTGGGGCATCGCCAAGGCGTACTGCACCCGGGTCGGCGCCGGGCCGTTCCCGACCGAGCTGCACGACGAGACCGGCGAGCGCATGCGAGCCGCCGGCCACGAGTTCGGTACGACCACCGGCCGGCCGCGCCGCTGCGGGTGGTTTGACGCCGTCGGTCTCCGTTACGCGGTGCGCATCAACACGATGAGCGCCCTGTGCGTGACGAAGCTCGATGTCCTGACGGGCTTTGACCGCATCAAGGTCGCGACCTCCTATCACCGCACGGACGAGGAGGACGGGGCGACCTTCGACACGTTCCCCTACCACCAGACCGTGCTGCACCACTCCCAGGCCGACTACGTCGAGCTGGACGGGTGGACGGAGGACCTGACCGAGTGTCGCAACTGGTCAGACCTGCCGACCGCGGCGCGTGACTACCTGGACTACATCGCCGAGGTCTCCGGCGTCCCGGTCGTCCTGGCCGGTGTCGGGCCGGGCCGCGAGCAGATCGTCTGGAACGAGACCGCCGCGCAGGTCACGGCGTACTCCCCCGCCGCCACGACCTGATCGCCGGCTGGCCGCGCCGCAGCGCGGCGCGGCGCCTCTGAGCCAGGCGACGATCGCGAGCCCGCGCCTGGCGCGCGGTCGTCGCGCGGCGCACCGGTCCTCGGCGTCCCACTGCGTAGCGCCGGCCGGTCGAGACCGTGCCTCGGCGCCCGCGCGCAGGACCCCGCGCGCCGCGGACGCCGAACGCCTGCGCCTGGGGTCGCGCCGCGCCGGGCGCGCGGCGAGCGACCGTGGCGCTGCGCGGTCGTCGACACGCCGCCGCGCCTGCGCTGGCGCCCCGCTCCGGAGCGTCGTGGCCGCTCGGCGAGCCACGCAGCACTGGCGCGTGGATGCACAGCTCGCGATCGTCCCGTGCCGGCTGTCCGATCACGGCGGCCGTCCCGGTACTCGTGCCGGAGCAGCGCGCGCAGGCGTGCGTGCGATGGAACCGGGCGGTGCAGCGCTGGCTCCGCGGCCGTCGCGAGGTCGAGGTCGTGTTCGTCGGGCAGCACCGCGGCAAGGTCAGGCACCGCAACGATCAGCCCTGGCAGGCG
Source organism: Paraconexibacteraceae bacterium (assembly GCA_963750375.1). Lineage (GTDB taxonomy): Bacteria > Actinomycetota > Thermoleophilia > Solirubrobacterales > Solirubrobacteraceae > Paraconexibacter. The sequence continues at coordinate 208,123 of CAVVQN010000005.1, forward strand.
GTCGCTCGGCGCGGGTATCTCGACGGGTGGCGGAAGATGCTCGGCGGCCACGTCAGCCGCGTCGTCGTCCTGCGGACACGCCGCGCGACACGCCGTCAACCCGGGTTGCGTCGCCCGTGCCCTCGCCGCGCGCGCCCCTGCCGGCTTGCGCTGCGCCGTCCCGCGCCGGTACGCCCTGAGATCGGACCCCGCTGCCGACGCTGCTCACCGGGCCGGGGAACCCGGCAGTCCGGGTGGTCGATCTCACCCACCTGTTCTGCAGCGACAGCCTCTGCCGGCCGGTGCTCGGCGGCGCGCTCGTGCATCGGGACACAGAACACATGACCCGCGGCACGTTCTCGGCGATGCCGCAGCGGCAGCCGCGCGCCGGTCTCTCCTAGCGCGCAGGTCCGCCGCTCGGCCCGTGCTCGCCGGCGTCTGGCCGGTGGCACGCGACCGACCGCCGGTCAGCCTGGAAGCTCTCGCCAGCGCTCCGGGAGGACCTCGCGGCGACGCGCCGCACAACCCGCGCCGGGACGCCCATGACCACCGCTCGCGGCGGCACGTCGTTCGTCACGACGGCACCTGCGGCGACGAACGCCTCCTCGCCGACCGTGACGCCGGGGACGAGCACCGCCCCACCGCCGACGCGGCAGCCGCGCTTGAGGGTCGGGCCGCGCAGCTGACCCTCGGGCCCCGGGCGCCCGATGGTGTCGTCGTTCGTCGTCATCGCGCACGGGCCGACGAAGACGTCGTCCTCGACGACGCTGAAGGCGGTGAGGTAGACCTGGGACTGGATTCGCACGCGCGAGCCGATCGTCACGTCGTTGTCGACGCCCGTCCCGCGGCCGATGACGGTGTCGGACCCGACGGTCGCCCGCTCGCGGATGTAGGACTGGTCGCCGACGATCGACCGCTCGCCGACGCGGGCGCCGGCAAAGAGGATCGCCTGCGCGCAGATGCGGGCCCCGTCGCCGATCACGAGCGGCTCGAAGGGGGCGCCGGCGGCCTTCGCGGCTGCGGCACTACGCGGGTGCAGCGCGGGCGACTTGCCGAGGATGACCCCGTCCTGGATGACGACGTCGTCCCCGATGACCGTCCCTTCGTGCACGACGACGTTGGCGCCGAAGACGACGCCGGTCCCCAGGCGGGCGGTCGGGTGCAGAACGAGTCCGGGCGCGTCGGCGTGCATCCCGCGTAGAGTATTGGCCACGTGACGAGCCAGGGCACACACCCCGTGCTGCAGGGCGCGGTGCTGGGGCTCGGGATGATCGGCCGCCACCACGCCCGGCTGCTCCAGACGTCCCCCCGCATCGCGTTCGCGGGCGCCGTGGACCCGGTCGGGGACCGCCACGGGGTCCTGCAGGACCCTGCGCGGCTGTTTGCGACGATTCCGGCGCTCCTGGCCGCCGGACCGGTCGACTTCGCGATCGTCGCCGTACCGACAGAGGAGCATCTGCCCGCTGTCCGCGAGCTCGACCGCCGCCGGGGTCCACGTTCTGGTCGAGAAGCCGCTGGCCGCCACCGAGAAGGATGCGCTGGCCGTCATCGCGGCCGTCGAGGGCGCTGGGCTGCACGGCGCCGTCGGTCACGTGGAGCGCTGCAACCCCGCGCTGCTCGAGCTCCGCCGGCGGCTGAGCGACGGCGAGCTCGGTCAGGTCTTTCTCATCGCCACCGAGCGCATCGGGCCGTTCCCGGACCGGATCCGCGACGTCGGGGTCGTGAAGGACCTCGCGACGCACGACCTGGACCTCGTCCGCTGGCTCGGTGGGGCGCCCGTCGTCCAGGTCGCGGCCCAGACACAGCACCGCATGGGCCGCGAGCACGAAGATCTGGTCCTGGCCACGGGCAAGCTCGCCAGCGACGTCTCGTTCAACTGCGTCGTGGACTGGTTGTCGCCGACGAAGGTCCGCCGCACCCGGGTCCTGGGGGAGAAGGGGATGTTCGTGGCCGACACCTTGGCCGCCGACCTGACCTTCTACGCCAACGGCAAGGTGTCCAGCGAATGGGACGCCGCCGAGCAGGCGCGTGGCGTCAGCGAAGGCGACATGACCCGCTACGCGCTCGCGCGCCGGGAGCCGTTGCTCGTCGAGCTGGAGGCGTTCTGCGATCTGCTGCAGGGGGTCGACGGCGACGGGGCCGCCGTGACGCTGCAAGAGGGCCTGGAGACGGTCCGGTGCGCCGAGGCGGTCCTGCGGAGCGCGGCGACCGGCACGACGCAGACGCTGGGCGGCTGACCACCGGTGCGCGCGGTCGTCGTCGCCCTGGGCAAGATCGGCCTGCCGATCGCTGCGCAGCTGGCCCGGACGGGACATGACGTGATCGGCTGCGACGTCGACCGGCGCGTCGTCGAGCTCGTGAACGACGGCCTGGAGCCGTTCCCCGGAGAGGCGGGTCTGGCGGAGATCCTGCGCGAGGTGGTCGACGCCGGACGTCTGCAGGCCACGACGAACACGGCGGCGGCGGTGGCGACCGGGCCGGACCTCATCATCGCGGTGCCGCCGTTGATCGTCGACGCCGCCGCTCAGCCGGACTGGTCGATCCTCGACGCCGTGGTCGCCGACATCGCGCGAGGGCTCGCCGCCGGTCACGACGCACGCGAGGAGGGCGGCGCGATCATCACGGTCGCGATCGAGACGACGCTCCCGGTCGGCACGACGCGCGGGCGGGTCACCGCGGGCCTGGAGGCCGGCAGCGGTCTCGTCGCCGGCAGCGGCTTCCACGTCGTCTTCAGTCCAGAGCGCGTCTTCAGCGGGCGGATCTTCGAGGACCTCGCCACCTACCCCAAGCTCGTCGGCGGGCTGAGCGCAGCCGGTGAGTCACGCGGCGTGCACCTCTACGAGCAGTTCCTCCCCGGCGTCGAGGTCCGGCCGATGGGCGGCGCCGAGGCGGCCGAGTTGACGAAGCTCGTGGAGACGACCTACCGCGACGTGAACATCGCGCTGGCCAACGAGTTCGCCAGACATGCCGACGCCCTCGGCCTCGACGTCCAGCGCGTCATCGACGCCGCCAACTCCCAGCCCTTCAGCCACGTGCACCGTCCCGGGGTCGCGGTCGGCGGGCACTGCATCCCGGTCTACCCGCGCTTCTACCTCGCCGGTGACCCCGGTGCCGTGCTTCCCGCGGCGGCGCGCGAGGTCAACGCCGCGATGCCCGCGTACGCGGTCGACCTGCTCGGCGACGACGTGCTGGCCGCAGGCGGGCGGGTGCTCATCCTCGGGGTGGCCTATCGGGGCGGGGTCAAGGAGACGGCGTTCTCCGGCGCCTTCGGGCTGCGCGACGCGCTCCTCGGGCACGGTCTGCACCCGGTCGCCGCAGACCCCCTCTTCGACGCCGACGAGCTGACCGCCCTGGGGTTCGAGCCGTGGGACGCGGGCACGGTGGTCGACGGAGCGATCGTGCAGGCCGACCACGCCGAATACGCCCGGCTCGTGCCGGCGGACGTGCCCGGGGCACGGGTGGTGGTGGACGGCCGGGGCATCGTGGACGCCGAGCCGTTGATCGCCGGCGGCGTGACCGTCCGGCGCATCGGGCAGCCCTGACGGCCGCTCAGACCAGCCCGTCGAGCGCTGCGACGACACGGGCGGCGGCCTTGCCGTCACCGTAGAGCTCGGGGCGATCGGCCGGCATCGTCCGGTCCAGCGCTGCCAACGCGGCGTCGCGGTCCAGGTCGACGAGGATGTTCCAGCCGCTGCTCACCGTCTCGACCCACTCGGTCGTGTCGCGCATCGTGATGCACGGGACGCCGGCGAGGTAGGCCTCCTTCTGGACCCCACCGCTGTCGGTGAGGACGGCTTTGGCCTTCGTCAGCAGCGCGGTGAAGGCGAGATACCCGAGCGGTGGCGTCAGACGGATGTGATCGGTCGCCTGCAACGTGTCGAGCAGCCCGGCGGCGTCAAGGCGCGCGCCCGTACGCGGGTGCAGCGGCAGGACGGCCGGCAGAGGCAGCGCGAGCAGCAGATCGACGAGCGCCCGGAGGCGATCGGGATCGTCGACGTTGCCGGCGCGGTGTGCGGTCACGAGGACGTATCCGCCTGTGTCCACGCCGGCTTCCCGCAGGGGGACATCGTCCGCGGCGGCCCGCGGCTGGAAGAGGTGCGCGACGTCGACCATGACGTCCCCGACGAGCACCGCGTCCCCGACGGCGTGCTCACGCGCGAGGTTGTCCATCGCCGTCGCCGAGGAACACAGCAACAGCTGGGACATGTGATCGGTGAGGACGCGGTTGAGCTCCTCGGGCATCCGGCGGTCGAAGGAGCGCATCCCGGCCTCGACGTGGGCGATCGGGATGCGTGCCTGCGCCGCGGCCAGCGCGCCTGCCAAGCGTGGAGTTCGTGTCCCCGTAGACGAGGACGGCGTCGGGAGCGGCGTCGTGCAGGATCGGCTCGAGCTGCGCGAGCATGCGGGCGGTCTGCGCCGTGTTGGAGCCCGACCCCAGGCGGAGCTCGTGCTCGGGGCGCGGGATCCCGAGCTCCGTGACGAAGATCGTCGACAGCTCGTCGTCATAGTGCTGGCCGGTGTTGACGAGCACCTCCTCGTGCTGCTCACGCAGAAGGCGCGACACGGCGGCGGCCTTGACGAACTGCGGGCGGTTGCCGATGACGGTGACGAACTTCATGCGCTGTTCAGCGAGCCGGCGACGTGAGCGGCGAACGCCTCGGCGGCCCGCTCGGTCCGTGGGCCCGGGGACGCTTCGAGCGCACGGCCGTCGATGGAGGCCACCGGCTGCACCTCCCGGGTCGTCGACGCCAGAAACGCCTCGGTCATGCGCGGCAGATCGTCCCGGATCGTGATGCGTTCCTCGGCGTCCGTGAGCGCGATGACGTCGCGGCGCGTGATCGAGGCGAGGATGTGGTCGTCCAGCGGCGGGGTGTGGAGCCGACCGTCCAGGACGTAGAAGAACGACGACGTCGGCGCCTCGAGCACGCGGCCGTGCGGCGTGCACAGCAGCGCCTCCTGCGCACCCGCCTCGACCGCCAGGCGGGTCGCGAGCATGTTGGCGGCGTAGGAGAGCGACTTGACGCCGTCCATGATCCGGGTCGGCGCGAAAGCCACCGTCGCCAGCGTCACCGTCGGATCGTGCGCCTTGACCGCTTCCAGGAGCACGACCCGGCGACCGCCACGGGTGAAGATGACGCGTAGTTGCCCGTCGAACCCGGGCGCGCGGTCCAGCAGGGCGTCCACGTCGCTCTGCAGGGCGCGCAGGTCGATCTCCAGGCGCAGGTTGCCCGCAGACGTCGCCAGGCGCCGCAGGTGGTCCTCCCAGGCGTACGGCTGCCCGGCGTAGAGCCGCACCACCTCGAAGGCCCCGTCCCCGCGGAGAAACCCCTCGTCCGTGACGGGGATCGTGGCATCGGCGCTGGGCGTGATGACGCCGTCGATCGAAGCGAGAAGATCCACGGCCCGGACGATACGCGACACGCCGTCCCGGCAGACGCCGCTCAGCGAGCGCGAAGATCCCAGCGCGGAATCGTGAAAACGCGAAAGGCCCGGCGAGCGCCGGGCCTTTCGTCACATGCCCCCGGAAGGAATCGAACCTTCAACCTTCGGATTAAGAGTCCGCTGCTCTGCCAATTGAGCTACAAGGGCGTGCGGGCAGTGTAGCCGAGGTCAGCCGGCAGGCGTCGTCTGTGTCGACGTCCCGGCCGCTCCGGCCGCAGCCTGCGCTTTGAGTGACTCCAGCGCGCTGCGGACCTGCTTGCGGTCCGCGGGCGGCGAGAGCGACACGGCTTTTTCGATCGCGAGGTCGCCCTTGCGTGTCTGGCCCGCCTGGATCGCCAGAAGCGCGTACTGCTTGTAGAGGTCCGCGGACGGCGGGTCGGTCTGCTCGATGAGCAGGTCCATGACCCCCACCGCCTGATTCGGCTGGTTGAGGCCCTGGGAGCCGTACACGTTGATCATCTGGCGCGCGACGGACTGGTCGACCTTCGGCGGCTTGAGCGCGAGGTAGCGAGTCCAGGCAGCCGATGCCTTCCGGAAGTCCTTCAGGCCGTCGGTGTCGCCGTCGAAGCCGCCGTTCGCGCCACCCTCGGCCAGGCGCAGGGATGCCATCCGTGCCCAGGCTGCGGCGTTCTTCGGGTTCAGATCGATCTGCTTCTGCGTCTGGTCGATCTGCTTGGTGTAGCTCGACGTCGTGCTCCCACCTCCGCCGTCGCCGGTGAAGGCGTCGAACAGGCCTCCGCCGCTCGTGTTGCCCCCGATGCCGAAGAGCACGAGCCCGCCGCCCATCAGGACAGCGAGAAAGAGATAGATGGTCTGGACGACACGACGTCGTCCGCGGCCCCGCAGGTCAAACAGCATGGGTCGAGGTTAGCCGTCCTCGTCCCTGCGGGGGCTCGTGACCGTCGGGTCGACGGGCTCACAGCATCAGCCGCAGCCGGCGGATCTGCCGCGTCCGCTACGTCTGCGGGCGCGTCCGGCGAGGGCTCGGGCTCGCCCTCCGGGTTCGCTGACGGCCAGGGCCGGCGACCCTGAGCGGCCTCCAGCAACCAGTCATCGTCGTCGACGTCCGACGGCACGTCCTCCGGCGACACGTCCGGACCGTCGTCCGCGGGTCCCAGGCCATCAGGGTCCAGATCGTCGTAGTCGACGTCGTCATCGTCGTCATCGTCGTCATCGTCGTCGTCGTCGAAGTCCCAGCGGCTGGGTCGGGCGGCGCGCTGCTCCTTGCCGCGATCCATGAACGTCGCCATGACGAGGCTCAGCTCGAAGAGCGCGTAGAGGATGAGGAACTCGAGGATCATCGAGACCGGGTCCGTGCCCGGCAGGACCATCGCGATCACTGCGACGGTGACGATCGCGTACCGGCGATAGCCGCGCAGCTGCTGAGCGGAGATGATCCCCGTCCGGGTGACGGCGAGGATGGCCACCGGGAGCTGGAAGACCAGGCCGATCGATGCGAGCGTCAGGATCGCGAACTTGTAGTAGTCCTTGGCCTGGACGAGCACGTTGAACTGATCGGCGTTGAAGTTCTGGAGAAACGCGGTCGCGGCAGGCAGCACGACCACGTACCCGAAGGCCACTCCGGCCGCGAAGAGGAACGGCACCATCGCCATCAGCGGCATCGCCACGCGTTTCTCGTCCGGGCTGAAGGCGGGGAGGACGAAGGCGTACAACTGGAAGAGCAGGAGCGGGAGCGCGAAGAGCAGGGCGAAGTACGCCGCGACCGTGATCGTCTGGGTGAACGGCTCCCCGATGCCGATGGTGATCGGCTTGTTGATGGGCGGGCCCTTCGGCAGCGCCTTGAAGTCCTTCTGCGCCTGGACCAGGAGCGCGCGGTACTTCGCACGGGCCGGACCAGAGAGCGTCGCGTCGTTCGCCTGCACTTGGAGCTGGGCGATCTGCTGGCGCGCGACGGTCTTCACGCCCTGGTAGGCGATGTAGATGCCGCCGAGCGGCCCCTTGCCGTCCTTTGTGCGCTGCTCGGTCTGGGTCGCAAGTGGCTTGCCGATGAAGTCGAGCAGCGCCTTGTTCTGCCACGCGCAGATCGTGAAGCTGAGGATGAGCGTGATCGCCATGATCACGAGGCGGGAGCGCAGCTCGTCGAGATGATCGACGAGGCTGAGCCTGTCCTCGTGCCCGATGGGGCGGACGACGGGGCGGACGACGGAGGGCATCAGATCAGTTCGTGAGGCAGGAGGTCGCGGAGACTCAGGCGTCCGGGCGCGTGCGCTCAGCCGGCTCGGGGACGGCTGCCGGGGCGTCGGTCGCGTCGACGGCCGTGGCGGTGGGGGTGGCCGCCGGCGGAAGGGCCGGGCGTTCGCCTGTGTCGTCGTCGTCGTCGGAGTCGTGCTTGCTCGTCACGGCCTCCTTGAAGTCGCGCATGCCGGAACCGAGCTGCTTGCCCAGGCCGGGAAGGCGCTTGGGCCCGAAGATGACCAGCACGATGACGAGCAGGATGATGAGTTCCATGGGACCGACGTTCGGCATGGGTCGCCTTCTTTGAGGGGGTCTGCGGAGGGTACCCGGCCTGGGGGCTCAAGGAGCGCGCTGTACCGGCCGATGAAGGGCCTGTCCCCTCAGCCTCTTCTTCGCCATGAGCCGCCCAGCAGATCACTCTCACTCCATTCGCAAGGTCGTGCTGCCCTCCGGGAAGACGATCGAAGTCGTGTACTTCGAGGATCAGCTCGTCAGCGGTCTCACCGCCTCAGCCCCGCGTCGCGCCGTCGATCACGGCATCGACCGCGACCTGCATGTCTGCGGGTCGTGCTCGTCGGACCTCGTGTTTCCGCTGGACTGGTCTGAGGCCGGGCCCAAGCACTGGGAGATCACGCTTCGCTGCCCGAACTGCGGTTGGTCGGACACCGGGATCTTTGCGAGCGAAGCGGTCGAGCACTTCGACGCCGAGCTTGACCGCGGCACCGAATCGATCATCGCCGACCTTCGCCGGATCATGCACTCGAACATGGAGGAGGACATCGAACGCTTCGCGCTCGCCCTCCAGCATGATCACGTGCTCCCCTCCGACTTCTAGGCCGGCGGAGCGACGGGCCGTCAGGGCCGACGAAAGCCACCTGGTCGCCCCGTCGACCGCGCGCTGGTGGCGGGCCGCCGTGGCGGCGCACGCCGGTCGCGGAAGGCGCGACCCACGTGCGGCACCGAGACCCTGGCGCCGCGTGGGGGCTTCTTTCAGGGGTATCGGGCCTGCGACACGGGCCGGCGGAGACAGCGACGGCCGTCAGGCGTATCGGGCTCCCGAACGCCTGCGACACGGGCCGGCAGAGACAGCGACGGCCGTCAGGCGTATCGGGCGACGACCCCGTCCGCCACCAGCTCCAGCGCTGCCCGCTGGGTCGCGGCGAGCCCTTCGGGGAGCTGAGCCTTGGCGCCGGTCACGAGCTCGAGCGCCCGTTCCCGCGCTGCCTCCAGCGCGCCGCAGGCAGCGATCGCATCGCAGACGGCTTCGGCCTGCTCCGGCGTGACGACCTCGCGCAGGTTCATCGCGGCGAGTGAGGGTTCACGGTCCATCGCCAGCAGCAGCGGCAGCGTGACCGTTCCATCCAGGAGATCGGTGCCGCGGTGCTTCCCGGTTCGCTCCGGAGGGCCGCTGACGTCAAGCACGTCGTCGAGCAGCTGGAAGGCCAGCCCGACGCGCCGCCCGAACTCCGTCAGCTGGGCGGCGAGCGCCTCGTCCCCGGTCGCGTCCAGGACGCCGAGGGCGCAGGCCGCCTCGAAGAGCCGGGCCGTCTTCAGCTCGCAGCGATGCAGGTAGCGCTCGAGGCTCACGCCGGTGTCCCAGGCGTCGGCACGCTGCAGCAGCTCCCCGTCCGCCAACGCCGAGCCGGCGCGCGACAGCGCCCGGACCTGCGGCGCGCTCTGCGAGCGGACGAGCTCGGCGAACGCGTCGGCGAAGAGCGCGTCACCGGTGGCGATCGCCGCGCCCCGTCCTGCGGCGGCCCAGACCGTGGGGTGCCCGCGACGCAGCGGGGCGGCGTCCAGGACGTCGTCGTGGACGAGCGTCGCGGAATGGACGAGCTCGACCGCGACGCCGGCGCGGACGAGGCCGTCTCCCGACGCGTCGCGCCAGCCTTCCGGCGGACCTGCGGCGACGAGGACGAGCAGCGGACGCAGACGCTTGCCACCGGCGGCGATCGTCCCGGAGGCCCAGCCCGAGAGCGGCTCGGGGTACGCGGCGGCGATCTGGCCCAGCCGCTCCTCGATGCGATCCAGCAACGCCGGGATGTGCGGCCCGGCCGCGTTGGCGATCGCCATCGCCTCCGGGGCCAGGGTCACGGTCAGCCCTGGGCTGGGGCCGGCTTCTCGCCGACGTGCAGCGCGATGATCCCGCCGGCCGTGAGGATGTAGCGCACGTTGACCAGGCCGGCCTGCGCCATGCGGCCGGCGAGAGCGTGCGGGTCGGGAAAGCGCTTGACCGAGTTGGGCAGGTACTCGTATGCCTCGGGGTCGCCGGCGACCTTGCCGATCAGCGGTACCACGCGGTCGAACCACAGGCGGAAGAACGTCGAGAGCGGCGGTCTGGTCGGCGTCGTGATCTCCAGGACGACGACACGACCGCCGGGACGCACGACACGGACCATCTCGGCCAGTCCCGCGTCCAGATCCGCGAAGTTCCGCGCGCCGAACCCGACGGTCGCAGCCGCGAACGCGTCGGTCTCGTACGGGAGCTCCAGGGCGTTGGCCCACTCCCACGTGATTGCCGGATCCTTGCCCCGGGCCCGGTCGAGCATCTCCTCCGAGAAGTCCGAGCCGATGACGCTCCCCGTCGACCCGACCCGCGCGGCAAGCTCGATGGCCAGGTCGCCGGTCCCGGACGCGACATCCAGGACCTTGTCGCCGGGGCCGACTGCGGCCAGATCGGCAGCCCGTCGCCGCCACTTGTGGTGCAGACCTGCCGTCATGACCGAGTTCATGAGGTCGTAGAACCCGGCGATCCGGTCGAACATCGCTCGTACCTGCGGCGCCTCGAGGGTGCCCGACTGCGCCGCAGGCGATGGCACTACTTCGGAACCTGGGACTTCAGCTGCGACAGGAACGTCACCATGGCGTTGAACTTCTCGGGGTCGTTCTGCTGCAGAGCGCTGAAGGACGGCATGGGCGCGGTCGGGTTGACGAGCGTCCGAGCGATCGCCTCCCGCGGCAGGCGCGACGCGATCTCCGTCAGCGGCGGACCGGGACCGTCGTTGCCGTTCTCGCCGAACTTGTGGCAAGCCTCGCAACCGGACTGGGCGACGACCTGCTTGCCCGCCTCGTACTCCTTGACGAACTCGGGGCCCCGGGCGATGACCGATGAAGGCGTGGCCATGTCGATCTGGGTCGGCGGGCCCGCTGCGGCCCCCTCGTAGGTGAGGAAGCCCATGGCGGCGATCGTGAAGATGCCGGCCGCGGTCGCGATCGGGCGACGCTCGGGACGACGCTCGGGCGAGCGGTCGTAGAACGGCAGCAGGAACAGCAGGATCATGCAGATCGTCGGAACGCCGATCGTGGCCAGCGGCACGAGCTCCGCGGGCTTGATGATGCGCAGCAGCTCGAAGAGGAAGAAGAAGTACCACTCCGGGCGGGGCGTGTACGTCGTCGTCGTCGGGTCGGCCTTCGGGCCGAGCTCGGCGCCGAGCACGAGGGACATGCCGATGATGGAGGCCATCACGACGAGGGCCATGAGGCCGTCCTTGGCCACCGCGTACGGGAAGAACGGCTTGCCGGCCGCCTTCAACGCCATGTATTCGCGGAGGTACTGCTCCTTCTCACGCTGGTTCATGCGCGCTCCTCCGTGTCCGTGCTCGACTGCGGCAGCTTCTGCCACGGCGGGGCGGTGGTCCCGAGCTTCGCTACGAGGTACAGGTGGAACCCGACGAGCGCACCGATGAGGCCGGGGACGAGCAGCATGTGGATCGCGTAGAACCGCGACAGCGTCGTCGCGCCGAACTCAGGGCCTGCCCGCAGGAAGTCCGAGAGGTACGGGCCGACGAGCGGGCCGGTGCCGTTGATGTTCACGCCGACGACCGTGGCCCAGTACGAGCGCTGGTCGAACGGGAGCAGGTAGCCGGTGAACGCCATCGTCATCGTGAGGATGAGCAGGACGACGCCGATGATCCAGTTCAGCTCGCGTGGGTACTTGTACGCGCCGAAGAAGAACGTGCGGGCCATGTGCAGGAAGATGAGGATGACCATCACGGTCGAGCCCCACTTGTGCATGCCGTGGACGAACTCGCCGAGGAAGACGTCGTCGTTGACGTGGCGCATCGACTCGTACGCACCGCCGGACGCATCGGGGCGGTAGTACATCGCGAGGAAGACGCCCGTGACGGCCTGGCTGAGGAACGCGAACATCGTCGCCGAGCCCAGCGTGTAGAACCAGTTGGTGCCCTTGGGCACCTTGCGGAACATCATCCAGCGCGCGCCACCGGAGAGCGACGTGCGCTCGTCGATCCAGCCGACGGCGGACTTGCCGGCCTCCGCGGCAACCTCCAGCGGCTGCTGCTGCGGGGCGTTCGGGCGCTTCGGCGTCGGCTTCGGAAGGCCGGGCGGGAGCGGAGGAGCGGGAAGCTTGAGCTTGGGCATGGAATACCGGGGTCTCAGGTGTTGGGGATCTTGCGGATCGACGGGCGCGACGGGTACAGGTACTGCCCGACGCCGTCAAGCGGCTCACCGGGATCGCGCGGGGAGAAGCGGTGCAGCTCCTGGTTCACCGAGAACCGCGGGCCGACCTGCACCTGGCCGTTACGCACACGGGTGTAGAAGCGGTCCAGCGGGCGCACCGGCGGACCACCGTCCACGCGGCCCACGAAGTCGTAGACGCCGCCGTGACACGGGCAGATGAACCGCTGCGCAGCCGAGGTGAAGCGGACGGGGCAGCCCAGGTGCATGCAGCGGGTCGAGATCGCGACGAAGCCGTCGTACTCGTCCTTCTGCTTGCCGTCGATCGCGTCGTTGTGCTTGCGCATGTAGACCGTCGACTTGCCGACCTCACCGATGCCCTCGGAGATCTTGATCGTCTTCGGGACGTAGGTGTCGTCCGGGAAGTCGGCCACCGGCCCGACGTCCTGCCAGGACTGTTCCTTCTTCTCGAAGATCGGTCCCATGGCGAAGCCCAGCGACGGCAGCAGAAACGCCGCGGCCGCAATTCCGCCGGCGGTATGGGCCGTCCCCGTCATGAACCGGCGGCGCGTGACCGTCTCGCCCTCGAAGGCGCCCGGCATGCCGCGGTCGGCGGTGTATTTGCTCTTGGTGATCCGGCGGTCTGGCAAGGGGACTCCTGGGAAGCCCTGACCACATGGTTCAGGGGTCGCTCCGTGAGGGAAGGCGGAGGAACCTTATCGCTGACCAAGCGTATTCGGAGGCGAGGGTGCATTCATGCCAGCGGAAGCAAGCTGGCGCGCTGCAGCCCGCAGAGCAGACGGTGCGGACGGATCGCCCGTCCTGGCGGCCTTTTTCGCGATGACGAGGGCCTCCGACGCGCCCGATCCGACGGCTTGTGCGCCCGCCTGCCAGGCTGCGTCGCCGAGCTCCGGGAGGCCCGTGGCGTGTGCCTGCGCACCGAGCACGATGACGTCGGCCAGTTCACCCACCGCAGCGAGGTCCCCGAACTCCGCCAGGCGTGACAGCCCCAGGGCGTAGAGCCGGTCTCCGACCAGGAGGGCCAGATCCTCGTCCGCCGTGGTGACGAAGCGCCCGGCGGAACGCTCGCTCGTATGGACGAGGTGGCCCTCGCGGACGGCCTCGACGATCTCCGCGTACGCCTCGCGCCGGCCCTCCGCCCTGGGGCCGGCGGCGGCTGCGTCACCGTGGGGAGTCGGGGTGGAGCCATCCGGCACCGTGACGGCGTCGGCGAGCAGACCGCCATCGGCGGCCAACGCATCCGCCAGCGCGCGCAGCGGCTCGCTCATGTCCGCAGCTCGGCGAAAGCGGCGGCAGCGGCCTCGAGGGTCCGCTCGACGTGCTCCGGCGTGTGGGCGAGCGACGGAAACCACGCCTCGAACTGCGACGGCGGCGAGTAGACGCCGCGGGCCAGCAACGCCCGGACCCAGGCCGCGTACGACGACGCGTCGCAGGCCTGCGCACCGGCGTAGTCGTTCACCGGTGCCTCGGAGAAGAAGACGGTGAAGAGCCCCGGGACCGAGACGATCTGGACCGGGATGTCGCCCGCCGCCTCGCGCAGACCGGCCACCAAGGTGTCCGTGACGGCCGCCAGGCGCAGATACGCCTGCTCGTCCAAGAGCTGCAGGGTCGTCAGGCCCGCGGCGACCGCGAGCGGGTTTCCGCTCAGCGTGCCCGCCTGGTAGACGTCGCCGGCCGGCGCGACGTGCTCCATGATCTCGCGCGACGCGCCGTAGGCTGCGGCGGGCAGGCCGCCGCCGATGATCTTGCCCAGGACGGTGATGTCCGGCGTGACCCCTTCGCGCTCCTGGGCGCCGCCCGGCCCGACCCGGAACCCGGTGATGACCTCGTCGAAGACGAGCAGCGCGCCGGTGGCGTCGGCCTGGTTGCGCAACAGCTGCAGGAAGTCCTCGAAGGGTGGGACGAGACCCATGTTCGCCGGGTAGGGCTCGGCGAGGATCGCGGCGAACTCGTGCTCGGCGCACGCCTTGACCACCGCTTCGCCGTCGTTCCACGGGACGATGATCGTGTTCGCCGTGGCGGCGGCAGGTACGCCCGGCGAGGTCGGGATGCCGGCAGTCGCCAGACCGCTCCCGGCTTGTGCGAGCAGACCGTCGAGGTGGCCGTGGTAGGCGCCGGCGAACTTCAGCAGCTTCTCGCGGCCGGTGACCGCGCGCGCCAGGCGGATGGCGCTCATCGCCGCCTCGGTCCCGGACGAGGTCATCCGCAGCATCTCGATGCCGGGAATCCGGCGAGCGACCTCCTCGGCGATGTCGACCTCCCCCGCCGTCGGGGCCCCGAAGGTCGTGCCGCGGGCCGCCGCCTCCCCGATCGCCGCGAGGATCTCCGGGTGGGCGTGGCCGTGGATGAGCGGCCCCCACGAACAGACGTAGTCGACGAAGCGGTTGCCGTCGACGTCGACGATCTCCGCCCCCTCGGCGCGGTCGATGAAGAGCGGGTCGCGCCCGATCGCACGCATCGCGCGCACCGGCGAGTTGACGCCGCCCGGCAGCCGTTGCACGGCGCGTGCGTACAGCTCGGCGGACTTGGCGTCGGAGAGGGAGGCGGGCATCGCAGCTGCCACGGTAGAACGTCCGGTCGCTACAGGTCCCTCACGTCCCGGATGGGCGCCGCCGTCGTCCCCCGTCAGACGCCGGCGTACTCCCGCTCCCAGGCCTTGAAGTCGTCGGTGAAGTACAGGAGGCGGATCTTCTTGAACTCGGTCGACGAGTAGAGCGTCGCGCGGTCGGTGATGCCGGTGGACTCCGCGATCGAGTCGAGCACCGCGTCGCACTCCTCCTTCGAACGGCCGTGGGCCATCGTGAAGACCGAGAAGCGCCAGTCCTCGTACGTCGGACGCTGATAGCAGTGGCTGATGCCGCGGACCGCGGCCATCCGCGGGACCGATCTCGTCGATCTGGTCCTCCGGGACCGCCCACACACCCATCCCGTTGGCGGAGAAGCCGGCGCGGCGGTGGAACAGGATCGCGGCGACGCGACGCAGGATGCCCCGCTCCTGCATGGCCGCCAGATGGTCGAGCAGCTCGTCCTGCGTCCAACCCAGCTTCGCCGGCGGCTTCGGCGTACGGCTCGGACACGACGGGGAGGTCGCCCTGCGTCGCGGTGATGACGTCGACGTCGCGCTGGTCGTAGTCCTGCATCGACAGCTCGATCGGCGCCTGCGCGACCCCTTCGGCGGAGAGGGACTTCGTGTCGCCCTCCATCTCCAGGTCCATGCGGATCTTGAAGAGCTGCAGCGTCGGGAGCTGACGGATGGACTCGGCGCCCGTCTTCTCCTGCAGGACGTCGAGCGTCCCCTGCAGGCCGAGCTTGGAGTCCTGCTCGACCGCCAGCGTGAACCACATGTTGAACTCGTGGTTGCGCAGGTAGTTGTGGCTGACCCCAGGGTGCGAGTTGATGATCTTCGCCGGGGCCCACGGGTGCTCGGCGTCGACCTTCGCGGCGACGAGCATCGACCCGTAGCCGAGCGCGCGGGTGTCGAAGATCGGCGTCACCTGACGGATGATGCGGTCCTTCAGCAGCCTCCGGATGTCGTCCAGCACCTGCTCCTCGGGGATCCCGAGGACCTCGGCGACCTTTCCATAAGGCCGCGGGTGCAGCGGGAACGAGCCCTGCATCTGGTTGAGGAGCTTGCGGTCCATCTCGCTCAACGGCACGGCGGCGCCGTCGTTCCGGGAGCGGAGCTTGGGGACTGCGGTCTTGTCTACTGAAGCCACGAGGCGGCGTCCTTTGCGTGATAGGTGATCACGATGTCTGCACCCGCTCGGCGGATGGCGGTGAGCGTCTCGAGCACGACTGCGCGCTCGTCGATGTATCCGGCGGCAGCGGCGGCTTTCACCATCGCATATTCCCCGCTGACGTTGTAGGCGCAGACCGGCAGGCGGGACGCCTGCTTGACGCGCCAGACGACGTCGAGGTACGGAAGGGCGGGCTTGACCATGAGGATGTCCGCACCCTCATCGGCGTCCAGCAGCGACTCGCGCACCGCCTCGTCGCCGTTGGCGGGATCCATCTGGTAGCCGCGGCGGTCCCCGGACGACGGCGCCGAATCGGCTGCGTCGCGGAACGGGCCGTAGAACGCGGAGGCGAACTTGGAGCTGTAGGACAGGATCGGGATGTCCTTGAACCCGGCCTCATCCAATGCCACCCGGATGGCGCCGACGCGCCCGTCCATCATGTCGCTCGGCGCGATGACGTCGGCCCCGGCCTGCGCCTGGGCGACAGCGGTGCGTGCCAGGAGCGGCAGCGTCGCGTCGTTGTCGACGGTCGCGGCCGCGCCGGTGGAGGTCTGCAGGACCCCGCAGTGCCCATGGTCGGTGTACTCGCACAGACACAGATCGGCGACGACGACGAGCGCGGGCACCGCGTCCTTGACGGCACGGATGGCGCGCTGGACGACGCCGTCGGGCGCCCACGCCTGCGAGCCCTCGGCATCTTTTGCCGCGGGGATGCCGAAGAGGACGATGCCGGCGACGCCCAGAGCGTGGACCTCGCGGGCCTCGGCGACGACCTCGGCAACGGAGAGCCGGTCAACGCCGGGCATCGCGCCGATCGGCGTCCGGCCTTCGGCCTCGTGGACGAACACCGGCAGCAGGAGGTCCCCGGCGTCGAGCGTCGTCTCGCGGACGAGGTCGCGCAGCGCGGGCGTGGCGCGGAGACGGCGAAGGCGGGTCGCGGGAAAGGCCATGCCCTTCCAGGGTAGACCCCGCCGGGCCCGCGGGGCAGCGCGTGCGTGGGTCCCCACGGGCGATTAGCCTCACCGTCATGACGCACAGCACGAACGGCCGCAGCGCGCTTCGCACCCCGCGCGTGGCGATCATCGGCGCCGGGATGTCCGGAATCGGCATGGCGTGCAAGCTGCGCATGGCCGGCATCGAGACGTTCCACATCTACGAGAAGTGGGACGACCTCGGCGGCACGTGGCACGCGAACACCTACCCGGGCCTGTCGTGCGACGTTCCGTCACGCAACTACCAGTTCACCTTCGCGCCCAACCCCGACTGGTCCAAGGTCTTCTCGCCCGGCCCCGAGATCTGGGCCTACCTCGACCGGGTGGCCGACGACTTCGAGCTGAAGGACCGCATGTCGTTTCGGACCGAGGTCGAGATCGCGACGTGGGAGGGCGGCGTCTGGAAGTTGCGGACGAGGGCCGGCGACGAGGCCGAGTACGACTTCGTCGTCACCGCGTGCGGCGGGCTGGTCGAGACCCGCACACCGGACATCCCCGGCTTGGCCGACTTCGAGGGCGCGCGGTTTCACTCCGCAGAGTGGGATCACTCCGTCCCCCTGGAGGGCCGACGGATCGCCGTCGTGGGGACGGGCTCGACCGGGATGCAGATCACGCGCGCGCTCGCGCCCGTCGCGGGGAAGTTCGAACTCTTCCAGCGCACGCCGCAGTGGATCATGCCGTTGCTCAACCGTCGTTACACGCGGGTCGGCAAAGCGGTGCTGCGCCGCTGGCCACGGCTGAACCGACCGATCGCGCGGGCCTGGCAGGTCGCCACGGAGGGGACCTTCGGCATCGCGGTCATCCGGCCGGGGTGGCAGCGCACGCTCATCTCGGCGCTGTGCCGGGCCCACCTCCGGCGCGTGCGCGACCCGGAGCTCCGGCGGCGCTTCACGCCTGTCGACCAGCCCATGTGCAAGCGCCTCGTGATGGGCGTCGGGTTCTACGGGCTCTTCGAGAAGCCGCACGTCCACCTCGTCGACACCCCGATCGAGCGGGTCGAGGCCGAGGGGATCCGGACCACCGACGGCGTCCTGCACGAGCTGGACGTCATCGTCATGGCGACGGGCTTCGACGCGCACCTGTTCGTGCGGCCGATGGAGCTCATCGGCGCGGACGGCGTGAAGCTGTCGCAGACATGGGAGACGGAGCCCTACGGCTATCGCTCGGTGGCGCTCCCCGGATTCCCGAACGTCTTCATGCTCATCGGGCCGCACTCGCCGTTCGGCAACCAGTCGCTCTTCCTCATCTCCGAGACCCAGGCTGACTTCGCGATGGTCTGCATCGAGAAGTGGCGCCGCGGCGAGATCGACTCGATAGCTCCGACGCGCGAGGCGACCGATCGCTTCAACGCGGGGATGAAGGAGGTCCTCCCGGACACGATCTGGGCCAGCGGCTGCAGCTCGTGGTACATCGGGGCCGACGGCTCACCGTCGGTGTGGCCCTACGAAGCCGCGCACCACCGGGAGATCCTGCGAGCACCGGAGCCGGCCGACTGGGAGATGACACCGGGCCCCGCGGCGGCCTGAACGCCGCACGAACGAGCCGCCAGGCGAGGCCGGAAGAGGGCCTCGCGGTCGTCTGAGCGCCGCACCGAACGAGCAAACGCCGCACGAACGAGCCTCCAGGCGAGTTCGTGCAAGGGCAAAGGCGGCGACCGAGCCTCAGGCGAGGTCCGTCCGTCTTTGCCCCCAGTCCTCGACGGTCATCGCGAAGATGTCGTGGTCCTCCCAGACGCCCTCGATGTGCAGGTAGCGCTCCGCCCGGCCCTCCAGGCGAAAGCCACACTTCTGGACGACCCGTCGGGAGCGTTCGTTGCGCGGCATGATCGCCGGCTGCACGCGGTGCAGGCCGGCGTGCTCGAAGGCGAACGCGCAGACGAGGCGGACTGCCGCCGTCGCGTGCCCGCGACCGCAGGCATCCTCGCTGATCCAGTAGCCGATCGTCGCGTTCTGCCACGCGCCTCGGACGATGTTGCTGAGCGCCACGCGACCGACAAGCCGCTCGGCGCCTTCCTCGACTTGGAGCACGGCGAAGGCGAACCCCATACCCGCCGTCCAGGCGTCGGCGTCGAGCGTGATCTCGCGCGACTGGGCCACCCGCGTGAAGAAGCTCGCGTCCCGGGACGCTTCGTAGGGCGCGAGAAACTCACGGTTCTGCAGCCGGAGCGCCAAGAGCGGGTCGAGGTCTGACCTGGCGAACGGACGAACGGCCGTCGTCCCCTCCTGCAGCCGCAGTCGGGGGATCTGGCGCATCACGTGCGCGCCCCGAACCGTCGCAGTCCGACGCGGGCCAGCGCCCCGTACGCCAAGACCAGGACCGCGAGGTGCGCGACCGGTCCCACGAGCCCTGGGTCGGCCCCGTTGAGGCCCGCGTCCAGCGCCTGCAGCGTCGGTCTGAAGGGAAAGAGCGCACCGATGACCTGCACGACGTCGTAGGCCGAGGCGCTGACGGCGCCGCTGGGGACCAGCGCCAGAGCGGCCACCGGCAGCGACAGGAGGAAGGCCAGCAGCGAGGACGCGCGCACGTCCCGCGTCAACGCCCCGATCGCGACGCCCATCGCGCCGAAACCGAGCGCGCCCGCGCCGAGCGCGAGCAGCCACTGCGGCGCGCGCTCGAAGCGCAGCGACTCGAACAGGCTGAGCACCAAGAGCAGGAAGAGGGCGATCACCGCAGCGACGAGCGCCCCGAGGAGGATCTTCTCGACGACGAGCGTCGTGCGGCTGACGAGACCGCGGACCAGGCGCCCGAACGCGTGCTCTTCGCGTTCGAGGGCGAGCATGCCGGCGGCGACGAGCAGGCCGACGAACATGAGCGCGATCGTCACCGCCGCCGCGACGGCGTACCCGTCCAGCGAGCTCGTCGCACCTCCCACGGTCTTCACGTCGACGGAGATCGGGTTGGAGATCGAGCCGAGGACCGGACCGGAGAGGTCGAGGTTGTCGATGGCCAGCTGCGCGAAGCGGCGGACCTGCTCGAGTGCGGCGATCTTCGGGTCCCCGGCGGGCAGGGACCGCTGCACGCCCTGGAGGATCTGCGCCGAGCGGGCCAGGCCGAGCACGTCGAACTGCTGCCCCAGCAGCTTGAAGCCCCCACCCTTCAGCAGGATGCCGAGGTACCGCCCCGCGACCTTCGTCAGCTCCTTGCCCAGCGCCTGATTGGCCTTGGCGACCTGTGCGTTGATCGTGTCCTCGACATACCTGCGTTTGAGCGGGTTGTCCGCGTTGTAGAACACCTCGAGCGTCGGCTTCTGCGAGCTTCCGGACAACCCGATCGTCGCCTGCAGCGCGTCCGTGATGTCCTCGGGGACGATGAGGGCGGCGACCGCCTCCCCCGACTTGACCTTGTCGATCGCCGCCTTGCGGCTGTCCACGCGGATGGGGTCGATGGCGTCGAACAGCTTGTCGGCGTACTTCGACGCGTCGACGGATTGCCCGCCGAGGTCGAAGCTGCTGCTCGAGGGCGGCACCGCGTTGAAGAACGCGACCTTCGGTTTGCTCGGCGGGCGGCTGACCGCGTATCCGACGGGCAGGCCGATGACGATCGCGTACAGCGCGAGCAGGACCACGAGCAGCGGCGAGCGCCGCAGGATCTGCAGGTCCTTGACGAGGAGATGGCGCAGCGCGGACATGTCAGTGCCCTCGCTCGTGCAGAAAGCGGACGAAGGCGGCCTCGAAGTCCGCCGTGTCCCCCACCGCAGCCTGCAGCTCGCCCGGCGTCCCACCGAACAGCAGCTCGCCGTCGGCGAGGACGAGGACGCGGTCGGCGTACCGCTCGGCCTCCCCGACGTTGTGGGTGGTGAAGACGACGGTCGTGGACCGCTCACGTGCCAGGTCCGACACGAAGCTCCAGAGGATCTCGCGCTGGCGCGGGTCAAGCGACGAGGACGGCTCGTCCAGCAGCAGGACGGGTGGGTCCGACAGCAGCCCGACGGCGATGTTCACGCGCTGCTGGTTGCCGCCCGACAGCGCGCCGAGCTCGTCGCCTGCGCGGTCCGTCAGGCCCGCCTGCTCGAGCATCCGCGCGACGGTCGCCTCCACGTCGGTCACCCGCTCCAGGCGGGCGAACAGCCGGAGGTTCTCGGCGACCGACAGCTTGCGGTAGACCGCGGCCTGCTGCGGCACCCAGCCGACCTCACGAGCCGGGTGCGACACGCTCCCCGCGCTCGGCGCCTGCAGGCCGGCGAGGATCGACAGAAGCGTCGTCTTTCCCGCGCCGTTGGGCCCGATGACGGCGACGATCTCCCCGGGCTGCGCCGTGAACGTCACGTCGCGCAGAGCGGTCCGGTCCCCGAACCGCATGACGATGCCTTCTGCGACCAGGGTGCCGGGGCTCACCTCGAGCAGGCTACCCGCGGCGGCACGGTTCCACTGTCAGGATGCGCGCCATGCCCGAGTCCGAGTCCCGCATCCTCTTCGTCGGTGATGTCGTCGGTGGCCTCGGACGGCGCACGCTCCTGGGCCTGCTCCCCCGCCTGCGCGCCGAGCACGGTCCGACGTTCGTCGTCGTGAACGCCGAGAACATCGCCGGCGGACTCGGCATCACGCCAAAGCTCGCCGACGAGCTCTTCGCCGCCGGCGTCGACGTGATCACGCTCGGCAACCACACCTACCACCGGCGCGAGATCTACCCCTACCTCGACGAGCACGACGCGATCCTGCGGCCGGCGAACTACCTTGCCTCGCAGCCCGGTCACGGGTCGTGCGTCGTGGAGCACGGCGGCGTGCGGCTGGGCGTCGTGAACCTCTCGGGCAACGTCTTCCTGCGCGCGGGCCGACCCGCGTTCAGCGAGATCGACAGCGTCCTCGGGCGTCTGGAGGGGAAGGCCGATCATGTGCTCGTCGACATGCATGCGGAGACGACGAGCGAGAAGGTCGCGCTCGGGCTGGTACCTCGACGGCGAGGTCACCGCCGTCGTCGGGACGCACACCCACGTCCCCACCGCCGACGGGCGCGTGCTGCCGAAGGGGACGGCGTACATCACCGATGTCGGGATGACCGGCCCCCGCGGCGGCGTCATCGGCGTCAAGCGCGAGCAGGCGATCGAGTCGCTGCGCACGCACATGAACATCCGCTTTGAGACCTCCGACGAGGATCCGTGGCTCATGGGCGTCCTCATCACCTGCGACCCGGCCAGGCCCCGCCGGGCCGTGGCGATCGAGCAGTTGCTCGTCCCGTGGGACGAGGGGCGCCCGCAGGTGCGATAGCGGGCCTGGTCAGGCCACCACCGCGGTCGCCGTGGCGCCACCGACGCCTTCCGGGGCCGCGTGCTCCTCTTCGTCGTCGTAGACCGCGAGCAGGGCGAAGGCGACCAGCGGAAAGAACCAGACGATGTACAGGTAGAACCAATGCGTGACGCCCGCCTGCAGCGCGATGACGATCGCGGCGGCGCAGGCCGCGAGGCCGACGAGGTCCCGGCGGCGGGGCAGCAGGGCGAGCGCGATGGCCAGCAGCACCGATGCGCCCTGCCAGACGTGTTGCAGGTCCTGCTCGCCGTAGAGCCCCCAGATCGAGAACGGCGATCCGCGCGAGGTCTGGAACCCGAGCGTCCGGTCGTAGACGAGCGACAGCGACTGCCCGTGGAGGATCACGGGGAGCAGGCAGACCGCGGCGATGATGCCGAACGTGAGGCTGAAGGTCATGAGAACGCGCGCCCGCTGCCGGGCCGAGCCGCGCCCCGGGACTCCGTGCAGCGCGAAGAGCGGCGCCACGGCGAGCGTCGCGAACTTCGTGAGGCCGCCGAGCGCGATGAGCGCTCCCCGGCGGGCCGGATGGGCGGCAGCGAGCAGCGCGGCGATGAGGAAGATCGGGACGAGCGCGTCGTTCGTGTTGCAGTTCAGGACGTACAGCGTGAACGGGAAGGCGGCCCAGCAGTAGGCCAGGAGAACGCCCAGCGACGGGCCGCGAGCCAGACGACCGAGCAGGAAGAGCAGGACGACGCACAGCAGGTCGAACGCGATCGCGGCGCCGTGCGCGGCGGGCAGCTGATCCCACTTCCCGCTCCACCCCAGCGTCTGGCGGAACGGGACGTAGGCGGCGTAGGCGACCGGACCGTAGGTGTCGCCGTGCTCGTTGTCGTGCGGCCAGCCGCCGTAGAGCTTCTCCCCGACGCGAGCTTGTCGGCACCGATGACGCCGGCGTAGCCGACGTCGATGACGTTCGAGTTCGTGACGTTGAGCCCCACCCGGAAGCCCATGAGGAAGACGACGCCGATCGCCAGCCACGCGATCGGGACGCCGATCGGCAGCGGTCCGCGCGTACGGCCGGGCCGGCGCAGTCCGATCCAGAGCGTACGGGCCAGGAGGTAGGCCAGGAGCGGGTAGGCGGTCGGCACGCTGCGGTCGATCTGCGCGTCGTTGAAGAAGGCCAGGCTGATGCCGAACGCTGCCAGCACGACGAGGTCGAGCATGAGGACCGAAGGTCGCCAGCCCCGCCGCGGCATGAGGAACGGCGCGAGGAAGAGCGCGGTGAGCGGCAGCCACACCCACGGGGAATTGACCTTCCTTCCGAAAGCGCCTGGGTAGCCGCGCGCCATCGACCAGGCGACCTTGTAGCCGACGTAGCTCTCGGTGACCTTGCCGGACGGATCGTCGATGATGACCTGGCCGATCTCCTTCAGCGGCTTGCTCTTCGCGTAGAAGCTGACCTGCCAGCGGCGCTGGCCCTTGAGGAACACGCCCGGGGTAGGACCCCGGGAACTTGCTGCCGCTCGGCCCTGATGTTCCTCTGGCGTTCCGCGAGCCTCTGGGCCTGATCCCCCGTGAGCTTGTGCCCGGCAGGGGGCTCGTCGAGGTTCGGCGGCGTCGTCAGGGCGTTGCCGTCCGTGGAGCCCGCGGGCTGGCCCGGGAGGGCTGTGGCAATCGGTGCGGTGTCCGCGGTCGCGACGGTCGGACCGAGCAGCGCCGCAGCCACGGCGCCCGCGAGCAGCACGACGATCACCACGGCGGCCCGTCTCACTCCTTGAAGCTCCAGAGCTTGTTGCCGAGGAAGTTCAGCGGTGTGGCGGCGACGATGGCGATGGCCTGGGCCGGGACCTCCGCCAGGTCGGCTCCGGAGACGAGCGCCTGCAGGAGCCCGAAGCTCACGAAGAACGCACCGACGCTGACGGTGAAGAAGCGGGCCGCCTGGAAATCCGGCGTGGCCGTCTGCTGCCCCGAACGTCCAGTGTCGGTTCCACCAGAAGTTGTTCAGCACCGCGGCGAGGAACGCGATCACCGCGGCAAGGCGGTAGTCGAGCGAGAGCGCGTGCACGACGAACGCGAAGACCGCGAGGTTCACGACGTAGCCGCTGGCCCCGACCGCGCCGAAGCGCACGAGCTGCCACCAGTTCCGGGACTTGCGGACCCCGAGGCGGGCGCGCAGATGCCAAGGATCCGTGGACTCCTCGGCCGCGCAAGCCCGTTCGGCCTCGTCCATCACGCCAGCGTAGCCTGGGCTTGCCCGAAGTGCGCGAGGATCATCGGCGTGATGTCGGCGATGCTCCAGGCGTTGTCGAGGCGACGGTCGGGGAGCGCATCCACCCCGTGGAACACGAGGGCACCGAGCGAATCCGTCGCGTGCAGCGACCCGTGCGACCCGCCGCCGATGTGATGTTGGCCGCCCCAGTCGGGGAACTCCCACCCGGGGGCCGCGCTGAGCAGGACGTCACCGGACGTCGCGCAGGTCAGCGCCGCCCACACGCGGCCCAGCGCATCCGGGTATGCGGGCGTCTGCAGGACGCCGTCGAGCACGGTCGCCGCGAGGACCGCGAGGTCGCCCTCGATGTTCCAGCGTCCCCCCCGGGCATCCCGCACCGGGGCCGGGCCTTCGCCGTCAGCCTCCCGCGCCGGACTGAAGCGCAGGGCCCCGGAAGCCCCTTCGATGACGCCCGACACAGGTTCGTGCTGGTCCAGATGGATCGCCAGGTCGACGCCCCGCGTGCGCAGCGCGGTGGTGACGAGCTCGCGGACGAGCGGCGCACGGGCAGCCGGGTCGTCCTGCAGGACGTACAGCTGCGCGGAGCGCTGGGAGGGACACAGCGCAATGCGCGCCTGATCGGCGCCCCGTCCGCTCGGTGCCAGCACGTCGAACGGTGCGAATGCGTCCTGAAAGTCGATCGCGTGCTCGACGGGGGCGTGCGAGTGGTCGGCGACGACGATGACGGCGTGGGTCGCGAGAAAGGCGTCGATCCCGCCGCCGGCCTGCATCAGCCGCTCGAGCTGCCGATCCGCGGCTTCGATCGACTCGATCTGCTGGTGAGGACCGGCCTCGTGTGAATGGGTGTCGTTGTCGGGCAGGCTGAAGAGCAGGAAGTCGAACAGGTCGTGCTTGACCAGGTGGGCGCCGACGCAGCCCGTGTGCTGATCGCGCTGCCCCGGCATCCCCAGGCGTGACCAGCAGCCGGTCTCGCGGCTGGCGTAGAGGTCTGCGTAGAAGAGTTCGGTAGGGCCCATCACCGTGCGGCGCATGAGCTGGGACGCCATCCGCGAGAGCGCCGTCTCCTTCGAGGGCCGGTGTTCGTGACGGCCACGAAACATGAGGTAGGTCGTCCCCGCGGTGCGCAGCCCGAGGTCGTCCAGGGACTCGAACACCGTCAGGACATCGGCCGGCAGGTGCTGGGCGTTCATGTTGTAGACGGTGTCCAGCAGTTGCTGGGCGAAGCCGAAGCGCCGGGCGGCCGAGAAGCTCGAGCCGTACTCGACGTACCGAGACTCCTCTCGGGAGTACCAGTTCATCGCGGGGATGTGGTGTCGGTCCTGGCGTACCCCGGTCGCGATCGTCGCGGCGCAGACCGGCGTGACGGACGGAAACGCCGCGCAGCACTCGTCGACGTAGGTGCCCTGCTCCATGAGCCGGGCCAGGACCGGCGCCCGGCCGGCCGCGACGGCCCGCTCGAGCTCGGAGGGTTTGAGGCCGTCGATGACGGCGAGGACGAGCTTCTTGGGCCTGACGACCGGCGTCACGTCAGCGGAGGATTCTCAGGCCCGCGTACTTCTCGCCGTCGCGCCGCTTGCCGCCGCGCAGCAGGACGACCGCCATCACCACCCCGACCAGGCCGACCGGTGGCAGGAGGACGCTGAGTGCGGCCAGAACCAGCGCGATGGCTTCGGCGTACGCCGGCAGCGTCGTCGCGGTCGCGCTGTCCAGGCGGCGTGCGTACGCGGTCGAAGAGCCCGGAGGCGGCCACCGTCGCCAGCGCCGGCGAGCAGCTGCGCCGGCGATGAGCCCGGCCACCAGACGTCGAAGCGGTCGTCGAGTTGCCCTGCGAAGAGGAGCGCGCCCAACGCCGCACCGACGAGGGTGACGGCCTGCGCTCCGCGGCCTCGCTCGAGCGCCTGCGGGCGGCGACGCTCGCGACGAACGCGAGCGAGCATGAGGCCGATGAACACGGGCGATTCGAGGAAGGCGAACGCCGTCCCGTCGAAGTCGACGCCGAGGTTCGCGGCAGCCAGGATGCCGACGACGAGCGGCCGGCAGGAAAGGGCCTGATGCCGATCGCGACCGCGACGCCGGAGGCTTGGAGGATGTCGAGGAGGAGGTTCATGGTTCTGCTTCGGTCGTGCCCAGGACGGGCGAGGGGGAACCGGGGGTCCGGTACCGTCCGTGGCGACATGATGACCGACGGCAGGCCACCGACGCCCGACGGCGAAGAGCGGAAGATGCGCCCACGCCGCCCTGGACGGACGCAGGCACGCGATCTGGAGCGGTACGCGTCGCTGTTCTCCGCGCCGCACGCAGGTCATGAAGTCCTCGCCGATGAGAGACCTCATGGCGCTCACCGCCCGCCCGGAGGTCATCTCCCTGGCCGGCGGCCTCCCGGACACGTCGACCTTTCCGGCCGAGGATTTCGCGAAGCTCATGTCGCACATGGCCGTCGAGAGCACCGCTCGCGCGCTGCAGTACGGCCCGACGGAAGGGATCGACGAGGTCCGGCGAGGCGATCGTCGAGGTGATGGGCGCCGAGGGGACGGACGCCGACGGCGACGACATCCTCATCACGACGGGTGGACAGCAGGTCATCGACCTCGTCTGCAAGACGCTCATCGACCCGGGCGACGTCATCATCGCCGAGGCCCCGACCTACCCGGGCGCCGTCCCGACCTTCGCCGCCTACCAGGCCCAGGTCATCCAGATCGAGATGGACGCCGACGGCATGCGGATCGACCTCCTCGAGGAGACGCTCGAGCGGCTGGACCGTGAGGGCCGCCGCCCGAAGTTCATCTACACGATCCCGAACTTCCAGAACCCCGCGGGCGTGACGATGTCCCTGCCGCGGCGCAAGCGCCTGGTCGACATCGCGCACGAGCGCGAGCTCCTCATCCTGGAGGACAACCCGTACGGGCTGCTGCGCTACGAGGGTGAACCGCTGCCCTCGCTCTACTCGATGGACGACGGCGCCTTCGTCATCTACCTGGGGACCTTCTCGAAGATCCTGTCGCCCGGCGTGCGGGTCGGATGGTCGGCAGCCCCGCGGCCGGTGCTCCAGAAGATGAACATCGGCAAGGCCTCGGCGGACCTGTGTTCGTCGACGCTGACGCAGCTCTTCGTCGCGCAGTACTTCACCTCCGGACGCTGGCCGTCGTACATGCGGGAGCTGCGCGACCTCTACCGCGGGCGCCGCGACGTGTTGTTGGAGGCCCTCGCCGAGCACCTGCCGCCCGAGGCGTCCTGGACCAGGCCCGAGGGCGGGCTCTTCATCTGGGCGACGCTGCCCGACGGACTGGACACGACCGACCTGCTCGCCAAGGCGTTGTCGCGGAACGTCGCCTTCGTGCCGGGCCGCGCCGCCTACCTGGACGGTCGCGGTGGCACGTCGATGCGCCTGAACTTCTCCGGCGTCGCCGAGGACGAACTGCGAGAAGGCGTGCGCCGGATCGGTGAGGTCGTCCACGAGCAGGTCGACCTGCTCGGGTCGCTGACCGGTAGACGGCCCGGCGCCGTGGCCCGGCCGGCCGCACCGGCGGTTCCCGATGCGGGCTCCAGGACCCCGGATCCGGCGCTCGCCGACGTTCTGCAGTTGCCGCGTCGCGGTGACGACGGCACGAGCACCCGGCGGTCCTCGTCGTGAGCCGCGTCGTCGTCCTCAAGGGGGGCCGTTCGCTTGAGCGTCAGGTGTCCCTGACCTCAGGTGCCCGGGTGCAGGATGCCTTGGAGCGTCTGGGGCACGAGGTCCACGGGCTGGACGTCGGCCATGATCTCGTGGCTCGCCTGCAGGCGTTGGAGCCGGACGCTGCGTTCGTCGCGCTGCACGGCAGCGACGGCGAGAACGGAACGATCCAGGAACTGCTGGAGATCCTCGGCATCCCGTACACCGGGTCGCGGATCAGTGCGTGCGGCCGCTGCTCGGACAAGGTTCTCGCCAAGCACGAGATGGTCGACGCCGGCCTGCCCACCCCGGATTTCCTCTCGTTCAACGAGACGGCGTTCAAGGAGCTCGGGGCGGCCGAGGCGCTGCCGGCGGTGGAAGGACGGCTGGGTTTCCCGCTCGTCGTGAAGCCCGCCGATCAAGGCTCGGCCCTGGGGCTACGGATCGCGGCCGACGCCGCCGCGATGCCCGCTGCGCTCGTCGCGGCCTTTTCGTACAGCGAGAAGGTCGTCCTCGAGCGCTTCGTGAACGGACGCGACCTGGCGGTGTCGATCCTCGACGGGCGGGCGTTGCCGATCGTCGAGGCTGTCCCGCTCGACGAGGACGGCTACGACTTCGCCGCGAGGTACACGATCGGGCGCACGCAGTTCGTCTGTCCGGCGGAGCTCGGTGACGAGGTCACCGCCAAGGCGAAGGAGCTCGCGCTTGCGGTCCACGACCTCCTCGGCTGTCGGCACTTCTCGCGGGTGGATCTCATGGCAGACCGGGACACCGGGGAGCTCACCGTGCTCGAGGTGAACGTCATCCCGGGACTGACCGAGACGAGCCTGCTGCCGCAGGCGGCCGACGCGGCGGGCATCGACTTCGACGAGCTCGTCGCCACGATGCTCGGCCTCGCCCTCGACGGCTGAGGGAGCGGCCACGGGCTACGGGCTGCGGAGGTTGCGAGCCCCCTGGGCGAGCAACCTCCAAGGGAATAGCGAGCCCTCTGGGCGAGCTATTCGACCCGAGCCCGTCTGGGCGAGCTATTCCCCGAGCCCCCTGGGCGAGCTATTCCCCCGATTCCCCAGCGAAGTCCTCGGGGGTGACCTGGTCCAGGAAGTCCTTGAAGCGGTCGACGACCTCCTCCGTGTCCTCGACGTCGTGCTCGAACTCGATCGCGGACTCGGCGATGACGTCTTCGGCGGCGAAGATCGGGGCGCCGGAACGCACGGCCAGCGCCAGCGCGTCGGACGGTCGGGAGTCGATCTGGATCGTCCGGCCGTTGATCGACAGCGTGATCGACGCGAAGAACGTGTTGTCCTTCAGCTCCGTGACCGCGACCTGCGTGCACTTGACCTCGAGCTCACCGAGCATCTCGACGAGCAGATCGTGGGTCATCGGACGCGGGGTCGTCTGACCCTGGAGCTTCATGAGGATCGCGGCGGCCTCGGGGTGCCCGATCCAGATCGGGAGGAACTTGTTCGAATCGACCGTCTTGAGCAGGACGATCGGCTGCTTGCCGACCATGTCGAAACTCACTCCGTAGATCACCATCTCCTGCACGCGAACTCCTCGGCTTTCGCTGGGTGGTCACGAGTATAGGTCGGCCGCGTCCGAGGCTTTCGGCGGCCCAAACCGCGGCGCCGACGCCTCAGCGCTTCACGATCACCTTGACCGTGAGACGCCTGTCACCGGAGCGATCGCTCCCCGGTGCCCGGTAGACCATGCGCAGGGTCCCGTGCCCCGAGCGAACTGCGTCGTAGGCGATGGTCCGGCGGCCCGCAGCGCCGGGCATCGGCGGATCGCTCTGCGCGGGGGCGGTGTATGCGGAACTCACGCGGGCGAGCACGCCGGGCCGTGTTCCCTGCCGCCACGAGAAGCCGGTCGACGGGTTCTCCTCGAGGTCGAGCACCAGCCCGTCGCCGACCTTCAGCCGGACCGTGCGACCACTCGAACGGACCTTCACGAGGCGCTGCGCCGCGACCGGACCCGCGACGAGCCGCTGATCTCCGCCGCTGCAGGTCAGCCCGACCGGGGCGACGCTGGCCGTCATGGCGATCTCACGGCTACGGGTCACGCGCCCGGAGAGGTCCTCCTCGGCGTTGTCGGTGTACTTGAAGTGGCCGTTCCGGCTGATCCGCATCCGCTTGACGCTGAACCCGGTGGTCGTCTCGGTCGACGGACCGCCCGTCGGGTCGGCGCAGACCTCGGGCATCGTGATGCTGAAATCGCGGATCTCGTCGCCCGTCCTGGTGTGCACGATCCTGAAGGTGACGTCGGGCGGAGAACCATCGGCGGTGGTCAGACCATGCCAGTGGCCGGTCTGCGGGTCGGGGGCGGACGTGCTTGCGCCGTCGGCGATGGCGGCGCCCCCCAGTGCGACGAGCGCGACCGCGGCGCCCCCGGTCAGAAGCGGACGTCGGACGAGTCGCTTGGTCATCGTCTCAGCATATAGGCCGGTTTCTGACCCAAGTCGCGCCGGTCCGAGCAGGCGCCGTCCCGGTCACGGCGGCCCGTAGGCGCCCCAGACGTAGTCCGCTGCAGCAGATCTGCCCTGGTCGGCGTTCGTCGCCGATCGCTTCAGGGTCGTCGTGAACCGATACCTCCGGGACGACCCGGCGGCAAACACGCCAAGTGGCACGCCGGCGGCACTGATCCGGCCGAGGTCACCGGAGTACAGGGTGGAGCGACGCGTGAGGTCGTCGATTCTCAACTGCAGCGAGCCGGAGCTAAAGGTGTTGGTCGCGTGCTGCTCCATGAGCACGAAGCGGCGATCGACAGATCCGGGGTTGGCGATCGTCACCTCTCCGCGCCGCACATCGCCGGCGTTCATGTTCGTCCCGGTCACGATCGCCAGCCCGTCCCTGGAGTTTGTCTGGGCCGACGTCGCCGTCCGGTGGAAGGTGGCGGCCTGCGAGGAGAAGCTCGTGCCGGACCCGACAGCCACCCCGACGGACGTGAGGGCTGTGGCGACTGCGGTCAACGAGGTTCGGGGGCTGGGCACGCGGGGCTCCGGGATGTCTGGACGTGGATGTGCGACAGCGGCCATCGATCAGGCCTGCGCAGCGTCATGCACGCGTCGCGGCCCCCCGGCCGAGCGAAGCCGGCGGGAGGGCAGCAGGCGCGGGCTCCGGCTACGGGGTGACGGTGGCGTCCCAGACGTAGTCAGCGGTGGCAGCCTTACCCTGGTCAGCGTTCGGGGCGGCCGTCTCAAGCTTGGCGGTGAACTTGAACGTCCGGGCCGCACCGGCGGCGAAATTGCCAAGCGGAATGCCGGAGGCGGCGACCTTGCCCAGATCACCGGTGTAGACGGTGGTGCCGCTGGTCAGATCCTCGATCTTCAACGTCAACGAGCCCGCGGTGAAACCGTTGGTCGCGTTCTTCTCCGACAGCACAAACGTCCCACCGAGCGTGCCGGTGTTCGTGATCGTGACCTCACCGGTCTTCACATCACCAGGCTTCATGTTCGACCCCGTCACGATCGCAGTGCCGTTCTTGGAGTTCGTCTGCACCAACGTCCCCGACGAAAACGTGTTCGCCGCGTTCGCCGTCTGCGACGAGAAACTCGCGCCTGAACCAACAGCAACACCAGCAGAGACAAGAACAGTGGCAAGAGCGGCAAGGCCGCGACGACGATTGAACATAACGGTGATCTCCAGTGCAAAAAGAAGGATGAGTACTGCGCTGAAAACACCATCGGACACCCCGGTTCCAACCAGGCATCACCCCGGTAGCAACCCGGTATCACCTACCAGGGAGGCCGCGAACGTCGATCGTCTGGTTCATGTCGACCGGATGCAGGGAGCAGAAGAACTCGTAGTGGCCGGGCACGGTGAGCTGGGTCCGATAGGAGTTGCCGCGCCGGAGGTAACGCGAGGCGAACCCCCGCGGTCCCCGCACCCAGGAGACGTCGTGGTGGGCCCGGTCCATGAAGCGCCAGTTGACCGTGGCCCCTACGGGGACAGAGATCCGCCGGGGCCAGAAAGCAAAGCCGCGGACCGCAATGTCCGTGTCACCGGCCTCGCGGACCACGGGGCCGCTGATGCCCGGGATCGCCCGCGCCACTCCGCGGGCGTCACGGCGCGAGAGGTCCTGCTGTACGACGGGCGGCTCAGCGCGGCCCGGGGCCCCCGGGTACACCTCGCGGACCTCGGACACTTGGGCCGGGGCGGGCGGACAGGGCAAGTCCGATGGCGCGCCGCCCTCGGCCACGTAGATGTGCGCAATGCCCATGACCTTCACGTGCGGCCGACTGTTGTCGTAGACCGAGTCGATCCGCAGCCTCTGGCCGGCGCGCAGGGGCCAGCCCGTGGACGACATGCTGAGGGAGACCGAACGCGGAGAGGGCTCGTGGAGCATCGGGGACATCGCGTAGATCGGATCGTCAGCAGCCCCGTAGCGCGCGACCGCCGACGTCAGAGTCCGGTTGCCGCAGGCCGGGTCCACGAGGTCCAACCGCTCGCCGCCACCGTGGAGGTGCCCCACGAGCGCGACGATTCGGCCGGCCTTCGGCGCCGCCCACTCCGTCGAGCGGACGTTCTGAGACCCCGGCGCGCCGCCGCCAGGGACGTTGTACACACGCTGGCGCTGGCACGCGACGCTCACCCAGTACGGCGTCACCGCCGTGTGGGGGGCGGTGTCCGTCGTCACGACGTAACGCAGGAACACCCGCCGCGTCGGCGCCCGGTGGTTCATCAGCATGAACTGGGCGCGCCAGCGGTCGCCTTTACGGACGGGGTAGCCGTATCCGGCCGGCAGATGCAGCGCCGAGTCCTCCTCGGCGGTCCCGTAGAACGGCTCGCGAGGACGGTCGTTGCAGTACAGAGCCCGCTTGTCGCCCGTGAAGCGCCCGTGGTTGATGAAGACGGCGTGGTGGAGCATCACCCGGGTCTGCGGGACCGCCTTGCCCTGGGCATCCACGACGTAGGCGTGCATGTCGGTGAGGTAGCCGTTGACCTGAGGGGAGTCCATCGCGACGTCGACGTCGCGCGTCTCGTAGCCCTGCATCGTGAGCGGGCCGGAGGTGAAAGTCTGCGTCACGGGCGCCGCTCGGGCACCCGCCGGCACGCCTAGGCCGCAGACCAGGGCGAGCGCCAAAAGCGCAAGTCGCTCGCATCACCCCGCTCGTTGACCCGCGCACCGCACCGTGTCGATCCTGTCACCTTCCTTCGGCGACCGGCGCCGGCTCACCGCTCTGATCAGTCAGACCGCCAGGCGGCAGCCGATGTACCCCGACATCATGACGAACCGGTTCCTCGGCCCGAAGATCGGCCTCTAGGCCGTGGCCGAGGGGCTTGCCGCCGTCGCGGGTCCCTCGGGCCATGGGCGATCCAGGATTCGAACCTGGGACCTCTTCCTTATCAGAGAAGCGCTCTAACCGACTGAGCTAATCGCCCGGGGCGGTGCAGTGTAGCGAGGCCTGCGCGCGCGCGGCGTGCCGCGGAGGCCGCCCGCGATCAGCGATCGCGCAGTCGGTCCGCGAGGGCTTGGGCCTCGCCGGCGTCGCCGAACACGAGCTCCACCTTGAAGCCGGTTCCGCGCGGCTTGACGCGCACATCCGTCCCGAGGACCTCTCCGAGGCTCTCGGTGATCTGCGCCATTGCGGCCTCCTGGTCGGGATGGAGCGGGGCCCGGCCGCGGGCGGGCACCGACGGGGCCTCGTTGGCGTCACGGGCCCGCTGCTCGACGACCCGCACCGACCAGCCTTCGGACGCGGCGCTGCGGGCGAGGCGCCGCCGATCTCCGTGGTCTTCCGCCATCAACAGCGCGCGTCCGTGACCCTCAGAGAGCGTTCCGTCCTGCAGGAGCTCGAGAACCTCGTCGGGGAGATCGAGGAGCCGGAGGAGGTTCGAGATCGCCACACGGCTTCGCCCGACCTTCTTGCCCACTGCCTCACGGGTCAGTCCGAGCTCCTCGACGAGGGCGGCCACGGCGCGGGCCTCCTCGACGGGGTTCAGGTCCTCGCGGGCCATGTTCTCGATGAGCGCGTCCTCGAGCGTGCGGGCGTCATCACGGTCCTGGACGATCGCCGGCACGGTGCTCAGGCCCGCGAGCTGCGCGGCACGCCAGCGGCGCTCGCCGGCGACGAGCTCGTAGGTACCCCCCGCCACGGGGCGGACGAGCACGGGTTGGAGGACCCCTCGGTCGCCCAGCGACTCCGCGAGGGCCTGGAGTGCCTGTTGGTCGAACTGTTTGCGCGGTTGCGCCGGGTTTGGCTGTACAGAGCCAATCGGGAGCTCACGCAGCTCCGCTCCGCGCGGCCCGGTGGCGGCCGCGATGGCGGCCGGGTCGCTCGCGGAGAGGATCGCCGACAGCCCTCGGCCCATGCCGGGTTTCCGCGACGCGCTAGCCACGGGCCGCCACCTCCTTCGCCAGTTCGAAGTATGCGTCGGCGCCCGCGCTGTGCGGATCGTGGTGGATGACCGGGAGGCCGAAGCTCGGGGCCTCCCCGATCCGGATGTTCCGCGGGATGACGGTGTCGAACACCAGTGCCGGGAAGTGCTCACGGACCTCGCGCTCCACGTCGCGGGCGAGGTTCGTCCGAGCGTCGTGCATCGTCAGCAGCATGCCGGCGACCGTCAGGCGGGGGTTGAGCTCGCGCTGGACGAGGGCAAGCGTGTCGAGCAGTCCGGCCAGCCCCTCGAGCGCGAAGTACTCGGTCTGCACCGGGACGATCACCCGGTCTGCGGCGACAAGAGCATTGATCGTCAGCGGGCCGAGCGACGGCGGACAGTCCAAGAGGATGAAGGCGAATCGGTCCCGCACTGCAGCAAGCGCGTTGCGCAGGCGGACCTCCGAGCCGGGCTGTCGCGGGAGCTCGACGCTCGCTGCCGCGAGATCGGGGTGCGCCGGGAGGGCCATGAGGCGCTCGATCGGTGTCGGGACGATGGCCTGGTCGGCGGTGGCGTCCCCGAGGAGGACGTCGTAGATGCTGGGCTCGCCGTCCTTGGCGAGGCCGATGCCGACGGTGGCGTTCGCCTGCGGGTCGACATCGACGAGCAGCGTCTCGTATCCCGCCTCGGCGATACACGCCGCCACGTTGACGGCGGTCGTGGTCTTCCCGACGCCGCCCTTCTGGTTCGCAATCGCGTAGACAGTTCCCATCCACGGCCACGGTACCTGCGCTCCCGGCGCATCCGTCGGCGGAAAACCCGCACCGTGCGGGTTCTGCGTCACGAGATGCGTCAGGCGCCGGCGACGATCGGCCGCTTGCGCGCCATGCCCTCACGGCGGGGGTAACGGGCCGGCGTTTCCGCGACCTTCTGAAAGACGTGGAGGTGGTGCTGGTCGGCGCCGGGCCGCGGGGGAGCTCGGTGGACCTCGACGAGTTCCATTCCGACAGCCGTCGCCGCGGCGGCGCCGTCGGCGTCCTCCGCAGCGTCACGCGCGCCCTTCCAGGCCACGAGGTGTCCGCCCATCTGCAAGAGCGGTGCGGCGTATTCGACGAGGACGGTGAGCGGGGCGAGGGCCCTGGCGGTCACGAGGTCGTGGACGCCGATGCCGGCGGCCCAGCTCTCGGCCCGCGCGTGCACGGGAAGCGCGTTCGGGATGGCCGCGCCCTCGATGAGACGTCCGATGAACTCGCATTTGCGGCCGCCCGCCTCGACGAGCGACGACCTGCGCCCCGGGAAGGCAGACCGCGAGCACCAGGCCGGGAAAGCCGGCGCCGGCCCCGAGGTCGGCGATCGGCAGGGCCGCGCGCACGACCGGGAGGTCGAGTCCATCGAAGGCGTCGGCGACGTGCACCTCGACCGCCCGGGTCGGGTGCGGTCACCGTGGTGGACGCGGTCGGGTCAGCGGCAAGGAGGAGAGGACACGCTCCAGGCGGCGCGGCCGCGTCGGGAGCCACGCCGCGCTCAGCGCAGAGAGCTTGGAGGCGTTCGAGGACCGCGCTCATCGGACCGTTCCACGTGAAACGTCTCGAGGTCGGGCGTTCCACGTGAAACGTCCTACGCCGGAGCGGGGGACACGACGAGATGGCGGTCGGGCTCGTCGCCCTCGCTGTGCGTGTCCACATCGCCACGCTCGCGAAGGTATTCGTGCACCAGGCGGCGCTCGCTGGCGGTCATCGCGTCCAGTGCGACCGGGCGGGCATTCCGGACCGCGTCCTCTGCAGCCTGGTCGGCCTGGCGCTCGAGCGACTCCTGCCGCCGGGCGCGATAACCCTCGGCGTCGACGACGACGCGCCGCATCTCGCCCGTACGGGCGTGCACGATGCGCTGGGCAAGGTGCTGCACGGCGTCGATCGTCTGGCCGTGGCGGCCGATGAACAGGCCCAGGTCTTCGCCGTCGAGCGTGCCGGTCAACTGTCCGTCGACCTCGTCGACCCGGACCGTGGCTGTCAGCCCGAGTCCGGCGCGGACCGTCTCGAGGAGTTCGGTGACGCAACTCCGCATCGGTGCGGTCGGCTGCCATCAACTGCGCCTTCCCGACCGCTTCTTCTTCTTCCCTCGGGGCGGCGGTGGCGGGGCGGTCGTCCGCGCGCCCTTTGCCGGCGGCGCCTTTGCGCTCCCCTTCGTCGCGGTCGCTCCCTTGCCGCCGGCGCTCTTCTTGGCCGCCGCGTCCGCCTGCTGCTGCTCGGAGGCCTTGCTCATCATCTTCCCGAAGAGCCCGGCATCGCGGCCGCCTCGCCCCCCGCGGGCGTGTCCACCGGGATGATCGGGGACGTGTCGCCGCTGAGCTTGCGCGAGGTGTACTGCTGGCCGACCGTCCAGAGGTTCGTCGTGATCCAGTAGACGAGCAGGCCGGCCGGGAAGTTGATGATGAAGATCGTGAAGACGAACGGCAGCGCGATCATGAGGATCCGCTGGTTCTTGTCGACCGTGGCCGAGGCCATCAGGATGCTCGACAGCAACTGCGAGCCGATGTACATCACGATCAGCGACCACGAGCACGCTGCCCGTGGCGTTGTCGGTCAGGTCCGGGATGAAGAGGAACTTCGCCGAGCCCGGATCGACGGCCTGGCAGCTCGTGTTCTGCAGGGCGCTGCCCGTCGCCTTGCCGGCGGCGCGCAGCGCGTCGCCGCAGATGTCGAGCTTCAGGTCCTTGCGCAGCATGTAGAAGAGCGAGATGAAGACCGGCATCTGCGCCACCAACGGCAGGCAGGACCCGAACGGGTTGACCTGGTGCGTCCTGGTAGAGCTTCATCATCTCCTGGTTCAGACGCTGCTTGTCGTCCTTGTACTTCGCCTGGAGCTTCTTCATCTCCGGCCCGAGGCGCTGCATCGCCTGCATCGACTTGAACTGCTTCACCGTCAGCGGCAGGAGCAGGATCCGGACCGAGACCGTCAGGGCGATGATCGACAGGCCCCAGCCGAAGCCGAAGGTGTCGTGGAAGAAGCGGATGACCGCGTCGAAGACGTCGATCAACTGGCTTCAGGACGGGGATGATCGCTAGGTGGGTCATTCAGCTCACAGGGTCGACGGTGGGGTCCGGGCCGCGACGGTCCGGATGCTCGCAGGGTGACTACGCGATCGGAAGAGACGCTGATCACCGACATCGGATCGAAGCCACCTGGGCTCCAGGGGTTGCAGCGCAAGAGCCGCCATCCGCCCAGGACGAGCCCGCGCAGTATGCCGTACTCCTGAACCGCCCGGACGGCGTAGGTCGAACAGGTCGGCTCGTACCGGCAGCGCCGGGGAAGCGCGGGGGAGATCACGCGCTGGTACAGCCGGATCGGCGCCAGGACGATCGACCTCACGGCTCACGTCCCCGGGCTCTCGCCGGCGGCCTTGGCGATCAGCTCGCCCAGCGCCGTCTGGACCCCGGCGAGCCCTTCGCGCTCGGCGAGCTCACGGGCCGGCGGACGAGCGACGACCACGATGTCCTGGTCTGGCGCAAGACGTGGACCCTCGACGACGAACGCCTCCCGCAGGAGGCGCTTGACCTGATTGCGCTCGACGGCGCCACCGACGCGGCGCGAGACCGACAACCCGAGGCGGGGGCCTTCGCTCGACGCGTCGGCAACCTCCGGCGCCGTCGGCGCCGTCCCTCGGGGAAAGACGTGGAGGACGAAGAACCGGTTTCCGTGGGACTTGCCCTGCCGGTAGACCCGTTCGAACTCGGCCGACCGGGAGAGGCGCTTGCGCTTGGGACGACGACCTGCCGGCTGGGCGGAGCCGCCGTCAGCGGCCACGGTCAGACGGTGAGGCGCTTGCGGCCCTTGTCGCGGCGGCGCTTGAGCACCGCGCGGCCCGCGCGGGTCTGCATCCGCTCGCGGAAGCCGTGGGTACGTGCGCGCTTGCGCTTCTTGGGCTGGTAGGTGCGCTTCATGGCTCTCAGACTTCGGGTCGCCAGGCTGGCGACGGGCTCACCAGAGTAGCGAAGAGCTGCCGGCGACGGGGTCCGGATCGGTCGTGCACGACTGCACGTGCATATCCACCGGACGGACTTTTCACGCGATTTGCGACAAGGGGTCTGGTCACGCTCGTCCAACCTGACCGCGCGTCCGGAACCCTTTGGTATGTTCGCCGCCCGGCGCCCCGGAGGAGGCGCCCGCCCTCGCCGTCCCGTCCCCGTCCACCCCGCCAAGGAGTCGTCAGCCCCTGCCGTGACCCAGGATCTCGCGCACATCTGGCAGGAGATCCGGACCCGGCTGCGAGACGACCGTCGGCTCGTCGACCTACGAGATCTGGCTCGCGCCGATCCGCGCCGCGGAGCTTCGACGGCGACACGCCTGGACTGCGTGCCCCGGGGAGCTCTGCGCGTGGATCACCGATCGCTTCGGCCAGGTCCTG
The DNA here is from genome assembly GCA_963750375.1 of Paraconexibacteraceae bacterium. Taxonomy (GTDB): domain Bacteria; phylum Actinomycetota; class Thermoleophilia; order Solirubrobacterales; family Solirubrobacteraceae; genus Paraconexibacter. Next base: position 246,687 of record CAVVQN010000005.1, read on the forward strand.
GAGCGCACCGCCGCGGAGGTCGTCGGGCGACCGTGCACTCCGAGTGCACGCCGACGGTGCGGGCGGCGCCGCGCAGGCCGCCGGACGGCGACGGGCGCAGCCCTCGAACCGCCGTGGTCAGGCCGCGCCCGTCCGACGCCCGCCGAGGAGGCCGAGCCGCGACGTGGACCTGAACCCCAAGTTCACCTTCGACCAGTTCGTCATCGGTGACGCCAACCGCTTCGCCCACGCCGCCGCCCTGGCCGTCTCCGAGCTGCCCGGCCAGGCCTACAACCCGCTGTTCATCTACGGCCCGCCCGGGGTCGGCAAGACCCACCTGCTGCACGCGATCGGCAACTACGTCCTGCGTTACGGCGGCGGGCTGACCGTCCGGTACACCACCGTGGAGCGCTTCACGAACGAGTTCGTCTCGTCGCTGAAGGCCGGCGGCCGCGCCATGGACCACTTCAAGGACCGCTACCGCCGCCCCGACGTCCTGCTCATCGACGACATCCAGTTTCTGCAGTCCAAGGCGAAGACCGAGGAGGAGTTCTTCCACACCTTCAACGCGCTGCACGAGGCCGGCAGCCAGCTCGTCATGACGGCCGACCGCATCCCGGGTGACCTCGACGCACTCGAGGATCGCCTGCGCGCGCGCTTCGGCTCCGGGCTCGTCGCCGACATCGGCGCCCCGGATCTCCCCACGCGCCTCACCGTCCTGCGCAAACGCGTCCACCACGACGGCATCCAGATCGCCGACCCGGGCGTCCTCGCCGCTCATCGCCGACCGCGTCAGCGAATCCATCCGAGCGCTGGAAGGTGCGCTGATCCGCGTCGTCGCCTTCGCCTCGCTCACCGGCCGGACCTGGACTGCGCGCTCGCCGACGAGGTCCTGCACGGCCTCTACCGGCGCGAGCCCGCGCCCGGTACCCCGATGCGCCCGTCGGCGCCGTGACCGTCGACCGGCGTCCAGGCCGCTCGTCTGCGAGGCCTTCTCGCTCACGCGCGACGAGCTGCTCTCCGCTGACCGCAGCGCTCGCGTCGCCTGGCCGCGGCAGGTCGCCATGTACCTCGCCCGGACGCACACCGCCGAGACCCTGCCCTCGATCGGACGGCAATTCGGCGGCCGAAACCACACCACCGTCATGCACGCCGTCAAGACGCACGACACGCCGCATCGCCGAGGACCGCGAGGCCTACGATCTTGTGCACAGCCTCACCGCGCGCCTGCAGGGCATCGATCCCGACCGGCGGGACTGACAGACTCATGCACCGTCCCCAGACTGGCCGGTGTGCGTCTTTTTCCCGCATCCTGCGGGCGGATCGAGCACTTGTCCACATGGACACACCCCCTATGACGTCAAACCCTGATCAGAGGTCCTCTTCGTGAAGCTCTCCACCACGAGCCAGCAGCTGCTCAGCCAGTTGCAGACGGTCTCGCGCGTCGCCTCCACGCGCAGCGCCGTCCAGGCCTTGTCCGGAGTCCAGCTCAGCGCCTCCGGGACCACCGTCGAGCTGCGCGCGACCGACATGGAGCTTGCGCTCCGGGTCCCGCTCGACGCCCAGGTCGATCGCGAAGGCACCGTCGTGCTGCCGGCGCGCCTGCTGCTGGACGTCGCCCGTCAACTTCCGTCGGGCACGGTGACGCTCGAGCTCCGGGCGGCCGAGCAGGATGTCGAGATCGTCGCCGGGCCGGCGCGCTTTCATCTACGCACGCTGCGTGCCGAGGACTTCCCGCCGCTGCCCACCGCCCGCGGCGATGCGGTCGTCCAGGTTCCGGCGCTGCCGTTGGACGGCACGATCGACCGGGTCGAGCGTTCGGCGTCCAAGGACGAGACCCGTCCGATCCTCACCGGCGTCCTCGTCTCCGCGAGCGGCACCCAACTGCGGATGGTCGCGACCGACTCCTACCGGTTGAGCGTGAAGGAGACGACCCTGGAGACGCCGCTCGTGGGCGAGCTGGAGGCCAACGTCCCGGTCCGGGCACTGCAGGAGCTCCGCCGGCTCATCGCCGGCTCGGACGATCCGGACGTCCGGATCACCGTGCGCGAGAACCAGATCATCTTCGAGCACGGCGCGGCGACCCTGTCCTCCCGCCTCATCGACGGCCAGTTCCCGAACTACCGGCAGCTGCTGCCCGAGCACCTACGAGCACGAGCTCCACGTCCCCGGGGACGAGCTGGCGGGCGTCGTCCGCCGCATCAGCCTGATGGCGCAGAAGAACGCGCCGTTGCGGCTGGCCTTCACCGAGGGCGAGCTCACGGTGTCGGCCCAGACGCCGGATGTCGGCGAGGCGAGCGAGCCGTTGCCGATTCCGTTCAACGGCGAGCCGTTCGAGATCGGGTTCAACCCCGAGTACCTCAAGGACGGGCTGGAGAGCGTCGGATCCGACGACGTCGTCCTGAAGCTCATCAGCCCCCTTCGGCCCGGGCTCATCGAGTCCGGCGACGGGTCCGGCTTCCTCTACCTCATCATGCCGATCCGCCTGAACGTCTGATCAGGCCTCGGTCGCCCGTGCCCGCGTCGTGATCGTCACCCGGCTGAAGCTGCGGGATTTCCGGACCTACGATCGCGTCGAGGTCGCCGCTCGGGCCTGGGCTGACCGTCGTCCACGGCCGCAACGGGGCAGGCAAGACGAACCTGCTGGAAGGGCTGTACTTCGGCTGCACCGCGCGTTCCTGCCGCACGTCGAACGAACGTGAGGTCCTGCGCTTCGACGCCACCGCCACCCGCGTCGAGGTCGACGGCGAGGATCGCGACGGGCAGCACACGCTCGCCGTCGGGTTTCAGCCGGGTGAGGACAAGCGGATCAAGGTCGACGGCGTCGCGGTGGCGCGCCTGCTCGACGCGCCGGTCCGCCCGCTGGTCAGCGTGTTCCTGCCCGAGCGCCTGGAGCTCGTGCAAGGGCCCGCCCGCGTTGCGGCGCTCGCATCTGGACGCGGTCATCACCGCCATGTGGCCGTCGCGAGCGGCGACCCGCAAGGGCTACCGCCAGGCGCTCGCGCAGCGCAACGCGCTGCTCGGGTCGCGTGCGGGCCGGCCGGGCCGGCCGCGAGGCGCTCGCGGCGTGGGACCTCGAGCTCGGGCGTCACGGCATCGCGCTGCGGGACGACCGGGCGCGCACGGTGCAGCTTCTGCAGGGTCCGTTCGCGCAGGTCGCCGACGAGCTCGGCCTCGCCGGGGTCCCCGAGCTGCGCTATCGGCCGCGGTCCAAGGCCGTCAGCCCGGCGGCGTTCGCCGCGGAGCTCGCCGAGCGCCTCGACGGTGACCTGGAACGCGGGTTCACCGGCCACGGCCCGCATCGGGACGACCTGGCGCTGCTGCGCGACGGCCGCGAGCTCCGGGTCTTCGGATCCCAGGGTGAGCAGCGGCTCGGCCTGCTGGCGCTCCTGCTCGCCGAGCGTGACGTGCTGGCGCACGAGCGGGGGGCTCCCCCTCTGCTGCTCCTCGACGACGTCATGAGCGAACTGGACGCCGACCGCCGCGCGCTGCTCGTCGCGCGGATCACGAAGGTCGGGCAGTCGCTCGTCACGACAACCGACCTCGCGCATGTGCCGGGTGCGGACGACGCCTCGGTGGTCCGTCTCGCCGTCACCCCCGGCGCCGTCCGGGTCGACGACGCGTCCGGGTCCGCGGCGACCCCCAGAGGAACGCCACGGGGGCTCGCCGCGTGAGGCACCGACCCGCCCCCCGGGACCTGGGCAGCGCACTGGACCGGATCGTCGCCCGCGTCGAACCCCAGACGCCGTTGTCGCGTGTGCAGCGTGCCTGGCCGGCCGCCGTCGGCGAGGGTGTCGCCCCCCACGCGACGCCCACCGCTGTAGGCGGTGACGGCGTCGTGACGGTGGCCTGCGAGGCCGCCGTCTGGGCCCAGGAGGTCGATCTGCTGTCCTACGAGATCGTCCAGCGGCTGAACGCCGAACTGGGCCCCGGAACGGTCAAGGAACTGCGCTGTCGGGGGACGGAGACAGCCGCCTGGGCCCGCCAGGGGCGGACCACCCGCCGCTCGCCGCCAAAAAAACGCTGATTTGCAGGACTTTCACTGCGGACTCGCGCGGTGTTCACGCACCTGTTTGTGCTATAGTTCTGTCAACTTGCAGCACCTGCCCCGGCACCGCGTCACAGGACGTGCCGCCGGGGCTTTTCACGTCTAACGGAGGATGCGCGTGGCTCGCGACGCAGAAGACGACAAGCCCGACAAGGCCGGCAGCTACGACGCTCAGGACATCACCGTCCTGGAGGGTCTGGAAGCCGTCCGTAAGCGCCCCGGCATGTACATCGGCTCGACCGGCGTCAGGGGCCTGCACCACCTCGTCTACGAGGTCGTCGACAACTCGGTCGACGAAGCGCTGGCCGGGCACGCGACCAAGGTCGACGTCACGATCCACCCGGACAACTCGATCACCGTCGTCGACGACGGTCGCGGCATCCCGGTCACGATCATGGCCAAGGAGCAGAAGCCCGCGGTCGAGGTCGTGCTCACCGTCCTGCACGCCGGCGGCAAGTTCGGTGACGGAGGCGGCTACAAGGTGTCGGGCGGCCTGCACGGCGTCGGCATCTCGGTCGTCAACGCGCTCTCCGAGCACCTCGAGGTCCAGGTCCGCCGCGACGGCTTCCGCTTCTCGCAAGAGTACGCACGAGGCATCCCGCAGCAGGAGCTGCAGAAGCGCGAGCCGTCCACCGAGCACGGCACGACGGTCACCTTCCGCCCGGACACCTCGATCTTCGAGCTCACCGAGTACGACTGGGCGACGCTCGAGACACGGCTCCGCGAGACGGCCTTCCTGACGCGCGGCCTGCGCATCACGCTCACCGACGAGCGCGGCGAGGGCAAGAACGTCGAGTTCTACGCCGAGGGCGGCATCCGCGACTTCGTCAGCCACCTGAACGCCGGCAAGGAGCTCGTCGGCAGGAAGGTCATCTACTTCGACGGTGAGTCGAAGGAGGGGTACGTCGAGGTCGCGATGCAGTGGAACGGCTCCTACCAGGAGTCGGTCTTCTCCTTTGCGAACAACATCAACACGCACGAGGGCGGCTCGCACATGTCGGGCTTCCGCTCTGCGCTCACGCGGACGGTGAACAAGTACGCGCGGGAGAAGGGCTACCTGAAGGAGAAGGACGACAACCTCTCCGGCGAGGACATCCGCGAGGGCCTGACCGCCGTCATCTCCGCGAAGCTCGCCGACCCGCAGTTCGAGGGTCAGACGAAGACGAAGCTCGGCAACCCCGGCATGGAGGGCTTCGTCGCCTCCGTCGTCAACGAGAAGCTCGCCGAGTTCCTCGAGGAGAACCCGGCCGACGCCAAGGCTGCGATCACGAAGGCCGTGCAGGCCGCGCAGGCCCGCTCGGCCGCCCGCAAGGCTCGCGACCTGACGCGCCGCAAGAGCGCGCTGGAGAACTCGCGCCTTCCCGGCAAGCTCGCCGACTGCTCGGTGAAGGACCCGTCGCTGGCGGAGATCTTCATCGTCGAGGGTGACTCGGCCGGCGGCTCGGCCAAGCAGGGCCGCGACCGGCACACGCAGGCCGTCCTCCCGTTGCGCGGAAAGATCCTCAACGTCGAGCGTGCCCGCATCGACAAGGTCCTCGCGAACAACGAGGTCCAGGCGCTCATCACGGCGATCGGCACCGGCGTGCGCGACGAGTTCGACATCGCCAACGCCCGGTACCACAAGATCATCCTCATGACGGACGCCGACGTCGACGGCGCGCACATCCGCACGCTCATCCTGACGCTCCTGTTCCGCGAGATGCCCGAGCTCTTCGAGGCCGGGTTCATCTACATCGCCAAGCCGCCGCTCTACAAGCTCAAGCAGGGGCGCAACGAGCGATACATCGAGAAGGAATCGGAGCTCGAGGAGGTGCTCCTCTCCGACAAGTTCGACCGCTACGAGATCGTCGACAACGCCGGCGGCCAGCTGAAGCTCACCGAAGCGCGGTGGCAGCGCTACAACCGGCTGCGCAAGCAGTTCGAGGGCTGGGGTTCGACGTTGCGCGCCGCGCACGGCGAGGACGTGGTCCGCTTTCTCACCGAAAGCGGCCTGCTCGCCGAGCAGGCCGGCGACCTGGACGCCGCGAAGAAGAACTTCGAGCGCACGACCGCCGACGGTGCCGTCATCACGACGGAACTGCTCGACGAGTCCGAGGACCTCCTCGTCGTGAAGGGCATCGAGGTCAAGACGGGGTTGGCCTCGACCCACCGGATCCGCCGCTCGCTCTTCGACTCGTCCGAGTACCGCCAGTACGTGAAGGTCCACGCGCAGCTCGTCGAGCTCGCCGGCACCCCGCCGTTCACCGTGACGCTCGGCGAGCGTTCGGAGGAGGCCAATGCCTTCGAGGATCTCCGCGGAGCCGTCCTGAACGTCGCCCAGCGCGGCGTCACGCTCAACCGCTTCAAGGGGCTCGGCGAGATGAACGCCGAGCAGTTGCGCGAGACGACGATGGACCCGCAGAGCCGCACGCTCGCACAGGTCTCGATCGAGGACGCGGCCGAGGCCGACCAGATCTTCTCGCGCCTCATGGGTGAGGTCGTCGAGTTCCGCAAGCAGTTCATCGAGGACAACGCGCTCGCAGCGACGATCGACGTCTGATGGCGCCGGGCTCCTCAAGCATGACCCTTCCGACAGACCAGGTGACAGATGTCCATTGACGTGATCGACGGCGGCAACATCGAGCCGCGGGCCCTCGAAGACGAGATGAAGAGCGCGTACCTCGACTACGCGATGTCGGTCATCGTCGGCCGTGCGCTGCCGGACGTGCGCGACGGCCTGAAGCCCGTGCATCGCCGCGTCCTGTACGGGATGAACGACCTCGGCCTGCAGCCCAACAGGCCGTACTCCAAGTGCGCGAAGATCGTCGGGGAGGTCATGGGCAACTACCACCCCCACGGCGACTCCTCGATCTACGACACGCTCGTACGCATGGCGCAGGACTTCTCCCTGCGCTATCCGCTCGTGGACGGTCAGGGCAACTTCGGATCGGTCGACGACGATCCGGCCGCCGCCATGCGGTACACGGAGGCGCGGCTGACCCGGATGGCCACGGAGATGCTCCGTGACCTGGACATGGACACGGTCGACTTCGTGCCGAACTACGACGGGTCGCGCCGCGAGCCCGTCGTCCTGCCGGCGCGCTTCCCGAACCTGCTCGTGAACGGATCTGCCGGCATCGCGGTCGGCATGGCGACGAACATCCCGCCGCACAACCTGCGCGAGACGATCGGCGCGGTCATCGCGTACATCGACGACCCGGAGATCGATCTCGACGGGCTCATGGCCCACATGAAGGGCCCGGACTTCCCGACCGGCGGCGTCATCCTCGGCTACGGCGGCATCCGGGACGCCTACGAGACCGGGCGTGGCCGGATCCGCGTGCGGGCGAAGGTCAACACGGAGGACATCGGGCGCGGCAAGGAGGCGCTCATCGTCACCGAGCTCCCCTTCCAGGTGAAGAAGGGCGGCGAGGGCGGCCTGATCACGAAGATCGCCGACCTCGTCCACGACAAGAAGCTGTCGGAGATCTCCGACATCCGCGACGAGTCCGACCGCCACGGCATGCGGCTGGTCATCGAGCTCAAGCGGGACGTCCTGCCGAAGGTCGCGCTGAACAAGCTCTTCAAGCACACCTCGATGCAGTCGACGTTCGGCGTGAACATGGTGGCGCTCGTCGACGGCGTCCCGAAGACGCTGTCGCTCAAGCAGGTCATCCACGCGTACGTCGTGCACCAGCGCGAGGTCGTGGTGCGGCGCGCGAAGTACGAGCTCGCCCAGAAGGAGGCGCGCGCCCACGTCCTGGAGGGTCTGCTCATCGCGCTGGACAACCTCGACGCGATCATCGACCTGATCCGCAAGTCGGCCAACCGCGAGTCTGCTCGCGCGCAGCTCATCGAGCAGTTCGACCTCTCCACGATCCAGGCCGAGGCCATCCTCGCGCTGCGCCTGTCGCAGCTCACGGCGCTGGAGAGCGACGCGATCAAGAAGGAGCACGCCGACGTCACCGAGCGGATCGCCGAACTGCGCGCGCTGCTGGGCGACGAGGCCGCGGTGCTCGGGCTCATCAAGGAGGAGCTCAACGAGATCATGGAGGCGTACGGCGACGAGCGCCGCACGCTCATCTCCCCGACCGAGGACGACCTCGACATCGAGGACCTGATCGCCGACCAGCAGATGGTCATCACGATCACGAAGACCGGCTACATCAAGTCGCTGCCCCTGGCGACCTACCGTCAGCAGCAACGCGGTGGCCGCGGGGTCACGGGGATGGACATGAAGGACGGGGACTACATCGAGCACCTCTTCGTGTGCTCGTCCCACGACTTCCTGCTGTTCTTCTCCAACCGCGGCAAGGTCTACCGCTCCAAGGTGTACGAGCTGCCGGAGGCCCAGCGGACGGCGAAGGGGCGCTACCTCGGCAACATCCTGCCGCTGCGTGAGGGCGAGCGGATCCAGTCGGTGCTCTCCACGCGCAAGTTCGAGGAGACCGCGTCGCTCATCTTCGCGACGAAGTCCGGGACCGTGAAGAAGACCGAGCTGCAGGCGTACAACACGCCGATCAAGGCCGACGGCATCATCGCGATCAAGATCCGCGAGGACGACGAGCTCGTCGCGGTGCGCAACGTCGACGAGGGGGACGAGGTCATCATGGTCTCCCGGGCCGGGCTGACCGTCCGCTTCGCCGAGGACGACGCGCGCTCCATGGGCCGCGACACCTCGGGCGTCCGCGGGATGGACGTCGGAGCCAAGGGCGAGGTCATCGCCATGGACGTCGCGCGCGACGACCAGGACCTGCTCGTCGTGACCGAGAACGGCTACGGCAAGCGCACGAAGATCGAGCAGTACCGCAAGACCTCGCGCGGCGCCAAGGGCGTCAAGACGATCGGGCTGACCGAGGCGAAGGGCAGCCTCGCCGGCGCGCTCGTCGTCAAGGCCCACCACGAGCTCGTCTTCATCTCAGAGGGCGGCATGGTGCAGCGCACCGCCGTGCGTGGGATCTCGCAGCAGGGCCGCTCGGCCACCGGCGTCAGGGTGATGAACCTCAAGGAGGAGGACCGGGTCTCGGCCGTCGCGCTCGTCGTCGAGTCCGACTCGTCGGCCGTCGACGTTCCCCTGGAGGGGGCCGGACGCGACCGACGAGCTGACGTCCGAGACCGTCACCGACGCCGCCACCGACGCGGTGCTCGACACGGACACGGCGGCGCGACGCCGGCAGCCGATCCCGGGACCGACGAGGCCAGGTAGACGGCGCGAGGCGGCGGCGCCGAGCGGGCGTCGCCTCGAGCCCGGCGGCGGGTCTGACGCGCGTCGGTGTGCCAGGGCAGACGAGAGGCTGCAGTTCCGTCCGGACCGTTGGTATCTTTTCCGCACCAGAGAAAGGAGGTGGTCCAAATCTGTAGTCACAGTTTTTGCGGGACCCTGGAGGTGACCGGCCGCTAAGCCGGATGGCTGGAACCGCGATGCGGAGTCCAACCGGGCCACCCTCTGATCGACGGCCGGACTTGGTCCTACCGGCGCGTACGAGTTGGTCGGAGTTTTCCAGTCAGTGTTGTCGGCGAAGGGCCCCGTGTCGACGGGGCCCTCGTCGTTTCGGCGGCCGATGATCACACGGCCGAGGTGACCGCCGCGCGGGGTCGAGGCAGCGTGCAGGCAGTTCAGGGGCGCCGGAGGGCGCGGGCGACCGCGGTCGGCCTGAGCGCGCTGCTCGGCGGCACGCTCTGTGGCGAGCTCGGCCTGCAGCGCCGTCTCCTGGAGTCGCAACGCTCGGCGGCCTCGGCATCGATGGCGGCCAGGGCGTCGTCGTGCGCGCACTGCTCGGCCGTCGCGCGTTGCTCGTCACGCGCTCGACCGCGACGTCTCCTCGACCCGCGGCGAGCTCCTCGACGCAGCGCCTCCATCGCCGCGGTCGCACGCGGGATGTCGTCCGCGTCCAGAGCGCTGCGCAGCTTCATAGGAGATCCGGTTCGGGGCGGGTCGCCGGCCGGGGCGCAGCGCAGGGCCACGAGGCGGACGTCGCTGCCGTCGGCGACGGCCCAGGCTGCGAACCGCTCCCAGGGCGCCGGTCGTCCAGACTCGCCACGAGCCTGCGTCCAGACCGCCTCCAACACGTGATGCTCGGCCTCCTCCACGGACCAGGCGCGCGGGTCAGACAGCCACCGCAAGCCCGGCGAAGAGCACCACGGCGAGCGTTGCGCTGATCCAAGCCGGGGCGCTCAGGTCATCCGCCGCCGCCCCAAGGGACGCGCCGGCGACTGCCAGCAGGCCCGCCACGGCAGCCGCCCCGGTCCGACGGCGTCGGCGCCGCCTGCGCGCCACCGCCACTGCGGCGCGCGCTGCAGGGTCGTCCCGCTCCCCGTCAGGCCGTCGAGCAGGTTCATACCAGGCGCACCACCATCGGGAGCGCGGCGACCACAGCCAGCAGACCCGCCGCCAACACGAGGGCGCTCTGGGCCTCCGCGAAAGCGCGCGCCCCGGTCGCGTCGGCGTACCGGCGCTGCCGGGCCGCGACGAACTCCGCGACCGAGGCGACGAAGAGCGTCACCACGACCACCGCTGCAGCCGTGAAGGCGAGGTTTGCGGACGAGGTGTCCCCAGAAGCCGGGAAAGCGGTGGGCCAAATCGCACGCGCTGTCTCCTGTGTCGTCGCAGTGCGCCCAGACTTGGGCGGCGGTCGGCATCCAGTCGAACGGATCGATCGTCGCACCGACCGAGACGACGGCGGCGAAGATCGCGCCGACGATCAGCAGCACCGATGACACATGCGCAGCCGGCGCCGTTCGTTCTCCTGCCTGCTCCGTGCCCCGCTCATGCCGAGAGGGTCGCCGGGAGGGCGCGGACCCTGACAGGCGCGCTCAGGCGGCGTCGGGGATCGCCGCGTCGACGGCGAGGTCGGGCAGCCACTGCTGCCAGGCCGTCGGGATCCGCGGGCTGGCGACCTGGATGAAGACGTTCGGGCTCGGCGGGCCCGGGACGCACGCGGGATGCATGTTCGCCTGCTTGGGCAGACGGTCGCCCTTGCGGCGGTTGCACGGCGCGCAGCACGCGACGATGTTCGTCCAGTCGGACGACCCGCCCTTCGAGCGGGGGATGACATGGTCGACGGTCAGTCCGGCGCGCGTTCCGCAGTACTGACACGTCCAGTTGTCCCTGGCGAAGACGGCGCGGCGCGTGATCTTGCGCCGGTGCCGGTCGCGTGGCAGCTTGACGAACGACAGCAGGCGGATGACGAGCGGGCGGACCATGGCGGTGAGCTCGGACCGCAGCTCGGTCGCGCCGCCCTCGATGACCTCGGCCTTCTCCTTCAGCAGCAGCACCGCGGCGCGCCGGACCGTGCAGACGTTGATCGGCTCGTACGTCGCGTTGAGCACCAGCACACGGCCACCATCACGTCCACGCCGCCGGTGCTCGCCGAGCGACGTGAACGACGGTGGGTCAGGCTGCGGTATCGCCCCCATGGTTGGCGCGAATGGTAGCGCCCGCCACGGCGTAGGTGCCGAGGATCCGAACGGCCTCGCAGTGCGACTTCAGCGCGCCGGACCGCGTCGACGACCGGCGTCGTCCGCGGCCCGTCCCTCGATGTCGACGTGGAAGAGGTAGTGGCCCAGCGCCGAGCGCAGCGGGCCGGGACTCGATCTTCGTGAGGTTCACGCCGCGCGTCGCGAACTCCGACAGGCACCGGACGAGCCAGCCGGGCGTGCCGTCGCCGTGACCGTGGAAGACGACCGACGTGCGCGCGTGGCGTCCGTCCTCGAGCGGCATGGCGGCCTGCGCGTCGCCGCGCCGGGCGAGCCACACGAAGCGGGTGGCGTTGCCTGGCTCGTCCTCGATCCCCTCGGCCAGCACGTGCGCGCCGTAGACGCGGGCGGCGGCCGCCGTGCCGATCGCCGCGCGGGCGCCGCCGGCGGCCACGACATCCCGGACGGCCTGCGCGGTGGAGGACGCGGCGACCGCTTCGGCGCGCGGGGCGATCTCGCGGAGGGTACGGGCGCACTGGGCCAGCGGCTGCGGATGCGAGACGACGACGTCCAGCTCGTCCAGCGCGACCGGGCCGCGCGGCCAGCAGCAGATGGTGGATCTCCAGGACGAGCTCACCGACGATCACGACGTCCGGCGCGTCGAAGGCCAGCGCGTCGAGCGTCGGGTTCACCGCGCCTTCCAGCGCGTTCTCGATCGGGACCAGGCCGCGCCGGACCGCTCCCGTCCTGCACCGCGACGACGACGTCGTGCACGGTTGCCAGTGGGACGGGGTCGACGCCCCGGACGCCGGAGGCCAGCAGGGCCTCGTGGGAGAACGTGCCCTCCGGCCCGAGGTACCCGGTCCGCATCGGGCTATCGCTCCGGCGGCGTGCCGCGTCCGGCCCCGTCGCCGGTCAGGGCCAGGCGGATCGCCTCGTCCTCCTCGGGGGACAGCTGCAGCTCGCCCGCCCCGTCGACGACACGCTTGACGTACATGCGGGCGGTGTCGCGGTGGTGGATCGTCGAGATGACGATGCCGTTGCGGGTGTCATCCAGCAGCGCGAGCGTCGTGGACTGCCGGCCCGACATCTCGTTGTAGGCGTCGTAGCGCACGAGGCTCGTGTGGGCGATCGCGCCGTCCAGGCGGGTCTCGGCGGTGTCCAGGCGACCGGTCAGGTGGGCCGCCATGTCCTCGACGTACGCGTGCAGCGCCCGGAACTCCCGCCCGATCCCGGCGGCATACGCCATGAGGTCCTCCTCGCCGGCGTCACCGAGGATGACCCGCTGATCGGCGCTCAGCCGGCGCAGCCTGACGAGCGCGACGATGCCGACGACCAGCGCTGCCAGAGCGAGCACGGCGCCGACGAGCGCGAGGGCTCCGCTGGTGGAGGTCAGGTCGTCCACGGCAGCGAAGGATACGACCACGGGCGGGCGGGGACGCGCTCCGCAGGGAGCGCGGTCGCTACCGCCCGAACAGCGCCGTGTACGTCCCCTTGTTGTTCTCGACGTTCTTCTCGCCGGGGACCTTCAGCGACCTCGACGGTGATCACCGCCGTCGAACCGGCCGCCGGGCGCTGACGCGATCGTGACGGGTACGGTGGCCTCGGCCTTGGACGTCGTCTTGGCGATGGTCTTCGTGGCGGTCACGGCCTTGGCATTCCCGGCCTTGATCGTCACGCGGACCTTCACGTCGGCCTCGTCGTTGTCGCCCTGGTTGGCGATCTTCACGTTGAAGGTCAGCGGGCTCGCGGACGAGATCCGGTTGACCCCCCCACCCTGAGGCATCAGCGCGGTGTTCCCGACGGCGGTGCTCAGGAGGCCGTGGCCATGCAGGCCCGGGCGCCGGGTCAGGGTTGGCGCCGGTGCCGCCGCTGGCGCGCACGGACCCGAGGACGCCGGCGACCTCGTCGACGTCCAGCCAGCGGACGTCCGGGAGGAACTGGCCGGCGGGCAGCGCGACGCCGCTGACGTCCGCGTCGCGCAGGGCACCCTGGATGTACGGCACGACGCGCTGGCTGTAGACGACGTCCGAAGCGTCGAACGCGCGCATCTGGCCGGCGATCTCGCGGACCGCGCGCTCCACGTTCTGGGCGTTGTCGCGCCCCTTGGCCTGAGCCGCCGGGATGCGGTCGGCGATCTTGGCGATCGCTTCGGCGCGCAGGTTGAGCACGAGCGTGAGCGAGTTGTGCGCTCGCGCCATCTGGTCTGGGACCGCAGAGGCCGGAGGCCTGCTTGACCTGCTCTTCGGCAGCGACCCGGTACTGCGAGACCGACGCCTGCAGGTCACCCGGGTTGTCGGCACCGGCGTTCAGCAGCTGGAAGAGCGGGGTGGCGACGTCGGACTGGCTGGCGGACATGATCGACGCGACGTTCCGCGTGTAGTCCTTCAGCGCCCGCTCGGTGCGGCTGTTCAGGCAGCCCTTGACGCCGAAGACGAGCAGCAGGAGGACGACGAGCCCGATGCCACCGGCGACGAGCCGGCGGACCAGCAGGGTCTGCTCGTCGGCGGTCCGGCCACCGCCGGCTCCGCCCCGCCGAAGCCGCCGGAACCTCCGGCAGGACGGCGTGCCGGGCCACCCGGCGTCGGCCGCGGGCGCGCAGCGGGACGGCCGGCACGGGGTGCGGCGCGAGTGGGTTCGTCGTCGAAGAACGACATGTCAGATCAGGAGGGTCGGACGGTCACGGGACCGGTCCGGTTGCCGGGGTTGGCGCCAGTATGACCAAACCGCAGAGGCTGCACGTCATTGCAAGTTTGCCGTCAGCAGGCGTTTTCCTTCATACGGAGGGCAGGCACGCCCCCCGTGGCGCCGAATCACGAGCCGGTGAAGCAGGCGTCCGGTCACCATGACGCACCCCGGCGGCGGCGACCTCGTCCTCGACCGCTACCGCCCCGTGCGCCGGATCGGCGCGGGCGGCATGGGGACGGTCTGGCTCGCCCACGACGAGAAGCTCGACCGGCCCGTCGCGGTCAAGCGCATCGCGGTGCACGACGAGGCGGTGGCCAAGCGCGCCGCCCGCGAGGCCAAGGCCGCCGCGCGCCTGGCCCACCCTGCGATCGTCGCCCTCCACGAGACCGGCCGCGACGAGGACGCCGTCTACCTCGTCTCCGAGCTCGTCGTCGGCAGCACGCTGGCCGAGCTCATGGCCGAGGGCGCGCTCTCGGACCGCGACGTCCTGCAGATCGGCGCCGCGCTCTGCGACGCGCTGGCCCACGCCCACGGACGCGGCGTCGTCCACCGGGACGTCAAGCCGCAGAACATCATCGTCCCGGACACCCGGCAGGACGGCGCCGGGGTCGCCAAGCTCACCGACTTCGGGATCGCGATGCTCCTGGACGAGGACGTCCTGACGCGAACGGGCGACGTCGTCGGCACCCTCGCCTACATGGCGCCCGAGCAGGCCGAGGGACGCGAGGTGACCGCGCAGGCCGACCTCTACGCGCTCGGGCTCGTGCTCTTCGAGGCGCTCAGCGGGACGAACCCCGTCCGCGGACGCACACCGGCGGCGACCGCGCGTCGCGTGGGCGAGCGCCTCCCGAAGCTCGAGCGCCTGCGCCGCGACCTGCCGCGGGAGCTGTGCGCGGCGATCGACCGCGCCGTGGACCCCGACCCGAGGGCGCGCGGCAAGGTCACCGCGCTGCGGACGGTCCTGCGCGCCCACGCCAGGCAAGCCGACGACGAGCCGGGCACCGTCGCTGCCGGAACGCTCGAGCACGTCACCCGTGTCACCCGCTTGGCCGCCGGGCGGCTCCCCGAGGTGCGGGCCCACCCTCCGGCCCACGACGAGGCAGCGTGGGCCGAGGACCGGGCGGGCGATCCCGGCGTGCATCCGTGGCGGCGCTCGCCGCCCTCGGCCCGGGCTGTCGCGGCGCTCGGCGCCGGATCCCTCACCGCGCTCGCGCTCGCCGGGCTCGGGCCCGAGCCCCCCGTGACGCCGGCGGCCGGCGCCGTCCTGGCCGCGGCGCTCGTCGCCTCGCTGCCGCGCCTGGGGTCACTCGCTCTCGTCCTCGCGCTCGCAGGCTGGCTCATCGCGGCGCCGGAGGGGTCGCCCCCGGTACGGCGCTGGGAACCGGGGTGCAGGCGGACCGCACCGGGCTGACCGCAGGCTGGGGTGGGGTGGCGCTCCTCGTGCTCGCCGCGACGCTGCCCGGAATCGTGGCGCTGTGGCGTGAGCGTCCGGGGTGGTGGAGCGCGCCCGCGCTGGCTCCCGTCCTCGGGCCTGCTGTCGCTCGCGAGCGCCTGGCCGGCGCTCGCCGGCCAGGCACGGCGACCGCTGCACCGCCTGATGCTCGGGGCGCTGGGCTGCTGGTGGCTGCTGCTGGCGCAGGCGCTCACCGGCCGGACGCTGCTGATCGGACCTGTTCCCGGTGTCCGGGCTCCGGTCGCAGTGGGCCGGCAGCGCGCAAGGAGACGGTCGCCCACGTCGCTGGCCCCGCTCGTCACGAGCGGGGCGCTGGGCATCGCCCTCGTGTGGGGCCTCGCCGCCCTCGTCCTTCCGTACCTCGTACGCGGCCGCGCGGCGGCGGTCGACCTCGTCATGGCGACCGCGTGGGCCGCCGGCCTCGTGGCCGGAACGCAGACCATGGCGAGCTCGCTGACGTGGCCCGACGGGCCGCCGGCGGTCCACGGGATCGCCGGGCCCGCGATCCTCGCGGTGGTCGTCGCGGTCCTCGCCCGGGCGTCACGATCGCTGCCGTGAGGGCGTCGAGGATCGTCACCCGCGACCGCGATGAGGGCGCATGCCGACCCTGCCCCTCGGCGGCGGCGACAGTTCATGAGGGTCCGAGGACCTAAGATGCAGGAGCGCCTCTGGGCGCACAGACTCAAGACATGAGCGTGCTGCGCAACCTCGAGAGCAGGATCGCCGGCCTCGTCGAGGGCACGTTCGGCCGTGTCTTCAAGACGGAGGTCCGTCCCGTCGAGCTCGCGCGCAAGCTCGCGAAGGAGATGGACGAGCACCGCACCGTGTCGGTCTCGCGCACCTACGTCCCGAACGAGTACGTCGTCTGGCTGTCGCCGAAGGACCGCGCGCGGTACGACGGCGTCGAGCACGAGGTGGCCGACGAGCTCGCCGCCTACCTGCTCGAGCACGCCCGCCGCGAGAAGGTCTCGCTCGTCTCCACGCCCGGTCATCGAGTTCCGCACCGACGACGCGCTGGGCCTCGGCGAGTTCGGGATCCAGGCCCGTCTGGTCCGGGCGTCGGCCGGAGGTCCGGGACCGGTGGCGGGCGCCGGAACCCCGGCGCCGCCGGAGCCCGTCGAGCAGGGCGACCACGGCAACACGATGGTCTACTCGGCTGCCGCCCGGGTGCAGGAGCCCTTGCGCCAGGAGCGCGCCGCGGTCGCCGCCGTGCGCGCGCCGCGCGCCTTCGTCGTCGCCGAGGGCAAGCGGATGCCGGTCCCCGCCGCAGGGGCGGTCATCGGTCGCAGCCGCGAATGCGACATCGTGCTGGCTGACGCGAACGTCAGCCGGCGTCATGCCGAGTTCCGCTGGGCCGCGAGCGACGGGCTGGACCGTCGACGACCTCGGGCTCCACGAACGGCGTCCGCGTCAACGGCCGTCGCCTCCAGGGTCCCACCGTGGTGAGCGACGGCGACCGCATCGAGCTCGGCACCGTCCCGATCGGCTTCGAGGTCGAGCGATGATCCTGGATCCGATCAGCGTGCTCCTGAAGTACGGCTTCCTCATCGTCCTGTACCTGTTCCTCCTGTGGGTCTCGCGCAGCGCGCTGAAGGACCTGCGACGCGGCGCCCAGGCCCCGCCCGCCTACGCGGGGCCGATCAACGAGGCCGAGGGCACGTCGATCCACGCCGCCGCCGGCAGGCAACCGGCAGGCGCTGGACCAGCTCGACCCGCGGCTCGTCGTCGAGCGCGCGCCGGGGCACACGCCGGGGATGGAGTACGAGGTCGGGCCCGGGGCGATCCTCGGGCGCGGCGACCAGGCCGAGATCCGCCTGGAGGACCCGTTCGCCTCCTCGCGGCATGCGCGGCTGACACGCCAGGGCGGGGTCGTCATCCTGGAGGACCTGGGATCGACGAACGGCACCTACCTCAACGAGGAGCTCGTCGGCGGCCCGCAGCCGCTGCACCCCGGCGACCGCGTGCGTATCGGCGACAGCGAGTTCACCTACCTGGAAGCGGTGGAGTGATGCTCGCCATCGGCAAGGACTTCTTCGCAGACACCGACCAGGGTCGCCAGCGTCGCGGCAACGAGGACTCGCTACTTCGCGCGGCGCCCGCTCTTCGCGGTCGCCGACGGCATGGGCGGCGCGCAGGCCGGCGAGATCGCCAGCGGCATCGCGGTCTCCGTCTTCGAGCACGGCCTGCCCGACGGCGAGGGCAGCCACGAGGAGCGCCTGGCCTCGCTCGTGCAGGACGCCAACGCGCAGATCCACGAGCTGTCGCGCTCGGACGAGGACCACGCCGGGATGGGCACGACGCTCACGGCCGCCTACCTGCACGAGGACGAGCTCGCGATCGCGCACGTCGGCGACTCGCGCCTGTACCTGCCTGCGCGACGGCGCGATCGAACGCGCTCACGCGGGACCACTCGCTCGTCGAGGAGCTCGTGCAGGAGGGCCGGCTGACCCCCGAGGAGGCCGAGGAGCACCCGCAGCGCTCGATCATCACCCGCGCGCTCGGGCCCGAGCCGCACGTCCTGCGTCGACCACTTCACCTGGCGCGTCCAGCCCGGCGACGTCTACCTGCATCTGCTCCGACGGGCTGACCTCGATGGTCGAGCGACGACGGCCGGGTCGGCGAGCTCGATCCGGGCGTCGGCGACGCTGCGGTGAGGCCGGCCGCGACGCTCATCGACGCGGCGAACGACGCCGGGGGCCGCGACAACATCACCGTCGTCCTCTTCCGGATCGTCGAGGTCGACGACGCCGACAGCGCCAAGGCGTCCGACCCGCTGACCGAGCACACGATGGTCGGTGCGGCGGCCCCGACCGTCGACGAGGTGCGGTCCGCGCTGGACAGCGCGCCCGCCGTGCCGACGCGCCGCCCCGGCGCCGGCGCCCCGAGCGGGGCGCCGGACACGGCTTCCCGACGGCTGCCGCGCACGCCGGCGCCGCCGGCCGGCGCCGAGGCAAGCGCCGCGCGGCGCCGGCGCTGCGCAAGGCGATGCGCGTGCTCGTCGTGTGCCTCGCCGCGATCCTCGCGTGCCGATCGTCTTCGGCGGCTGGATCGCCAGCCAGTCGGTCTACTTCGTCGGGACGGACGACGAGGGCTTCGTGACGCTCTACCGCGGCATGCCCTACGAGCTGCCCGGCGGCGTCGAGCCTGTACAGCGTGAACTACACCTCCGGCGTGCCGGTGACAGCACGCTCGGCGACAAGGTCACGCGGCACCGTGACCGCGCACAAGCTGCGCTCGCGCGACGACGCCGTCGGACCTCGTCAAGCAGATCGAGCAGGGCAAGCTGGCCGGCCAGGGCGGGTGACGTCGTGAGCGCCCGGACGCGCGAGCTCTTCGCCCTGATCCCGGCCGCGCTGCTGCTCAGCGCGGGCTTCGCCGCGATCTTCCTGTCGCGCGGCGACCTGCTCGGCGGCCTCGACGGGACGAACGAGGTCTCGACGGTCTCGCTCACCTACGGCGGCGATCTTCCTCGGCGTCTGCTTCGGCGCGCACCTCGTCCTGCGCATCGTGCTGCCCGAACGCGGACCCGTACCTGTTCCCGCTCGTCGCGCTGCTGGCGTGCCTTCGGGCTCGTCGAGATCTACCGGATCGACGCCGACCTCGCCCGCCAGCAGGCGCAGTGGTTCGTCATCGGCGTCGGGGCGATGCGCGGCGACGATCGTCGTGCTGCGCGACTACCGCAAGCTCGAGCGGTACCGCTACACGATCGCGCTCGTCGGGATCGGCCTGCTGCTGCTGCCGCGCCTCTTCTCGCCGACCAACGGCGCCTACCTGGCGATCAGCGTCGGCTCGATCTCGATCCAGCCCGCGGAGTTCGCCAAGATCGCGATCGTCGTCTTCCTCGCGAGCTACCTGCGTGACACGCGGCAGATCCTCGTGCTCGGGCTCGCGGCGCGTGCTCGGCGTGACGATCCCGCCGCTGAAGCACTTCGGGCCGCTGCTGCTCGTCTGGGGCTCGGCGATGCTCCTGCTGTTCTACATCCGCGACATCGGCTCGTCGGTCATGTTCTTCGGCGCATTCCTGGCGATGATCTACATCGCCACCGACCGGCTCTCCTTCGTCGTCATCGGGCTGCTGCTGTTCGTCGGCGGCGCCTAGCTGCGTGGCCGGCCACATCGGGCACATCTCCGACCGCATCGACGCCTGGCACGACCCGTTCACCGGAGGCAGCTGTTCGCCAAGGAGCGGTGGCAGCTACCAGCTCGCGCAGGCGCTGTTCGCCCAGGCCGACGGCGGGCTCTTCGGCAAGGGGTTCGGCGGCGCCGTGCTCGAGCTGCCGCGAGGCGTTCTGTGCCGGGAGACGGCGCAGCTGTGCACGCTGCTGCCGGCGCCGCACACGGACTTCATCTACGCGGTCATCGTCAACGAGCTCGGGCTGGTCGGCGCGAGCCGGCCTGCTCTGCGTCTACCTGCTCGTCGTCCAGCGCGGCTTCAAGATCGCGATGCTCGCGCGCGACTCGTTCTCCAAGCTGCTGGCCGCGGGCCTGACGAGCGTCTTCGCGCTGCAGGTCTTCGTGATCGTCGGCGGGGTCACCAAGCTCATCCCGCTGACCGGCGTCACGCTGCCGTTCGTCTCCTACGGCGGGTCGTCGGTGATGGCGAACTTCGTGCTGCTGGCGCTGCTGCTGCTCGTCTCCGAACGGGCGCAGGAGGGAGGCATGAACAAGCCGATCACCCGCGCTGTTCCTCGTGACCATGCTGATGTTCGCGCGTGCTCGTCGGCGCGACGTCGTGGTGGACGGTCGTGCGACGCGACTCCCTCAACCACGATCACGTCGCCAGAACCAGCGCGACCTCCTGCGTGGCCTGAAGGTCAAGCGCGGCGCGATCCGCGCGGCCGACAACTCGGTCATCGCGCGTCGTCACGCAGCAGCGAGGGCATCTACTCGCGGCGCTACCCGCCGGGCTAGCTCTTCGGCCACCCCATCGGCTACTCGTACACCTCGCTCGGGCAGACCGGGGTCGAGGCCTATCTACAACGACGACCTCAGCGGCAAGCGTCGAGCGACGTCGACTCGCTGCTGGGCGGCATCACGGGCCGCGAGAGGGGCGGCGACAACCTGCAGACGTCGCTGGATCCCCGACGGCCCAGCGTCAGGCCGAGCAGCTCATCGCGGCCGCGGCGCCGGAGCAGGGCGGCGCCGCGGTCGCGCTGGACCCGCGGACGGGAGCGGTCAAGATCATGGCGTCGGTCCCCGGCTTCGACCCCAACGCCCTGCGGGAGCAGGGAAGCTCTCGAGCCTCAACAAGGACAACGCCCGCAAGCCGCTCGTCAACCGCGCCCTGCAGTTCGGCTACGCGCCGGGCTCGACGATGAAGGTCGTCACGCTGACCGCAGCGATCGACTCGGGCAAGTACGACCTCGGAACGCCGGTTGACGGCACGAACAACGCGAAGATCTCCGGGGTCCCGCTGCGCAACGACTTCGACGAGTCGTTCGGGCGGATCGACCTCGTGACCGCGCTGGCCAAGTCGGTCAACACCGCGTTCGCGCAGGTCGCCGAGGGGGTCGGCAAGTCGACCATGCGCAAGTACATGGAGCGCTTCGGCTTCGACAAGAAGCCCCAGTTGGACTACCCGCGCAACGCCATGTCGGCCGCCGGCGTCTACGGCGACAAGGGCCGGCTCATCAAGCCCACGAGCGACTCCGTGGACATCGGACGCCTCGGCATCGGGCAGGACCAGCTCCAGGTCCCGGCCCTGCAGATGGCGCAGGTCGCCGCGGCGGTCGCGAACAAGGGCCGGCTGATGAAGCCGCGCATCGGCGTGCGTCTCGTGGACCGGGACGGTCGCACGACCCGACGGATCGAACCGGAGCTGCAGTCCAAGGTCATGTCCGAGCAGACCGCAGCCGACGTGCGGACCGCGATGGTCGCCGTCGTCGAGCGCGGTACGGGCACGCAGGCGCAGATCCCCGGGATCCAGGTCGCCGGCAAGACCGGCACCGCCGAGACGGCGACCGGCTCGGGGACGAAGAACAAGCTCTGGTTCATCGCGTTCGCTCCCGCGTCGGACCCGAAGGTCGCGATCGCCGTGACCGTCAACGAGGTGGTGGGATTCGGCGGCGACGTCGTCGCGCCCATCGCAAAGCAGCTCATCCAGACCCTGCTCAAGGAAGAGAGCAACCAGCCATGACCGGCCGGCTTGCCGAAGGCTCCATCGTCGACGGTCGCTATCGCGTCCTCAGCCGTCTGGGCTCAGGCGGGATGGCAGACGTCTACTGCGCCGAGGACCTGCAGCTCGGGCGCAAGGTCGCTCTGAAGCTTCTGTACCGCGCGCTTCGCGCAGGACGCAGACTTCGTCGAGCGGTTCCGGCGTGAGGCCTCGTCGGCCGCGGGCCTGCAGCACCCGAACGTCGTCGGCGTCTACGACCGCGGCGAGGAGGGCGGGGTCCAGTACATCGCGATGGAGTACCTGGCCGGGCGCACGTTGAAGGACATCGTCCGCGGGGACGGCGGCGCACCCGCTCCCCTTGACCCGAGCCGTGCCGTGGACCTCGTCGAGCAGGTCCTGCGTGCCGCGCGCTTCGCCCACAAGCGCGGGATCATCCACCGCGACCTCAAGCCGCACAACGTCATCGTCGACGACGAGGACCGCGCAAAGGTCACGGACTTCGGCATCGCGCTGGCGGGCGCGAGCGACATGACCGAGACGGGTTCGATCATGGGGACCGCGCAGTACCTCTCCCCGGAGCAGGCGCAGGGTCAGCCCGTCGACGCGCGCAGCGACCTGTACTCCGTCGGGATCATGTTGTACGAGCTGCTCACCGGCCGCGTTCCCTTCGATGGGGACAGCGCCGTCTCGATCGCCCTGAAGCAGGTCAGCGCGCAACCCGAGCCGCCGTCGCACCTGAACCCGGCCGTCACGCCCGCGCTCGAGCGCGCCGTCCTGCACGCGCTGGCCAAGAATCCCGACGACCGTCCCGCCGACGCCGACGCGTTCATCCGCGAGCTGGAGGCCGCGCGCAGCGGCATGGGGGACACGACGGCGATGACCGCCGTGGCGCCGTTGCCGGCCGCCGTGGCCGTCGGCCCACGGGCCACGCCCGCCGACGGGACGTCGAGCTACGAGCTGGCCGCGATGTACGGGGTCCCGACCGAGCCCCCGCCCGTCGGTCCGGTGGGACCTCCCCCGGGGAACGACCCGGAGGACGCGGGGCGCTGGCTGCCGGCGCTCGCGGCCGGCCTTGTCCTCATCGCGCTCATCGTCGGTGGCCTGCTGCTCTTCGGCGGTGACAAGGGCATCACCGTGCCATCGGTCCTCGGCGCCGATCAAGCGACCGCGGAGGTGACGTTGCGGGGGAAGGGCTTCTCGACCGACACGGTCGAGCGGACCGACGCGACGAAGCCCAAGGGCGAGGTCATCGGCCAGACCCCCGGCCCCGGCGAGAAGGCCAAGAAGGGCAGCACGATCACGCTGACGATCAGCGCGGGGCCGGGCGAGGGCCGCGTCCCTGACGTCGTCGACCTCGGTCGGCGGGCCGCCAACCGCGAGCTCGTCAAGGCGGGCTTCAAGGTCACCGAGCGCGAGCAGCCCGATGACACGATCCGCAAGGACCACGTCATCGAGACGAACCCTGGTCCCGGGTCCCAACTCGAGAAGGGTCAGACGGTGACGGTCATCGTCTCCGCCGGCCCGGGGCGGGTCACCGTCCCCGGCGTGGTGGGTCAGATGCAGGACCAGGCGGAGTCCGCGCTGACGGACGCCGGCCTGAAGGTGCAGATCACCGAGCAGGAGACGACCGACAAGGAGGAGGGTCGGGTCCTCGCGCAGGACCGCCCGGCCGGGACCGAGGTGACGAAGGGCTCGATCGTCCGGCTGACGGTCGCGAAGAAGCCCGACTCAAGCCCGGTCCCGGACGTCGTCGGCAAGTCTGCCGGGGACGCCGTGAGCGATCTGTCGGGGGCGGGCTTCAAGGTCGTCCAGCGCCAGCGGGACGTGACGGACCCCGACCAGGACGGGACGGTCCTCAGCCAGAGCCCGTCCGGGGGCACCGCAAAGCCGGGCTCGACCGTGACGATCACGATCGGCAACTTCAACCCGCCGCTGGATCCCGAGCCGAACCCGACGCCGCCCACGACGTCGACCTCCTCCACCCCGACGACCCCGACCACGCCGTCGAGCCCGTGAGGGTCGCCGTCCTCGCCGGCGGGCGGTCCTCCGAGCACGACGTCTCGCTCGACAGCGCCGCCGCCGTCCGCGGCGGCCTGGCCGAGGCCGGACACGACGTCCTGGACGTCCAGCTGCACCGCGACGGCACCTGGTCGTACGAGGGCGAGGAGCTGGGCCTGCGCGCCGGGCGTGGTCTGCTCGGTGCCGACGTCGTCTTCCCCGTCCTCCACGGTCCCTTCGGCGAGGACGGGACGGTGCAGGGGCTCCTCGAGTTGCTCGACGTGCCCTACGTGGGTTCCGGGGTGCTGGCCAGCGCGGGCTGTATGGACAAGATCGTCTTCAAGGACCTCATGGCGCGGGCCGGGATGGCCCAGGTCGACTACGTCGGGGCGTTCGTCACCGCGCGCGACGCGGTCGACGTGTCGACCCTCGGTCTGCCGTGCTGGGTGAAGCCGGCGCGGCTCGGGTCGTCCGTCGGCATCGTGAAGGTGCGAACCGCCGACGAGCTCCAGCCCGCGCTCGACGAGGCCTTCGCCCACGACGGCCGCGTCATCGTGGAGGCGTCGGCGCCCGCAGGCGCGCTGGAGGTCGAATGCTCGGTGCTCGGTCCGAACGCTGCGCCGGAGGTCTCCGTCGCCGGCGAGATCGTCATCCAGGGCGAGTGGTACGACTACGCGGCGAAGTACACGCCTGGCGGGATGGACCTCGTCGTCCCCGCGCGGATCTCCGCGACCGCTGCCGCCCGCGTGAAGGAGCTCGCTGCGCGGGCCTTCACCGCCGCCGGGTGCAGTGGCCTCGCCCGGGCGGACTTCTTCGTCGACGGAGAGACCGTGTTGCTCAACGAGCTGAACACGATGCCCGGCCAGACCCGCACGAGCGTCTACGGCAAGCTGTGGGAGGCGTCAGGTCTTGCGTACCCGCAGCTGCTGACCCGGCTGTGCGAGGTCGGCGTGGCGCGCTTCGAGCAGGAACGGGCCCATCGGTTCTGAGCCGGCTTCCGGACCTACCGTGACTTGCGTTGGTAGAGGCGGATCTCGCTGATCTTGACCGACTCCTCGCCCTCGGGCAGCGCCTGGATCCAGACGAGGTAGTTGCGGTAGGCGGTGTCGCCGAGCACGACCGTCGTCTTCTTCGTGGCGTTGCCGATGTCGCCGACGGCCACCCAGCGGGGGTCGGGGATCGTCGAGGGAGCGCTGCCTTTGGAGGCGTAGATCGTCCCGCGCCAGCCCGGGGTGGGGGAGTCGATCTCGAGCCTCGCGCCCCTGGCCGAGGGCTTGGCGTCGAGGTAGATCCCGACGCCGCTCTTGCCGCCGAGGGTCCCCCCTCGGTAGCTCTCGGTCCGCCACGACGTGTTCGGGTTGTCGTCGATCACGTTCTGGGCGAGCTCCGGATGCTCCTGTCGCTGCGGTGTCCCGAAGGGGTCGTAGTCGTGGGCACCTCCCTGACCGATCGAGACCCCGGTGATCCCCGGTTGACTCCGCGGCGGTGGCCCGGCGGCATTGCCCGTACCCCGCGTCGTGTTGTCCTTCAGCACGGCCGCGAGCACGAGCGCGACCGCGACGACGAGGAGCGAGATCGCGAACAATCGCTTGGGGTGCAGGATCTGCGAGGGCACGCGACGCTGCTTCTGCTGCGGCAGGGACTTGAAGACGACCGTCGCCTCGCGCGACGGGGTCACCCCGGAGCGCGCGAGCTCGATCGACAGGACGTCCTCCAGGTCGTTGATGACGGTCGCGTCGTCCGGGTACCGCTCGTCGAGGTCCTTCTCGGTCAGGCGATCGACGACGGAGGCGAGCGCGCTGGAGACCTCGGGTCGGCGGATCTGCACGTCCGGAAGGTCCTCGCGGACGTGCTTCATCGCGACGGCGACCTGCCCCTCGCCCTTGAACGGGACGTCCCCCGTGAGCATCTCGAAGAGGACGATGCCGAGGGAGTACAGATCGCTCTGGCCGGTGACCGCATGCCCGAGCGCCTGCTCGGGGGAGACGTAGTCCGTCGTGCCGAGCACCCGGCCGTCCTGCGTGAGGCCGGCCTGGTCCAGCGTCCGGGCGATGCCGAAGTCGGTGACCTTGGCCGTGCCCTCCTCGTCGAGCAGGACGTTCTGGGGCTTCACGTCGCGGTGGACGATGCCGCGCTCGTGGGCAGCGCCGAGGGCGCGGGCGATCTCGATGGCGTAGGCGACGGCCTCGCTGACCGGGAGCTTTCCCAGCCGACGGATGCGGTCCTTGAGGGTCTCGCCCTGGATGTGCTCGAAGACGATGTACTGCGCGTCGTCGTCCTCGCCGGCGTCGATGACCCCGACGACATGGGGGTGGTTGAGCTGGGCGACGGCGCGCGCCTCGCGGCGGAACCGCTCGAGCTGATCGCCGTCGTGGGCGATGTGGTTGTGCATCACCTTGATCGCGACCTGGCGCTCGAGCGTCGTGTCGAAGGCGCGGTAGACGGTCGACATCCCCCCGGCGCCGATCTTGGCGTCCAGGCGATAGCGGCCGGAGAGAAGCGTGCCGACGGCGGCGGTCACCGGACGTATTGTGCGGGGTGGGACGGCATCCGTGTCACGACGTACCCGGATTCGACGCCCGGCCTGCTCACACCTACCGCCCGGGGCCCTTGCACGCGAGCTGTCAGTGCAGGTCGGGGACGGCGGGCGCGTATCCGGGCGCCCGCCGCGACAGGTCCACCCGTCAGCCGCGCAGGAGGCTCAGGACGGCGTTCGGCGCCTGGTTGGCCTGGGCGAGCATCGCGGTGCCCGCCTGCGTGAGGATCTGCTCCTTCGTGAGCTTCGTCATCTCCGACGCCATGTCGACGTCGCGGATGCGCGACTCGGCGGCGATGAGGTTCTCCTGGTAGGTCGCCTGCACGTCAGCGTGTGCTCGAGGCGGTTCTGCACCGATCCGAGGTCCGCGCGGGCGGCGCTGACGGCGTCGATGGCAGCGTCGATCTCGGAGAGGTCAGTCGTGTTCGTGGGACTCAGCGCGAAGGCGGCGGAGCCGACGAGTGCGCCGAGGCTGATCGTCGGGACCGTGATCTGCTCACCGTCGTTGGCGCCGACCTGGAAGGTGACGGTGCCCGAGTTGCTCAGGAGCGGGATCCCGTTGAACTGCGCGGTGACGCCGATGCGCTCGATCTCTGCGGCGAGCTGGTTGACCTCGGTCTGGATGGAGGCCTGCCCGGCCGGGCTCATCGCACCGTTGCTGTACTGGACGGCGAGCTCGCGGACGCGCTGAAGCATCGAGTGGACCTCGTCGAGGCCGCTCTCGGACGTCTGCAGAAGGCCCGACCCCGTCCTGGATGTTGCGTTGGGCCTGGGCCAGGCCGCGGATCTGACCCCGCATCTTCTCGCTGATGCCGAGGCCTGCGGCGTCGTCGGAAGCGTGG
This sequence comes from Paraconexibacteraceae bacterium, assembly GCA_963750375.1. GTDB lineage: Bacteria > Actinomycetota > Thermoleophilia > Solirubrobacterales > Solirubrobacteraceae > Paraconexibacter. The sequence continues at coordinate 273,741 of CAVVQN010000005.1, forward strand.
TTGATGCGCGTGCCGGAGGACAGCTTCTCCATCGACTTCGTCAGGCGCTCGCTCGTCTGCATGAGCTGACGATGCGTGTTGAACGCTTCCGTGTTGTTGTTGATTCGAAGAGACATCGTGTCTCCTTCCGTGGATGTCGGTGAGGGGACGGATCAGGTCCCAGGGGACTACGAACGGCTGGGGGGTACAGAGCCTTTGGGGCCGGCCAGTTCGTCGGGGAGCTGGTCGGGGTCGGCGGCCGCCGCTGCCGTGTTCTCTGCCTTGACCGCGCTGTAGATCTCCTCCCGGTACACGGGGATCGACTTCGGGGCGGCAATGCCGATGCGGACACTCGATCCGCTCACCTCGATGACCTCGATGACCACGTCGTCACCGATCATCAGTTTCTCTCCGGGACGGCGGGTGATGATGAGCATGGGGCCGAGAGTACCGGGGCGGTGCTAGGCGGCTCGGGCCTTGTGACCACCGGCATCGGCGAGATCCGCGAAGAGCGGCGCCCGCACCGGTGCGTCGGGTGCCTGGTTGATCACCTGATGCCCGCGGCCGCCCGAGATGAGGATGGGCGCGGCGAGGTTCGCGCAGAAGTCCTGGAGGGACTCCGCCGCCCGGACGGTGACGTAGACCGACGTGGAGGCGGCATCGTCGATGCCGATCCGCTCGGCTTCCTCGTCGGAGAGCTCCACCTCGTAGTCGCCGAAGAAACGCCACGGGTTCGTGACGGGCACGGCGAGCTCCGGATCGTCCAGGCAGTGGAGCCAGACGAAGGCGGCGTCGTCGTCGCGGGCCAGGAGCGCGTACCGGAAGCCACCGAGGCCGATGAGCCCGGACGGAAACTCCAGGACCGCCTCGTCGGGGATCTCCAGCTGCCCGAAGCGCGTGCTGTACATGGTCAGGGACATGGGATCGTGCGGTCCTCCGGATCGGGGGTGACGAAGCAGGCCTGGACGACGGGCGTGCTCTCAGGGTGATCGGCCATCAGCGCAGAAAGTCCAGAAGCGATGGCTGAAGGACGTTCGCCGCAGTTCTCAAGGCGCCCTGGTAGGCCGCCGACTGGGCGTTGAGGTTCATGATCGCCTCCACGGGATCCACGTCCTCCGTGCGCCCCAGGAGGTCCATGGTCGCCAGCCGGGCGTCGGCCAGGCGACCGGCGGCGGCGTCCAGGCGGTTCTGGGTGGCCCCGACCGTCGCCTGCTGCGCCGTGATCGTGTCGAGGTTCCCCGACAGTGCCTGCAGGTCGGTGGTGGAGAGCGCTGTGGTGTCGTTCGACATGAGGTTCGCCTGCACCCGCCGCAGCGTGTCCAGGAGCTGGCCGTCGCCGCCGCCGGACCCGAGGACCTGGGCACCGGTCGTGTTGACCTGGAGCGAGACGCCGGGGCCGATGGCGCGGGCGACGACCCCGGCATCGCCGGCGTAGGTGTCGACGGCACCTGCCGTGTACGGCGGGGTGCTGGTGGCCGTGCCCGCGAAGAGGTAGGCGTCGCCGACCTTGGCGTTGCCCGCGTCCTTGGCGGCCTCGATGAGCTGCCCGATCTCCTTGGCGATCGTCACCCGGGCCGCGGGGGACGATGCACCGTTGGCCCCTTGGAGCGTGAGCTCGCGGGCGCGATGCACGATGTCGGTGAAGGTCGAGAGCGCCGTGTCCGTCGCCGACACCCATGCGGTCGCGTCGCTCACCGATCCCTCGTTCTTCGCGATGCCGTCCAGGGCGCCGCGCAGGCGCAGCGCATCGTGGGCGCCCAGGGCATCGTCGGAGGCCTGGATGATCCGCCTGCCGGAGGAGACCTCCTGCTGGTGGCGCGCGACCTTTGCCTGCGCGCTGCGCAGATCGTCGAGCACGCGCGTGTTGAGCGACTGGGACGTGATGCGGACGCTCATCGCTACAACCCGACCCGTCCGGTGCGGTTGATGAGCACGTCGAGCATCTCGTCCATCGACGTGAGGGCGCGCGAAGCGGCCTGGTAGCCGCGCTGGAACTTCAGGAGGTCGACCATCTCCTCGTCGAGCGAGACCCCGCTGACGCTCTGGCGGCGTGCGTCGGCGGAGGCCGCCAGCGCGTCGCTGGTGTCGGCCCGGCGCCGGGCGTCGGCGGCCCCTGCGCCCATGTCGCGGACGAGGCCCGCGTACGCCGCGTCGGCGGCGCCGCCGCGGAGGGAGCCCATGGCGAGCGCGACATCGTTCGCGCCGGAGGCGGGACCGGTGCCGGCCTGGACGGTGCCGGTCGTCGCGACGACCGCGATGGACGCAGCGGTCGTGCCGGAGAAGAAGGCGGTGGGGTGGATGGCGTTCGTGGCGGTCGCCAGCGAGGAGGCCATGGCGTCCAGCGTGCTCCGGTAGGTGCCGACGGTGCCGGTCGCCCCGGCGATGTCCAGGAGCGCACCGAGCTTGCCACCGGTGGCGGTGCTCAGCGCCTGCGGCCACGTGACGGTCGCCCCGTCGACGAGCGGGGTGGCGGCGTCGCCGAACTGGACGCTGATGCCCCCGTTGCCCAGGTCGGTCACCGAGACCTGCCCGTACCCCGACAGCTCGTCGAGCAGGAGGTCGCGACGGTCAAGGAGGTCGTTGGGCCGCTGGCCCCGGGCGGTGGCGTCGACGATCGACGTGTTCAGCGTGGCGAGCTCCGACGCGGTGGCCTGGATCGGGCCTTGGGGACCGGTCAGGGCGGTGAACTGGGAGGAGGCAGTGCTCTGGATGAGGGCCAGCCCCGTGTCGAGCTGGTTCATCGCGGCACACAGCGATCTGGCCGACCCGATGAGCGCGGCTTTCGCGGCTGTGGACTCAGGATGGTCTGAGAGCGCCTGCCAGGAGTCGTGGTACTTCGACAGGAGCGCGTTGATGCCGTCGTCCGACGGCTCGCCGGCCAGGTCCTGGGCCTGATCGAGCGCTTGCGCCTGGGTGGAGGCGTCGCCGCTGAGCATCTTCTGGGCGCGGCAGCTGCAGGTCCCCGAAGACGTCGCGGGCCCGGCGGAAGCCGAGGACGTCGACGCCCTGGCCGATCTGGGCGCCTTGGCCGGACTGCGTCAGGCCGGCCGAGAGGGTGTACGGGAGCGCGGCGGCCAGTTCGACGGACTGCTTGGAGTAGCCCTTCGTGTTGACGTTGGCGATGTTGTGCGCGGTGGTGTCGAGCGCCGCCTGCTGCGCCATGAGGGCGCGAAGCGAGGTCTGCAGGCCGCTGAAGGAGGAGATGTCCCGCAACATCATGCGCGCAGGTCCAGGGCGCGGAGGCGCGGTCGGGGGCAGGCCGGGGCGGGGCCGCGGGGCCGACGGCCGCCCGGCCGGGCGTACGTGTCGGCGTCGTGCATGCCGGCGCCCCCGCCGAGCAGGCGGGTGAGGTGCTCGACGAACGCGAGCTCCTGCTTCATGAGCGCGCGGTTGATCGCGTGCTCCTTCTGCAGCTCGTCGAGGGTGCCGCGCAGGCGGGCCGATCGCTCACGGGCCAGGCCGGCGGTCTCACCGTCCAGCAGCGTGCAGAGCGCGTCGAGGGTGACGGTATGGGGCGGGATGCCGAGCAGGCCGGCAGCGTGGGTGAGCAGGACCGTGCGTTCGCGCTCGAGCCGGCCGCGGCGCTCGGATCTCCGCCTGCATGTCGGCCATCCGGGCGAGCACGGTCTCGACGTCGCGCAGGCGCACGGCGCGGCCCTGGGCGATCGCCGCCTGCAGCAGGGCGCCGGCCGATTCAGCTGCACCTGCAGGTGTGCGAGGACGGCGTCGCCCAGCGGCGAGCGCGAGCGCGTGGCCAACGCGGCACTCATCGCCGTGCTGCGTCCTTGGCTGTCTCGGGGTGGCCCGCGATCGCGTCGGCCAGGACCTCGGTGAAGAGGCCGGCGAAGGTCTGCGCCCCGCTGGAGATGCCCGGGGCCGCGTCGTCGTCCCCGCTCCCCTGAGGTGTCGCGGTCGCCCACAGCGACTTGGCGAGCTCTCCGGCGAGCAGGCGCTGTGCGGCGGGATCCAGGCGGCGCGGCGCCCATGCCTGTCATCGCTTGATCCCGTTGGCGATTTCCATGAGCTGGTCCTGGTACTGGATCGCCTTGCTCGCAAGCTCGAAGCCGCGCTGGGCCTCCATCATGTCCACCATCGCGTCGCCGAGGTCGACGTTCGAGCCCTCCAGGGCGCCCTGGGTGACGACCGTCGTGCGCGGGGCGGCGCGCGGCGGCACCGCTGAGGCGGCCGTCGCGCGGAAGGTGTTGTCCTGGCCGCCCTGCAGCGCGCTCGCGTTGGGGACGGTGACGATCCGCAGCGCACCGAGGCGGCGTGCCGCCGAGCGTGACGCGTCCCGTCGGGCGCGACATGGATGTTCTCCTTGGCGGTCCCCGGCGGGACGGTGATCGGGGGGTCGAGCAGCAGGCCGTTCGCGGTGGTCAGGCGGTTGCGGCTGTCGGTGGCGAGCTGGCCGTCGCGGGTCATCGCCGCGTTGCCGTCCCGGTCGCGGACGGCGAAGAAGCCCGGGACCCTGCAGGGCGACGTCCAGCGGTGACTGCGTGAGCTGGAGGGCGCCCTGGCCGAGGCTCCGGCCGAGCGTCGTCGCCGCCGCGCCGCCGCCGATGAGCACGTCGCCGGTGCCGCCGGGCCCGGACGCGGTGTAGGCCAGGTCGCGGAAGGCCACGCGGACGTGCTTGTAGCCCGTCGTGCTGGTGTTGGCCAGGTCGTTCGCCGCAGCGTCCATGCGCTGCTGCTGTGCCGCCATGCCGGCGGCTGCGCTGTACATCCCTTGAAGCACGGGCGGTCCAGTCAGGAGCGGATCATTGGGTGGAGCTCCGGCCTCCGCCGGTGGCGGTCCAGTCGGGGGCTCCTGGGTCACCCGGGGTGGTCGGCGCCGGCGCCCGGGGCTTGAGCGTCGACTACGACAGGCGTCCACGGGCCCGGCGGGAACTAGCCGGTGAGCGAGCCGACCTGGGTGGCGGCCGCGCGCAACGTGGAGTCGATCGTCGTGATCGCGCGCTGCGAGGACTCGAACGCCCGCAGGGACGCGAGCATGTCGATCATCGTGTGCGCGGCGTCCACGCCGGATCCCTCGAGCCGACCGGTCTGCACGGTGCCGGTGGCGGCGCCGGTGGCGGTCCCCGCGAAGAGCGCGTCGCCCTCCTTCACCGGGGCCGTCACGGCAAAGACGCCGACGGCCGTCGCGGCGACGGTGCCGTCGGGACCCAGACGGACCGGCCGGCGGTCAGGGCCCAGCACGGGGTTGCCGAGCTGGTCGACGAGCGTGCCGCCCGGGCCGGACTGGAAGGAGCCGTTACGCGTGAAGCGCGTGCCGCCGGCGGTCTGGACGCCGAAGAAGCCGTCCCCGGTGATCGCGAGGTCCAGCGGCTCATCCGTCTGCTTGAGCGGCTGCTGGCGCAGATCGGTCGAGAACTTCGTGATCCGGCTGCCCATTCCGAGCGCGCCGATCGTCTGCCCGGAGGCGCGGTTGGTCAGCATCAGGTCGCCGAACGACTCCTGGCTGACACGGTCGGCCTTGTACCCGGAGGTCGAGACGTTCGCCAGGTCGTTGGCGAGCTGATCCTGGCGGGTGAGCTGGGCGAGCATGCCGGAGGCGGCGATGTAGAGACCACGGTCCATGATCCGGGTGGTCGGCGGGCGACCGTGCCGCTTGAGCGGCGAGGGCCGTGGCCGATGACCCGGAGACGTGAGCCTGCCCGCGATCACCGTCGACCTCGCCGTCCTGCGCTCCGCGCAGATGGACACCGTCCTGCGCCCAGGCATGGTCCTCGGCGGGCGCGTCACCGAGCGGGTCGGCGCGCACGGGCTGCTGCTGCTCAACGGTGCACCCGTCGTCGCCAGGCTGCCGGACGGGGTGGAGGCCGGTGCACGCCTGCGGCTGCTCGTCGCGGCCGCTGACGCCGATGGCGTCGTGCTGCAGATCCAGCCCGAGGGCGCCGGACCCCCGACGGCCACCCCGGCCGCAGCGTTCGCGGTCGCGCTCCCGGGTGGTGTGCAGGCCGAGTTCCGCGTGCATCCGGACGCAGGCGACGGGGCTCGCGGTGGCGGCGACGGCTCAGGCGGCGCGAGCGTCTGGCTGCGACTGGACTCGCCGGCCATGGGCCGCATGGATCTCCGGGTGGACCCGACGACGTGTGCCGTGCACGTGAGCGCCGGCCCGCCGGCCGCCGCCGCCCAGGACGGGGCACGGGAGCTGCAGGAGGCCCTGGGGGCCGCAGCCGGCCGGCCGGTGCTCGTCACGGTCCACCCGCGGACGCGCGCCCTCGATGTCAGCGCCTGAGACCGGCGGCCGGCCGCTGCGGGCGACCGCGCTGCGCTACCGCAGCGGGACCGACGGCGCACCTGCGGTCGTGGCGACCGGGCAGGGTCACGTCGCCCGGCGGATCGTCGACGCGGGGCGGGCGGCAGGGGTGCCCATCCGGGAGGACGCCGCCCTGGTCCAGGCGCTCGAGCAGCTGCGCCTGCGCGACGAGATCCCGGAGGAGCTCTACGCCGCGGTCGCCGAGGCGCTCGTGTGGGCCTACCGGCTCAGCTCGCCAAGGTCGCATCCATCGTGATCTCGGGAACCCCGGCCAGGGCCTTGGACACGGGGCAGCCGGCCTTGGCCTCCTCGGCGTGCTTGAGAAAGTGCTCCTCGCTCAGCCCGGGGACGGTGCCGACGACCTTCAGCGCGATCTTCGTGATCGTCGGCCCGTCGTCGAGGACCCGCAGCTGCACCGTGGCCTCGGCCTCCACGGAGGTCGGGTTGTGACCGTTCTCGGCGAGGATGTTCGACAGCGCCATCGAGAAGCAGGCGGCGTGAGCGGCGCCGATGAGCTGCTCGGGGTTGGCGCCCGGACCATCCTCGAACCGGGATTTGAAGGAGTAGTCGCCGGTGATGCTGTCGCCGGCCTTGAAGGTGCCGTGACCGCCCTTCAGGTCACCTTCCCACTTCGCGTTGCCCTTCGATGCCATCTGGATCCTCGATTCGGTTGGGAGGGTGGACGTCCACCCTCCCACCATCCTGCCCCAGACCGGCGCCCGTCACTCACGAGGGGGTTCGGGGTCGGCACGCCGCCCTACGCGACGAGCTGGAAGAGCTGCTCGTCTGCGGTCAGCTGCTCGCGCAGCGTCTTCTTCAGCTGCCCGTGGATCTGGCAGACGCGCGACTCGGAGACGCCGAGGATCGTGCCGATCTCCGCCAGCGTCATGTTCTTGACGTAGAGCAGGACGGCGACCTCGCGCTCGCGCTGCGGCAGGCGGGCGAACGCCGCGCGGAAGCGGTCCTTCGCCTCGTCCTTGGCGGTCGGCGTGCAGCGGGTCGGTCGACAGGTCGGTCGAGGCGATGGTGTCGATGCGCTCGATGTTCGTCTCGTCGTCGGAGAGGACGAGCGTGTTGAGGGACGTCATGTCGGAACGGGTGACCTCGTCCCGGTGCCGGCGCAGCTCGTCGACCGAGATGCCGACGGCGTCGGCGAGCTCGGCGGCGGTCGGCCGGCGGCCGTGCAGCGTGGTGAACTCGTCGGCGGCACGCTCGATGTCGCGCTCCCAGCGGCGCACGGAGCGCGGCGCCCAGTCCTGCCGGCGCAGCTCGTCGAGCACGGCGCCGTGGATCCGGGTCCAGGCGTACTGCTCGAGCGTGGCGCCCTTGGCCGGGTCGTAGCGGTCGATCGACTGGATCAGCGCCTCCAGGCCACAGGAGATGAAGTCCTCGACCTCGCAGCGGGCCGGCATCTCGCGGACCTTCTTGTAGACGATGTACTTCACGAGCGGGGCGAAGGTCAGCACGAGGCGGTCGCGCAGCGGCGCGGTCGTCCGTCCGGCGGTACTCCGTCCAGAGCGCGAGAGCACCTCGTCGGTCGACATCCGACGGCGGGTGTTGAGGGGACGAGCGGTGGCGGTGGCGAGCGACATATGCGGCTCCTTCTCGAAGTGGCGCAGCGGGGGGACACCAGCCGTATCGGGTTAGCTAGAAAATCTTGCCATCCCCCCTTTGCGGTATTCGCCGAACGCCATCTGTCGAGGCTCGGACTCACCACTTCTGGGGACCCCGGACGACGGTGCGGACCGGCACCGCCAGCAAGCGCAGCGGGTCGGCCGACCTCAAGGGCTCATGGCCGGCGTCCGACGACGGAGGGCACGATCCGTTCCCCTGCCGGAGGTCCGAGACCCCGATGGCCCTGCGTCTTGCCGCGATGAGCCGACCTTGCCGCCGCTCGCCCCGCGTCCCCTGATACCGACGGTCGCGGCGCCGCCCCCGTCGGCGGCGCTCGTCGCCCGCGCGGCCGCCGCCCTGCGCGCCGCAGACGTCGCCGGCTGGCGCACCGCCTTCGCCGCAAGCAGACGCGCTCGACGACGTCCACCTGCGCCATCACGCCCGCAAGCTCCTGGCCCAGGGCGCGCTGGCGAGCACCGGGACGCCGCCGCGCCTGGCCGCGGTGTTCGCGGCGCTCGCCGACGGACTGCTCGGCGCGCTCGAGGACGAGCCGCGCGAGCCGACGCTGCTGAACCTCGCGGCGTCGCCTTCTACGAGCTCGGCGCGATCGCCGCGGCCGAGCCGCTCTTCGCGCGCCGCCCTGCGCCTGGACCCGACGCTCACGCTCGCGTCGGCAACCTCGCCGAGTGCCGGCGCCGGCGCGGGCGGGCCTGACCGCCCCCACGCGGGCCGTCGGTCCGCCGGTGCTGCGCGGCGCTGCGGACCCTGACCCCCCGCGCCAAGCGCGTCGCGCTACAGGCGCCGGCCCGCGACCGGCCTGACGCTGAGCCTGTGCATGATCGTCCGCGACGAGGAGGCGATGCTCGGCCGCTGCCTGGCCGCCGTCGCCGCGAGCGGTCGACGAGATCGTCGTCGTCGACACCGGCTCGACCGACCGCACCGTCGAGATCGCCGAGTCCTTCGGCGCGCGGGTCCTGCACCACGCCTGGACCGGCGACTTCGCCGCCGCGCGCAACGTCGAGCTTCGAGGCCGCCACCGGCGACTGGCTGCTGTACCTCGACGCCGACGAGGTCCTCGTCCCGGAGGACGCCGGACGCCTGCGCGAGCTCACCGGCCGCACCTGGCGCGAGGCGTTCTACCTCGTCGAGACGAACCACACCGGCGACCTGGACGACGGCACCGCGGTCACCCACGACGCGCTGCGCGCTCTTCCGCAACCGCCCGCAGTACCGCTTCGAAGGGCGCATCCACGAGCAGATCGCCCACCGCCTGCCGGGCTTCCTCCCCGAGCGCCTGGAGCGTACGGACGTCCGCGTCGAGCACTTCGGCTACCTCGGCGCCGTCCGCGACGCCAAGGACAAGTCGCGCCGCAACATCGAGCTGCTCCAGCGCCAGCTCGCCGAGGGCGAGCGACACCCCGTTCCTGCACTTCAACCTCGGCTCCGAGCACGCGGCCGCCGGCGACCCGGCCGCGGCGCTGGACAAGTTCACGCGAGGCATGGGCCGCGTGAAGGACGACCCGGGCCTGACGCGCTACGGCTTCGGCCCGTCGCTCGCCGGGCGGCTCGTCGCGCACCCAGCGGGTCCTGGGCGCCTACGCCGACCTCGACGCCACCGTCGACGAGGTCCTCGCGCGCTTTCCCGGAGCTTCACCGACGTCGTCTTCGAGCAGGCGCACGCCGCGCGACTGCAAGGCGACCGCGACGCGGGCAGCCGCCGCTGCTGGACCGCTGCCTGCAGATGGGCGACGCGCCGACGCGGTACTCCGGCACCGTCGGCTGCGGCACGCACCTGGCGCGGATCACCCTCGCGGAGCTGGCGCGTGACGCCGGTGACCTGGCGCGGGCCGAGAGCCTGCTGCGGGAGGCGCTCGCGGAGGCCCCGGCGTACCTCGGGACAGTCGAGGCGCTCGCCCGCGTGCTGCGTGCCCGTGGGCAAGCGGGCGCGGAGGTCGTGCGCACGGTGCACGCCGGCGTCGCGGCGGTGACACCGAGCGTCCGCTTTCTGCTGGCGGTCGCGCTCTACGAGACCGGGGCCTTCGACGAGGCCGAGGCCGAGCTGCGCGGCGTGCTCGCCGCGCAGCCGCCGCCGCGTGGGCGCGCGTCGCGCTGGCCGAGGCACTGCTCTCCCAGGGGCGGCTCGCCGACGCCCGGAGCGTGGCGGCAGCCGGTACCCGACGACGCACCTGCCAAGGGCGCTGCGCTGCGCACCGAGCTCTTCGCGGCGCTGGCCGACGGAGACGAGGACGCAGCGCGCAGCGTCCTCGCCGCCCCGGCCGCCACCGGGCGCTCCAGCCCGCCGAGCTGGCCGTGTTGCGCGCGTGGGCAGGGGACGCCGTCACGCCCGTCGTCCGAGGCCGCCGACGTGACGGTGGTCATGCTGGACGCCCTCATCCGCCTGGAGCGCTTCGACGCGTTCGAGCGGCTGGCGGTGTCTTCGACGCGGATGCCGCTCGCCCTGCGCGAGCGGCACGAGCGGCTGGCGCAGCTGTACCTCAAGCGCGGCTTCCTGGAGTCCGCTGCCGACGAGTGGCTGGCGGTCTGCGCACAGCTGGGGCCGGACGTCGCCGCGCTGCGCGGCCTGGCGACCGTCGCGGTCGGTCGCGGCATCGCCGAGGACGCCGCGCTGCTGGCCGCCGAGGCAGAGGCGCTGGCGGGTGCCGCGCGGCGCATGAGGCAGTCCCCGGCCCGGCCGCGAGGTCGCCGGCCTAGAACAGACGGCCAGCCACCCGCTCAAGCCGGCGGCAGGGATGACGATCATGGTGACGAAGGCGCTTCACCTGCATCACCGTCTGCCTCCGGCCCATGGATGGGCCGGCCACCTGTCCAGGAGGACTACCATGAGCATCCCGATCGGAACGCCGCCGGGCGTCCAAACCGGCGCATATGACTCACACCCGGCCGCGCGGGGCCACCGGATCGGCCCGCCCGGACCCAGGCGTTCGCCCGCGTCTACGAGCTCGAAGAGGCCCGTCGCCGGCGCGACGCCCAGATCCTGCCGATGGCCGGCGACCGCATCCCGGACGAGGTCTGGGACGAGGTCGACGCCGCTGCCCGGCTCTTCGACCGCCTGCACGCCGAAGGGCGCCGCGTCGTCTTCGACACCGACCGGCTCTCCGGCCGGGTCGTCGCGTCGCTCCTGGACGCGGACGGCGGCTCCCGGTGTGCCGCTGCGCGACGCCGTCGACCCGGCCGCGGGGCGGCCGGCACCGACGCCACCACCGACGCTGGACGGGGCGGCGACATCCGCGGCCGTGCCTGCCGGGGGGCTGCGTGCCGCATACGTGGGCAGCGCGTCGGCCTACGGACCCTCGACCGGCGCCACCGGACCGGCGTAAGGAGGCCCAGGCATGGCCGGCATCCAGATGACGGGACTCGCCTCGGGCCTGGACACCGAGACGATCATCACCCAGCTGCTGAACACCGAGCGTCAGCCCAGGACCGCCCTCACCCTGAAGGGCAGCGCGGCGGAAGCCAAAGCCACCGCGCTGAAGGACATCTCCGCGAAGCTGAACGCGCTGAAGCTCGCGGCGACCGCGATGCGTTCGGCCGGCACGTGGGGGGACACCCAGACGGCCGAGAGCGGCGACGCCGCGAAGGTCGCGGTCCGCACGGTCGCCGGCGCCGCCCCGGGCGGGCACACAGTGACGGTCACCGGCCTGGCCCGCGGGGCGCAGTCGGTCTTCGACTTCGCGCCCCCGGCCAGCGGACGACACGATCACGGTCAACGGACGCGCCATCGTGCTCGAACGCCGGCGCGACGCTCGACGACGCCGTCGCGGCCATCAACGCCGACGAGGGGGCCGGGGTCTACGCGGTGAACGTCGGGGGGCGCCTGGCGATCTCCTCCAAGACGACGGGCGCGGCGGCGGCCGCGACGGCCACCGGGGGCGCGGTGTCCAACGGCACGACGCTCGCAGGCGCGGACGCGGCGTTCACCGTCGACGGCGTGGCCTACACGCCGCCCACGAACGTCGTCACCGACGCGCTGCCCGGGGTCGAGCTCACGCTGAAGGGCGCCAGCAGCGGCACCGCCGTCACGGTCTCCCCTCCGGGGCCGAGCAAGGACGCGGTCGTCGAGGCCGCCAAGAACTTCGTCACCGCCTACAACGCGACGGTCGACGCGATCCGGTCGCGTACCTCCGAGCAGCGCGTCCCGACCGCGGCCACCGTGGCGGACGCAAGAAAGGCGTGCTCTTCAACGACTCCGGCCTCAACGCGATCCTCACGTCGCTGCGCCAGGCCGTCGGTGCGGCCGTGCCCGGCCTGACGACGACGCTCGACGAGGCCTCCGAGGTCGGCATCACCACCGGCAAGGCGACAGGGGGCACGACGCTGGACCAGGACGCCATCGCGGGCAAGCTCAAGCTCGACAGCGGTGTCCTGCGAGCAAAGCTCGACAGCGACCCGTCGGCGGTGCAGAAGCTCTTCGGTGGGTCGGCGTCGGCGCCCGACAGGGGCATCGCCCAGGCGCTGGAACGCGTGCTGGAACCGATGACGCAGGCCGGCGGTGCGTTCAGCGGACGCCTGGACAGCGTGAACGCGACGATCGCGACGCTCAAGAGCGGGCTGGCGCGCTTCGACGATCGCATCGCCACGCGCGAGACCGCGCTGCGCAAGCAGTTCACCGCGCTGGAGCTGGCGCTGAACAAGAACAACGAGACGCTCGCCCGCGTCCGGGCCCAGTTCTCCGTCTGAGATCGGTCCGGCGGCGCTCAAGACCCGGGCCCGCGGTCCGACCCACAAGGGTGCGCCCATGAACCCATACGCATCGCAGTCCCAGGCATACAAGGAGACGGCGGTCCTCACCGCCTCCCCGGAGCAGCTCGTCGTGATGCTCTACGACGGGGCCTCACGCTTTCTCCGGCAGGCGCAGGCCGCGCTCCAGGAGCAGGCGTGGTCCCTGGCGGGCGAGAAGATCGGGCGGGGCGAGGCGATCGTCGACGAGCTGCTGGCGACGCTCAACATGGACGCCGGCGAGCTGTCGGATCGCCTGCAGGCGATCTACGTCTTCTGCAAGCGCTGCCTCATCGAGGCGCGCCTCGAGCGCGACCCCGACAAGGTGGGTCACGTCGTGCGGCTGCTCGGCGACCTGCGTGAGGCATGGGTCCAGCTCGCCGGCGGTACGAGCGCCGCCGCCGGCGATCCGGCGATGCCCAGGCCCGCCGCACCCGGGATCCGTGCCTGACACGGATCCCGTCGTCGGCCGGTCGCAGGCGTGCGTGCAGCTTGCGGCGCTCGCCGAACACGAGCTGCGCCTCGTCCACGCCGATGCCGTGGAGGAGCTCGATGCGGTCGATCGGCAACGCACGGTACTCCTGGAGGCCCTCGAGTCAGGGCCTCCCGGGCGACTGTCCGACGACGAAGGGATGTCCTGCAGTACGCCATGCGCACACAGCAGCTTGCCGCCGAAGCGATGCGACAGCGCCGCGATCAGCTCGCGGTCCAGCTCGGGCACAGTGACCGGGCGCGTCGCGCGGCAGCCGGATACGCCGCCGGCACCCGCGCCTGAGGCAGCCGCCGGACGGCGCTCGTACGAGCGTCCACCGTCCCACTCAAGCTGCCCGCCTGGCCGCCGACCACCTCGGATGGCCACCACGGAAGGTGGCCGCGACCGCCGACAAGGCGGGAGCCTCCCACGGACGGGGACCAGGTGAGCACCGTCGCACCGCGCCCCGGACATGGATCTCTTCGACACCACCCAGCTCGGCCTCGCCGCCGCCATGCGCGCCACGGCGATGCGCCAGACGGCCATCGCCCAGAACCTGGCGAACGTCAACACGCCGAACTACCGGCGGGTGGAGCGTCGACTTCGAGTCAGCGCTCGCCGCGAGCCCTGGCCAGCGGCGACCGCAAGGCCGTCGACAGCTTCGCGCCGCAGATGACGCAGGACATCGCCGCGCCGCTGCGCGCCGACGGTTCCTCCGTCGACATCGAGAGCGAGGCCGCCGCGCAGGCCGCGAACGGCATGACCTACCAGGCGCTCGCGCAGGTCATGCGCGCACGCATCGACATCGTCGAATCGGCGATCGGAGGCCGCTGACATGGGACTGTTCGACGCATTGCACGTGTCCGGCTCGGCGCTCGCCACCGAGCGACTGCGCATGGACGTCACGGCCGAGAACCTCGCCAACGCCCAGACGCCGAACTTCCGCCGCAAGGAGGTCGACCGTGCAGGAGGCCTTCGACGCGAAGCTCGGCAAGGCGATGGGCGTCCAGGCGACCGGCATCGTCGCCGGACCCCTCGCCGAACAAGCAGATCTACGACCCGGGCAACCCCGACGCGAACGCGCAGGGGTACGTCTCGATGCCGGACATCACGCCCGTCACCGAGATGGTGGATCTCATCTCCGCCTCCCGCGCCTACGAGGCGAACGTCACGGCGATGCAGACGACGAAGCAGATGTTCGCCAAGACGCTGGACCTCCTCCGCTGATGCCGGTCGTCCCGGGTGTGGGCGTCGCGGGCGGCGTCGGCGGCGTCGGGGGGATCGGCGGCGGTGAGTGGCAGATCGGCTCGATCGACGGGCCGGCCGCACCCCAGGGCAAGACCTTCGGCTCGGTCCTGGCCGATCAGGTCCAGTCGCTCTCGGCGATGCAGGACTCGGCCGCGACCGCATCGCAGGCCCTCGCCGACGGGAGCGCGACCGACCCGACGGCCGTCGTCATGGCGGTCGAGCGCGCGCAGTCTGTCGATGCAGCTGGCCAGCCAACTGCGGACCAAGGGCGTCGAGGCCATCAACGACATCTTCCACACGCAGGTCTAGAACCCGAGGCTCGTCATGCAGCTGCTCACCTCCCTCTCCACCCGCGGCAAGATCATCCTCGCCGCTTGCGCGCTCGGCTTCGTCGTCGTCGCGCTCTTGCTCGTGAAGCTCGCCGGCGCGCCGGCGCTACGTCGAGGTCATGGCCGGGGTGGACCCCGCGCAGACCGGCGAAGATCACCGCCGGCCCTGGACCAGCGCGGCATCGGCTACGAGCTGCGCGGCAACGGCACCGCGATCGCCGTGGACCAGGCGCGGACCGGCGAGGCGCGAATCGCGCTCGCCGAGGCCGGCCTGTCGGGCGTCGCCAAGCAGCCCGGCTTCGAGCTGCTGGACAAGCAGAAGCTCGGCGCCTCCAACTTCCAGCAGCAGGTCGCCTACCAGCGCGCGCTGGAGGGACAGATCGCGAACACGATCAGCCAGATCGACGGGCGTCAGCTCCGCACAGGTCGAGCCTCACGCTGCCCAAGGACCAGCTCTTCGCCGACGAGGCCCAGGCGGCGACCGCCGCGGTCCTGCTCGGTTCAGGCGCCGACGGCCTTGAGCCCGGCGTCGGTCCGCGGCATCGCGAACCTCGTCTCCTCGTCCGTCCAGGGGCTCAAGTCGTCGAACGTGACGATCACCGACGCGTCCGGGCACGATGCTGTGGCCGTCCGGGCGACGCGACCGGCGGCGCGACGAGCAAGCCGGCTGCCGAGGCCCGCTACGACGCGCAGCTGGAGGCGTCCGCTGACGGCGATGCTCACGAACACGCTCGGCCCGGGCAAGTCGCACATCCAGGTGCACTCCGATCTGAACGTCGACCGGGCCAGCCAGGAGAAGCTGCAGTACGCGAAGAAGGGCACGGCGCTGAAGTCCGTCGACGACATCGAGACGCTCAAGGGCACCGGGGGCTGCTCGGGCGGCGGCGGCGGGGACCGCGACGAACATCCCGTCCTACGCGCAGACGGCGACCGGCGGCTGCCGGCGCCAGATCCGACTACAAGCACACGACGCGGTCCACGGACTACGGCGTGGACAAGACGATCACGAAGACGCAGCTGGCCCCGGGAGCCGTCAATCGTCTGGACGTCGCGCTCGTCCTGGACAAGAGCGTCCGCCTGTCCAAGGCCGAGCTCGCGTCCCTGACGCAGACGATCTCGAGTGCCGCCGGGGTGCAGAAGGCCCGGGGCGACACGCTGGCCGTGAGCCAGATCGCTTTCGCCAAGCAGCCGATCGCTGCGGCGCCCGCGGCGGGCGGCCCGCTCGCCGGCGGGATGATGGCGACCGTGAAGACGGGGCTGCTCGCCCTGGCCGCGTTGCTCTTCCTGTTCTTCGTCAGCCGCCATCTGCGCAAGCGCCAGACCGGGGCCTTCACGGAGGAGCCGTCATGGCTGCGCCAGCTCGGCGAGCCGTCCGGTCCGACCCTGCTGAACGCCGGCAGGCAGGACGCTCAGCAGGAGGCGCTCGACCAGTTCAACGCCCAGGAGGCGGCACGCAAGGTCTTCGCGAACGATCCGCGCGCCATCGCCTTGGAGGAGATCGTCGCCCGCGAGCCGGAGAAGATCGCCCAGCATCTGCGTACGTGGATCACGGAAGAGGGGGCCTGAGGCATGTCCACGGCCGTCGCGCTGGCAGCGGCAGGAGAGGCGGTCGCCGCCGGCACCTCACCCGAGCCTCCCCGAGGTCGACCGGACGTTGCTGCGCGGTCTCACGCGGCCGTCAGAAGGCGGCGATCTTCCTCATCTCGCTCGGCTCGCAGCGGCGCCGCCGACATCCTCAAGCACCTCTCCGAGCGGGAGGTCGAGGCGATCAGCGCCGAGATGGCGAACATGTGGCGCGTCAAGGCGGAGACCACCCAGGCCGTCATCGCCGATCTCGCCGAGCAGTTCAAGTCCCGTGAGGCGTTCGCCCTCGGGGGCCCGGAGTTCGCCCGCGAAGTCCTCGAGCATCTCCTCGGGCCCGAGCGGGCCGAGGAGATCGTCGGCGCGCTCATCGCCCAGGCCGAGCTGCGGCCCTTCGACTTCCTGCGCCGCACCCCGCCGGAGCAGATCGTCACCTTCCTGTCGGACGAGGCGCCCCAGACGGTCGCGCTCGTCGTGGCCTGCCTGCAGACGAACCTCGGCGCACGCGTGCTGGCGGACCTGCCGATGGAGATGCAGGCCGAGGTCGCGTTGCGGATCGCGCGGATGACCGAGACGAACCCGGGCGTCATCGAGGACGTCGAGCGCGGGCCTGCGGCAGAAGCTCGCGAACGTCATGACGCAGGAGTTCTCGAGCGCCGGCGGCGTGGACTCGCTCGCCGAGATCCTCAACCGCGCGGGACGCTCCACCGAGCGCAACGTCCTGTCGGCGATCCAGGAGCACTCGGCCGAGCTCGCCGACGAGGTGCGCCTGCGCCTCTTCACGTTCGACGACGTCGCGATGCTGTCGGACCGCGACATCCAGCTCGTGATGCGCGAGGTCGACCAGAAGGACCTGGCGCTCGCCCTGCGCGGCGGGGAGGCCAAGATGCGCGAGAAGATCTTCGCGAACATGTCCCAGCGTGGTGCGGAGATGCTGCGCGAGGACCTGGAGACCGGCACGCCCCAGCGGCGCGCCGTCGTCGAGGAGGCGCAGGGCCGGATCGTCGGCGCCGTCCGCCGCCTGGAGGACGCGGGCGTCATCACGATCGGGCGCGGCGGCGACGACCCCGAGGAAGAGGTCATCTGATGGCGACGATGGACTTCGCCCTGCCGCCGCTCACCCCGCCGCCGGGGGTCATGCAGGACGCCCCCGTCGCGGCCGCGGGCATCGTCGCGGACGCGCTCGCGGAGGCCGAAGCCATCCGTGAGGCTGCGCGGGCGGAGGGTCACGCCGCCGGGCTGGCCGCGGCTGCTGAGGAGATCCGCACGGCAAGCGCCGCGTTGTCGGGCGCTGCGCTCCAGCTCACCCAAGGAGCCGACGAGCTCGCGCACGAGCTGGAGCAGCAGGCGGTCGACCTGGGGTTGGCGATCGCCCAGCAGGCGCTCTCCGCGGCGTTGCAGGTGCAGCCCGAGCGGGTCGTGGACGTCGTGCGCGGCGCGCTGCGCCGCCTCGTCGACCGCGAACGCGTGACGCTGCTCGTCCATCCGGACGATCTGGACTGTGTCCGCCGCGCCGCCCCCGATCTCCTGGGAGAGCTCGGTGGCATCGAGCACTGCGAGGTACAGGCCGAGCGTCGCGTCGCTCGCGGAGGTGCGATGGTCCGCACGAGCGACGGCGAGATCGACGCCACGCTGGCGACGAAGCTCGACCGGGCTCGCGAGGTCGTGGCCGAAACCCTGGCGCAGGGCGACCGGCCGCGAGCCGGGGACGCGGAGCAGGGGGCCTGCGCCCCCACCCTCGCAGCCGTATGAGCGCGCTGTCGCAGGCCGCCGCGGCGGTCGCCCACGCGGACCTGCACCGGCGGCGCGGCCGGGTGACCGACCTCATCGGCCTCATCGTCGAAGCCACCGGGCTGGAGGCCGACGTGGGCGAGGTCTGCCTCGTGCGGACCGGCCGCCAGGCCACGGGCTGGACGGAGCGACCTGCGGAGGTCGTCGGTTTCCGCTCCGGGCGCACCCTGCTGATGCCGCTCGGCGAGCTGCACGGCATCGGTCCGGGTGATGTCGTGACCGCCACCGGCCGGCAGGTGGACGGGCCGGTCGGACCTGCGCTGCTCGGCCGTGTCCTGGACGGGCTGGGCAACCCGATCGACGGCGGGCCGTCGCTGGACGGTGTCCCGCGCGCGCCGATCACGGCATCGCCGCCGTCACCGATGGAGCGCCCGCGCATCACCGAGCGCGTGTCGCTCGGTGTCCGCTCCCTGGACGGCCTCGTGCCCTGTGGCCGGGGTCAGCGTCTGGGCATCTTCGCGGGTTCGGGGGTGGGCAAGTCCTCGTTGCTGGGGATGATCGCCGCCGGGACGAGCGCCGACGTGAACGTCATCTGCCTCGTCGGCGAGCGCGGCCGCGAGGTCCGTGAGTTCATCGACCGCGACCTCGGCGACGCACTGTCGCGCTCGGTCGTCGTCGTGGCCACGAGCGACCAGCCGGCGCTCGTCCGGATCAAGGCGGCGTTGACGGCCACGACGATCGCCGAGTCCTTTCGCGACGCCGGCCACGACGTGATGCTGATGATGGACTCCGTGACGCGCTTCGCCATGGCCCAGCGTGAGGTCGGCCTGGCGATCGGGGAGCCGCCCGCCACGCGCGGCTACACGCCGTCGGTCTTCGCGCTGCTGCCCAAGCTGCTGGAGCGCTCGGGCATGAGCGTCGACGGGTCGATCACGGCGCTGTACACCGTGCTCGTCGACGGCGACGACATGAACGAGCCGATCGCGGACGCGGCACGGTCGATCCTCGACGGCCACATCGTGCTCACGCGCGAGCTCGCTCACGCCGGCCACTACCCGGCGGTCGACGTGCTGCAGTCCGTCAGCCGCCTCGTGGGCGAGGTCACCGAGCCGGAGGTCCGGGCCGCTGCACAGGAGCTGCGCGCCCTGCTGGCCGCACACCGTGACAAACGGGACCTCATCGCGATCGGGGCGTACGAGCGCGGGTCCGATCCCCTCGCCGATCGCGCGATCGACCTGGAGGCCGCGATCCGGGGGTTTCTCCGGCAGTCGCAGGAGGACCCGACCGCGGCGGTCGACGCAGACGCCCGGCTCCGTGCGCTCGTCGGGCACGCAGGCGAGGAGCCGGTCCTGGTGGAAGCAGACCCGGCGGCGCCCGTGCAGGGACCGGGGCAGGAGTTCGCCCGTGGCCCCGTGGCCTTCCCGCCCCTCGGGTTGGCGGGCTGACGCTTGAGCTCCGCTCAACTCCGGCGCCCGCAGGCCGATGAGAGGTGTGCTGTGTCCTCCCTCACCGCTCACCGTGACGCCGCCTACCGGGCGATCGCCTCGACGCTCCCCGGCATGATCGTCACCGTCTTCGACGAGGACCTCGTCGTCCGCGTGCTCGAAGGTGGAGGCCTGGCCCGTGCGGCGCTTCCGGGCACGGCCTTCGAGGGCAAGCCGGTCGCCGAGTTCCTGGATCCGGTCGGTCGGTCGGACGTCCTGGCCCGGTACAAGCGGGCTCTGGACGGGCAGGCCGGCGAATTCGCCTACGTCGCCACCGGGACGGGCCGTCAGTACCTCGTCACCGTTTCCAGTCTGGACACAGGGGAGGGCGGCGAGCGCCTCGGGCTGGCGGTGTGGCACGACGTCACCGAGCGCAACGAGGTCCATCGACGGCTGCAGCACCTCGCCGATCACGACCCGCTCACCGGGCTGCTGAACCGGCGTCGCTTCGAGCAGGAGGTCGAGCAGCACCTCGTGCGGGGTCGCCGCTACGGGGCGAGCGGGGCGGTCGTCCTGATCGACATCGATCACTTCAAGTACGTGAACGACACCCTCGGGCACGGCGCCGGGGACGAGCTCATCATCCAGATCGCCGACGCCCTGCGCCTGCGCCTTCGCGAGAGCGACATCGTGGCGCGTCTGGGAGGTGACGAGTTCGCCGTGCTGCTTCCGCAGGTGAACCTCGCCGAGGCCGAGATCGTCGCCCGGTCTCTCGTGGAAGGGCTCCGGGGCCACGCCCGCGCCCACGCCGGCGGTCCGCTGCGCCCTGTGACCGCGTCGATCGGGGTCGCGGTCATCTCGTCGGAACAGGCCACCGGCGACGAGGTCATCACGCAGGCGGACCTGGCGATGTACGACGCCAAGGAGGCCGGGCGTGACCGGTACGCCGTGTTCCACGACGAGGAGCTCACGCCCTCGGCGGCGGGTGCCTCTTCGGACGCCAGGGCCCCCGGTGGCATCCGGACCCGGCTGCGGTGGCTCGACCGGGTCCAGGTGGCACTGGACGATGACCGCTTCGTCCTGCACGGGCAACCGATCGTCGACCTGGCGACCGGGGACGTGCACGGCCACGAGTTGCTGTTGCGGATGCTCGGGGACGACGGTCAGCTCATCGCCCCGTACGCGTTCCTGCCGACCGCCGAGCGCTTCGGCCTGATCCCCGCCGTGGACCGCTGGGTCATCGCCCGGGCGATCGGGCTTGCCGCCGGGCACGGTTCACGCTTCTCGATCAACCTGTCGGCCAAGTCGCTCAGCGAGCCCGACCTCGTCGGCTTCATCGCCGATCGTGTCTCCGCGGCAGGGGTGGATCCGGCCTCCCTGACCTTCGAGATCACCGAGACGGCCGCGGTCACGAACGTCGCGCTGGCCCGGAGCTTTGCGGAGGGGCTGCACGACCTCGGTTGCCGGTTGTCCCTGGACGACTTCGGCGCCGGCTTCGGTACGTTCTCCTACCTCAAGCACCTGCCGTTCGACGAGGTGAAGATCGACGGCGAGTTCGTCTCCTCGTGCGTGAGTTCGTCGTTTGACCAGATGGTCATCGACGCGGTGGTGAGCATGGCGGGGGCGCTCGGCAAGACGACGGTGGCCGAGTTCACCGGGGACCGCGAGACGGCTGATCTGCTGCGCAACGCAGGCGTCACGCATGCGCAGGGGTTCTACCTCGGGCGTCCGGGACCGCTGGCACCTGATGGCCCCGCGGCGGGGTTCGCCCCGGTCCCCAGCCTCGGCGCCTGACCGTCGCGTTCCGGCGTTCCGGCAGTCCGGCATTCCGGCGTTCCGGTGTTCCGAGGTGCCGGCGGCCGGTTCCAGCCGGTCCCGCGGCCGGCCCGTGTTTTTGGTCCTGCTGTGGCGGGTGCAGAAGTACGGTGCGGGATCTGGTGGCCGGTGCTGCGGTCGGCCCGTGTTTTTGGTCCTGCTATGGCGGGTGTAGAAGTACGGTGCGGGGTCTGGTGGCCGGTGCTGCGGCCGGCCCGTGTTTTTGGTCCTGCTGTGGCGGGTGCAGAAGTACGGTGCGGGGTCTGGTGGCCGGTGCTGCGGCCGGCCCGTGTTTCTGGTCCTGCTATGGCGGGTGCAGAAGTACGGTGCGGCCCGGAAGCGGGGGCGGCGGGTCGGACAGGCGTCCAGACGCATGCACCCGAGGCCCCGGCCGGCCGACCACCCGGTTGTGAGCAACGAGTCCCCCTTCCGGTTCGGCCTCGAGCGAGTGCGCGACGTCCGCGTGCACGACGAGCGGACCGCGCAGGAGGGCCTGGCGGGCAGCCTCATGGCCCGCTCGCGGGAAGAGGCTGCGCATCTTTCGGCGAAGACACGCCTGGACGACGCGCGCCGGACCGCCACCAGCGCGACAGACTTCACCGGCACCCTGACGGGGCCGGACCTCATGGCCGGCGTGGCCTGGGTGCAGCGGCTGGAACGCCACTGCGATGCCGCCGCCGCCTCCAGCGCCCGCGCCGACGCGCAGGTCTCCAGGGATCGCGAGAGCGTCCTGGAGGCCGCGCGTCGGCGTGAGGCCCTGGACCGCCTCCGCGCCCGCCGCCTGGCCGAGCACACGCTCGCGGCCGGTCGCGCCGAGAGCGCCCGGCTGGACGAGATGGCCCTGCGCCGGCGCCCCACGGTGGCCGCATGACCATCACGCTCGATGCGGTCACCCGCGTGGCCCAGCTGCAGACCATGATCGCGACGCTCGGCGCCGGCCCCGGCGCCGCCGCGCCGGCCTCGGCCGCAGGAGCGTCCTTCGCGGCACAGCTGCAACAGCAGTCGACCGTCGCGGGCACGGCGCCCACCGACTCCCCAGCCTTTCCGGCCGCGCCAGGTGCGGCCGTTCCCTTCGGAGCCGAGATCGATGCGGCAGCCACGCGCAACGGGATCGATCCCGCACTTCTCCGCGGACTCGTCCGCCAGGAGTCCGGGTTCGATCCCGGCCGCGCGCAGCGGCGCCGGTGCGCTCGGCCTCACGCAGCTCATGCCGGCGACCGCGCGTGGCCTGGGGGTCACCGACGCGACCGACCCCCGGCAGGCGCTCGACGGCGGCGCGAAGTACCTGCGCCAGCAGCTCGACCGCTTCGGCGGGGACGTCGCCAAGGCGCTGGCCGCCTACAACGCCGGCCCGGGCGCCGTGCAGAAGTTCGGCGGGGTCCCGCCGTTCGCCGAGACCCAGCAGTACGTCACGAAGGTGATGGGGTACGCCGCCGAGTACCGCGCAGCCGCCGCCCCGGCCCCGCCGACCGCAGGTCCGCTCTTCACGTCCGCGGTCTCGGCCACCCCAGATGAGTGGGGGACGACATGAGCGTCGTGCGCGCAGCAGGCCCGCCCGTGCAGACGCCTCCGAAGGGCGCGACGCGCGAGTCGCCTCCGGGCGTGCCGCCGGACGACCCCGCGGCGTTCGCCGTCGCGCTTGACCAGGCCCGGACCGCCACTGCGGAAGGCCAGGACAAGGCAGAGCCCCGGACCGCGGACGCGGGAGGGACCACCCCGTTGGACGCGCCGACCACCACGCCGGACGCGCCGACGACCCCGCCGGACGCGCCGACGACCCCGCCGGACGCGCCGACCACCCCGGCCGCTGCCGCCCCGACTGCCCCCGTCGCGACAGCGCCGGCCACGGCGGCGACGATCCCGGCCGCACCGACGGCAGCTGGGACAACGACGCAGACCACGGCAGCCGCCCCGGCCGCGACGTCGCCCGCGCCCGCGACCGCCCCCGATACCGAGACCGAGACCGCGATCGCGACCGGGGCTCCGACCTCGCCGCCGCCGCTCGGCCTTCCCGTGCCCGGCGCCGAGTCGGCGGGCGCCACCGACCCCGGCAACGCCGCGACGACCGGGACGACACCGGCTGCCCCTGAAGCAGGTCGGACGCCGGGGACGGCCTCTGACCGTTCACCGACCCACGACCTGCCGGAGCAGCCTCTCCCGTCCCCGGACGGCCCGGGCGGCGCCCAGCTGCCGGACCCCCCCGGCGCGACGAGCGTCACCCCGAACGCCACCCAGGCCACGACCCAAGCCGTGCCCGACGCCGCCGCCCTGACGCCCGCGCCCCCGGCGCCCCCGGCGCCCTGGCTGCCCCGGCCAACGCCGTCGCACCCGCCCCCGCGCCCGCCCCCGGGGCCGCGCCCCCCGCCACCCCCGCCGCCCAGGCGGTGCCGGTCCAACTGGCCGATCACGTGGAGCGCGTGGCGGACATCGTCCGGATGACCGCCGGCAACGGCGTCGCCCGTGCCCGCCTGGAGCTCCACCCGCTGGACCTCGGCACCGTCGACGTCCGGCTGCGCTGCACCGTGCAGGGGCTCGTCGCCTCGATCAGCGTCGACCGGCCCGAGACCCTGCAAGCGGTGACCCGCGCCGGCGCGGAGCTCCAGCAGCAGCTCGCCGACCGCGGCCTGAACCTGCTGCGCCTGGACATCTCGCTCGGCGCGGGTGCCCCTGCAGGCCAAGAGACCGCCGGCCAGGCCGGTGCCCGCCAGGACGGCCGCGCCGGCGCGGCGTCCGCCGCTCCCCGCGCCGACGCAGCGGCCGAAGCCGGCGACGACGACCTTTCCCTGTCCATCCACGGCCCATCGGTCACGACGCTCGCCCCCGGCGCGCTCGTGGACGTGCGGGCCTGACCGAGCGAGCCCCCATGACCGTTTCCGCCGCCGGCGCCATCACCGCCGTCACCCCTGGCAGCCAGACCGCGACGAACAACCTCGTCGCGACCTCCGACACGTTCCTGAAACTGCTCGTGACGAACCTGCAGCACCAGGATCCGACCAAGCCGCAGGACTCGAACGAGTACGTCGCCCAGATCTCGCAGATGACGATGGTCGAACAGCTGACGAAGCTCACGACCGCCTCGCAGAGCTCGGTCGAGCAGCAGCGCATGGCCGGTGTCGTCAGCCTGCTCGGCAGGACGGTGACCTACGTCGGCGCCGACGGATCGCCCGTCACCGGCACGGTCTCCAAGGTCGACGTCTCCGGCAAGACCCCGAGCATCACCGTCGGCGACGTCGACGGCGTGGACCCGGCCAGCGTGTCGACCGTGTCCTGATGCCCGTCCCGGTCAACAGCGCCGCCCTGCAGCCCCCGATCGGGGCGACGCCACCGGCGACAGCGGGGCACGAGCGGATCCGCACGTCGGGGTCGCCCGCGGTCCCGTTCGCCACCGTCATGGCCGGGCAGGCGGGCGGCGTCACCTTCTCCGGTCACGCACTCGCCCGCCTCGAGCGCCGCGGCATCGCGGTCGATCCACCGACGATGCAGCGGCTGGACGACGGCGTCCGTCGCGCCGCCGGCAAGGGCTGCCGCGAAGCGGTCGTCCTCGTGGACCAGACGGCCTTCGTGGTCTCGGTCACGAACCGCACCGTCATCACCGCCGTCGGCCAGCAGCACATGAAGGACCACGTCTTCACCAACATCGACTCCGCGGTCATCGCGTAGTCGCCATCCCGTCATCCACAGGAGCGCACACACCATGATCCGCGGCATGTACTCGGCCATCTCCGGCCTCAAGTCCCACCAGGTGATGCTCGACGTCACCGCCAACAACCTGGCCAACGTCAACACCATCGGCTACAAGGGCAGCCGCGCGACGTTCAAGGACCAGCTGCAGCAGAACTTCTACGGCGGTGCGGCGTCCGGCGCGACGAGCGGCGGCCAGAACCCGCAGCAGGTCGGCCTCGGCGTCTCGCTGTCGTCGCGTCGACAACCTCATGACCGAGGGCAACCTGCAGAACACGGGCAACCCGCTCGACGTCGCGATCTCCGGCGAGGGCTGGTTCCGCGTCGCGTCCGGCGCTCCGCCGGCGCTGCCGACCGCCGCCATGCAGTACACGCGCGCCGGCAACTTCACCCGCAACGACCAGGGCTACCTCGTCACGAGCGAGGGCTACTACGTCATGGGCCGGGACTTCGGGACGAACACCGATGAGTACATCCAGATCCCGGCCGGCTCGACCGGCACCGCCGTGGCGGCCGACGGCACGGTCTCCTACATCCCGTCCGGCGGTGGCGCGCGCGTGACGGCGTCGACGATCTCGCTGGCGAAGTTCCCGAACGAGAACGGCCTGGTGCGCGCGTCGGGCAACCGCTGGCAGGAGGACCCGTCCTCCGGCAGCCGAGATCGTCGGGCAGCCGGGCGGGACGTACGGCAACACCATCGGCGGCACGCTCGAGATGTCCAACGTCGACCTGGCGAACGAGTTCACCGCGATGATCGTCGCCCAGCGCGGCTTCCAGGCCAACTCCCGCGTCATCTCCACGAGCGACGAGATCCTGCAGGACCTCGTCAACCTCAAGCGCTGAGGATCATGATCACCCTGCACCGGCTCGGGCACACGCCCGAGCCGTTCTCCCTCAACCCGGACCTCATCGCGACGATCGACGAGGCCCACGACACGCACATCATGCTCACGACCGGGCGTGAAGCTCGCCGTCGTGGAGACGACGGAAGAGGTCATCGCCGCGATCCGCGACTGGCGCGTGCTCATCCTGACGCGGTCGCTGGAGGGCGTTCCCTCCGTCATCCGTCACCTCTGACGTGTCCGCATCGGCACCCCGGCAGGCCACGCCCTGCCGGGGTGCGTGCACGTCGTCTCAAGACCGCCCCGAGCGGTCCGATGACGGGAGAACACACCGGTCCCCCGACTCAGGAGTCCCATGTCCGATCACACGTCGGGCCAGCTCGTCGTCTTCTCCCTCGGTACAGAGGAGTACGCGCTGCCCATCAGCTACGTCCACGAGATCATCCGCTGGACCGAGCCGCGCGCCGTCGCCTCTGAGGATCCCAGCGTCTGCGGCGTCATCTCGCTGCGCGGCAAGATCCTGCCGGTCTTCGACCTCGCGACCCGCCTGGGCCTGACGAGCGCCCGCTCGGACCGTGCGAAGATCGTCATCGTCGAGCGCGACGGCTCGATGGCGGGCGTCGTCGTCGACGACGTGGAGGAGGTCCTGACCGTCACGGAGGACCAGCTCGACAAGGACGGCACGGGCGTCTCCGGCGACTGCATCGACGCCATCGCGAAGATCGACGACCGCCTCGTCGTCCTCCTGTCCCCCGAGCACATCGTCGCCACCGGGGTCGAGGCCCGCCAGGCAGACGAGGCCCGTGACGCCGCGCGTGCCGCGGCGGACAGCGGGCTCTCCCAGGCCGTCGCGGCGTAGGCGAAGGCGACGATGGCCACGGCGGCTCCCCACATCGACCCGCGGGTCCTGGTGGCCGACGACTCGGCGTTCATGCGGCGCGTGCTCTCCACGTCGCTGAAGGCCTGCGGCTTCGACGTCGTCGGCGAGGCACGGGACGGCGACGAGGCGCTCGCCCTGTGGAAGCAGCTCAAGCCCGACGTCATGACGCTGGACCTCGCACATGCCGGGGACCGACGGCATCGGCGTCCTGCGAGCCCTGCGCGGAGCCGGGCCAGACATCGATCCCCGTCGTCGTCGTGTCCGCCTTCTCGCCGACCTGCGGCGCCCGGGCCGTCGACGCGCTGGCCGAAGGCGCCTTCGACCTCATCTCCAAGCCGGCGGGTGCGGGAAGCCTCGAGCGCCTTCACCGCGGATCTGGAAGAGAAGGTCGCTGCTGCAGTGCACGCACGCCGCCGCCGTGCGTCCCCGGAGCGCTCGCGCGGGTCCGCCGCCGGACCCGCCGCCGTCGCCGCCCCGACCGCGGTCGCCACGCTCCCACCACGGACCCGTCCGTCGCGCCGCGCCACCCACGGTCGCGTCGTCCTCATCGCGTCGTCCACCGGGGGCCCACGGGCACTGGCGGAGCTGCTGCCGTCACTGCCATCCCCGCTGGGAGCCGGCGGCCTCATCGTCCAGCACATGCCCCCGGGGTTCACGAACTCCTTGGCCGCCCGCCTGGATCGCGCAAGCAGGTTGCGGGTCGTGGAGGCAGCCGGGGGTGAGGCGATCCGGCCCGACACCGTGCTGCTGGCCCCGGGTGGAAGTCATCTCCGCCTGGGCGCCGACCACCGCGCCCGCCTGTCCGACGACCCCCCCGTGGGGGCCTTGCGCCCGCGCGCCGACCTCACGATCGAGGATGCCGCCGGCCTGTACGGCGACGCACTGGTCCTGGTCGTGCTGACGGGGATGGGCCGCGACGGAACCGAGGGCGCCAGGGCCGTGAAGGCCGCGGGCGGTCGCGTCCTGGCCGAGGCGGAATCGACCTGCACCGTCTACGGCATGCCGCGATCGGTCGTCGAAGCGCGGCTTGCCGACGTCGTCCTGCCGCTCCACGAGCTGCCCGGCGCCATCGCCGAGGAGGCCTACGCATGACCCTCCAGCCCCGTACACCGGTGCGCCCCCTCTCCCCGTCGCGTTCGGCTGCGGTGCCGGCCCCCGCCGCCCCCGCCCGACCTGCCCGCGGGGCCGTGCTGCGCGACGACTTCGTGGTCTTCTGCGACGGCGTGCGCCGCCTGTGCGGCATCGACCTGCGGCCAGTACAAGCGGGCGCAGATGGAGCGGCGCGTGCGGACCTTCGTCCAGCGCGCAGGGGCTGAGCGATCTGGCGAGCTATCTCCAGCGCCTGCACGGCGATCCGGCCGAGCTCGACGAGTTCCTGGATCGCGTCACGATCAACGTGAGCCAGCTGTGGCGAAACCCGGATCAGTGGACCCGCCTGGAGCGGAGCGTCCTGCCCGAGCTCTTCACGGAGCGCCGGGGCGTGCGAGGCCTGGAGCGCCGGCTGCTCGTACGGCGCCGAGGCCTACACGCTGGCCGCGCTCTGCCGTCACGTCGCCCCGGCCGCGTGCGCGCGTGGAGATCACGGGCACCGACGTGGACCAGCGCATCGTCGACCGCGCCCGCACCGGCGTCTTCTCCGCCGACGATGCGCGGGACGCCCCGTCCGCGCTGCTGCAGCGGTTCTTCGAGCCCGTCGGTGACGGCACGTGGAGCGCGCGCACCGCAGATCGCGTCCGCTGGTGACGTTCGAGGTCGCCGACCTGCTGCGCATCACGGCACGCCCGGAGGCCTACGACCTCGTCCTCTGCCGCAACACCGTCATCTACTTCACCGACGACGTCCGTGACGCGCTGCACGCGCAAGCTCGTGCGAGTCCCTGCGCCCGGGCGGCTACCTCATGGTCGGGTCGACCGAGCGTGTCGCCGAACACGTCAGCCCTCGGCCTCGTGCCCGCGTTCCCCTTCACCTACCGCAAGAGCGGGTTGATCCGGATGGACACCTCCGAATACCTCCCGATGTTCCTGGCCGAGTGCCGCGAGCACCTGCAGGAGCTCAACCTCGCCGTCGTCCGGCTCGAGGAGTCCCCCGAGGACCGCGAGACGCTCGACGAGATCTTCCGTGCCGCGCACTCGCTCAAGGGCATGAGCGCGACGATGGGCTTCGACGGCATCGCCCGCCTGACCCATCAGATGGAGGACGTGTTCGAGCTGCTGCGCCAGCGGACGAGCGGCCATCCCGGCCGCCGTCGTCGACGTCGTCCTGGAGTGCCTGGACGCCCTCGGCGCCGCGATCGACACCATCGCCGAGTCCGACCCGGCGCACCCTGCCGAGCAGATCGAGCCCGATCGGCTCATCGAGCGCCTCAAGGCGCTCGTCCGCGCTGAGGACGCCGTCGCCGAGCAGTCCACGCGGCGCGGAGCCGAGGAGGCGCCCCTCCCGCGCGTCCTCGCCGTCCCTGACCTGGAGGACGGCGAGCGTCTTCTGGAGGTCGACGTCCGCCTGACGGCGGACGCCATGATGCCCGCCGTCCGCGCCTTCATGGTCCTCGACGCGGTCCGCGAGCACGGCGCGCGTCGTCGCGTCGTTCCCTGAGGAGGCGGACCTGGACGCCTTCACCGGCCGGCGCATCGTCCTCACCGTCGTCACCGGACACGGAGGAGCGAGACCTGTCGGACGCCGCGCGCACGGTCGACGACGTCGACAGCGTCACGGTCGTCGACGCGGTCGTCGCCCAGGCCCGACGCGACGACGCGGCCGCGGCGAAGGTGACGGCACTCCCGGCGGCCGGAGGATCGGCGCGAGCCAGCCCGCGCGCGGCAAGGGTGGCGCGGCGGCGCCGCCAGACGTCGACCGTCCGGGTCGACGCCGAGCGTCTGGATCAGCTCATGCACTTCATGGGCGAGCTCGTCGTGCAGCGCACGCTCGTGGAGTCGCTTGCCGCCGCAGGCGGGCGTGCCCGGGCTGGCCCAGGCGGTGCAGGAGCTCACGCGCTCCAGCCACGCGCTGCAGTCCATGGTCATGCAGATCCGCATGATCCCCGTCGAGGCCGTCTTCCTGCGCTTCCCGCGGCTCGTGCGCGACGTCTCCACCAAGCTCGGCAAGCAGGTCGACCTGCAGATCGTCGGGCAGGAGACCGAGCTGGACCGGACGGTCGTCGACGCGCTCGGCGACCCGCTCGTGCACCTCGTGCGCAACTCGCTGGACCACGGTCTGGAGTCGCCCGAGGATCGTCTGGCCGCCGGCAAGGACGCGACCGGAACGCTGCAGATCTCCGCTCGTCACGGCGGCGGCTCGATCATCATCTCGGTGCGCGACGACGGTCGCGGCGTCGACCCGGCGAAGGTCGCCGAGCGCGCCGCTCGCCCGCGGGCTGATCACGTCCGACCAGGCCGCGGCGCTCGACGTCGCCGGCGCGGTCGAGCTGCTCTTCGCGCCGGGCTTCTCCACCGCGGAGACCGTCGGCGACCTGTCGGGCCGCGGCGTGGGCATGGACGCGGTGCGGACGAAGATCCGCGCCGCTGGGCGGCGAGGTGCTCGTCACGAGCGCGCCCGGCGAGGGCACGGTCGCGGAGATCCGCCTGCCGCTGACGCTCGCGATCATGTCGGCGCTGCTCGTCGAAGCCGACGGCCAGCCCTACGGCATCGCGCTGAACCGCGTGCAGCGGACGATGCGCATCGCCGACCAGACGATCCGCTCCGTCGCCGGGGCGCCGATGCTGATGCTCGACGACGAGGCGATACCGATCCTCTCGGCCTCCGAAGCCTTCGGCCATCCGGTCGACGACCCGGCGCGCCCTCGGGAGGAGAACACGCACATCGTGCTCGTCCACGTCAACGGCCGGCTCGTGGCCCTCAGCGTCACCCGGCTCGTCGGCCAGCGCGAGCTCGTCACCCGTCCCCTGCCGCCCGAGGTCCATTCGGGCGCTGCCGTCTCCGGTGCCGCGGTGCTCTCCAGCGGCTCCATCGTCCTGCTCGCGGATTGCGACGCCCTGCGTGATCGTCTCCCCGCGATGTCCGTTTCCTCGATCAAGAAGGCCGCCTAGCCATGACGACCTACACCGAGACCCAGCTCGACGCCCTCCGCGAGCTGGCGAACATCGGCTCCGGCCAGGCCGCCGCCGCCGCTCTCGACGATGCTCGGCCATCCGGTCGACATCTCCGTCCCGACGGCAGCCGCGATGCCGTTGGTGGACGCTGTCGCCGCCGCCGGGGATCCCGAGGCATCCGCGCTTCGGCATCCTCGTCCCGATCGTCGGTGAATTCGACGCGGCGGTCGTGCTCCTGGTCCCCGAACGCGACGCCCAGCAGCTGTGCGACGTCTTCGGCCTGCAGAGCGGATCCGAGGACGGCGCGTCCTTTCTCGGCGAGATCGGGAACATCCTCGGGACCTCCTACATCAACGTCCTGGCGCAGATGGCCGGGATGGACATGGAGCCCGCACCACCACAGGTCGTCCACGACCTCCTCGGCGCGATCGTCGCGAGCGTCCTGTTGGCCCGCGGCGAGGACGCCGACATGGCGCTCGTGCTGGACTCGACGTTGCAGGTCGAGGGCAAGCCCTGCGAGCTGTCGTTCCTCCTCATCCCGGGCTCGGGCGGCGTCCACGACCTCCTGGCCCGGATCGGCGTGGCGTGAACGATGGCGTCTGAGCTCCCTGCACGGATGGGCGAGTGGGTGATCGGGACCCAGGACGGCGCGGTGCTGACGTGCATCGGGCTGGGGTCGTGCATCGCCCTGGCGCTGCTGGACCGCCGCGGCGGTCTGGCCGCCCTGGCGCACGTCATGCTGCCCGAGTCGCCGGCCGCGGGCCCTGCACCCGTCCAGTCCGGGAAGTTCGCCGACCTTGCCGTGCCGCTCCTCGTCGGGGCGATGCTCGAAGCGGGGGCCATGCGCCACCGGTTGGAGGCGGTCCTCGTCGGCGGCGCGCAGATGTTCGCCTTCGGCACGTCCGCGACCCAGGAGATCGGGCGGCGCAACGAAGCTGCGGTGCTGGCCCAGCTCGAGCAGGCACGCATCCCGGTGACGGCGTCCGCGACCGGCGGCCAGAAGGGCCGGTCCGTCCGGGTGCACGTCCCGACCTGCGAAGTCATCTGTCGCGAGGCCGCGGCGCAGAACGTCACGCTCGTCCCACCGTCCCCCGAGCGCCGCCGGCCCGTGGTCGCAGCCTGAGCCATGAGCAGCGACTTTCTCTCCCCCGACCAGATCGAGGCCCTGTTCGAGCGCGCGAGCGAGGGCAACCTCCCCATGGAGTCGGCGCCCGTCGGCTCGCGCGGGGGCAGCCGGACGCGCTGGCTGCAGGACCGTCGACTTCACCCGACCGACGAAGTTCTCCACCGACCAGGAGCGGCGACTGCGACGTCTGCTGGACGGCTTCTGCGCGACGAGCGCCCAGCGCGTGCACGGTGAGCACCGGCTGCCGTTGAGCCTCGAGGTCATCGACGTCCAGCAGCTCACCTGGGCGGATGCCTTCAAGCTCCTGCCCGACCAGTCCGTCTTCTGCACGCTGGAGACCGCGCCGCACGACGGCCGTATGCTGCTCAGCGCGGAGCTGCCGCTGATGATCACCGCGGTCGAGGGGCTGCTCGGCGGTGACGCGATGGCGCCGATCAAGGATCGCGCGCTCACGGACATCGACCTCCTGCTGACGCGACGCCTCGCGCGGACGCTCGCGGAGACGCTCTCCGGGATCTGGTTCGACCTGGCGGAGATGACGATCGCCCTCGGTGACGTGACGACGCTGGCCGAGCGTGTCCAAGTCGCCGCCGGCAGCGAGCCGACGCTCATGCTCACCATGGAGGCGCGCCTGCACCGGGCGTCCAACACGATGGCGTTGCTCGTGCCGTTCGCGTCCATCGCCCCGGCCACCGTCGCGTTCTCGCACCGAGAGGACGACGCGGCGGCACACGATCCGGACGCGCTCCGCGCCGTCCGGGACGGGCTGCAGCGGGTCGACGTGACGCTCCGGGCCGAGGTCGCCGACACGCACCTGACGCT
Organism: Paraconexibacteraceae bacterium; assembly: GCA_963750375.1. Classification (GTDB taxonomy): domain Bacteria; phylum Actinomycetota; class Thermoleophilia; order Solirubrobacterales; family Solirubrobacteraceae; genus Paraconexibacter. The sequence goes on from CAVVQN010000005.1 coordinate 306,327, forward strand.
CGAGGAGATCCTCGCGCTGGCGCCGGGCGATCTCATCCGCCTGGACGCGACGACCGAGACCCCGATGCGGCTGTGGGCGGACCGTACGCCCGTGCACCTCGGCAAGGCCGGTCGCTGGGGAACGCGACGAGCCGTCCAGGTCACCGGGCCTGCAGAGGTGCCCGAATGACCGACGAACAGGCCCGCCTCCCCCTCCGCCCTGGGTTCGGCGAGGCGGTGAACCGCCGATGACGAACGAACAGGCACTGCTCCGCCTCGCGGCGTCGACGCTCGACGCGATCCGTGACGTGCTGGAGACGTACGCCCCCGGGGCCGTGAGGGCGGGGGCCGTCGGCGCCGTGCCGCCCGGCGAACATCCGCTCGCCGGCGCTCAGCTCCCCGCCGTCCTGGCCGACGTCGGCTACGTCGACGGGGTCACGGGCGGCAACGTCATGATCATCGGCGTCGAGGGTGCCCGTCGCCTGGCCGCCGCGATGATGGGCGGGGACCCGGATGCCGTGGAGGCCGGCGGCGAGCTGTCCGAACTGGACTTCTCGGCCGTCGGCGAGGCGATGAACCAGATGATGTCGGCCGCCGCGATGGCGACGAGCGCGGTGCTCGGCGACGAGGTCGAGATCGCGCCGCCGAACGTCCGCCTCGTCACGACGATGGACGAGGCGCGGTCCGACGTCGAGCAGAGCGGCCTGGCCTGCACCGTCGAGTTCACGCTCTGCGGCGCGCCGTGCCTGCTCGTCCAGCTCGTCCCGCACGCGTTCATCGTCCGCATGACCCGGGCGCTGGACGAGCTGACCGAGTCCTACGAGAGCGCCCCGCTGTCGGACTCGCTGCGGACGGTCTCCGTCCGGGTGTGGGCCGAGCTCGGTCGCGCGAAGATGCCCTCCGGTCGCGTCGTGACGTTGCCCTCGGGAGCGGTCGTCGAGCTCGACCGCGAGGTCGACGAGCCGATCGACCTGTACGCCGACGGCATGCGCTTCGCGACCGGCCGGCTGCAGGTGTGCGAGGACGGCACGCTCGCGGTCCGCGTGGAACGGCTGCTCGAAGACGGCCTCGACGCCGCCACCCCTCTTTCCCTGAGTCCAAGCCCCGAGAACAAGGAGGTCGCCTGATGGCCAGAGTGCTCGTCGTCGACGACGCCGCTTTCATGCGCAAGATGGTCACCGACGCCCTCACCGGCGGCGGTCACGAGATCGTCGGTGAGGCCGGCAACGGTGTCGAAGCGGTCGCCCGCTACCAGGAGCTGCGTCCTGATGTGACGACCCTGGACATCACGATGCCGGAGAAGGACGGCATCGCGGCGCTGAAGGAGATCATCGCGATCGACCCTTCGGCGAAGGTCATCATGTGCTCGGCCCTCGGGCAGGAGTCCAAGGTCCTGGAGTCGATCAAGCTCGGCGCCAAGGACTTCGTCGTCAAGCCGTTCAAGCCCGACCGTGTCCAAGGGGCGGTCGCCAAGGCGCTGGGCTAGGGGCGGTGCGTCCGAGCGCCTGAAGATCTGGCGACGGCGTCCGACCATCTGGAAGACATGAAGGCTGCATCCCTCATCGGCATCCTCGTCGCCATGGCCGGCATCACCGTCGGCGGCATCATGGAGGGCACCAGCCCGACGATGCTCATCAACATCCCGGCGATGCTCATCGTCTTCGGGGGGACCATGGGCGCCACCATGGCCACCGTCGGCATGGAGACGATGAAGAAGATCCCGAGCCTCTACAAGCTCGTCTTCAACGCGCCGACGCCCGAGCTCGGCGCCCGCGTGGGGCTCATCGTCGGGTTCGCCGAGCGGGCCCGGCGCGACGGGCTGCTCGCGCTGGAGTCCGAGGTGGACTCGATCGAGGATCCCTTCACGAAGAAGGGTCTGCAGCTCGTCGTCGACGGGACCGATCCGGACACGCTCCGCGAGATCCTCGAGACCGAGATCGACGCGATGAGCGCCCGCCACAAGACCGGGACCGACGCGTTCAAGCAGGCCTCCGGCTACGCCCCCACGATGGGCATCATCGGCACCGTCATGGGCCTGGTCCACGTGCTGAGCAACCTCTCCAAGCCCGAGACGCTCGGGCCGTCGATCTCCGCTGCCTTCATCGCCACGCTCTTCGGCGTCGGCGTCGCCAACGTCGTCTTCCTGCCGGTCGCCGGGCGTCTGAAGGCGCTCAGCGACGAGGAGGTCGAGGAGCGCACCCTGCTCATCGAAGGCATCATGGCCATCCAGGCCGGCGACAACCCGCGTGTCGTCTCCGAGAAGCTCATGAGCTTCGTGCCGCCCGCCCAGCGCGAGCAGGCCGACGGTGACGAGGCGAAGCTGACCGCCGTCCCCGACGCGGCCGCGGCCTGATCCACGATGGCCAGGCACGGAGGGCGACGCCGCGGCGGCGGTGGCCACGAGGAGCACGAGGGCGGCGACGAGCGGTGGCTGCTCTCCTACGCGGACATGATGACGCTGCTCGTCGCGCTCTTCATGGTGCTCTTCTCGATCTCGTCGGTGAACACATCGAAGTACGAGGGACTGCAACGGTCGCTGAAGGACGCGTTCTCCGGACGCGTGCTGCCGGGCGGCACGTCGATCGCCTCCGCCGGGGGCGCCGCCACCGACGCCCGCGTCCTCGCCCCGCCCCAGTCGACCTCCCCCCAGCCACAGTTGGGCGGCGCATCCGACGGGGGGACGAGGGCCCAGCAGGCCGCCCGGGCGCGGGCCGAGGCGGATGCCTTCCACGAGGTCAAGGCACAGATCGACCGCGCGACCACGAAGCTCGGCCTCTCGGGCAAGGTGTCCACGCGCATCTCACGGGACGGGCTGCACATCCGGATCCTCACCGATGACCTGCTCTTCGACTCCGGCTCGGCCGTCCCCAAGCCGTCGAGCTACCCGCTCCTCGCGCGCCTGGGTCGCGTCCTGGCGGCCGAGCGCCACCACCCGGTCATCGTCGAGGGACACACGGACACCGTGCCGATCCGCTCGGCGCAGTACCCGTCCAACTGGGAGCTCTCGGGCGCGCGCGCCTCGGCCGTCGTCCGCGCCATGCTGCTCGCCCGGGTCGGGCCCGACCGTCTGACCGCGGCCGGGCGCGCGGATCGCGACGCGCTGACGAGCAACGCGACCCCCGCCGGCCGGCAGGTGAACCGCCGCGTCGAGCTGCTGCTGCCCCGCCAGGAGGCGGTGAACGCGCCGCCCCGGGTGGTCCCCACCGCCAAGGCCGACGGCGCCGCACCCGCCGCCGATCCCGACGGCGTCGACTTGACCCATCCACTCGGCACACGGATCGTGCCGCTACCGGCCACGGAGGCCCATCCATGAAGTCCAAGCTGAAGTTCATCGTCCCGCTCGTCGTCGTCCTCTTCGGCGGGGTCTACAAGTTCGCCCTCGCCAAGCCGCCGGTGCAGCCGCACATGAAGGTCGCCGGCGAGGTCTACGTCCTGCCGAAGGACTTTCTGCTGAACCTCGCCGACGGGAAGTTCGCCAAGCTCGGGGTCGCGCTCGTCTTTCACCACGGCTTCACGTCGGCCCCGGCCGCCGGCGGCCACGAGGCCGCGCCCGCGGCCCCGCCGGAGGGCTACGGCGTGCTGGCGCAGGAGGCCGTCGTCCGCGACATCGTCACCGACGTCGTGACGAACGGAAGGGCCAAGGACCTGACGACGCGCGCGGGCCGCGAGAAGCTCAAGGAGCGCATCCTCAAGCGCATCCACCGCTCGACGGACGTCGAAGTGCAGGACGTCCTGCTCACCGACATCGCCGTGCAGTAGAAGGCCAAGGAGCCACCCATGTCACAGGACCTGCAGCTGGAAGCCCTCGACGGCCCGGACGCCGGCGCGACCCCGTTCGTGCCGGCCGCTCGCGCCGTGAACGACCTGGAGCGTCTCACCGACGTGACGGTCGAGCTCGCCGTCGAAGTGGGCCGGACCTTCATGACGCTCGGTGAAGCGCTGGCGCTCGGGCCCGGGTCGGTGGTGACGCTCGAACGGCTGGCCGACAAGCCGGTGGACCTGCTCATCAACGGGCGGCCGATCGCCCGCGGGGAGGTCGTCGTCATCGACGAGCAGTTCGGTCTGCGCCTCACCGAGGTCATCGGCAGCTCGTCCGCCCTCGTCCGCAACGACGCGGTGCTCACGGGCGAGATCCAGGCCGCCTGAACGGACGACCGCGACACCGCCGGCCACAAAGCTGGACAATCGTCCCATGTCCAAGCACATGACAAGGATGTTGGCTGTGGCGGTCGCGGCTCTCGTCGGAGCGGCCCCCGCGCAGGCGGCGGCGAAGCGCAAGGCGCCCAGCCCGGTCCGCGACGCCCTCTTCGTCGGCAACAACTGGGACGGCACCGTCGACGTCGTGGATCCCAGGGCGCACAAGCGCCTGGCGCACCTGAACGCGATCCCGGACATCGCCGAGCGGATGGCGGAGATCAACTCCGACCCTGTGAAGCTCGGGTACTTCATCGCGATCGCGCAGCAGGTGGGCGAAGGACACAACCAGTACGTCGATGACGTCTTCAGCTCGCACGACGGGCGCCGGATCTTCATCTCCAGGCCGAGCCTGGCGGACGTCGTGAGCATCGACCTTGCGACGCGCAAGATCGTCTGGCGGATCCCGGTCGAGGGCAACCGTGCCGATCACATGGCCATCTCCCCTGACGGCAAACGCCTGCTCGTGTCCGCGTCGACCGCGCGGAAGGTGCACGTCATCGACACCGAGGCCGGAAAGCTCGTCGCGTCCTTTCCGTCCGGGGACACGCCGCACGAGAGCAACTTCTCCGAGGACGGCAAGCGGATCTTCCACGCGTCGATCGGGACGGTCTACACCCCGACCGACGAGTACGCGTTCGATGCGACCAAGGGCGAGCGGATCTTCGAGATCGTGGACGCCGAGAGCTACAAGGTCATCAAGCGCTTCGACATCGGCAAGATCCTGCGGACCTTCGGCTTCCCGGGCATGAGCTCGGCGATCCGTCCCATGGCGATCGCCCCCGGTGAGAAGGTCGCGTACTTCCAGCTCTCGTTCCTGCACGGGTTCGTCGAGTTCGACCTGGAGCACACGCGGCCGCTGCGGATCGCCACGCTGCCGATGAGCCAGGAGGCCATGGGCAAGCGCCGGGACGAGTACCTGCTGGACTCCGCCCACCACGGGCTGGCCATCGATCCCAGGGGGCGCAAGCTCTGCGCAGCCGGCACCGTGTCGGACTACGCGGCGATCGTCGACCGGCGGACGTTCTCGTACAGGATCGCGTCCAGGGGCAGCAAGCCCTACTGGTCCACGAACGCTCCCGACGGCAAGCAGTGCGTCGTCTCCTACTCGGGGGACGACAAGATCGCGTTCATCTCCTACGCCACCGGCAAGGAGCTCGCGACGGTGCCCGTCGGGGACCACCCGCAGCGCGTGCGCGCAGGGTTCTACCGCCGCACGTTGCCCGTCACCGGGTGACCGCCGGCTGTCGCCCGCGCGCAGCGCGCGGGCGACAGCGCTCAAGCGTGGTCGGTCGCAGCCGATCACCGGACTGTCCGGGCCGTTGATCCGTCCCCGGGCACTGCCCTCGTGTTCCGCCTCCTCGCGCCCATCCTTGCGGCCGGCTTCTCGCTGGCCATGCCCGCTGCGTCCCTCGCGGCTGCCGTCACCGGCCCGGGCGAAGACACGCCGCTGAACCTGCCCGCCGACACGCCGCGGACCGTCGCGGGCACCGGGGGCTCGGGCAACCTCGTGCGGACGATCGTCGGCCTCGCCGTCGTCATCGGCGTGATCTACGGCGTCGCCTGGGTGCTGCGGCAGGTCAAGGACTCCCGCGAGACCCGCGTCAGCGGGGTGGGTCTGCAGCACGCCGCGACGATTCCGCTGGGCCCCAACCGGTCGTTGCACCTCGTCCGCGCCGGACGCGAGCTCGTCCTGGTCGGCGAGCGCCGAGCACGGCGTCACCCCGATCCGCACGTACTCCGAAGAGGAGGCGATCGCCCTCGGGCTCATCGCCCCGGACGACGAGGACGGTGAGCCCGGCGCCCCGCGCCCGTCCGCCGGTCCGCCAGGGGTCAGGACCTTCGTCGACCGTCTGCGCGACCTCACGACACGCCCGTGAACGCCTCCACGAACACCGTCCAGCTGCTGCTGCTCATCGGTGGCGTGACGCTCGTCCCGGCGCTGCTGTTCACCGTCACCGGTTTCACGCGCATCGTCGTCGTCCTGGGGTTCATCCGCACGGGCTTGGGGACGCCGACCGCGCCCCCCAACCAGGTGCTCGTCGGCATCGCGCTCTTTCTCACGATCTTCGTGATGGCCCCGACCTTCACCCAGGTCAACGACGTGGCCATCAGGCCGCTGACGGAGAAGAAGATCTCGCAGACCGAGGCGTTCAAGCGGGGGCAGGAGCCGGTGCGGGCCTTCATGTTCAAGCAGACGCGGACAAAGGATCTGGCGCTCTTCGTGAAGCTCGCCAAGCTCGAGCGCCCCAAGACCCGTGCCGACGTCCCGACCTACGTCCTCATCCCCGCGTTCATCATCAGCGAGCTCAAGACGGCCTTCCAGATCGGCTTCCTGATCTTCCTGCCGTTTCTCGTGATCGACCTCGTCGTGAGCTCCACGCTCATGTCGATGGGCATGGTGATGCTCCCGCCGGTCTTCATCAGCCTGCCGTTCAAGATCCTGCTGTTCGTGCTCGTCGACGGCTGGAACCTCGTCACCCAATCGGTCGTGGAGAGCTTTCACTGATGGATCAGGACACCGTCATCTCCCTGTCCACGCAGGCGCTGGCGCTCACGCTGAAGATCGCGCTGCCGCTGCTGCTCGTCGGGCTCGTCATCGGGCTCGCGGTCTCCGTCTTCCAGGCGGTGACGCAGATCCAGGAGCAGACGCTCTCGTTCATCCCGAAGGTCCTCGCGCTCGCCGGCGTGCTGCTCATCGGCGGGCCATGGATGCTCGGTGAGCTCCTGAACTACACGACGGAGCTGTGGCTCTCGATCCCCGACATGGTCGGCACGTAGCGCACCCGCGCCGCCGCGCCGCACGCGATGCAGATGACGCTGCAGCAGCTGCTGGATCAGCTCGGCCCGGACCGGGTGGGGGCGTTCTTCCTCGTGCTCGCCCGGGTCTCGCCGCTCTTCGCGCTGGCGCCGCTGTTCAGCTCCAAGCTCGTGCCGCGCCGCGTGCGCGGCATCGTCGCGGTCGCGCTGGCCATCGGCCTCTCGCCGGTCGCGGGCGCCGACGTCCACCTGCCGACGGACCAGTTCGCCTTCGCCGGCCTGATGGGCAAGGAGCTGCTCATCGGCCTTGCGTTCGCGTTCGCGCTCGGCGCCCTCTTCGCCGCGGTGCAGGTCGCAGGCTCGTTCCTGGACACGATGATCGGCTTCTCGTTCGGCTCGCTGGTGGACCCCGTGACCGGCAACCAGTCGACGGTGCTGCAGCAGCTGTACAGCCTCGTCGCCGTGCTCGTCTTCATCGCGATCGGGGGTGACGCGTGGGTCATCCGCGGTGTGGCCCGGACGTACGAGGTCGTCGGCCTGCTGCAGTACCCGCAGCTCGACGCGATGGTCGCGGGCGCGGTCAGCGCGTTCACGCAGATCTTCCTCGCCTCGATCGAAGTGGCCGGCCCGGTCGTCCTCGCGCTCGTCCTGACCGACGCCGCCTTCGGCGTCGTGTCACGGGTCGTCCCTCAGCTGAACGTCTTCCAGGTCGGCTTCCCGGCGAAGGTCGTCGCGGGCCTGCTGCTCATCAGCGTCTCGCTGCCGTTCGTCGCGGGCTGGCTGGCGGACGAGCTCCAGCAGGACGTCGGGGCGGCGATGCAGACGCTGAGGGTCGCGCAGTAGACCATGGCCGGCGAGAAGACCGAGAAGGCGACACCCAAGCGCAAGGACGAGGCCCGCAAGAAGGGTCAGGTCGGGCGCTCGGCGGATCTGAACGGGTCGGTCATCCTCCTGGCGGGGCTCTTCGCGCTGGGCTCGGCAGGACCGGCCGCCGCCCAGCGGATGGGCGACGCGATGCGCCAGGCGCTGCTGCAGATCGCCGACCCGTCGATCGTCTCGCGCGACCACGTCGGCGACCTGCTCATGCACGCGGGCGCGGCGACGCTCCTGGCCGTGGCGCCGATCGCGCTGGCCTGCGCGCTGGCGGGCGTGCTCGTCAACGTCGCGCAGGTCGGCTTCAAGCCGTCCGCGCACGCGCTCAAGCCAGACCCCAAGCGCATCAACCCGGTCAGCGGCGCGAAGAACGTGTTCGGCCCGAACATGCTCGCCGAGGGCGCCAAGTCCCTTGCGAAGGTGGGGATCGTCGGCACGATCGTCATGACGTTCGCGGCACCGAAGCTCACGACGCTCGGTGCGATGGTCGGGGTGGGCCCACAGGAGCTCGCCGGCGCGCTGTCGTCGAACATCCGCGCGATCGCGCTGCGCGCGGCGATCGCCTACTTCTTCATCGGTGCCGCCGACTTCGCCTACCAGCGGTGGCGCACCCAGAAGTCCATGCGCATGGACCTCCAGGAGGTCAAGGAGGAGGCCAAGGGCCAGAACCTCCCGCCAGAGGTGCGCGCCGCCCAGCGACGCCGGCAGATGGCCGCCGCACGCCAGCGGATGATGGAGGACGTCCCGACCGCGGACGTCATCGTGACGAACCCGACCCACTTCGCGGTCGCGCTGAAGTACGACGGGACGGGTGCGGCGCCGATCGTCATCGCCAAGGGGCAGGACCTCATCGCCCTGCGCATCCGGGAGATCGCCAAAGAGGCCGGGGTCCCGCTCGTCGAGGACCGCCCGCTGGCCCGGTCGCTGCACGCGACCGTGCAGATCGGCCACGAGATCCCCGAGGACCTCTACGCGGCGGTCGCCCAGGTCCTCGCGTTCGTCTTCCGCCTCAAGGCGCGGCGCCGTGCAGGGTAAGGGCACCGGCCGGCCCGGTCCCGCGCGCTCAAGCCACGGGCGCGCCTGACCGACAACCGGGAGGTCCCCCGCCGCGTCCGCGTGGGTGGCACCTCGAACATGCAGCCGCTCCTCCAGCGCATCGGCAAGCACTCTGATCTCCTCGCGGCCGGCGTGGTGGTGCTCGTCGTCGTGATGATGATCGTGCCGCTGCCGCCGGTCATCCTGGACCTGGCGATCACGCTGAACATCAGCGTCGCGCTCGCGATCGTGGTGGCCACGCTCTACCTCCCGCGCCCCCTGGACTTCAGCGCGTTCCCGTCGCTGCTGCTGCTGACGACGCTCTTCCGTCTGGCGATCAACATCTCCGTGACGCGCCTGGTCCTCCTGCACGGCGATGCCGGGCACGTCGTCGAGGCCTTCGGGTCGTTCGTCGTCGGCGGGAACGTCGTCGTCGGGCTCGTCATCTTCCTCGTCCTCGTCGTGATCCAGATGGTCGTCATCACCGCGGGCGCCGGGCGCGTGGCGGAGGTCGGCGCGCGCTTCACGCTCGACGCCATGCCCGGCAAGCAGATGGCGATCGACGCAGACCTCAACGCGGGCCAGATCACCGACGAGGAGGCACGCGAGCGCCGCGCGGACATCTCCCGTGAGGCGGACTTCTACGGTGCGATGGACGGCGCCTCGAAGTTCGTCAAGGGCGATGCGATCGCGGCCGTCCTCATCACGCTCATCAACCTCATCGGCGGCATCGTCGTCGGCGCGACGATGATGGGCATGCCACTGTCGGAGGCGGCCCAGCACTTCAGCCTGCTCACCGTGGGCGACGGCCTGGCTGCCCAGATCCCGGCCCTGCTCATCTCGGTCGCCACCGGCATCATCGTCACGCGGTCGGTCAGCGAGCAGGACCTGGGCTCGCAGATCGCCAGCCAGATCGGCGCCCAGCGCAAGGCCCCGATGGTGGCCGGGGTCGTCATCTGCGCCTTCGCCCTGGTACCCGGCCTGCCGAAGATCCCGTTTCTCGTCATCGGTGGCCTCTTCTTCTTCGTCGGCCGGTCGCTCGCCAAGACCGAGGACGCCGAGAAGGCGACACAGACCGCGGCGGCGCTGGCCCTCGCCGCCGCCCCGCCGCCGGCTGCCTCGGCCCGCGACCAGGCCCTGGACGCGCTGTCGCTCGACGCGCTCGAGCTGTCGATCGGCTTCGGCCTGGTGCCGCTCGTGGACACCGGAGGGTCCGGCGGCTCGCTTCTGGCGCGCGTCGGCGCCGTGCGCCGGCAGATCGCCGGCGAGGTCGGGACGATCATCCCGTCCGTCCGCATCCACGACGACGTGCTCATCGGCTCGCACGACTACGTCATGAAGGTCCGCGGGACGGAGGTCGCCCGCGGGGCCCTGCTCGCCGGCCACCAGCTCGCGCTGGACCCGGGGGACGCCGTCGGTCAGCTCGACGGCATCCCGACGACCGAGCCGGCCTTCGGCCTGCCCGCAGTCTGGATCACGGACGCCCAGCGTCCGGAGGCCGAAGCGCTCGGGTACACCGTGGTCGACGGGGAGTCGGTCGTCGTGACCCACCTCACCGAGACCATCCGCCGGCATGTGGCCGAGCTCCTGACGCGGCAGGACGTCCGGGCCCTCCTGGACCGCCTGAAGGAGACGAACGCCGCCGTCGTCGAGGAGGTCGTCCCCGACCTGCTGTCCGTCGGCGAGCTGCAGCGGGTCCTGCAGGCGTTGCTGCGCGAGGGCGTGTCCATCCGTGACCTCGGTGCCGTCGTCGAGGCGGCCGGCGACCGTGCCCGTGTCACGCGTGACCCCGACCTGCTGGCCGAGTACGCCCGCCAGGCGCTCGGGCGCACGATCCTTGCCCCATACCTCGACGCCGAGCATCGCCTCCGTGCGATCGCGCTGGACCCCGCCATGGAGCAGGAGGTCAGCGAATCGATCGCGCAGACCTCCGACGGCGAGTACCTCGCCATGGACCCGGCGCGGGCCCACGCGCTCGTGCAGTCGCTGCACGACGAGGTCGAGCAGGCGACCGCTCGCGGTCGGCGTCCCGTCCTCATCTGCTCCTCACGCGTCCGCCGTCACCTGCGGCGCCTCGTCGAGCAGGCCCTTCCCCAACTGTCCGTGTGCGCGTACAACGAGATCGCGCCCGGGATCTCTGTCGAGACGATTGGAGTCGTGAACGCATGACGTCCCACGCCGTGACCAGCCAGCCCGCGGTCGGGGACCATCCGCCGGGGACGCAGACCTTCACCGGTGCGTCGCTGGACGAGGTCCTTCCGCAGATCCGCGCCCAGCTCGGCGCCGACGCCGTCATCCTGGACCGGCGCGACGGCGTGGAGGGCGGTCTCGGTGGCTTCTTCGGCAAGCGGTCGGTGCAGGTCGACGCGTGCCCGGCACGTCCGACGCTCGACGTCCGCGACGAGCCGCTCGCCCTCCATGACCTCGACGCCGCCGCGGGCGCGTCATATGCAGACGCCGCTGCGGGCGCGTCCTACGGCCTGGACCTGTACTCCGCCGCTGTCGCGCAGGCACCCGCCGCCTTCGGCGGGCCGGCACCGGTCGCGGACCCGGCCGCGGCCTTCGCCGCGCAGCTCGCGGGCCTGCTCGCCGAGCAGCCGCCGCCCCCGTCCCCGGATCATCGCCCGGTGACCGACGCGCGCGTCGCGCCGTCCCCGACGATCGACGACGCCGACGCCTTGGTCGCCGCGTCCCGGCCGGCGCCCGTCGCCGCGTCCGTCGTCCCCCAGGCTCCGGCAGGGCCGGCTGGGCTCTCTCCCGAGGGCACCGAGCTGCTGGCCGGTGGGTTCTCCACGGGCTTGGCCGGAGAGATCGTCCACACCGCGATGACCCACGTCGCGCCGCTGGCCGAGGACCGCAGCCCCCGCGCGATGGTTCGCGCCGCGCTGGCTGCCCGTATCCCCGTTGCGACCCCGGTGCGCGGGCCTGGGGGTGCAGTCATCGGATTCGTCGGTCCGGCCGGCTCGGGCAAGACACGTTGCGTCGCGCGGCTGGCCACGGCTTACGCGAAGCGTTCGGCGCTCCCGGTCGCATGCGTGACGCTCCGTGCCGCCGACGAGGGTGTCGAGCTGGACACGTTGCTGCGTGGCGCGGGCGTCCCGGTCCACGTCGAGCACGACGCGATCGCCGCGGCCCAGCGCATCGCCGCGCTCCGCAACGAGACGATCGTGCTCATCGACACCCCCGGCGTCTCGCCGCGCGCCGAGGCCGAGCTCCGCACGCTCTGCAGCGAGCTGCGCCGGCTGGCGGCGGACGAGCTGCACGTCGCGATCCCCGCGACGATCGGCCCGTTGGCAGCCCGTGAGGTCGCCGCCGCCGGTCGCACCCTCGGCGCCCACGCGATCGCCCTGACCCACACGGACGAGACCGCCGCGTTGGGGACGGTCGTCGAGCTGGCGATGGACACCGGCCTGCCGCTCTCCTACGTCGCCCGGGGCACCGGGCTCGACGGCGGCATGCGTCCGGCCGGGGCCGACGCGCTCGCGCTGGCGCTGCTCCCGTCACCCTCCGCCGACGACGAGCTCCTGTAGGGGACGCGACGATGACCGAGATCCACGGACCCGTCGCCGGCGATGTCGTCACGCTCGTCGTCCCCCAGCGCGAGCAGATCCAGGTGCGGGTACAGGACGTCGCGACCGGGTGGGTGGACCTGAACCTCCTGCGCTCCCCGCGCACGTCGCTGCAGCACCTGTGCAGGACGCAGCTCTACGTCGAGTACGCCGGCGCCCAAGGCCTGTGTCGGATGACCGGCAGCCTCGTCCGGCGTCCCCAGGACATGAGGCTGAGGGTCACCGGCTACGGGGCCGGGGAGACGCTGCGCCTGAACCAGCGGGGCAACATCCAGCTGCTGCGCCGGCCCGACCTCGTGCAGGCGCGCGCGACGGCCCGCATCGTCGTCCTGCGGGTCGACCGCGGTGACCACGTCGCGACGGAGGCGACCTGCGTCGGCGTCAGCGGTGGCGGTCTGCAGCTACGGGGGATCCCGGGGGTGGCCGTCGATCAGCTCTACGAGTTCGACCTCTTCCTGTTCGAACGGGAGCAGCCGATCCGCGGGACGCTCCGCATCCAGCGCATCACGCCCGACGGCCTCGTCGACGGTCGCCTGCAGGCCATCGCCGCCTCACAGCGCAGCCGCCTCGTGCACTTCGCCGCCGACCGCGCCGCGGGGAGGGCGGCCTGATGGCGAAGGCCGACAAGATCGCCAAGGACGCCTCGGCCGAGGACGGTCAAGGCACGTCGGTGACCCACCCCGGCCTGAGCCTCGCCGAGCACCCGAAGGCGATGCGCCAGATCCGGACCGTCCGCGCCTGGACGGCGCTCCTGGGCTTCGCCGCGGTCCTCGTCATGTCCCTGCGCGCCGGCCGGTTGCCCGAGGACGCGCTCGTCCGCGCACTGCAGGCGGGGGTCGCGTCCTACCTCGTCGCCTGGGCCGTCATGGTCGTCGCCTGGCGTCAGCTCGCCCAAGCCGAGATCGAGCACGCCCGCAAGCGCATCGTCGCGGCGCTGCTGGAGCTGGAGGCCGCCGACCGTGGCGGCTCGGCGGCCGGCTGATGGGCCGGATCGAGCGGCTGGGCCGCGTCCTTCCCGGCGACGGACCCGTGGTCCCCGTGGCGGGGGTACGGCCCAAGCGGCGCGACGAGCGCCAGGACGAGGAGGAAGCCGACCGCGAGCAGGCCCGGCGTGAGCACGCCCGGAACCCTGGTGTGACCGGGCGAGCCCCGGGTTCCGGCGACCTCGCACGGGTCGACGTCCGCGCCTGAACACGCTCAACCGCGGCGGGTCAGAGCCGATGACCGGGGGGTGGACTGCTCGATCATCGTCCCCCTCAGCGGCGACCCCGTCCGCGCGCTGGCCATGCTCGAGGCCCTGGCCGCGGTGCCGGACGACGTCCAGCACGAGGTCGTCCTCGTCGACGACGGCTCCCCGGATCTCGGGCCGCTGCTGGCACGGGTGGACGGCGACGCCCGGGTGATCCGCCTGCCGGTCTCGGTGGGCGCGGCGGCCGCGGTCCGGGCCGGTGTGCAGGTCGCGACCGGCGCGGTCCTCGTCGTCCTCGGCGAGGGCACGCTCCTGGATCCCGCGGCGCTTGCCGTGCTCCACCGCGCCCTGGCAGCCGACGACGGCCTGGCGGGCGCCGCCGCGGCGGCCCTGCACCCGACCGCTGCGTCCGTCCTGGCCTGGCGTGCCGACGTGGGGCTCGACGTCCCCGAAGCACCGGCCGACCGGCTCATCGCCGCACTCTGCTGCAGCCTCGTCGCCCACGGGGAGGTCGCCTGCGTCCCGGGCGCCGACGCCGGCCACGTCCGTGACGTCCCCGTCGCAAGGTCCAGGCTGGCCCCGGGGTCCCCGGTACAGCTGTCGATCGCGATCCCGACGCTCGATGCCGCCGGCGATCGCCTGCGCGCCTGCGTGCGCGCGCTGCAGGCTCACACGTCCGTCGCCTACGAGCTGATCGTCGTCGACAACGGCGCCCCGCCCCAGGGGTTCACGGATCCGGTCAACGCAGCGCTGCGTGCCGCCCGCGGACGGCACCTTGTCGTCTGCAACGACGACGTCCTCGTTCAGCCGGGGTGGTGGGAGCCGCTGCGCGCGGCGCTCGAGCATCCGCGCGACCCGGCGGCCGTCGTCTTCCCGCAGACCGTCGGGGGCGCCATGCGCACCGACTTCGCCGCGTGGTGCTTTGCCTTCAGCCGCACGACGCTTGACCGGTTCTCCGTCGCCCCGGGCGAGTTCTTCGACCGTGAGCTCCGGGTCTGGTACCAGGACACCGACCTGCTGGCGCGCCTGCGCGCTGCCGGGACGCCGCCGCGTCTGGTGCGCGAGTCGACGATCCGCCACGGCCTGAGCGAGACCGTCGCCAGTCCGGACCCGGTGCTGCGAGCGTGGGTCCACGCACAGGTGCAGCGGGACAGGATGGCCTTCGAGCGGCGTCACGGTGCTGCGGTCGCGGGTGCTGCCGCCTGAGCGCCGGAGGCTGGCTAGGCTCGCGCGCCATGACGTTGACGCGACGTGCTCTTCTCCACCAGGCCGGCGCTGCCGCGATCGCCGGGACCGGCCTGGGGCTGCTGCCCACGGGCGCGACCGCCGCCTCGCGACGCCGGGTGCAGATCCTCCGCGAAGGGGGGTTCGGCTGCGGGGTCATGGCCGGCATCCCCGGCCGGTCGGCGATCACGCTGTGGACGCGGGTCGACGGCGTCGACGGCGCGGGGACGACTCCCGGCGGTCACGTCCAGGTGGAGATCGCCCGGGACGCCGACTTCGCGAACGTCGTGCACCGCGGCACGGCGCGGGCGTTCGCCGGACGCGATTTCACCGCGCGGACGACGGTGCGCTCGTCGAAGGTCCTCCAGCCGGGCGAGCGCTACTTCTATCGCTTCGCCACCCGCACGGGCTCCTCGCCGGTCGGGCGTTTCACGACCGCGCGTCCAGCGGACTCGCGCGAGCCGCTGCGCATCGGGTTCTTCTCCTGCCAGAACTGGAACGCCGGCCTGTATCCGGCCCATCGCGGGCTGTCGCAGGAGGACGATCTGGATCTCATCGTCTGCCTGGGCGACTACATCTACGAGGGTGGCGGACAGAACGACGCGATCGGACGGCGCGACGACGTCGGTCCCGACCGCCAGGCCCAGACACTCGCCGAGTACCGCGAGAAGTACCGCCTGTACCTCACCGATCCGAACCTCCGTGCGATGCACGCGTCGGCTGCCTTCGCCGGGATCTGGGACGACCACGAGGCCGAGAACAACTACGCCGGGACGAGCAAGGGCACGCTGGCCGACGGGCGTCGCCGCATGGACTTCCTGACCCGTCGCCGCAACGGCTACCTCGCCTTCTTCGAGTACGGCCCGCGGAACACGATCCCGCAGGAGCGGATGCGGTCCTACCGGCGCATCCGGCTGGGCGGCATGGCAGACCTGCTGCTGCTCGACTCGCGCCAGTACCGCGACGATCAGGCCTGCGACACCGAGATCGAGCCGTGTCCGGGCATCCAGGACCCGTCGCGGACCATGCTCGGAGCCGCACAGAAGACGTGGCTGAAGGGGGCACTCAGCGAGTCCCGCGCGACCTGGAAGGTCATCGCCAACCAGGTCATGGTGATGGGCCTGGAGTCGCTTCCGGGCCAGCCGCTGAACCCGGACCAGTGGGACGGCTACCCCGGCGACCGAGCCGACGTCTTCGGCCACATCCGACGTCAGGACATCCGTGGCGTGACGGTCGCCACCGGCGACATCCACACGTTCTTCGCGGGCGACGTCTTCCCCGACGGGCGCTCGGACCTGCGCCGGCCGGCGGCGACCGAGTTCGTCTGCGGGTCGATCTCGTCCAAGGGGCTGGAGGCCGACTACGGCGACGCGACCCCGGCTCTGGAGGCAGCGGCCATCACCCTGAACACCCCGCACCTGAAGTACGCCCAGCTCAGCCGGCGCGGCTACGGGGTCATGGAGCTGCGGGCGGACGGCCTGACGACGACCTTCCGCTCGCCGACGAACGTCACGTCGATGGACGCGCCGGTCCGCGACCTTGCGCGCTTTGCGGTCAGCCTCGCCGACGGGACCGTGCAGCGGACGGCCTGACCCCGGACGGCGGCCGCCGTCCACCCCGGACTGGACACCGGCTCAAGGCGCGCCGGGGTCCGGCCGATCACCCCGCTTGTAAGGCAAGAAGGAGCGCCATGGATGGTGCTCCGGGACGCACAACCCCCCGTCATCAAGGAGATGGCCATGTCCCTTCGCATTCAGAACAACGTCGAGGCCTTCCAGGCTCACCGGCAGCTCAGCGCCACGTCCAACAACCTGTCGAAGTCGATGGAGAAGCTGTCGTCCGGCTTCCGCATCAACCACGCTTCCGACGACGCTGCCGGCCTGGGCATCTCGGAGAAGATGCGCGGTCAGGTTCGCGGTCTGGCGCAGGCACAGCGCAACATCCAGGACGGCGTCTCGATGATGCAGACGGCGGAAGGCAACCTGGACGAGGTCCACAGCATGCTCCAGCGCGTTCGCGAGCTGGCCGTGCAGTACAAGAACGGCTCGCTGAGCTCGTCGAACCAGGCGGCGATCCAGACCGAGGTCAACAACCTCGCCTCCGAGATCGAGCGCATCGGCTCGGCGGCGGCGTTCAACAGCATCAAGGTGCTCGACGGCTCCACGTCGAGCGTCACGTTCCAGGTGGGCGCCAACGACGGCGAGCAGATCTCCGTCGCCATGATCAGCCTCGGGTCGACGGTCGGTACGTCGTTCGCGTCGCTGAGCAGCGCGACGGCCCTGGCGGACATCGACTCGGCGATCGACGCCGTGTCGGCCGCTCGCGGCACGTTCGGTGCCGTGCAGAACCGGCTGGAGCACACGCTGAGCGTGTCCGCCAGCACGCAGGAGAACCTGGTCTCCGCCGAGTCCCGCATCCGCGACGTCGACATGGCGTCGGAGATGACGAAGCTCACGAAGAACCAGATCCTGACCCAGGCCGGCACCGCGATGCTGGCGCAGGCCAACCAGGCCCCGAACTCTGTGCTGTCCCTGCTCCGTTAGCGCGGCGTAGGACCACAGACGCAGGACCTTCTCCTGCGGGCCGGCAGCCCGCAGGGGGGACGGATCAGAAGGCGGGCGGTCTCCTCGGAGGCCGCCCGTCGTCGTTCTGCGGCCGGCCTAGCGCTGGAAGATCGGCTGCAGGCGGCGGATCACGCTGTAGTACCGCAGCGGCATGACCCGCTGCAGGAGGTCCATTCCCTTGGCGTCCGGGCCGATGAGGACGCGGTCGACTCCGGAGTCCACGCCCTTGAGGATCGTCTTGGCCGCCTGGTCGGGGGTCGTGCGGGCGATGTGCTCGAAGTCCTTCTTCAAGGCCTCGCCGCCGTCCTGCCGGCCGAGGTTGTCGACGTGGTGGCGCCCGTTGTTGACGATGTTCGTCTTGATGCCGCCGGGGTGCACGCAGATCGCGCGCACGCCGCTGCCGTGCAGCTCGTGGCGCAGCGACTCCGTGTAGCCGCGCACCGCGAACTTCGAGGCGTTGTACGCACTCTGGGTCGGGAAGGCGATGATCCCGAAGATGCTGGAGATGTTCACGATGGCCCCGCTGTCCTGTTCGCGGAGGATCGGGAGGTAGGCCTGGGTCCCGTGCACGACGCCCCAGAAGTTGATGTTCATCACCCACTCGACGTCCTCGGTCGAGGCCTCGGCGGCGGTCTGCGAGAGGGCGACGCCGGCGTTGTTGATCACGAGGCCGATCGGGGCTGTCGCCCAGTCGCGCACGTCGGCGGCGAGCTGCTGCTGGGCCCAGCGGTCGCTGACGTCCATCTTGCGGGTCAGGACGGGGGTGCTGATCGTCTCGGCGGTCTCGGCGAGGCCGTCCTCGTCGATGTCGACGAGGACGAGGGGGCAGCCGCGCGCGGCCAGGTTGCGGGCGAGTCCGCGACCGATGCCGGACCCGGCCCCGGTCACGACGGCGACCCGGCCGTCGACATGTGTGGTGGGCATGGCGCGCAACGTACACCAGCGTCCATTCGGCAGGCCCGGCGCCCCGCGGTCCGGTGCTCAATCCGCCGGTCCGGCGTCCGACAACGGGGAAGATGAGCGTGGACGCCGTCATGGCCCGCATCACCGCGATCCAGGGCGCCCTGGCGCCGGCGGCCCCTGCCCCGACGCCACCGGCTTCGTCGGCGGGCGGCTCCGTCCAGATGGGACGGTTCGCGTCGTTGCTCGGGCAGGCGGCCGGATCGCCGCAAGGGGGCGGGGCGCTGGGCGTGGCGTCGCCGCCGGCGGTGACGGGGGCGGCCCCGGTGGCCGGGGCGACGGACGCCGGCTCGCGGATGATCGCGCTCGCGCAGGGTGAGCTTGCGGCCGGGGTGGCCGAGCAGCCGCCGGGGTCCAACGACGGCCCGCGGATCGCCCAGTACCGCGCGGCGACGGCGGGGTCCGGCGTCGGTCCGTGGTGTGCCTACTTCACCTCCTGGCTCGCCCAGCAGGCGGGCACACCGGTCGGCGAGGCCGGTCAGGGCTTCGGCAGCGTCGACGCGCTGCGCGGGATGGGCGCAGCGGACGGGCCGGACGTCGGCCGTCCGCGGCGCCGGGTGAGCTCATCGTGTGGGACGAGCACATCGGTCTGGTGACGGGCGTGGACCCCGACGGGACGATCCACACGATCGAAGGCAACTCGTCCGATCGCGTGTCGGCCCGGTCCTACGGACCCGACGGCGGCGGCGCTCTGGCGTACGTCCGGCTGTAGGGGTTCCCGGAACCCCAGGCCGGGACTACGCCGCGCGCAGCCCCGACTTGTCGCCGGTGATCCCGAGCGACGGCACGGCGACGGCGCCGCCCTGTTCGGTGACCTGACCGATCTTGGCGGCACCGGGGTGGTGGGCCGCCAGGAGCTTCGTTGCATCGTCCGCGCGCTCTTCCGGGACGACGCACACGAAACCGCAGCCCATGTTGAAGACCTCCCACATCTCCGCGGCTGCGACGTCGCCGTGCTTGGCGATGAGGTCGAAGATCGGGGTGACGGGCAGCGGCGAGTCGATCGACCAGCCGAGGCGGTCCGAACCCAGGCGCAGGAGGTTCGTCAGGCCACCGCCGGTGAGGTGCGCCAGGCCGTTGACGGGGATGTCGGAGTGGATGAGGTCCAGGACGGCCCGGACGTAGATGACCGTCGGCTCCAGGAGGGCGTCCACGACGGAGGCACCCTGCAGCTCGGCGGGGGTGGCGTGCATGTCGAGGGCGGGCAGGCCGTGCCGGCCGCCTCCGTCCTCCAGGAGCGCGCGGCGCGCCAGCGTGTAGCCGTTGGAGTGTGGGCCGGACGCCGGCAGGCCGATGAGCGCGTCGCCGGGGCGGGCGTCGGCGCCGGTGATGACGGCGTCCAGCGCGACCGTGCCGAAGGCCGTGCCGCAGAGGTCGAAGCCGTGGGGGTCCGGGTGTCCCTTGATGAGCTCGGGGATCACGGCGAGCTCGCCGCCGGGGATCTCGATGTTGGCCTGCTCGGCACCGGTCTTCAAGCCCTCGGCGATCCGTCCGAGCGCGGTCGGGTCCGCCTGCTGGACGGCGAGGTAGTCGACCATCGCGATCGGCTCGGCCCCGACGCAGATGATGTCGTTGACGTTCATCGCGATGCAGTCGATGCCGACCGTCTCCAGGCGGTCGGCCTGCTCGGCCAGGACGAGCTTGGAGCCGACCCCGTCCGTCGAGAACGCGATCCCGAGGTTCGGGGCCACGCGGAGGACGCTCGCGTAATGCCCGGAGGGCAGCACCGAGGCGCTGGGGCGGTCCAGCTGGATCGTCGACAACACGCGGACGAGGGCGCCGACGCCCTCGTCGGCCTGCGTGGTGTCGACGCCGGCGGCGGAATAGGCGTCGGACATCGGGGTCGATGCTGTCAGACCGGCCGGACCGGGTGCGGCGCGGGGTCGCGCGGCCGCCGCCGCTCCCCGGCCTGTCAGGGCCCGCACGGAGGGACGAACCACGGTCTCGGGGTACTGGACGCCCCCGATCCTGGGCTCACCGCCTGCGGGCGCGTGAATGCGCCGGACCCGTGCGCCGTCCGGCGCGGAGTGCGCACGGCTTCGAGGTGGCGCCGCAGTGGGTCCGGCCCCGGTGGACGGATGGTGCTGCCATGGTTTCCGCCGGATTTCCAGCCGCCGTCGCCGCGCCGACGTGATCGGGCGGTGCACCCGGACGCACTGCTGGCCGCGCTGGCCGACTGCCAGCACGGGATCGTCACGCGCAGGCAGCTGCAGGCCCTCGGCCTCAGCCCCGACCGCATCCGCGCTCGGGTCAGGCGGGGCTCATTGCACCGCCTCGGCGCCGGGGTATACGTCGTCGGCCGCCGCTCGAGGGGACCGGTGGGCGAGCGGATGGCGGCGGTTCTCGCCGCAGGTCATCGCGCCGTCCTGGCCGACCTCTCCGGCGCAGCGCAGCACGGGGCGGTCGTTCCGAGGACACCGGCGGTCCACGTCATCGTGCCGCCCGGCCGGATGGTGGCCCGGGCGGGCATCCACACGCGGGCCGCCTTCGTGCCGGACCACGAGCAGGCGCTGGTGGACGGCATCCCGTGCCTGACGATGCCCCGGGTGCTCCTCGACGTCGCCGCCCACCGCGACCGCCGGACGCTCGAGAACCTCTGGCATGAGGCGGTCTACCGTCGGCTCGTCCACCTCCCGGCGGTGGCTCGGGTCCTGCGCGAACACCACGGCGAGCGCGGGACCGTCGAGCTGCGCCGGCTCCACGACCGCAGGCTGCACGCGGTCGGTGACGTCGCCAACCGGATGGGGGCGGAGATGCGCGAGATCCTCGTCGAGGCCGGGATTCCCGAGCCGCGCGCCAACGTGCGGATCACGATCGAGGGCGTGTCCCTGAAGCCCGACCTCTACGTCGCCGAGCGGCGACTGGCCGTCGAGACGGACGGGCGCGACGGCCACGCAGACCCCGAGCGCCAGGCCTCCGACGCCCGTCGGGACGCGCTCTACCGGCGGGCGGGCATCACGCCGTACCGTTACGGGTGGTGGCAGGTGCACTACGAACGCTCGCGTGTCCTCGCCGAGGTCGTGTGCTTCGAGGCCGCCTGGCAGCGCACCGGCGGGCGCTGGACGCATGAGATGCCGGCGCCGGCGATGGGGGTCGGACGTCGCCGGTGACCCCAGGAAAAGGGGTCGCAGGGACCCCGAAGGCGTCGTTCACCGCCGTGCGCGCCGCGCTCGCTGCCGGCCCCGCGCGAGCACCGCGATCGCCAGCGCGCTGCGGTAGGCCGCGTACGGCAGCAGCGAGCGGTCGCGCTCCACCTGCCGGATGAGCCAGGTCGACCCGAGGGTCGACGCGAACGACGCCGCGACGCCCGCCGCGAACCGCCCCGCCAACCCAGGCGGCAACCCCCGCGCAGCCAGCCGGGTCCCCTTCAGCGCCGTCGCGCCGACGATGACCGGTAGCGCCACGTGTCGCGACAGGACGTTCGCGTCCTCCCGGCCGAAGCCGCGCCAGCGGGCCGCCGCCAGCGTCATCCCGTTCCGCGATGCACCCGGCACCAGCGCGCAGGCCTGAGCGACACCCAGCCACAGCGCATCGATCGCCCCCGCCGACTCGCGGGTCCGGGTGGACGCACCCGCCCCGTCCGCCCAGGCCATGACGAGCGATCCGGCCAGCAGTCCGCCCGCGATCGACGCGGGCGTTCCCAGCCGCTGCTCGATCGATCGCTCGAGCGTCAGCCCCGCGACGGCCGGGACGGCGAACGACAGCCCGATGAGCGTCACCCGCCGCCGGTCCAGCCCGCGCGCCGCATCGTCGACCTCGTCGCGCAGCGCAACCAGCAGCGCCGCCGCCGTCCCGGCGTGCAGCGCCACCTCGAAGGCCTTGCGCAGCTCGCCGTCGAGCTCCCCGTACGGCCACCCGAGCATCCACGGGACGAGCGTGATGTGGCCCGAGGACGAGATCGGCAGCAGCTCCGCCGGACCGTGCAGCAGGCCGAGCAGGATCGCGTCACGCAGCGGGAGGGCGTCGAGCGGGTCGGTCCCCGTGCCCCGCACGCCCAGGCGCCCGGGTCAGGCGTCCTGCGGCGGAGATGGCGACCTCGGGCGTCGGACCCCCGCCGCCCTGGCCGCGCCCGCGCCGCCAGCGCACGACGAGGTAGGCCACGCCGAGGAGGATCGCGACGGCGACCGCGTAGTCGACGTAGTGCAGCTGGTCCTTGATGTCCGTCCAGTCGTCGCTTGCGCCGCCTTGCCGGCGAGCGTCAGCCCGAGGTTCCACGGGACGCGCGCCGAGCGAACGTCAGCACGCTGAAGCGCCCGAGCGGCATCCGCGCCACGCCCGCCGGCAGCGAGATGAACGTGCGGACGATCGGCAGCATCCGGGAGAAGAACACGGCCGGGGTGCCGTAGCTCTCGAACCAGCGGTCGGCCCACGCGAGGTGCGACGGCTTGATGTGGAAGACTTCTTGCCGTGCTTCTCGAGCAGCTCGACGCGCCCGTAGTAGCCGACGGCGTAGGCGATCCAGGAGCCCGACGAGGTTCGCGACGCGTCGCCGACGAGCACCGCCGCCCAGAGCGAGTACTCGCCGTCGCGAGACGTTGAAGCCCGCGAACAGCATCGTCGCCTCGGACGGGATCGGGATGCACGGCCGACTCCGGCGCCATGAGCAGGAAGATCCCCGGCAGGCCGAGGTCGCCGACGACGTTCGTGGCGAAGTCGGCGAGCTTGTCGGTGATGCTGGCGAGGACCACGCACGGTCGGAAGCATGAGCGTCAGCACGCCGCGAGGGTACCGGCGGGGCCGGTAGCGTGTCCGGCGCCATGACCGTCCCGCTCTTCGACTCCGTCCACGCCGCTGCACGCCGCTGCGCGCCGAGCTGCGCGCGGCCGTCGACCGCGTGCTGGACTCCGAGCGCTTCATCCTCGGCCCGGAGGTCGCGGCGTTCGAGGACGAGTTCGCCGAGTACCTCGGCGTCCAGCACGCGATCGGCGTCGCCAACGGCACCGAGGCGATCACGATCGCGCTGCGGGCGCTCGGCGTCGGCCCGGGCGACGAGGTCGTCGTCCCGTCCTTCTCGTTCTGGGCGTCGGCGGAGGCGATCCCGCCGACCGGCGCCGACCCCGGTGTTCTGCGACGTCGACCCGGACACGTTCTGCGTCACGCGCCGAGACCGTCACGGCGCGGTCACGACCGCCAAGACGAAGGCGGTCATCGCCGTGCACCTCTTCGGCAACGTCGCGCCGGTCAGCGAGATCGCGGAGGCGCTCGGCCTGCCGGTGCTCGAGGACGCCGCGCAGGCCGCCGGGTCGCTCGGCCCCGACGGACGCCCCGGCGCGCTGGGCACGATCGCGACCTTCTCCTTCTACCCGTCCAAGAACCTCGGGGCGTTCGGCGACGGCGGCGCGATCACGACCGGCGACGCCGCGCTCGCCGAGCGCGTCCGCGCCGCTGCGCTTCCACGGCTCGCGCGACAAGGTCACCTACGAGCAGGTCGGCTACAACTCGCGCCTGGACGAGCTGCAGGCCGCGATCCTGCGCGTGCAGCTGCCGCACCTGGACGCGCTGGGCCGACCACCGCCGCGCCGCCGGCGCCTGGTACGCCGACGCGCTCGGCAGGCGTCGTCGGCGCTGCCCGCCGGCGACGGCCGGCGCGCCAGCCCGCGCCTGGCACCTGTACGTCGTCCGCCACGCGCGGCCCGACGAGCTCGCGCGGCCACCTGCAGGCGCGCGGCGTCGAGTCGCCGCGGCTACTACCGCGTGCCGATCCACGCA
Organism: Paraconexibacteraceae bacterium; assembly: GCA_963750375.1. Classification (GTDB taxonomy): domain Bacteria; phylum Actinomycetota; class Thermoleophilia; order Solirubrobacterales; family Solirubrobacteraceae; genus Paraconexibacter. The sequence continues at coordinate 330,383 of CAVVQN010000005.1, forward strand.
CAGGTCGGCGATGGCCGCGTACCCGCCCGGCGTGCCGCTGCCCGGGACGGACGTCGCCGCCGCCGAGCACCTGGCGATCCCGATCAGCGCGGCGATCACGCGCGAGCAGGTCGCGAGGTCAGCGCCGCGATCCGCGAGCTCTGCGGCTAGGCGCGCGGAGCCGCCCTCGAGCCATGCGCGTCTGGGTCGACCTCACCAACTCCCCGCACGTCCTCGTGCTCAGCCCGTCATCGAGGTGCTGCGCGGCAGGGCGCGAGGTCGAGGTGACCGCGCGCGACTTCGCGCAGACGGTCGGCCTGGCCGAGCGGCTCGGGCGTCGAGCACACCGTCATCGGCCGCCACCGCGGCGAGAAGCTCGTCGCCAAGGCCGTCGGGCCTGGCCGACCGCAGCGCCGCGCTCGCTGCGCTGGGCGCGCAGACGGCCGCGCTTCGACCTCGCCCTCGGCCACGGCTCCAACGACATCACCGTCGCCGCGACGCTCCTGCGGATCCCGCGCTCGACGATGTTCGACTACGAGTGGGCGACCGTCCAGCACACGATCAACTGCCGGCTGGCGCACGCGGTCGTCGTCCCGGACGCGATCCCGCCCGAGCGCCTGCGACCGCTACGGCGCGCCGCGAAGAAGCTGCCAGCCGCTACCCGGGGCTGAAGGAGGAGTACTACCTCGCGGACTTCGAGCCCGACCGCGCGGTCCTCGACGAGCTGGGGCTCGATCCGTCCCGGCCGATCGCGGTCGTCCGCACCCCGCCGGTCGTCTCGCTCTACCACCGCTTCGAGAACGACCTCTTCGCCGGCGTGCTGGACCGCGCTGCGCGGGACGCCAGACCGTCGTGCTGCCGCGCGTCGACTCCCAGCGCGCCGAGCTCGGCGGCTTCATCGTCCCCGAGCAGGCGATCGACGCGCCGTCGCTGATCGCGCTCGCCGACCTCGTCGTCAGCGCGGGCGGCACGATGAACCGCGAGGCCGTCGCGCTCGGCACGCCGGTGTGGACGACGTTCGAGGGGCGCCTCGGCGCCGTCGACGAGCGCCTGATCGCCGAGGGGCGGATGAACCGCCTCTCCGACGCCGCCGCGTTGCAGCTCGTCAAGCACGACCGCACGGGGGACGCGGCCCGCATCCGCCGCGACCCCGCAGACCTCGTCGAGCGTCTCACCGCTCCGCTGCGCTCGGGATAGGGCGCGCACCATGCGCGCCCAGGCCGGGCGGGAACCATCGCGCGCGAAACGCAGCGTCCGCCCGCGCGTAGGCCTCGGTGTCCCCGTAGCCGCCCTTCGTGTGGTGCACGAGCGGCAAGTCCTCGACCCACACCTCACGTCCGGCCGCACGCGCCTGAAAGCAGAGCTCGGCGTCGTAGCCGTGGAAGCCCGCGGGGTGTCCGTCGCCGAAGCGCAGGTTCGCCACCGCCCACGGTGACAGGACCATGAGCAGGCCGTCGACGGTGTCCACCGCACACGGATGGCGCCCGAAGTCGACGGTGCCGCGCGTCTCCACGACGCGCCCGGCGCCCCGGCCCTCCCACCACGCCAGCGACGTGACCCCGCCGGCGCCGATCGCGCCGATGACCGCCGCCTGCGGCGATGCCGCAAGCCGGTGTCGCACCGTGGCGCAGAAGCGGTCGTCCAGCAGCTCGACGTCCTCGTGGAGCAGCACGAGCGCCTCCACGCCGTCGAGCTGGGCGACCGCCTCGAGGATCTCGTCGTAGGCGGCGAAGATCGACCCGCTCTCGGCCGTCGCATCGACGATGAGGCTGTCGGCCTCGGTGACCCTGCGCAGGCCCGGCAGCGCCCGCCGGTGGTAGGTCGCGGGCGTCCCGACGCAGGTGGCGAAGACGAACATGGCCCCCGGGGTGGTCGGCCCCTGTGCCGGGCGCTTGAGGGCGTCGGAGGACGAGGGTTGCAGACCGCTACGCTCTTTCGAGCATGGACTCCATCGCCGCCAGCACCTACAAGTGCTCCGTCGCCCGGACCGTCGAGGTCGTGGGCGAGCGCTGGACGATGCTCATCCTGCGCGAGGCGTTTCTCGGGGTCAAGCGCTTTGACCACATCCAGCGCGACCTCGGCATCGCACGCAACATCCTCAGCGACCGTCTCGGCAAGCTCGTCGCGCAAGGGATCCTGGAGAAGCGCCGGTACTCCGAACGCCCCGAGCGTTTCGAGTACCGGTTGACCGCCAAGGGCCGGGACCTGTACCCCATCGTCGTGACGCTCATGCAGTGGGGCGACCGTCACACCGCCGGTCCTGGTGGGACGCCCGTCGAGCTCGTGCACGACGCGTGCGGTGAGCTCACCCACCCGCAGCTCGTCTGCGACGGGTGCGGTGAGCCGGTACACGCGTTGAACGTCCATCCTGCCGCCGGTCCGGGCCTGCGTGCCGCGGCTGCCGCCGACGCCGCGGGCTGACCCCGCCGCCCGCGCTCGCCGCCCCCTGTCGGTCTAGACTTGCCGCATGAGTCGGCGCCTGCGCACGGCGGCCGTCCCGCTGCACCGCCACTCGATCCCGCAGCTGGCGGTCGACGGGCTGCTCGTCGCCACTCGCGTACTACCTGGCCTACCGCCTGCGGTTCGACCGAGGGCTGCCCGACCGGTACGAGGACCTTCTGCGGGCGACGCTGCCGCTGGACGGTCGCCATGAGCCTCGTGGTCGTTCACGATGTTCCGGCTCTACCAGCGCTGGTGGCGCTACACCCGCCAGCGCGACTACGGGTCGATCGTCCAGGCGGTGATCGTGGCGACGCTGGCGCTGGCGGGCTTCGTGGCGCTCTTCAAGCCGGTCGTCGTCCGCTCGTCGGCCAACGCCGGCGACGTCGCCGTCGCGATCCCGACCGGCGTCCTGGCGTCGTTCTTCCTCCTGACGCTCGCGCTCGTCGGCGGAGCGCGCTGGGCGGCCCATGCCATCTACGAGCGCCCGCTGGCGGGGTTCCGGGCCAACAAGGACGCCAAAGGCGTGCTCATCGTCGGCGCCGGCGACGGCGGACAGCTCGTCCTGCGCGAGATCCTGCGCAACCCGGGTCTGGGCCTGACGCCTGTCGGCTTCGTCGACGACGATCCGACCAAGCGCGGGCAGCGGATCGACGGCGTGAAGGTCCTGGGGACGACGAAGGACGACTTCGCGGACGTGCTCGAGGAGGTGCAGCCCGACGAGGTGACGATCGCCGTCCCCTCGGCTCCCGGCACGCTGCGCGCACGGGTCGTGCGCGAATGCCGCCGCAAGGGCATCCCCGTCCGGACGCTGCCGACGGTCTTCGAGCTCCTGCAGACCGGCGGCAACCTCGTCCGGCAGGTGCGCGAGGTCCAGGTCGAGGACGTCCTGGGCCGCGAACCCGTGCTCATGGACGTCGAGAAGTACGGCCGCTACCTCGAAGGGGAGGTCGTCCTGGTCACGGGCGCCGGCGGATCGATCGGCTCGGAGCTCTGTCGCCAGATCGCGCGGGTGCGCCCGCGCCGCCTCGATCCTGCTGGACCACGCCGAGGACAACCTCTTCCGCATCATGCGCGAGCTGCTCGACGACCGCCATGTGCACCCGGACGGGATGGCGAGCGTGCTGGCGGACTGCAAGGAGGGTGAGCGCATGCGCGAGGTCTTCGCCGAGCACCGCCCGACCGTCGTCTTCCACGCCGCCGCCTACAAGCACGTCGGTCTCATGGAGCTCAACCCGGTCGAGGCGGTCCGCAACAACGCGATCGCCACCCGGCTCATGAGCCGCGTCGCCGGCGAGTCCGGCGTCCGGCGCTTCGTCCTGGTCTCGACGGACAAGGCGGTCGCTCCGGCGACCGTCATGGGTGCCTCCAAGGCGCTGGCCGAGTACGCCATCGAGGAGGCGACGATCGCTTGGCCGGCCACCCGGTACACCGCGGTGCGCTTCGGGAACGTCCTGGGGTCAAGCGGCTCGGTCGTCCCGATCTTCCGTCGGCAGATCGCCCGCGGTGGCCCGGTGACGGTCACCGACCCGCGCATGAAGCGCTACTTCATGACGATCCCGGAGGCCGTCCAGCTCATCCTGCGCTCGGGGAACCTCGGGCGGGGCGGGGAGATCTTCGTGCTGGACATGGGCGAGCCGGTGTCGATCATGCAGCTGGCCCGCGACATGATCGAGCTGTCGGGCCTGGGGCCCGACGAGGACATCGCGATGGAGATCATCGGGCCGCGGCCGGGCGAGAAGCTCGACGAGGAGCTCTTCAACCCCTTCGAGCGCGTCCTGCCGACGCCGGTGGAGAAGATCCAGCGGGCCGAGCGCGAGCCGATGGATCCGCATGCGGTGGAGGCGATGTTCAACGAGATCCAGTTGCTCGTCCTGGAGGGTGACGCCGCCGCCCTGGCGGTGAAGGTGGCCGAGCTGTCGGCCGACAACCGCGCGGCGGCTCTGGACGCCGAAGCGTGACCTCGCGGTCCGCCGCCTGCAGCCCGTAGACTGCCGACGTTCATGCTGCTGGACTTTTCGCTCGCGGCCCTCTCGGCCTCGGACAAGATCAAGGACCTCGGGGCGTACGCCGGCATGGCGTCCGTCCTGGGGCTCGCGGTCCTGTCGGTGCTGTACTTCGCCCAGGCCAGGGAGCTGAAGCGACTGCGCGAGTGGGCCGGTCGCGCGCCCGAGCGCGCCGCCGAGATGCAGGAGCGCCTGCAGGCCGAGGCCCAGGGACGGGCTCCGCAAGCGCCGTCAGCCGGCGCCGCGAAGGTCCCCGCTCCAGCGCAGGCTCCCGCTCCCACCCGCACCCCGACGGCCACGCCCGCGACCGCCGCCGCGGGTGCCGCGGCGCAGAAGGCGGCCGCGCCGGCCGTCCCCGCAGCGGCTGCGGGTGCCCCCTCGGTCGCCGTCCCGGCGGGCAAACCCGCTGCCCCGGCGTCCGGCGCTGCCCCGGCACCCGGCGCTGCCCCGGCCACGGCGCTGCCCCGGCCACAGCCGCAGCATCCGGCACCGGCAACGGCGCGCCGTCTGCCCCCGCGACCGCCCCCACCCCGCCATCGGCAGGGAGCCCGGCCACCCCGGGGGGCGCCGGCGCACCGGCCGAACCGGCGACCCCGGACGCCGACGCCACCCAGGCCATCCCCGCGGTGTCGGTCCCTGCTCGTGCCGCCGGCCGCCCGGAGCCCGTCATCCCCGCCCGCGCGACCGCGTCGGGAGCCGGCGCGAAGCCAGGCCAGTTGCCGCCGTTGCGGCGCCCGGGAGCCGACCTCCCGGGCTCGGCGGGCACCGGTCCCGACCCTTCGTCCTCGACGCGGACGGTCCTGGCCGTCGTCGGCGGCGGCCTGGCGGTGATCCTCGTCGCCTTCCTGCTCGTCACGCAGGTCTTCGGGGGTGGCGGCAGCAAGGACGACAAGCGGACCGCGGGGACGGCGACCGCGACCACGCAGACCTCCGCCACGACGACGGCGGGGACGACCCCCGCGACGCCCCCGCAGGTCGTACGCGGCGACTACACCGTCTCCGTCCTCAACAGCACGCTGCGCAACGGGGCCGCGCGCGAGGCGGCCAACAAGCTCGAGAGCAACGGCTTCAAGATCGGCGACGTCAAGCAGGCTGTCACGCAGACCGCGCCGATCACGCTCATCGCCTACAAGGAGGGCAGCAAACGCGCGGCCCTCGAGGTCGCAGGACTCCTACGCGTCAGCCCGGCGAACGTCACCCCGGCCACGACCGACGCCCTCGTCGCCGGCAGCCAGGCGAACGTCATCGTCACGCTGGGCGCCGACAAGGTCCAGTAGGACCCCAGCGACCTTGCTCTCCCTGGCCCGCCACGGCGAGACGCCCTACAACGCCGAAGGTCGCTTTCAGGGCCAGAACGACGTCGGTCTGACCGACCGCGGCGTCGAGCAGGCCCATGCGCTGGCCCGGCTTGCGGCCGAGCGGACGTTCGCCGGTCTGTACTGCTCGCCGCTGCGCCGCGCCCGGCAGACCGCCGACATCGTCGCGGCGGCAACCGGGCTGAACCCGCAGCCCGACGACCGCTTCAAGGAGACGGACACCGGCGACTGGACCGACCGGCTCTTCACCGACGTGGAGCGCGAGGACCCGGCAGGGTGGGCGGCCTACCACCGCACGGACCCGGAGTTCGCGTTTCCCGGCGGCGAGTCGCTGCAGGACCAGATGGACCGTGTGATCGACGGCTTCGTCGCGGTCACGCACGGTGGTCGCCTGCCCGCGCTCATCGTCTGCCACCGTGGCGTCATCCGCGTGGCCCGGTCGCACACCCACATCCGTGGGCTCGAGAGCTTCATGTCCTGGGACGTGCCCAACGGGACGATCGAACCGCTGTGACGGCGCTCCCGAAAGTCGTGTTCGCGCTGCTCGTCGCCTCGACCTTCGGCGCGTTCTTCGTCGCCCAGCGCCTGAAGCACGACCCGTCCCCCGTTCAGCAGTACACGGCCTATCCGGTCTTCTCGCCGAACGGCGACGGGCGGGTCGACGCCGAGCGCATCAACTTCAAACTCCGTCGCGCGGACGACGTGACGATCGACGTCATCGACGGCAAGGGCGATGTCGTGCGCCGCCTCGTCGAGGACCGTCCGCTGCCCGCATACCGTCAGACGCGCTTCCGCTGGGACGGCCGCACCGACGCCGGCCGCCGTGCCCCGGACGGCCGCTACCGGATGCGCATCACGTTGCGCAAGGAGGGCCGGGCGCTCGTCATCCCGGGCTCCTTCGCGCTGGACACGACACCGCCGAAGGTCGTGGTCACGAGCATCGGGCCCAAACCGGTGGGCAACCGGCCGGTGCCGAAGATCCTGCCGTCGGTCGACGGAGCCGCCGCGCTCGTGCGGTTCGCCGCGCCCGGCCGCCGCACGACGGTCACGGTGTTCCAGACCGGCCCGCGCGCGGTGACACGGACCCTCGGGCCCGTGAAGATCCCCGACGGCCTGAAGACCTGGTCGTGGGACGGTCGCCTGGCGAACGGCAGACAGGCCCGCCAGGGAACGTACGTCGTCGTCATCACCTCACGCGATGCCGCCGGGAACATCGGCACCTCTGTCCCTCTGGACCCGCGGACCGGGCTCCCGGTGGCCGCGTACGGCACGCCGTTCCCCGGCCGCGGCGGCATCACCGTGCGCAAGCTCGGCGTCCTGCCGCCGAACGTCCCGACCATCGGTGGAGCCCTCGGGCAGGTCGCGGTCGACTCGCGCACGAGCGAGTACACCTGGACGCTGCGACGCCTGAGCGGCTCGCGCAAACCCGCCCGGCGTGGCGTGCGCAGCCGTCCGTTCCTCAACCTCCACGCCCCGCGGGGTGTCTCGCGGCTCTTCGTCCTGGACGTCCGGGCCGCCGGCGTCCAGCAGCGTGTGCCGTACGCCGTGCAGTCGTCCTCCATCCGGGCCGGGGCGGACGAGACCGCTCCCCGAGGCGTCCTCGTCGTCCTGCCGGCGATCACGTGGCAAGGACGCAACGCGATCGACGACGACGGGGACGGGCTCCCGGACGTCCTGGACCGGGGCCTCCCGGTCCGCCTGGACCGTGTCTACGCCGGCAACGGCCTTCCCGTCGGCTTCGCTCGCAACGAGGAGCCGCTGATGGCGTACCTGGACTCGATGCGTCACCGGTATGACCTGACGACGGATGTGTCGCTGGCCGGGCGCGGAGGCGCTGACCTGCGGCGCTACCGCGGCGTCCTGATCGCCGGCGACGCGCGCTGGCTGCCGGCGAACGTCGCCAAGGCCCTGCGCGCCTTCGCCCAGGCCGGCGGGACCGTCGTCTCCCTCGGGACCGATTCGCTGCGCCGCGAGGTCCGCCTGACGCCGCGCCGTCGCCTGGTGGACCCGACCCCGGCCGCCCCGACCGACCTCTTCGGCGCGCGGCTGGGTGCGCCGGTCGTCGGCAACACGGCGCCGGTGGAGAACATCCTGGACAAGATCGACCTCTTCCGAGGGGGGACGGGCAGCTTCCGCGGCTTCGACGCCTACGAGCCCACCCGCGTCGTCGGTCCCGGTCGCCCGGTCGCCGCCGCGGTCGACAAGGACGGTCGGCGGGTCATCGTCGCTGCGACCTTCGGCAAGGGCATGGTCATCCGGACCGGCCTCGTCGACTTCGCCTCCCGTCTCGGCAAGGACCGCAACACCGACGCGTTGATGGAGAGCCTGTGGCTACAGCTGTCGCGCTGATCCTCGCGGCCGTGCTGGCCGCCGGTGCGCTCGTGATGCCGACGGCCGTCGCCAGGGCAGCGGCGATGGTCGGCGCCCTCGTGCTGACGCCGATCCTCCTGGTGGGTCACGTGTGGGACACGAGCGCCTTCGAGCCGCTGCGCGACCACCCGCCGGTGGCAGCGGCCGTCGCGGTGGCGGGGGCGGCCCTGGTGGCTGCGCTCGCGGTGCTCTTCGATCGTCGTCCCGGGTGGTTTCCCATGGCGGCGGTCGCGATGCTGCCGTTCCGCATCCCCGTGACCGTGGGTGGCTCGACCTCGAACCTCCTCCTGCCGCTGTACCTCGTCATCGGCGCGGGCGCGCTGGCGTACGCCGTGCCGCGCCTGCAGGGAGCGTGGCGACAGCGCGCCGGGGCCGGTGGCCTGACCGACGTCCTGGCGCCCGCGACGGATCCGGCCGTGCCCGAGCACCCGGCGCGGTGGCTCGAGCGCCTGCTCGCGCTGACGATCGTCCTCTACGCCCTGCAGGCGACGTACTCCTCCGACGCCGACCACGCGCTGGAGAACGTCGTCTTCTTCTACATCCCGTTCGCGCTGCTCTTTGCGCTGCTCGGACGCATCAGCTGGACGCGGGAGATCGTGACGCGCTGCCTCGGCGTCCTGGTGGTGCTGGCGGTCCTCTTCGCGGGCGTGGGCTTCGTGGAGTACGCCACGAAGCACGTCATCTTCAACCCGCGTGTCATCAGCTCCAACCAGCTGGAGTCCTACTTCCGCGTCAACTCACTCTTCTTCGATCCGAACATCTACGGGCGTTTTCTCATGCTCGTGATGGTGGCGCTGGCCGGGGTCGTGCTCTGGACGGCCGACCGGCGCGCGGCGGTCACCTGTACCGCGGTCCTCGTCGTCCTCTGGGCCGGCCTCGTCCTGACGTTCTCGCAGTCGTCGTTCGTCTCGCTGCTCGTGGGGCTCGCGGTCCTGGGAGCCATGCGCTGGTCGGTCCGCGGTGCCGCGGTCGCGGCCGGCGCCCTCGTCGTCGTGGCGATCGGCGTCGCTGTCGTGGCCCCGGACGCCATCCGCCTGGATGTCCGGGACTCCAAGTCCGCCGACAGCGCCACGAGCGGCCGCTATGACCTCATCAAGGGCGGGGTGGAGCTCTTCACCGACGCCCCGGTGCTCGGGCAGGGCTCGGGCGCGTTCGCCAAGGACTACCGCCGGACCCAGGGCAGCTCGAGGGAGGGGGCCGCCAGCGCGTCCCACACGATCCCGGTGACGGTCGCCGCCGAGCAGGGCATCGTCGGGCTCGCCCTGTACCTCGCCCTGCTGGCCGCGGCGTTGGCGCGGCTCCTGGACGGGACACGGAGCTCCGTGCCGCGCACCGTCGTGGGCGCCGCGTTCATCGCGCTCGTCGCCCACACGTTCATGTACGCGGCGTTTCTCGAGGATCCCCTCAGCTGGACCCTGCTCGGTGTCGGCGTCGCGCTGGCGCGGGACGTCGTCCGTCCGGCGGGTCTGGGAGCGCAGGAGCGCAGCCGCGCTCGTCGCGAGGCGACCGCCTGAACGCCCCGGTCCGTCAGGTCGGGACGGGGACGTACCGGGCGATGCGCCGCTCGATCCGGGCCACCGCCGCGTCGGCCAGATCGGTCATCGTCGCGACCTGCTCGTGTGACCACGCGCGTGGCTCGCGGTCGATGACGCAGAGCGTCCCGAGGACAGCGCCGTCGGTGGTGACGAGCGGGATCCCCAGATAGGCGATGACGCCGATCGCGGCCACCGCCGGGTTGTCGCGCAGGTCCGGATGCCGCCGTGCGTCCTCGACGACGAGCGGCGCGTTGTGGTCCACGGCGTGGCGGCAGAACGAGTGCGACAAGGGCATCTGACGTTGCGTGGCCCAGGGCTCGACGAGCCCGAGCGCGCAAGCGAAGACCTGCCGTTCGTCGTCGACAAGTGACACGAGGGCGACGGGCGCGTCCAGCACCGTGCGGGCCACCTGCGCCAGGCGGTCAAGCCCCGGGTCGCCCGCGCCGTCCATCAGGCCGGTCCGCACGAGCAGCCCCGGGCGCCCCGGCTCGGCGAGGGTGGGGTCGGGGCTCGCGGCTGCCTGCCTGAGCGTGCCTCGGGCGACCGCCTCCACGTTCAGGAGCTGTTCCTCGAGGCCGCGCTGTCCGATGAGCGTGGCGGCACGCAGCAGCGCCGCGTCACGGACGAACTGGGCGGAGGAGATCCCTTGGGCGGTCGCTTCGCGGTCGACGAGCTGCCAGAGGTCCTCGGTGAAGCGAACCGTGGTGGCATGCATGCCCATGCGCCAACTCTACGCCGAGCCATACCGGTAGCGCTACCGGTACCGCCAGCCGCGATCTTGCGGGATCCGCAGGCTCTCTCCGTTTCGATCGGCCCCGGTGTGGTCAGATCATGGGCCATGACCACACGGCCAAGCGCCATCGGCCCGGCTTGCACCGACCTCTCGCTGCTTCGCTTGGCGCAGGCCGGGGACGAGGCGGCGTTCGGGGTGCTCGTGGCCCGTCACACCCGCGTCGTGGAGCACACCGTCCGCCGGATGGCGGGGTCCGCCACGCAGGACGTCGCCCAGCAGGCGTTTCTGAGCGCGTGGCTGGGACTCCGTCGGTTCGACCCCGAGCGCGGCTCCGTCCGCAGCTGGCTGTGCCGGATCGCGCACAATCGGGCGATCGACCTGCACCGACGCGAGCGGCGCCACGGCGCCCAGTCCTCGCTGGAGGACGCCGTCGACGGGCTGGCCTGTCCCTGCGAGGGCCCGGCGGACGTGGCCGAACGGGGCGATCGTGCCGCGGAGGTCCGGCGAGCGGTCGGCCGCCTGGGGGTCGAGCAGCGCACCGTCATCGCGCTCGGCTACTTCGCCGGGTTGACGCAGACCGAGATCCAGCAGCGGACGCAGACGCCGCTGGGGACCGTCAAGAGCCGCACGCGCCTGGCGCTCGCGACGTTGCGTGACGAGCTTCCGGCCGCCGCATAGCGCAGCCCGCCCGGGCCTGCGGCCGCCCCACCGGTCACCTCGCGGCAATGTCGATACCGACCTCGGTGAGCCGCTCCCACAGCGGCGCGTTCTGCGTGACAGCGGTCTGGGCCAAGGCCCATTCGCGCAGCGCCACGTCCGGGGCCCCGCGCGTTCCCGCCGCAGCCCTCAGTGCCGCCACGAACTCGGTCGCGCCGTCGGCGGTCGTGACCGCGCGCGCCCACGTACGCACGCCGGCCAGTGGGGGCGACACCGTCCGTCGTCCGACGAGCGCGTACTTGAGGATCCGGAAGGGCAGCCCGGCGTCGTTGAACGGCTCGACCTTGAACGGGACGATCCCGACGTCGGCACAGAGGATGAGACGCGCGGCGGCCTCGTCGTCCTGGGTGCCGAGCCACACGAGGTTCGGCGCCCGTCGACAGGCCGCGAAGTCCCCATCGTCCTTGCACTCGTCGTCGTGCCAGGCACCGACGAGGAGGAGCACGAGCTCCGGCATCCGCCGGCTCACCTCGTGCAGCAGGGCCCAGTCCGTCCGCCAGCCCAGATGGCCGAGGGAGACCGCGACGACGGGGGGTCGGTGCGCGCCGTCGGGCCCCAGGGGGCCGAGCGGGTCAGGCGCCGGGAAGCTGTCGGCGCTCAACGGGATGAGCGTCGCCTGACGCCCGGCGTCGCGCTCGATCTGCGCGAGCGCCTCTGAGGCGACGAACGTGATCTGCGCGCGGCCGGCGGCCTGCTCGTGCAGTTCGGTCAGGCGGCTGCGCAGCCGCGGGCCGGCATCGTAGGCGTGCTCGTAGCGGTCCCAGCGGCCGTACCAGAGCTCGCAGTCGCCGCGGACGGTCGTGATGATCGCCCGGGCCAGGATGTACTGCAGCGGGTGGAAGATGACGACGACGCGCGGGACGCCGCCGCGGAGGCGGTCGCCTTGCGCGTCACGTCGGAGCGTCTTGACCAGACGCCGGGCCTGGCCCTGCGCGAGCACGTCGGCGACCACGCGCGGCAGACGACCGAGCACCCCGTAACGCACGGCAGGGGGCTCGATCGCGACGACGCCGCGGGCGCGCAACAGGTCCTGCGCCTGGTCCTTCAGCAGGAAGCCCTCCAGCGTGCGCGGCAGCAGCAGCAGGCACAGGGGGCGCAGCGGCGGGTCGTGGAGCGTGGGGTCCGGGGCGGGCATCGGCTGCGCGCAGGCTACCGGCGTGCGAACCTGTGGCCGTGCCCGCACCCACGCCACCGCACCGTCGCGGCCGCGACGCGACGGCGCCCGGACCGGTGCGCCCGGACGTTCGGTCGGCGCGCTCGCGATGACCGCGTACCTCCGGCGGCTGTTGGCCAGCAGCGCGGCGTACCAGGCCCCGAGCATGGTCGCGGCCTTCATGGCCGTCTTCACGCTGCCGCTCTACACGCGCAGCCTCAGCCCGGCGGACTACGGCTACGCCGAGACGTTGCTGACGTTCATCATCTTCACGTCGATCCTCCTGCGCCTGGGGCTCGGTGAGGCCTTCGTCCGCTTCTGGTTCGACGACGAGGACCGCGAGCGCCAGGTCCGGCTCGCGCGCACGACGACCGGCCTCACCGCGCTCGTCGCCACGATCGCCACCGCCGTCTGCGTCGCGGCCGCCGAGCCCCTGTCGCACCTGCTGCTCGGCCGTGACGACGCCGGGCTGATGCGGCTGGGGCTGCTCGGGCTGTGGGCGTTCACGAACCTCGAGCTCGCCATGGCCCTGCTGCGGGTGCAGGAGCGCCGCGGGACGTACGTCCTCTCGTCGCTGGCGAACGTCGGCCTGACGATCGCGCTCACCGTCACGCTCGTCGTCGTCCTGGACCAGGGCGCCCGCGGGTACGTCCTGGGCAACTACGGGGCCTCGACCGTCGTGCTGCTCGTCCTGTGGTTCAGGCAGCGCGAGTTCATCGGCCTGCGCCTGCAGCGGCCGCTGATCCCGCTGCGCCCGCTCCTGGCCTTCGGCGCGCCGACGATCCCGGCGGATGCGACGGTCTTCGCGCTGAACGTCATCGACCGGGCGTACATCCTCCGCACGCAGTCGGCGACGGCGGCGGGCGTATACGCCGTGGCGATCAAGCTGTCGACCGCGGTGATCCTCGCCGTACGCGGCTTTCAGGCCGCCTGGCCGCCGCTGGCGTACTCGGTCGCCTCCGACGCCGACGCACGCCGCCTCTACGCGGTCGTCACGACGGCGTATGTCGCCGTGACGGGGCTCGCCGTCGCGGCGTTGACGCTCTTCGGCCGGTGGATCGTGCGGCTGCTCGCGGCGCCGGAGTTCGCCGAGGCGCACACGGTCCTGCCGTGGGTCGCGCTGGGATGGGCGCTGTACGGGCTGAACCTCGTCTTCATCACGATCGCCGGGCGCGCGAAGGTCACGACGCGCAACTTCCCCGCTGCGCTGGCCGGCGTCGCGGTGAACGTCCTGCTGCTCGTCGCGCTCGTCCCGTCGCTCGGCATCCGCGGCGCGGGCATCGCGCTGGCCGGGGCGTACGTCGTGATGATCGTCGTGATCTACTCGCTGACGAAGTCGCTGTTCAGCGTGCCGTTCGAGTGGGGGCGCCTGGCCGTCCTGGTCGGGGTCATCGGTGGCATGAGCGTCGCGGGGGAAGAGCTGCTCGGGACCTCGGGCGTCGCGGCCTTCTCCGAGCGTGGCGCCGTGCTGCTCGCCATCCCGCTCGTGCTGCTCGCCTGCGGGGTCCTGCGTCCAGAGGAGAAGGACGGGCTGAAGGCGCTGATGCGGTCGCTGCGTGCCCGCCGTCGCGGCGGGTCGGCGGTGGGCTGACTACAGCCGCGCGCCGCCCTTGTTGTGCTCGAAGGCGGCTTCGCGCAGGCCGTCGCCCTCTTCGGGGTGCAGCGTCGCCGAGACGTGGCGGCGGTAACGCCGCGGGTCGTGGCCGGGGAGGACGACGGCGACGACGGAGCGGACGAGGTAGGTGTACGCCGTGAGCCACCGGACCGCCCAGGCCGACAGGCGGGAATGGTGCTTGCGCATGTACCGGTCACGGTTGCGCGACAGCTCGACGATCCGCTTCTCGGGTACCGCCCCGGTGGAGAGCTGCTCGTGGTGCAGCGCACGGGCGTCGGGGACGAAGAGCGTGTACCAGCCCGCTTTGCGCAGGCGTTTGCAGAAGTCGACCTCGTCGGAGTAGACGAAGAACATCGGGTCGAGCCAGCCGATCTCCGCGGCCGCCGAGGACCGGACCAGCAGCGCGGCGCTCTGCGCCCAGTCCACCCGCCGCACGGTGTCACCCCTGGACTGCACGGTCGTGATGCGATGCAGGAAGAGCGCCCCCGCCAACGCGGTCAGCGCGGTCGGAAAGCGCCACGCAGATGGCTGGGGCGTGCCGTCGGGACGCAGCAACTGCGCACCGGCCGCGCCGGCGGCCGGGTCGTCCCGCAGCGCCTGCAGGAGCCTCGCCGTCGCGCCCGGCAAGAGCTCGGAATCCTCGTTGAGCAACAGCGCGAAGGTGCCACCCGCACGCTGCAGCAACTGCGTGTCGTTCTCGGCCTTGCCGCGACGGCGGTCGTTGACGATCACCGTGTCGACGGTCCGGTGGCCGCGGGCGGCGCCGGCGGACCCATCGCCGGAGGCGTTGTCCAGCACGAGCACCTCGGTGGTGACGCCCTGCTCGGCCAGGGCGGCCCGCTCGACCGCGACGGCGTCGAGCCCGCGCAGGAGCAGCTCGCGCTGAGCTGTGTTCACGATGCAGAAGGACAGGTCGACCGCCACCGGCTTGCATTCAACCGGACCGCGTGGCGTATCGTCGCCCGGGCCGTGCGCGTCCATGTCGTCGATCCCCCGGCCTACACGCCGCCGTACGACCGCGCGCTCTGCGCCGCGCTGGCCCGCGCCGGCGTCGACGTGACGCTCGTCACCTCGCACTTCCGCCACGGGGAGGTGCCGGTGGCCGACGGCTACGCGGTCGACGAGCGCTTCTACCGACGCGGCGGTCCCCGCGGGGTCCAGCACGTCCCTGACATGCTGTCCTACGCGCGCGCCCGGCGGCGGACGGCCACGGACGTGACCCACTGGCAGTGGGCCAGCGTCCAGGAGGTCGACTGGGCCCTGCTCGGACGGCGCGCCGGCGCGGTCCGCGTCCTCACCGCGCACGATGTCCTGCCCCGCGTCGCCCGCCCGCTGCAGCGGGCCGGCCAGCTGCGTCTGTACCGGCGGATGGACGCGGTCGTCGTCCACACCGAGCATGGTCGCCGCCGTCTCGTCGCCGAGGCCGAGGTGGACCCGTCGCGGGTGCACGTCATCCCCCATGGCGCGTTCACGCACCTGGCCGATGTCGCGCCGTTGCCCCCGCCGGAGCTCGAGGCCGCGGCCACCGACGGGCCCGCCGTCCTCCTCTTCGGGTTGCTCAAGCCGTACAAGGGCCTGGACGTGCTCTACGACGCGTGGCGCCGCGCGGGGCTGAGCCATGCCCGGCT
The DNA here is from genome assembly GCA_963750375.1 of Paraconexibacteraceae bacterium. Lineage (GTDB taxonomy): Bacteria > Actinomycetota > Thermoleophilia > Solirubrobacterales > Solirubrobacteraceae > Paraconexibacter. The sequence goes on from CAVVQN010000005.1 coordinate 345,874, forward strand.
CTGGGTCGTCGGCGCGCCGCGCATGGAGCTTCCCCCGCCGCCGCCCGGCGTGACGGTCGTCCCGCGTTTCGTCAGCGACGCGGAGGCGGCGTGGTGCCTGCGGGAGGCTGCGCTCACCGTCCTTCCCTACCGGGACATCGAGATGTCCGGGGTGCTCTTCAGCGCCCTCGGCCTGGGACGGCCGCTGCTGCTCTCGGACGTGGGGGGCTTTCCCGAGGTGTCCGCGGCCGCGCACGTGCGGGCGGGTGATCCGGAGGCCCTCGCCGGTGAGCTGTCGCGGCTGCTCGGGGACCGCTCGGCGCTCGATGCGCTGGCCGCGGCCTCGGCGCGTGCGGCGGCGACCGAGTACGCCTGGGACGGGATCGCCGGGCGGCACGCGGCGCTGTACCGGTCGCTGCTGCGCTGAACGACGGTCTGGACGGCCGCCACGATCACACCCCGGTACTGTCCTCGCCGCGTGTCCCCCCGCCTCGCCACGCCCGTCTTCTGGGCCTCAGCTGCCGGTCTCGTCTTCGCGCAGGTGGGCTATCCGCTCGCCCTCAGAGCCTTGCCGCGGCGCCCGCCGAGCCCGCGAGCCGAGGGGGCCGCGCTCGACGGCGCGCCGCCCAGCGTCGCGCTGATCGTCGCCGCCTACGCGGAGGAGGACGTCATCGCGGCGAAGATCGCGAACGCCCTGGCCCTCGACTATCCGCGCGACCGCCTGCAGATCGTGGTGGCATGCGACGGATCCCCCGACGGCACCGCCCAGCGTGCCCGCGAGGCCGGCGCCGACCTCGTCCTGGAGCTGCCGCGCGGCGGGAAGATCCGCGCCCAGGACGCCGCTGTGGCCCGCGTGACCGCGGACATCGTGGCCTTCAGCGACGCCAACGCGCTGTGGGCGCCCGATGCGCTCGGCAGCCTCGTGGCTGCGTTCGACGACCCCGAGGTCGCCTACGTCTGCGGTCAGGTGTCCTTCGTCAACCCGGAGGGGGCGGCCGGGACCAACCAGGAAGGGCTCTACTGGCGCTACGAGATGTGGCTGCGTACGGCGGAGTCCGAGCGCTGGTCGGTCACCGCCGGAAACGGCGCGATCTACGCGACGCGCCGGGCGGACTACCGCGTCGTCGATCCCGTGATGGGGCACGACCTCATGTTCCCGTTCACGCTCGTGCGTGACGGGCGCCGCGCGGTCTACGTCCCGGACGCGCGCGCGACCGAGAAGATGGTCCCGTCCGTCGAGGGCGAGTGGCAGCGCAAGCGCCGGATGATGAGCCACGCATGGGCGATCATCCTCCGGGGCGGGCTGCTGGATCCGCGTGGATTTCCGCCGCGGTACCTCCTCATGCTCGTCGGCCACCGGTGGCTGCGGTACGCAGGCCCGTTTCTGCACCTCGCGCTGCTGTGCGCCAGCCTCCGCCTCAGCCCGCGTCGGGGACCCGCATCGCGCGCGGTCACGCTCCCCCGCGCGGCGCTCGCCGCGCAGATCACGCTCCTCGCCCTCGCCGCCGCTGGTGCCAGGGCCCGTCGCCCGGGCCTCGTCGCCCGCTACTACACGCTGACGACCGCGTCGATCGCGGCCGGCCTGCACGACCATCTGCGCCACGGCACCGCCGCCGGCTGGGATGCCCCGGAGGGCACGCGCTGAATGCTTCGCCGCCTCGTCGACATCGTCGTCAGCACCACCGCGCTGGTCCTCGCGTCGCCCGTCATCGCCCTCGCCTCCCTGGCCGTGCGCCTGGAGAGCCCTGGTTCGCCGATCTACCGTCAGCGGCGGACGGGTCTGAACGGGCACGAGTTCGACGTCATCAAGCTCCGGACGATGGTCAGCGGGGCGGAGTTCATCGGCGCCGGCCTGGCCGTCGACGCCGGTGACGCCCGCATCACGAAGGTCGGGGCGCTCCTGCGCCGCACGTCGATCGACGAGCTGCCGAACCTCGTCAACGTCCTGCGCGGGGAGATGTCGCTCATCGGCCCCCGCCCGACGCTCCCGCAGCAGGTCGCGCAGTACACCGATCGTCAGCTCGGGCGTCTGGCGGTCAAGCCGGGCCTCACGGGCTGGGCCCAGGTCAACGGCCGCGCCTCGCTTCCGTGGAGCGAACGGATCGAGCTCGACCTCTGGTACATCGAGCACCGCTCGCTACGCCTCGACCTGCAGATCCTCGTGCGGACGGTGAAGCTGCTCGTCCGCGACGAGGGCACCTACCGGGGTGAGAGCGGCGGCTGGCGGTAGCCGACGGCCTACGGGATGAGTTCCGGCGCCTTGTCCGTGTACTCCTTGCGGAAGGCCCGGATCGCGTCGAAGACCTGCGGGTTCATCGCCTTGAAGCCGAGCACGTGGTCCCACGCGATCGCGGCAACCTTGTAGGGCATGTTCGTGTTGTTCTGCATCACGACGATGTGGTAGGCCGCCGAACCGTTGAGCTCCTCGCTGCCGAGCGTCTCGAGCTGGTCGACCGTCGCCTTCGGGGTGCCGGGGGCGTACTGGATGATGATGCGCCCGTGTTCGAGCGTGTGGACCCAGTTCTCCTTCGCCGGTTCGTTGCCCGCGGCGTAGATGCCGTCCTGGGCAGGGATCTGGTTGTGGTTGCCCGAGGCCGGGGGGTTCGACCGGTAGGTGACGGTGCCCGAGACGTGCGTGCTGCCCTCGTTCTTCGGGTTGACGAGGACGCCGCCGGCAGCGGCCACGGCCTTCTTGAGGTCCGTCTGCTTCACCGCAGGCAGCGCGACCTTCGCGTCGGTGCCCTTCTTGACCTTGCCGGTGGAGGTGTCGTCCCCGCCCGACGTCAAGGCGAACACGGACCCGGCGATGATCGCGAGCACGAGGAACGCCCCCAGCGCCAACTGCACGCGCTTGCTCCGCGCGGCCGCCTTCGCGGCGACGGCTTCCTGCGCCTCGCGCTCGGCGCGGCGGGCTTCTTTCTCTGCTTGGCGGCTGCTCATCGTGTCCTCAAGGGTAGGCCAACGCGCTCGGGATCGTCCCGGGCTGCTGCCCGATCACGCCGCGGGGGAGGACCGTGGGACGCGACCGTTGCGCCGCAACGGGGACGGCTTGCTCGCTGCCGGCTCTGTGAACACCTCGTCGAGGAAGCGCACGACCTCGCCGGCCAGGCGGCGGGGAGACAGGCGCATCTCGAGGATGGACGAGGCCTCGACGAGGCGGGCGCGCGGCATCTCGTCGACGAGCATGTCGGCGTCGGTGAACGGGTGGACGGGGTCGCGGTGGTGGCCGATGACGAGCGCGGGTTGCGTGAGCGTGCGCCGGATCGCAGCCGGAGGTGCCACGCGGGCGAAGAACAGGCCTTGGAGGAGCGCCGCGCTGGGTCGCGGGTCTTGGCGCACGAGATCCAGCGCCACGTCCGCGGGCCCCGGGGCGGTCGGGATGCGCCGGGCGACCGCGCTCACGAGGCGCATCACCGGTTCACCGAAGGTGAGGCCGAGCATCAGGGGCGTGAACGCGACGGCACAGCCCATGAGCGCGTGGTCCAGGACCGGCATCTCGACGATCATGCCCTTGACGCGCTCGGGCGCCAGGGCGGCGGCCTCGAGCGTCACGTTCGCGCCGAGCGACAGGCCGCCGACGACGCCCTCCTCGACACCGAGATGGTCCAGCAGCGCGATGACGGACGCTCCGAAGGCGGTCATGGAGTAGGTCCACATCTCTGCCGGCCGGTCCGAGGTGCCGTGGCCGAGCAGGTCCAACGTGACCACCCGGTAGCCGCGCTTGGCCAGGTGCCGCGCCAACGGGGTCATGAGCTTCTGGCTCAGCAGCAGACCGTGGAGCAGCACGACGGTCCGGTCGCCCTCGCCGTATTCGGTGTAGGCGAGATCGTGGCCTTCGAAACAGAACGTCGGCATCGCCAGATCATATCTGCGGAAAGTGAACGGGGTTCAGCAGCGGGTGCCGAGAACGGCTAACGTTGACGCCAGCGTCATCTTCGTCAGACAACAAGGAGTGCAGTCCCATGGCCAAGCAGCCCCGCGTCCTCAGCGGTCAGGTCGTAGCGATCACCGGCGGTGCCCGCGGCATCGGCAAGGAGACGGCCCGCGCCCTCGTCGCCCAGGGGATGAAGGTCGCCATCGGGGACCTGGACCTCGCGACGACGGAGGCCACGGCGGCCGAGCTCGGTCCGAGCGTCAAGGCCTACAAGCTCAACGTCACCGACCGTGAGTCCTTCGAGGCGTTCCTCGATGCGGTCGAGGCGGACCTCGGGCCCCTCGACGTCCTGATCAACAACGCCGGGATCATGCAGCTCGGTCCGTTCCTGCAAGAGGACGATGCGACCGCGCATCGCCAGGTCGACATCAACGTGCACGGTGTCCTGTACGGCATGAAGCTCGTCCTGCCGCGGTTCGTCGCGCGCAACCGCGGCCACCTGATCAACATCGCCTCCTCTGCCGGCAAGGGCGGCTTCCCGGGAGGGGCGACGTACTGCGGGACCAAGCACTTCGTCGTCGGCGTGTCCGAGGCTGTCCGCGCCGAGCTGCGCGAGACGGCCGTCGAGGTCAGCTGCGTCATGCCCGGGGTCGTCAACACCGAGCTGGCGACCGGTCTGGTCGAGGCGCGCGGCGTGAAGAACGTCAACCCGCAGGACGTCGCGGGCGGCATCGTCGAAGCGCTGCAGGTGCCGCGCTTCGACGTCTACGTCCCCAAGTCGATCGGCCCGATCACGGGCTTCATGGGCATCCTGCCCCGGGGTGGCCGCGAGCGCATCGTCCGCGCCCTCAAGGCCGACCAGGTGCTCATGTCCGCCGACCCGCAGGCCCGCAAGGCATACGAGCTGCGCGCCTCGCAGTCCGAGCCGGGCCTCGAGCCGGGCGACCAGGTCAAGGAGCTGACGAAGTAGCGGGCGCCGGGGCGCCCTCGGGCGCCCCGGCTCAGGCCGGCTGGCCATTCAGCCGTTGGGCGATGCGGGATCCAGCTGCTCTGCCGCTCGGGAAGCCCGGGTGCCGGTCAGGCGGGTTGGTCTTTCAGCCATTGGGCGATGCGGGCACCCAGCTGCTCTGCCGCTCGGGAAGCCCGGGTGCCGGTCAGGCGGGTTGGTCTTTCAGCCATTGGGCGATGCGGGCACCCAGCTGCTCTGCCGCTCGGGAAGCCCGGGTGCCGGTCAGGCGGGTTGGTCTTTCAGCCATTGGGCGATGCGGGCACCCAGCTGCTCTCCCGCTCGGGAAGCCCGGGTGCCGGTCAGGCGGGTTGGTCTTTCAGCCACTGGGCGATGCGGGCACCCAGCTGCTCTCCCGCATCCTCCTGCAGGAAGTGCGAGGCGTTCTCGATGATCTCCGGCTCCGGGGCGTTCAGGAGCTCGGCCATCTTGATGCCCGCCTTCACCGGGATGATCGGGTCGCCGTCGGCCCAGAGGAAGAGCTTGGGCCGATGATCGGCGGCCAGCGCGTCACGTACGGTCCGGCCGGCGGCGGCGCCCGGCATCTCCGGCGACGTGGGGAGCATGAGCGGGAAAGCCCGGGCGCCCGCCTTGGACGCCGCGTCCGGGAAGGGCGCCTCGTAGGCGGCGAGGACGTCGTCCTCCATCCCCCGTGCACAGGCACCCTTGACGAGGAAGCCGATCGGCAGGTCCTCCGTGCGCTGCACGAAATCGCGGAACGCCTTCCACGCGTCCGTCATCGGCTGCTCCCCGGTGAACAGGCCGGTGTCCATCACGACAAGCCGGCCGAAGCGCTCCGGACGCTCGACGAAGAGCCGCATCCCGATCGGGCCGCCCCAGTCGTGGACGACCATGGTCCCGTCGCGCAGGTCCAGCCGATCGGCGAGCGCGAGCATGAGCGTCGCGTGACGGTCGTAGGAGTACCACCCCATGTCGGTCGGCTTGTCCGAGCGCCCGAAGCCGGCCAGGTCCGGCACGATGCATCGATATCCGGCCGCCGCCACGACCGGGAACACCTTGCGCCAGAGGTAGGACCAGGTCGGCTCGCCATGCATGAACCACACCGGCTGCCCGTCCCGGGGGCCTTCGTCGAGGTAGGCCAGCCGTAGCCCGTCGAACTCCGCGTAGCGCGGCTCGAAGCTGAACGCCGGCAGGCCGGCGAAGGTGGATTCCGGGACCCGTACGGTCTCTGCTGAGGACATGGGATGCAACCTACCCGCGCCTGAGCGTCAGCACTGCCCCAGACCTTCGACCTGCGGCTGCTCCTGACGCTCGGCCCAGCGCTCGCGGGCCTCGGCGATGACCTCGAGGGCCTCGGCCTTGTCGTACCAGCCGTCGACGATGACCTCCTTGCCCTCGGGCTGCTTGTAGATCTCGAAGAAGTGGGCGATCTCGCGTGTGAGGGAGCTCGGCAGGTCCTCCAGCGAATCGATGTGGTTCCAGTTCGGGTCTTCCAGCGGGACGCAGAGGACCTTGTCGTCGACCCCCTTGTCGTCGCTCATCTTGAAGAGCGCGATGACCTTCACCGGGATGACGCAGCCCGGGGAACGTGGGCTCGGAGACGCAGACCATCGCGTCGAGCGGGTCGCCGTCCTCGCCGTGCGTGTCCGGGATGAAGCCGTAGTCGGTCGGATAGACGACCGAGCTGAAGAGAAACCGGTCGAGCTTGATCGCCTGCAGCTCCTCGTCCCACTCGTACTTGTTGCGGCTCCCCTTGGGGATCTCGACGAGGCACGTACGTCGGTTCGTCGGACATCGGATGAGGCTATCCGAGCGGGTGTGGGGCGTGCCCCGGCGCGGGCGGACCGTCCGCGACCGTCCAGGCCCTGCTCGCCCGGGTAGGCTCCATGGTCCATGACCGACTCGATCGACCAGCTCTGCATCGACACCATCCGTGGGCTCTCCATGGACGCCATCCAGGCGGCGAACTCCGGGCATCCGGGGCTGCCGCTGGGCATGGCGCCGGCGGCCTTCGTCCTGTACGCCGACGTGATGAAGCATGACCCGGCGGACGTGGACTGGCAGGACCGCGATCGGTTCGTGCTCTCGGCGGGCCACGGGTCGATGCTGCTGTACAGCGCGCTGCACCTGGCGGGGTACAGCCTGACGCTGGACGACCTCAAGCGGTTCCGCTCGTGGGACTCGCGAACGCCGGGTCACCCCGAGCGCGAGCACCACGAGGGCGGCTGGCGGACGCCGGGCGTGGAGGTCACCACCGGCCCGCTCGGGCAGGGCTTCGCCAACGGTGTCGGCATGGCGATGGCCGAGCAGCACCTGCGTCATACGTTCGGCGAGGAGGTCCAGGACCACCACGTCTACGCGATCGTCTCCGACGGAGATCTCATGGAGGGCGTCGCCTCGGAAGCGGCATCGCTGGCCGGACAGCTGGGTCTGGGCAAGCTCATCTACCTCTACGACGACAACGACATCTCGCTCGACGGGCCGACGTCGCTGAGCTTCGACAGCGAGAACGTCTCGGCCCGCTTCGAGGCCTACGGCTGGCACGTGCTGGATGTCGCGGACGCCAACGACCTGGACGCGCTGCGCGAGGCGCTGGCGGCCGGCAAGGCCGAGACCGAGCGTCCCACGCTCATCCACGTGCACTCGGTCATCGGTTACCCGTCGCCGAACAAGCAGGGCACCTCCGGCGCCCACGGCTCGCCCTTGGGCGACGACGAGGTCCGCGCTGACCAAGGAAGCGATGGGCTGGGACCCGGACAAGACCTTCTTCGTGCCGGACGGCGTCTACGAGCGCTTCGGTGCCGGCGGGCGCAAGGGCGCCGAGGCGCGCTCGGCCTGGCAGGAGCGCCTTGCCGCGATGAAGCAGGATGCCGCGAAGGCGGAGCTGTGGGACAAGGCGTGGGTCGGCGAAGCGCTCCCCGGCGTCGCCGACGCCCTGGCGCCCGGCAAGATCGACTGGGGCAAGCCCGCGCTCGCCTCGCGCGTTGCCGGAAAGCTTGCGATGGAGGCGTTCAGCTCGTTCGTCCCGACGATGGTCGGCGGGGCAGCGGACCTGTCGGGGTCCACGAACACGATGTTCCCCGGTGGGGACGACGAGCGCCTCACCCGCGACCACGTCGGCCGCAACGTCTTCTTCGGGGTGCGCGAGCACGCGATGGGCGCTGCGGTCAACGGCATGGCCGCCCACGGCGGCATCGTGCGCCCGTACGGGTCGACGTTCCTGCAGTTCGCCGACTACATGCGCGGCTCCATCCGTCTGAGCGCGCTCATGCAGCTGAAGGTCGCGTGGGTCTTCACCCACGACTCCGTCGCGCTCGGCGAGGACGGGCCGACACATCAGCCGGTCGAGCACCTCGCCTCGCTGCGCGCGATCCCCGGGCTGACCGTCCTGCGTCCCGGCGACCCGCTCGAGACGGCGGAAGCATGGCGCGTGATCCTCGAAGAGCTCGACGGCCCCGCCGTCCTGGTCCTCAGCCGTCAGAACCTCCCGGTCCAGACCGGCGCTCCTGTCGTGGGCGGCGTGGGCAAGGGCGCCTACGTCATCCGCAAGACCGACGAGGTGCCGCAGGCCGTGATCGTCGGCACCGGCGGCGAGCTGCACACCGCTCTGGAGGCCGCTGACCTGCTGGAGGCGGACGGTCTCGCGGTCCAGGTCGTCTCGATGCCGTCGTGGGAACTCTACGACGCCCAGGACGATGCCTACAAGCAGTCCGTGCTGCCGCTCGGGATTCCGAAGGTCTCGATCGAGGCAGGTATCGCGATGGGCTGGGCACAGTACGTCGACGCCAGCGTCTCGATCGAGCGTTTCGGCGCTTCGGCTCCCGGCGACGAGGTCCTCGAGCGCCTGGGGATCAGCGCGACTGCCGCCGCAGCGAAGGTCAAGGAACTGATCGGCTGACCGGAGGCGGGGCCGGGGCCGGAGCGTCCGGTCGCAGCAGTCCCAGCACTTCCGGGACCGTGCCGCTGACGGTCACGTGGATGGCTGCAGGCTCGCGCACCCACGCGATGACGTTCAGCGCCGTCAGGCGATCGAGCGCGAACTGAAAGGCGCGGGCCTGCGCTCCGTTGACGTACTGACGGGCGATGTCGAACGTGAAGCCCGTCGTGTGCAGCGAGTAGGCCTTCGTCGCCTGGGGATTGGAGCGCGTGAGCAACCGCTGGTAGGGACGGTCGCGGATCGTGCTCGTCACGGTGAGCGGTGCCGCGCCGGAGATGCCCTGCGCGGCCGCGCCGAGGTAGAGGAGGACGGCGAGCGCCTCGGGCCGTAGCGCGCGATACAGGCGTCGCGATTGATGCAGCTTCGAGGCCAGCTCGCCCATCCCGGGCGCGACCACCAGGCCGTAACGGGCCAGCTGCGCGGCGTCCAGGCGCACGAGCTCGCCCGATGCCTGGGCCCGCCCGAGTGCGAACGGGTCCGCGAACTCCGGGACGCTGCCTTCGGGATGCAGGACCTCCTCGGCGGAGTTCTTGCGGGTCTGCAGTTCGGCGGTGACCGCGAGGCCGGAGGGGTCGGCGCGATAGCTCGCCATGATCGCCTGTGCGGCGCGCACCCGCCACAGGTATGTCGGTGAGTCGTCGCCGAGCGTCTGCAGGAAGCCGTAGGCCTCGGCGTGGTGCACGGGCGACGTGTCGAAGAAGAGCTGTGCGTAGCGGACCTCGTCGGCGGACTTGCCGAAGCGCGCGAGCACACCCTGCAGGTTCCCGATGCCCATGTGGTAGCTCACGACGGCCAGTTCCTCGTCCCCCAGAGCCTTCTTGGCGATGTTCAGGTAGCGGACGGTCGCGGCCAGGGCCTTCTCGGGATCGAAGCGCTCGTCCACCTCGCGACGGCGCCGCTGGCGTGCGGCGACCTTGTGCCCGCGCGCGATCCCGCGGGTCAGGCGGGCCGAGGCATCCACGTCGACCTTCAGGCCGAGAAGGTCGGTCGCCGTCTGAGCGAGGATCTGCGTCAGGCCCGCGGCGCCCGTCAGGTCGCGTGGGTTGGCGATCGCGCCCGTCACGCCGCCGCTCTCCAGAAAGACGATGCCCTCCAGGACGTCCGGATCGACGCCGCCTGCCCGGGCGGCGCGCTCGATCTTCGGCCGCAGCGCGGCGACGCGGCGGGCGGTCGCCACCGCGCCGCCGGGGGACTTGGCGAAGAGCGGATGCGCCAGTCCCGCCGCCGCGCGGGCCTCGCGGTCGCTCCGCAACGCCGGTGTGTAGCGCAGCGGATCCACGCCCTGGCCGTCGCCGGACCCGGGCAGCAGCGCGTCCGGATCAAAGCGCTGGCCGTCGTCATCGCCACCGCCCACCCCGACCGCCGCCAGCGGGCCTCCCCCGCCGTCGCGGAGGACGCCGTAGGCGACGCCGGCGCCGATGAGGGCTGCCAGCAGGAGCAAGGCTGCGGCGCGCAGGGTCGCGCGTCGGCTTCGGCGAGCTTGAGGACGGGGCGAGGAGGCCATCGACCGACACCGTGGCACACCGCCCTAAAGCCGTGCCTCGACGCCCGCCGGGGCCCTCAGACGAGCTCCCGCTTGAGGATCTTGCCGGTCGTGTTGCGCGGGATGGCGTCGGTGAAGATGACCTCGCGCGGGACCTTGTACCGGGCGAGGTTGGCGCGGACATGCGACTGGACGGCGGCCTCGTCCAGGTCAGAACCCGGCGCCAACACGACGAACGCCTTCAGCCGCTGGCCGAACTCGTCGTCGCGGACCCCGACGACCGCGGCGTCCGCGACACCGGGGAGCCGGTGCAGGAGGTCCTCGACCTCGCTCGGGAAGACGTTCTCCCCACCGGAGACGATCATCTCGTCGTCGCGGCCGTCGACGTACAGACGGCCGTCCTCGTCGAAGTGGCCGACGTCCCCGGTGCTCATGAAGCCGTCGATGACCTCCTTCGTCGCACCGTCGGTGTAGCCGCTGAACGTCATGGGGTTGCGGACGAAGATGCGGCCGCCCTTGCCACGGGCCGCCCGTCGACCGTCGGCGTCGTAGAGGCGCACCTCGGTGGCACGGGGCGGGCGGCCCGCGCAACCGGGTGCTGCCCGGAGGTCCTGCGGCGTGGCGATGGTGACCCACGCGACCTCGGTCGAGCCGTACAGCGAGTACAGGACGTCGCCGAACTCCTGGAGGGCGCGTCGGGCGAGCACCGCTCCCATCGCCGACCCGGTGGCATGGACGACGCGGAGGCTCGAGACGTCATACCCGGCGCGGACGTCGTCAGGGAGGTCGAGGATCCGCTTGAGCATCACCGGGACGAGCACGAGGACGCGGCACCGATGCTCCGCGACCGCCGCCAGCGTCTCCTGGGGATCGAAGTGGCGGCGCAGCACGAGCGTGCCCCCGAGCGCCAGGGTCAACATCGCGTGGCCGAAGCCCAGCGAATGAAACGCCGGCGCCGCCACGTACGTCACCTCGCCGGTGCGCATCGGGATCTTCGACAGGAGCGCTCCCGCCAGGCCCAGGCCGCGCGGGGCCGAGTCGCGGCGCGCGCCCTTCGGGGTTCCCGTGGTCCCGCTCGTCAGCAGGACGAAGCGGCCGTGCCCGGCCGGGGCAGGCAGGCGCCGGCCGTCGCCGGTGGCGATGAGCGCTTCCAGGGTCGGTTCGTCGCGCGGCGCTCCCGGGTCATCCGTCCATGCGACGACGCCCAGACGGCCGTCGAGGGCGGGGGCGACGAGCTCGCGGAACTCCTCGTCGAAGACGACGGCTGTGGCGCTCTCCCTCGCGATGACCTCGGCCAGCTGCGGGGCAGCGAACCCGGTGTTCAGGAGCAGCGCGTGCGCTCCGAGCTTGCCGGCGGCGATGACGCCTTCCAGCAGGCCCCGGTGGTTGCGGCACATGATCGCGACGGTCTGGCCGGACCGCACGCCGAGGTCCGCGAGGCCGGCCGCCAGGTCGGAGGTCCGGGCCTCCAGGGCGTCGTAGCTCAGCTCTCCACGCTCGTCGACGATCGCGGTCGCCGGCCCGTAGCGGGCGGCCGATGCGGCGCAGGCGGCCGCAGGCGTCGCCCCGTAGCGGCGCAGCGCGTCCGCCATCCGCACGAGCTTGTCCGGTCGGACCGGCGCGAGGATCCCGGCCCGAGCGAGCAGCGGCAGCTCCAGCGCCTGCGCGACGGCCATCGACGCGGGCGCGGTCACGAACCGCGGCAGTGGGGGGGGGGTGGGGGAGCGCCGGGGCCATCCCCCGACCGTACCCCCGAGGCGTGAACCATGGTCTCGGGGTCGTCGGTGCCCCCTCATCGTGTTTCACGCCGAGGCGGCCGGCGCCCGGGCGGGGGGCCGACCGTGACACGCTCCCGGCATGCCCGACGTCTGGTTCATCCGTCATGCCCCCGCCGCGGGCAACCTCGACGGCCGCTTCATGGGCCGCCTGGACGTCAAGGTCGACCCGGAGGGTCTGACCCAGGCTGCGGGGCTCGAGGGCACGGTCCCGGCCGACCTCGTCATCAGCAGCCCGCTGCGACGCGCCGCCCACACGGCGGTGGCCCTGTTCCCCGATCACGACATCCGCCTGGACGACCGGCTGGCCGAGCGCGACTTCGGTGCCTGGCAGGGGCGCGAGAAGGCGGAGGTCCGCGCCGAGCGTCCGGACGCGTTCACGCCGGCCGGGACGCTCGACCTCCGCGTCACGCCACCCGGCGGAGAGTCGCTCCAGGTGCTGACCGCCCGGGTCCATGCCGTCCTGCGGGAGCTCGTCGACGGTGATCAAGACGTCCGCGTCGCCCTCGTCGCGCACAACGCCGTCCTGCGCTGCGCGCGCGTCCTCCTGGGCTTGCTCACGGTCGACGAGGCGTCCGTCACACCCGAGCCGTTCGCCCAGCCGTCCCTCGTCCGCATCGACGCGCAGACCCTTCAGAGTCTGGGCGCGGCGAACGACGGGTCGGCCTGACGCAGGTACCACCCGAAGGACCGGTCCACGAGCCACTGCCGGCCGAACGCCCGGAAGAAGAGCGTGAGCACGCGCGGCGGCACCTTCGGGAGCAGCCTCTGGAGGCCGAGCGCGAGCGTGAACGCCCGGCGATGGCGCGCGCTGAAGTCGTGGTAGCGGTCCAGGGCGCGCTCCAGCGGCTGCTCCCCGGCGAGGACCCCGCGGATCTCGCGGCCGGCGGCGACCCCGAAGTACAGCGCCGTCCGGATCCCCTCGCCCGACAGGGGGAAGCAATGGCCGGCGCTGTCGCCGACGAAGAAGACCCCGGGTTCCGTCGCCGGGCGCAGACGGTGCGGAAACCAGTTGCCCTGATAGCGGACCGCGTCGACCTGCAGGCGCTCGGCCAGCGCCACCGTCGGCTGTCGCACGTGGTCCTCGGGTGCGTACGAGCCGACGCCCACGCGCTGCTCGCCGCCGGCCGGCACGCGCCAGCCGTAACCGCTGCGCACGAGGTCGCGCTCGATCCAGATGTCCAGCGCGTCGTCGGGCGCGTCACGGTGCGGGTGGACCTCCAGCCCCCGTGACAGCGGCGCCTGCGGCGGCTGGAACCCGTCGCTGCCCAGGACCCGGCGCCAGCCCAGCGCATCGACGACGATCGGCGCTCGCAGCTCGCCACGGTCGGTCTGGACGCCGCCCGCGCAGCGTCCCTGCACCTTCGCCGTCTCAAAGCGCGCGTCCGTCTGCGCGAAGAGCAACCGGCACAGCTCGCGGTAGTCGAACGCCGACCAACTCCAGGGCAGGCGGTAGCGCGCGGTGCCGTGCGGCGTGGTGAACGTCATGTCGGGCAGCTCCTGGCGGATCGCGTCCGCGACCCCCATCGCGTGCAGCCAAGGGGTCGGCGCCGCGCACGCGGACGTCGCGCGCTCGCCGATGGCGTAGCGGTCGACGATCAGGACGTCCGCCCCGCTGCCGGCCAGTTCGCGCGCGACGGCCAGGCCGGCGAAGCTCGCGCCGCAGATGAGGACGTCGGCACGGGTGCCGTCCAGGGACGTGCGCTGCGCCCCCCGGGTGGTCAGTCGCTCGGGCATCCATGCACAACCTACGCGGCGCGCGCCCGCCGGGATGCCCGCCGTCGGCGGCCGATAGGCTCCGGCCCCACGTGACGTCCTGCATCAACGTCCTCCCGCTGCCTTCGCGGCCCGCCAAGCCGCGTGCCACCGGACTGACCCACGTCCTGGACCAGGGCCTCGGGCCCGGCCGAGGTGTCGAGCCTCCTGGCGGTCGCCGGTCCCCACGTCGACCTCGTCCGCCTGGGCTGGGGCTCGGCCTTCGTGACCGCGAACCTCGACGAGAAGCTCGCGCTCTACCGCGCGCAGGACGTCCCCGTCATGGTCGGCGGGACGCTGACGGAGCTCGCCTGGCTGCACGGCCGGGTCGACGAGTTGTGTGAGTGGCTGCAGGCCCACGCCATCGACCGCGTCGAGGTCAGCTCGGGCGTCGTCCCGATCCCGACGGACGAGAAGCATGCGCTCATCACGCGCCTGGCGCGGGACTTCATCGTCTACGCCGAGGTGGGGGAGAAGGACAGCGACGCCATCCTGGCCCCGTACCGGTGGGTCCAGCTCATCCGCGAGGCGATCGCCGCCGGCGCAGCAGCTCGTCGTCTGCGAGGGGCGCGCCACCGGGACGGCCGGCCTCTACCGTGCCGACGGCGAAGCACGCACCGGACTCATCGACGAGATCGTCCACGAGATCGACCTGGCCCAGCTGGTCTTCGAAGCGCCCCGCAAGGACCAGCAGGCGTGGCTCATCAGCCGCTTCGGCGGCAGCGTGAACCTCGGCAACGTCCCGCCCGCGGAGGTCATCTCCCTGGAGAGCCTGCGGCTGGGCCTGCGGGCGGACACGCTCACGGCCTTCCACGCGCGTCCATGACCGTCGCCGACGACGCGCGGCCGCGCGGCGGACGTCCGGCCGTCCTGCTGACCGGGGTCGGCAAGCGCTTTGACATCGTCTCGGCGTTCTCCCGGCACGCGCTTCACGATCGCGGCGGATCCGAGCCTGCTCGCCCCCGCGCGCTATGCGGCCGACCTCGCGGTGGTCCCGCCGCGGATCGACGACCCGGACTACGTCCCGTACCTCGAGCGCCTCGTCGCCGAGCACGACGTGGGCGCCGTCGTCCCGCTGACGGACCTCGACATCCACGTCCTCGCCGCCGCGGGGGAGCGACTGCCGGCGTTCGTCGCCTCCGTGGAGACCTGCGAGGCGATGTACGACAAGTTCCGCACCCACGTCGAGCTCGAGCGCCGTGGCCTGCCCTCGCCGCCGACCGTGCTGCCGGGGACCGAGCCGAGTCCTACCCCGTGATGGTCAAGCCGATCCACGGCTCGGGCGCGCGCTCCATCCACCCGTGCGCCGATCGCGACGAGATGGAGTTCTTCGTCCGCTACGTCAAGGAGCCGACGATGGTCCAGCGCCTCATGGGCGGGCCGGAGTTCTCCGTCGACGTCCTCTGCGACCTCGACGGACGCTGCCTCAACGCGATCCCGCGGACGATGCTCGAGTCGCGTGGCGGCGAGTCGATCAAGGGCCAGGTCATCCACGACGAGGAGCTCATCGACCTCGCCCGCCGCGTGGCCGAGGCCTTCGCCTTCCGCGGCCCGGGGACGATCCAGATGTTCCGCGACCCCGAGATCGGCCTTGGCATCACCGACGTCAACCCGCGCTTCGGCGGCGCGTTCCCGGCCCCGATGTACGCGGCGCTGCCCGGGCCGGACCTACCCGGAGCTCATCGTCCGCATGGCGCAGGGCGAGCGCATCGAGCCGCACGTCGGCGAGTTCCGCCACGGGCACCACTTCACGCGGTTCTACGAGCAGCTCGAGCTCGACGAGCAGCAGCGGCCGACCGGCCGTCCCATGCTCGGCTGAGGCGCCGGGCGCGGGGCGCGAGGTTTGACGCGGGCCCGTGACGGCTAGGGCAAAGGGATGCGAGCCCTCGTTCTCAACGCCACCCTCAAGAAGTCCCCCGCGGACTCGAACACCGAGGCGCTGGCCCGCGTCGTCGGCGACCACCTGGCCGGGCAAGGCGTCGACGTCGGACTACGTCCGCCTCGTCGACCTGGACATCGCGCCCGGGGTGACGGCGGACGAGGGCGACGGAGACCAGTGGCCCCAGGTCCACCAGCAGATCCTCGACGCGCAGATCCTCATCCTCGCGACGCCGACCTGGCTGGGCCAGCCGTCCAGCGTCATGCAGCGGGCGCTGGAACGGATGGACAGCATGATCGCCCAGACCGACGCCGACGGGCGGCCTGTGGCCTACGGCAAGGTCGCGGGTGTCGTCGTCACCGGCAACGAGGACGGCGCCCACCACATCATCGCGAACGTCGCCCAGGCGGTCATCGACGTCGGCTTCACCGTTCCCGGCCAGGCGTGGACGTACTGGAACAAGGGGCCGGGACCCGGCGACGAGGAGTACCTCACGTCCGAGGAGACCGAGTGGTCGAACACCACCGGGAAGAGCGCGGCCAACATGCTGCTCACGGTCGCTCGGGCCCTGGAGGCCGTGGAGATGCCGCTTCCCGTCAGTTCCTGACGGCCCGAGGGCAGTCGTGCAATGCGCGACCCAGCCCGGACCGGGTCCTGTCGGTGACAGGACACGGTCCGCGGTCTTTCCCGTCCGTGTGCTGCTAGGTCAGCGCACGGCGCCTGAGGTTGATCTGCTTGTGGCGGTAGGTCGCCGCCGTGACCTTGATCACCCGTGAGCCCTTGACCGACTGCGTGATCGCATAGCGCCCTGCCTTGCTGGCGCGGATCTTCCTGGTCCGTGTCCGCTGCGTCCTGCCTTGCTTTGTCACGACCTTCACGGTGACGAGCGTCCCGGCGGCGGCCTTCCCGGAGACCTTGACGACGCCCCCGACGACACGGTAGGAGCCCGAGAGCGCCTTCAGCGCCTTGGCGAGCTTGCCCGCCAACCCCGGGTTGGCCTTGTTGACGGCCGCCTTGAGCGAGGGGTTGGCATCAAGCGCCGACTTCAGCGCGGCGGGGTTGTTCTTCGAGATCGCGTCAGCGAGCGACGGGTCGTCGGCGAGCGCCTTGGCGACGACCTTGGCGAGCACGGCCGGAGACGCCGACGCTGTCACGGCCTTCAGCCGCGTGGTCGTCGTGGTGCCGTCGGCGTTCTTCGTCGCCGCCGTGGGCACAAGCGGCAGCGATCCGCCGGGAGCGGTCGCGACGCCGGCGACGCCGTTCTCGTTGAGCGGCACCTTGACAAGGGCCTTCGTGCCGGGGGCGAGCTTGTAGGTTGCCGAACCGAGATCGGCAGCCGCACGCAGCGACCGAGTTCCGGACCCGCCGCCGAGCGACATGGTGCCCGAGCAGGCATCGGGACCGGCGCAACCCGTTGACACGCCGACCTCCGGGTCGCCGTTCGGGCTGATGCTGACGGGGGCGGGCCCACCTTCGCTCTGGGGCGGCGGGCTCGGGATCTCATATGTCTGGGAGTAGGCAATGGTCGGGACCGCAACCAGACTCCCCATTACCGCTAGGAGTGGTGCGCCACGCAAGGTAAAAGCGCGAAGTTTGAGCATCTGTAAATCCTTTCGAACGGACAGGAGCCCGCAGCATAGGCGAAAGTCGTCGAAAAGTGGTCCATCAGCCATAAGAAAAACTGTTCGTTAGCACACTTTCGAGCTGCAGGTCACGCCCTGGGGTGTCGTTAAGATGCGGCGTCAGCGCGCACCGCGGCGTACGCGCTCGCGTCGCCGCCGAGCATCTCGAGCACCGCGGCCTCGACTCCGCCGTGGATCGCGGTGTCGCTGAGGCCGCCGTCGTCGACCGCGGCCAGGCGCGTGACGACGTCGCGGATCGTCTCGCCGCCGGCGTACTTGTCGAAGACCCGCGGGTCGATGTAGGAGCTGCGGCAGACCGCCGGCGTGTTGCCCAGGTGCCGGGCGACGTCCTTGACCGCGTGCACGATCACCCGCTTGCGGGACGGGGCGTGCTTGGGGTCGACCTCGGCCACGGCCACCGCGACCGAGGCCAGGACGGTCGCGTGCCAGGTACGGAAGCTCTTGGCCGAGCCCGTCGGCACGCGCTCGGCGAGGTATTCGCTGACGTCTGACGTGCGCAGCGGACGCCACCCGTCCTTCGTGCGCCATCCGAAGAGCTGGCCGTCGCCGCTGCGCCCGCGCTTGAGCCTCGCGACGAGCTCGGCCGAGAGGGGGTCGACGATGTGCTGCACCCGCCGCAACCCATGCTTGGCGGGGTAGTCGAACGTCACGACGCCCTCGGCCGAGATCTGCACGTGCTCCCGCCGCATCGACGTCAGCCCGTAGGTGCCGTTCTCGCGGGCGTACGTCTCGCTGCCGATGCGGAAGAACCCGACGTCCAGGAGCCGGGCCACGCACGCCAGCACGGCCTCCGCGGAAGGCCGCCCGGCCTCGGCGGTCAGCGTGTCGTGGACCTCCTGGCGCAGCAGCGGCAGCCCAGCGGCGAAGACGAGCGTCTCGTCGAACTTCCGTCGGGCGCGCCGCTGGTTCCAGACCTCGTGGTAGCGGTACTGGCGCCGGCCTGCGTCGTCGATCCCCGTCGCCTGCAGGTGACCGGAGGGGTCCGGGCAGATCCAGACCTCCTTCCACGCCGGGGGGATCGCCAACGCGGCGACGCGCGCCTTCGCCTCGGGGTCGGTGACCGTCCGGCCGTGCTGGTCGAGCAGCTCGAAGCCCCGGCCGCGCTTGCGACGGGTCCACCCTGGTCCAGCACAGTCGACGCGTCGCACCCCCCTGGGCTTCCCGCAGAGCCGGGCGGTCGAACCCTGCTCAGACGCTGTCGGACATGTCGGCGCCTTCCCGCGCGCCGGACGAGGCGACGGCCGCGCGGAGGATCCGCTCCAGCCGCCCGGCGACAGCAGGCCAGGTGAAGCGCTCCAGGGCGGCCTGCTCGGCGGCAGCCGCCCGCCGGCCACGCTCCTCGGCGTCGTCGATCGCCTCGACGAGCGCGTCGGTCAGGGCGTGCGCATCGTCGATGTCGAACAGCCAGCCCGTCCGGCCAT
Organism: Paraconexibacteraceae bacterium; assembly: GCA_963750375.1. Lineage (GTDB taxonomy): Bacteria > Actinomycetota > Thermoleophilia > Solirubrobacterales > Solirubrobacteraceae > Paraconexibacter. The sequence goes on from CAVVQN010000005.1 coordinate 364,587, forward strand.
CCTCGATGATGTGGGCCGGCCCGAGAGAGGCGGCCGCCACCGGCGCCACGCCACAAGCCATCGCCTCGACGAGCACCTGGCCGAAGCTCTCGCGGGAGGACGGCAGCACGAGCAGATCGGCGGCGGCCAGCAGCTCAGGCAGCTCGGACTGGTCGTGCCAGCCTGCGAGCAGGACGTCGTCGCGAAGGTGCAGCCGGTCGATCGTCTGCGCCGGATGCTCGCCCTCCCACTCGCCGGGATGCCCGCCGACGAGCACGAGCGTCGCCTCGTCGGTCCGCGCGCCGCCGGGCGGCGGCGAACGACTCCAGCAGCAGCGGCAGCCGCTTGACGCTCGTGAACCGGCCGACGAAGAGGATGACCGGTCCGCGATCCAGCGCGTCCAGCGCCCGCTCGTCGTAGCGGACGGACCCTGGCTCTCGGTCCGGCAGCCATCCGCGCGGGTCCTGCACCAGCACGCGCCGCCAGACCTCGCGACGATCGACATCCAGCGGACGGAACGCGACGGGATCAAAGCCGTTCGGCAGATCGGCGAAGCGAGCCTTCGGCAGGTCGAGCAACCGCATCGCCCGGCGCCGGTTGCCGGGCGCGACGATGAGCCGCGTGCTGTCGGCGGCCCAGCGGCAGAGTCGCTGCTCCCACGCCTGCGCGTGCGGTGAGTCGACCTCGCCGGCCGCGATCGCCTCCAGCAGCAGCAGTTCGGTGCCGTGCAGGTGGGTGACGACCGGGACGCCGGGGGCCACACGGGCGGCAGCCTCGTGCAGGGGGGTGAGGTGGTGCAGGTGCAGGACGTCGGCGTCCTCCGCCCCGGCGGCGGTCAGCTCGCGCGCCCAGGCCGCGACCTGCACCTCGAAGGCGGCGTCGTCGAGTCCGGCGAACGTGCGGTCTGCGGCCCCACCGCGATCCTCGAAGGACGGCTGAAGCGGCGCGGTGCCGGGGTCGGGTGCCTCGAACGACACGGGGTCTGAGGTCTGCAGCGCCGGGGTGAAGTCGACCGGGCGGACGTCGACGCCGCCGTAGAAGGCCTCCGCGTCAGACAGCGCGCCCCGATCGGTGCGCGAGCCGGCCAGCAGCGTGAAGTCCACCGCGGCGTTCGTCTGCAGCCCGCGGGCGAGGGCCCGGGTGACGAACGCCGAGCCGCCTCTCGGATAGAAGAGCATTCCTGAGACGACACGCAAGGCAGAGGACACGTCCACCCAGTATGCCCCGGGCGCGCCGCCTTAGACGCCCGGCTTGCCCTAGCCGTCGTAGGACAGGGCGAGCGCTGTGGAGATCGGCCGGCCTTCAGGCAGTTCGATCCCGTGTTGCTCGCGCGGGCGGTTGACGAGGCGCCCCGCGCAGACCAGGGCGGTCGAGCCTCCCCCGTCGAGGTTCAGCGCGGAGTGGGCACCGAGGGTCACGAGCTCGTCCGCCAGCTCGTCGATCGTGAGGCCGGCCTCGTCCCAGTGACGCCCGTCGCACGTGACGGCCAGCAGGTGGCTGTCGGTCAGCGCCAGGGCCGACCGGGGATGCCGGCCCACGGTGATGTCCGAGTCGAATTGGTCGGCCCCCGCTGAGAAGCCTTCCTGATCCTCATCCGTGACGACGGACACGCCGTCGCGGACGAGCAGCGGACCGGCCTGCAACAGATCTCCGCCCAGCTCTGCGGGCAGGCCGTCCCGCCGGGCGATCCGCACGCCGGCGTCGGCCGGGCTGCCGACGCCGACGTGCACGCACGCGCGGCGGGCGTCCCATGGGGCGGTGAACGGGACGTGGTCGACGGGCAGGCCGCCGATCTGCAGTTCGCCGAGCGGGGCGTTGTGCGGTCGCACGAAGAAGCCGCCGACGATCGCATGCTCGGTCCCGGTGCTCCGGCACCACTGCAGCAGCGTCTCGGGCTCGGGGAGCCGGCGCACCTGCACGCGCAGGCCGGCGAGCGGGAAGGCGGCGACGTAGACGCTCGTCTGCGCGCCGTCGGCCAGGTGCGGGCGCAGGCGACGCAGAGCTGGGGCCTGCTTGGAGGCCGGGGCAGACAGCGGGGGGCTGAGGGTGCGCACGGGCGACACGGGGAAACCTTCGGTACCCCTCAGGAGGCAAGGGGTTTCGCGGACCGTGACAGGCGCCGCGGTCGATGATGTGTCCGTCGTGTGTTGTTCGCGTCAGAACGCGTCGCTCCTGCGAGGCGTCCCAGGAGTGCCCGCGCGCGGTCAGGTGGTAGGCGGCCGCAGGAACGTCGAGACGAGCTCGCTCGCGAACGTCATGAGGCGTTCGTCCGTGTAGCGCTCGGGGTCCGTCAGGGCCAGACGGATGCCCTGCTCGCAGGCGGCGATGAGGATGTTCGTCGTCAGCTCGGCGTCCAGCTGTGGGCTGCCCAGTCGTTCCAGCCCCCAGAAGACGAGCGGTTCGATCTGCCGCAGGAAGCGCGCGTGATGGTGCCTGACGTCCTCGCGCGCTGCGGGCGGCATCCCGTCGGCGGGCAGCACGAAGATCCGCCACGTCGCCGGGCGCCGCCGCGCCGAGCGCAGGACTTCCATCAGGGCTTCCTGCAGGACGGTCGCCGGGTCGTCGTAGGGCGGACGGGGTATCGCCGCGGCCAGGTCCTCGACGGCCCGGTCGAGCTCACGGTCCACCAGCGCCCGCAGCAGCTCGTGCGGGTTGTCGAAGGATGCGTACACCACGGTCTTGGCGAGCGCGGCCTCGCGGGCCACCGCCTCGATCGAGAAGGCGCCGAAACCCTGGGAGTCCACGATGACGAGCGCCGCGTCCAGCAGCTGCTCGCGACGTTCTGCGCGCGAGCGTCGCGGTGAGTACTTCCGGGTCTTCGGGACCTTGGTCATGCTGCGGGCACTGTGACAGCCCACGTTCTGCCGCGGCGCGTCCGAACTGCTCTACGCTCCGCCGATGCGCCGTCACCCGTCGGTCCTGGCCCTCGTCGCCGTCGTCGCGGCCGGTGCTCCCGGCGGGGCCCAGGCCGCGCCGGCGCCGGTCGCAAAGCCGTTGCGTGGGGCGCTGGTGAAGCTCAAGGCCCGGACCTCGCTGCCCATCGTCCTGCCGTCGATCCTGCCGGTGTCGCCGCTGGAGGGCCGCCGCTCGCTGTACCCCGTCGTCACCACGTCGGCCAGGCGCTGGGATGTCGTCCTCGGCTACGTCCCGGGGTGCAACGGGGCGAACGTCTGCGCGGCCGGGGAGCTCTCCGGCGTCCGCACGGCACGTCGGCTCGGGCCCGCAGACGGGAAGAAGGTCACGCTCCGCGGCGGGCTGGAGGGCCGCTTCCGGCCGCTGGCGTGCGGGGCGAACTGCTCGGCTCCGTCGATCTCCTTCAGGCGCTACGGCCTGCTGTTCACCTACGCGCTGAAGCTCGACGGGAGCAAGGACGATCCGGCGGATCGCCAGGGTCTGATCAAGGTCGCCAACTCGGCGCTTGCTGGCGGACGACGCTGACGCGCGCCCGCGGCGGACATCCTGCCGCCGTGCAGGCCCGCGCGGCGTTGTGGCACGACGACAGAAAGCTCTGACACCCCTGGCAGCGCGCGACACCCGCGGTCACCGTCCCCCGGACTAGCGTCGACCCATGAGCTCCCAGCATCCCGTCGTCATCTACGGCGCCAGCGGCTACACCGGCCGCCTCGTCGCCGAGTACCTGCGCGAGTACCACGTCCCGTTCGTCGCTGCCGGCCGCGACGCGGACAAGCTGCAGGCCATCATGGACAAGGTCCCCGGCATCGAGACAGCCACCTACTCGGTGGCAGCGGTCGAGCACACCGTCGAGGCGCTGACCGACCTCTTCCAGGGTGCGAAGGTCATCTGCAACATGGTCGGCCCGTTCGCCACGTACGGGATGGTCGTCGCGGAGGCGGCGCTTGCGGTCGGTGCGCACTACATCGACACGACGGGTGAGCAGAACTGGATGATCGACGTGCGTGACCGGTTCGGGGAGGCGTTCGCCGAGGCCGGGCTGCTCCTGGCTCCCTGTGTCGCGCAGATGTACACGAACGGCGAGATCGCGGCGAACATCGCCCTCGAGGACCCGTCCGTCGACACCCTCGACACGCTCGTCCTGTGGGGCGGCGCGCCCACCATCGCGTCGACCGATTCGATCTTCACGATCCTGATGGCCGAGCATTTCTACCTCGAGAACGACCAGCTCGTGGCGTGGCCCGGTGCCTCGAGCTTCGAAGTGCAGGTCCCCGGCCAGCACCCGACGAGCCTCGTCCTGCCGTGGGGCGGCACCTCCCACCCCGTGTGGTTCGAGAACGATCCGCGGGTCGTGACGTGCAAGTCCTACGGCGGCGTCTTCAGCCGTGAGGTCATGACCGGTGTGCAGCAGATCGCCGAGATCGTCGAGCAGCAGGTCAAGTCGCTGCCGACGGAGGAGGAGCAGCAGGGAGCGCTGGAGGCGGTCATGGCCCAGATGCCCGAGACGGCCACCCCGCCTCGCGAGAACCCGCGCTTCAACCGGTCGCTGGACTCCGTGGTCGGAACAGGACCCCTGGGCGGCACCCAGGTCGTCATCCGCGGTGCCGCGAACTACAAGCAGACGGGTCTGCTCCAGGCGCACTGCGCGCACTCGCTGCTGCACCAGCCGCCGCGACGCACCGGTTTCGCGTCAGGCTGCCAGGCGTTCGGGCACCGCGAACTGCTCGGCGCGCTCCAGCGCTTCGGGCTCGTCGGGGAGCCGCTCATCACGCGCATCTGAGACGCGCCGACGCGCCTCACGGGTCCGCGTCGCCGGCGGCGGAGGGCGAGCGTCTGCGCGCCCATCCGCCGCCGGGGTCAAGATTCTCCGGCTCGGGTCATCCATCGGGGCAGCCGCGCCGATACCTACACTGAGCGTCGTGGTCCTGCTGCCCCACCACATCGAGTCATACCCCGACCGTCACGGACTTCCGTCGGTTGCGGTCACGTTCGACCTGACGCCGGTCCAGGTCGACGCTTCCCTGCACGCGCTGCGGGCGGTGCGTGAAGCCCGTTTCGCCGCGGCCCAGATCTCGACGGACGACGCCCTGGCGCTGCGCGAGTTCACGATGCTCGTCGACGTGCTGGCCGACCTGTGCGGTCGCGGCGGCGTCGCGCGCATCCAGGCGTCGGTCGCCCGGCTCGGCGTGCTCCGCGACGGTCTGGCGCACTTCGTCTCCGGCGAGCTGCTCGAGCGGGAGGGCGACTCGATCGCCCGCCCCGTCGTCTTCGACGTCCTCGACGCGGTGCACGACATCCATGCGCGTGCGGTGGTCGCCGCGCTGGACACCGCGCTCACCACCGAGCGCTGAGCCCCACGGGAGGCTCCTCAGGAGCTCTTCGGCGGGACCTCGCGGAGCATGATGAGGCTCGTCGCCCCCGGCGTCCCGGTGCGGCGGCCGGCGGTCAGGACCACCCGGCTGTCGACCGGCAGGCCGGCGACGTCCCGCGCCGTCTCCAGGGACTGGTCCACGAGGTCTTCGACGGTCTCGGCAAGCGCGATCGTCACCGGGATCACGCCCCACTCCAGCGTGAGCTGCCGGGACACGACGGCATCGTGCGCGAGCGCGATGATCGGACGGCCCGGCCGGTATTTCGCGCACGCCCTGGCTCCGCCTCCGCTGGCGGTGGGGATGACGAGCGCCTCGGCCTCCAGCGCGTGGGCGAGCTGCACCGCAGCGTGCAGGACGGTCGCTGCCGGCGAATCGGGCGGGTGCACGCCACGGGCACGACCATGGATGACCGGGTACTCCTCGGCGGCGTGCGCGATGAGCGCCATCGCGCGGACGGTCTCGACGGGGAACTCGCCGACGCCGGTCTCTGCGCTGAGCATGACAGCGGACGTGCCGTCGATGACCGCGTTGGCGACGTCGGCCGCCTCCGCGCGCGTGGGCTCGGCGGCGTGGATCATCGACTCGAGCATCTGGGTCGCGGTGATGACGAACTTCCCGACCTGCGTGGCCCGGTGGATCGTGTCCTTCTGCATGAGCGGGACGCGGGCCGCCCCCGCCTCGACGCCGTAGTCCCCGCGCGCGACCATGATCCCGTCGCAGGCCTCCAGGATGTCGTCCAGATGCTCGTAGGCCTCGACCTTCTCGATCTTCGCCACCGTCCGCGCCCGCGAGCCCAGCCCGACCAGACGGTCACGCAGGTCGTTCATGTCCGCGGCAGACCGGACGAACGACAGCGCGACGAAGTCGGCCTGCACCTCGGCGGCCAGCGCCAGGTCGGCGACGTCCTTGTCGGTGATGGCCGGGAGGTTCGGCCGCGCGTACGTCACGTTGATGCCCTTGCGCCCGGACAGCGGGCCGGCGCTCAACGCGACCGCGTGCACCCGCTGACCGTCGATCGCCCGCACGGCGAAGCGCGGCAGCCCGTCCCCGATGACGAGCTCCGAGCGCTCGGTCACGAGCTCGACGAACTCCGGGAAGTCGACGACGACGTCCCCGCGTTCGACCGGGGTCCCGGACCCGACGAAGGTGATGGCGTCGCCGACGCCCAGCAGGCGCAGCTCCGTGTCGCTCGACAGGCGCAGCTTCGGCCCCTGGAGGTCGAAGAGGATCCCGACCGTGCGACCGGCGCGCTCGGCGGCAGCGCGGGCCTCCAGCGTGCGGTGGCGCTGCTCCTCCTGCGTGCCGTGCGAGCAGTTGATCCGCACGCAGTCCACGCCGGCCGCCAGAAGACGATCGAGCATCTCGGGTGTCTCGCTCGCCGGGCCGAGGGTGGCGACGATCTTCGTACGGCGCTGGATGCTCACACCGTCCAGTCTGCCACGCCGCCGGTCCGTCCCCGGGCCCGACGCCCCCGGCGGCGTCCGGGCGCGTCATCCATGGAGCTGAGGGGACTCGAACCCCTGGCCTCCGCCATGCGAAGGCGGCGCTCTACCAGCTGAGCTACAGCCCCGGAACGACCAAAAGCGTACAACGGTTTGGAGCGCGTCGGCTGTCCGCCCGGGTCCTCGAGCGCTCATCGGGCGCCCGGCGGCTGCCGATAGCCCAAGTACGCTGCCTGGGGACCGCGTGGTCCAGCATCGGCCTCGACCATGTCAGCCGGTCCCCGTGCACCCACCGCATGAGCTTCCGCAGCCGCCTCACCCTGTTCTTCGTCCTCATCGTCATCGTGCCGATGGTGTCGCTGACGGTCGTGCTGTTCAGCCTCATCTCCGACAACGAGAACGGCAAGCAGGACGCGCGCGTCGCGGCGCGGCAGTCCGCCGCGATCAACCTGTACAAGGACGGGCAGGAGCGGGCTGACTCCCGGCTGGTGCTCGTCGGGCGTGACCAGCGGCTCGCCGATGCGCTCCGAGCCGGGGACGCCACCACCGCACGGGCCCGCGCGTCCGTCCTGCTGACGCGGCTGGACCTCAAGCGGATCGTCGTCACCCGCAAGGGACGCCCGTTCGTCGACGTCGGCTCGTCGACGGCGACCTTTCCCGCCTCGCGGGAGCTCCAGGACGAGTCAGGGGTGAGCATCGGCCGCATGGAGGTCTCGGCCAGTGGGCCCAAGACCTACGCCACGCTCGTCCGCCGCGTCACGGGCCTGGACGTCATCGTCACGCGGGACGGGCGGCCGCTGGCGAGCACCCTCGCGTCGACGGTCTCGGTCCCGTCGCTGCCGAGCAAGCCGTCCACGGTTCGCGTCGGCCAGCAGTCCTACCGGACGGCGGCGTTCCCCGTGCCGGGCTTCGGCACGAGCAAGGTGCAGGTCGCGGTGCTCGATTCAACCGCCCGGACCTCGGCGGACGTCCGCGATTCGCGCCTCGTGGCGGCCGCGATCCTCCTGGGGTTCTTCAGCCTCGCGTTTCTCTTCGCGCTCCTCGTCTCGCGCTCGCTGCAACGTCAGATCGGCGGCTTCCTCGAAGCTGCGCGGCTGATCGGATCAGGGGATTTCAGCGCGCGTGTCCCGACCGTCGGCAGCGACGAGTTCGCCGCCCTGGGCGACGAGTTCAACCACATGTCGGGCGAGCTCGCAGGCAAGATCCAAGAGGTGCAAGAGGAGCGAGCCCGCCTGGCGCTCGCGATCCGTCGCATCGGCGAGACGTTCGCATCGAACCTGGACCGGGATGCCCTGCTGGAGATCGTCCTGCGCACCGCGGTCGACGGGTCGGGCGCCGCGGGCGGCCGCGCGTCGGTGCGGGCCGACCCGGACGGCGAGCTGGCGCAGGTGGCGCAGGCGGGCCCGCTGGACGACCTGACCGAAGCGCTCGAGCAGGCCGAGGCGCTGGTGCTGGAGTCCGGTGCTCCGAGGGAGGCGACCGTCGGCGACGTCATCGCGCTCGCCCACCCGTTGCGGGCCACGGAGCAGTCCGACCCCGAAGGCCCGCCGCGTGTCACCGGGATCGTCTCGGTCGCGCGGCCCGCACGGGCCTTCACACCGTCCGAGCGCGAGCTCTTCCACTACCTCGCCGGCCAGGCCTCGGTGTCCATCGAGAACGTCGGGCTGCACGAGACGGTCGAGCGCCAGGCCGTCACCGACGAGCTGACCGGGCTGTCGAACCGCCGGCGCTTCCAGGAGGTCCTCGCCGGGGAGGTCGAGCGGTCGCGCCGCTTCGAGCAGCCCATGAGCCTCGTGATGCTCGACATCGACGACTTCAAGAAGGTCAACGACACCCACGGGCACCCGGCCGGTGACCTCGTGATCAAGGAGGTCGCGCGAATCCTCAAGGAGTACTCACGCGAGATCGACGAGCCGGCCCGTTACGGCGGCGAGGAGCTCGCCGTCGTCCTGCCCCAGACGGACGAAGAGGGCGCTTTTCAGCTCGCCGAGCGTATCCGGGCGGGTATCGAGGCCCTCCGTCTGACGGTCGCGACCGCGGGCGACCGGCCGCTGCGCGTCACCGCGAGCTTCGGCGTGGCGACGCACCCGGACCGGTCGGCGGACTCGCGAGCGCTCGTCGCCGACGCCGACGCCGCCCTGTACGAGGCCAAACGCACAGGCAAGAACAGGACCGTGTGCGCCACCCAGGTGCCGTCGACCTGATCTGCGGACACCGGCGCGCGCCGCGGCGCACGCCCTGGTGCACGACCGTCCCGGCGGGCGGGTAGGCTTCACGCCGATGGGATTGCTCGACGACGCCATCCGCGAGCACCTCGAGCTCAAGCGCCTGCACGGCGCTGACGCCAGCGAGGTCGCCCGCCAGGAGCACGAAGCCTTGGGGCCGGTCCGCCGGGAGGACATCGCGATGCCTGATGCGGAGCCCGTCGCGCCGGCGCCCGAGCTCGCGGCCGACCCGACCGCGCTCGCGGTGGAGCCCGAGGAGCCGCGCCAGAGCGACCCGCTCCCGTCGCCGGTCCAGCCCGCGACCGGCGCCGCTGCGCCGGACCCGGCCGTGCCTGCGTCCGTCACACCGGAGCCGGCGGACCCGCAGCCCGTCCAGCCCGACGTCGAGCCGGTCGCGTCGACGCCCGGCGTCCCCGAGCCCGTCGTCCCGGGCGAGGACCCGGGCCAGGCCACCGTCGCCTTCTCACTCCAGGACCTCCACGCCGCCGAGGCGGCGGCCCCACCGCCGGACGCGCCGGTCGCGCCGGACACTGCGTCGGCTCCGACGCCGGCGCCCGAGATCGCCGGGCCGCAGAGCGCTCCCGCGGACGTCGTCCCTGCGGACGCCGAGCCGGAGGAGCACGACGAGCTGGAGGAGACGCCGGAGTTCCTGCAGGAGACCCCGGAGCACGACCGGCTGTGGTTTGAGCAGAAGCCCCCGCGGGACTTCGACTTCTAGCTAGCTCGTCAGCGTCCCGCTGACGCAGGTGACGGTGGCGCCGCCGACCCAGATCGCGCCGTCGGGATCCTGGGTGACGTGGACCTCGCCGGCGCGGCCGAGCGCCGTTCCCTGTCGGGCGACGTACGGGGCCGACGCCCGATCTGACCCGAGCAGCCACTGCGCCAGCGACGCGTTGAACGACCCGGTGACGGGATCCTCCACGAGCTGCCCGTGCTCGGGAAAGAAGGCGCGGACCTCGAAGGCATGGCGTCCTCCGGGCGGGTGTGGTCCCGCCACCCCGAGCTCGAGGGCTCCACGGGCCACCGGCTCCAACGCGAGCACCGCCTCGGCGCTGGACAGCAGCACGGCGATCCACCCGGGCCCGTTGTCGGCCCAGGCGAGGTCGACGATCTCCTCCTGCCCGACGCCGAGGCTGAGAGCGACCTGTGCCGCGAGGTCCTCGTGGACCGGTCCGTCGCGTACGAGCGGGGGAGCCCGGAAGGCGAGCATGGAGTCGTGCCCGACCCGCACCGGGATGAGGCCGGCGCCGCACTCCTGGACGAGCTCATCGCCCGGAACCCGCGCGCGACCTGCGGCCTCGAGCCAGGCATGGCACGTCCCGAGCGTCGGGTGTCCGGCGAAGGGCAGCTCTCGCGACGGCGTGAAGATCCGCACCCGCAGGTCGGCGTCCGGCGAGGTCGGCGCGAGGACGAACGTCGTCTCCGACAGGTTCGTCCAGTGGGCGATCTGCTGCATCGTCGCGGAGTCCAGGCCGTCGGCGTCGAGCACCACGGCAACGGGGTTGCCGCGGTACGGGGCCGTCGTGAAGACATCGACCTGGGCGAAAGCACGTCGGCGGCTCACCCGCCAAGCGTCCCACACTCCCCACGGACCGTAGGCTCAGGGGATGGCTCTCCCCGCGCCGCGCCAAGACGCCACCGTCCTCGTGACCGGCGCGAGCTCCGGCATCGGCGAGCAGATCGCCCGGCGCCTGGCCGATCTCGGCCACAACGTCACGCTCGTCGCGCGCCGGGAGGAGCGGCTGCAGGAGCTGGCGACGGAGCTGCGTCGTGCGGCCGGGGTGACCGTCGGCATCGAGGCGTGCGACCTGTCGGACGACGCCGCTCGGTGGGCGCTCATCGCGCGCCTCAGCGACGCCGATGCGCACGTCTGCGGGGTCGTCAACAACGCCGGGTTCGGGTCCTACGGGCGCTTTGACGGCTTGCCGCTGGACCGCGAGCAGCAGATGGTCCGTCTCAACGTCCTGGCGCTGCACGAGCTGACCGGCGCGTTTCTGTGGCCGATGGTCGAGCGTGGGGCCGGAGCGATCCTCAACGTCGCAAGCGTCGTCGCCTTCCAGCCGCTGCCGGGATTCGCGACCTACGCCGCGACGAAGTCGTTCGTCCAGACGTTCAGCGAATCGCTGCACGCCGAGCTCAGCGGCACCGGCGTGTCGGTGACGACCCTCTCGCCCGGGCCGGTGGCCACCGAGTTCGGCGCGGTCGCCGGGGTCGGAGCGGCGGAGGACATGGCGCCCGGCGGCATGGCGGTCTCCGCCCCCGATGTCGCGGCCGCCGCCGTCCGCGGGATGCTGCACGGCAAGCGCTCCGTCGTCCCGGGGGTCGCGACGAAGGGGATGGTCATCGGCGGGCGTCTCGTCCCGCGCAGCCTGCTGCTGCCGGCGGTCAAGCGTGCCGCCGGCGCCCGTTTGCGCAACCCCTGACCCTGGCCGAACGTCGGGCCTCGAGCCCACGAGATCAGGTGGCAGGCGGGATCCGCCGATGGGGGCAGACACGCCATGCCGACCCGTTCCGCCCCCTCCCGCTCACCTGCGCGACGTTCCGCGCCGACCACCGTCCCGACGCTGCCCGTGTATCGCGGCCCGTTCGAAGCCGTGCACGCCGAGCGTCTGCTCTTCCGCGCCGGCTTCGGGCCGCGGCCGGGCGAGGCGGCGAAGCTCGCCGGCCTCGGCCTCGACGGGGCGGTCCGCTCACTGACCCGTCCGGCGTCCAGGGCGCTCGTCGGGCCGGCACCGTCCGTACGGGGGCAGCCGCTGGCGCCGGGTGACGCCTGGGGTCACGAGGGACTGTGGTGGCTTGACCGCATGGTCCGCACCCAGGCGCCGCTCGTCGAACGGATGACGCTCGTCTTCCACGACTGGTTTGCGACGTCTGTCGCCGCGGTCCCCCCGGACCTCCTGCTGGACCAGAACCGGACGATCCGCGCGCACTCGCTGGGGCGCTTCCGGGATCTGGTCACCGCGATGACCAGGGATCCCGCGATGCTCGTGTGGCTCGACGGAGCGACGAACCGCAAGGGGGCGGTCGAACGAGAACTACGCGCGCGAGCTGCTCGAGCTGTTCACGCTCGGCGCCGGCCGGGGCTACGCCGAGCGCGACGTGCGCGAGCTCGCCCGGGCGCTCACGGGCTTTCGCAACGACTGGGTGGACGGCCGCCCAGGGCGGTTCAGGATGGATCCGGCCGCGCACGACGCCGGCGTCAAGACGATCTTCGGCCACCGCGGTCGGTACGACTGGAAGGACGCCGTCCGCCTCGCCGTCGGCCATCCCAAGCACGCCGCTCATGTCGTGCGGCGCCTGTGGGATCACTTCGTCCCCGTCGCTCCACCCGCTCGCGACGCTGCGGCGCTCGCCCGGATGTATCGCGTATCCGGCGGGCAGATCCGCCCGCTCGTCGAGGCGATCCTCCGACACCCCGCGCTCCACGCGGGCCCGCGGATGGTCAAGCCGCCCGTCGTCTACGTCGCGGGTCTGCTGCGCGCGGTCGGGCGCGGCGTCGACACCGACAGCTGGAGCTGGCTCTGCGACCTGACCGGGCAGCGCCTCTTTCAAGCCGCCGAACGTCGCGGGCTGGGACGCCGACTCGCTGGATCGACACCGCCACGTGGCGCGGGCGCTGGCTGGCGGCCAACCTGATCCTGGACGGCACGTCGCTGGACGACAACGAGGCGAACCGCTCGTCGCTGGCGGCGCTCTCCCCTGCGCAGGCCGTCGACCGCGCTCTGGAGGCCCTCGGGACCCCGACGCTGACGCCGGGCACCCGCGCGGGGCTCGAGGACTTCGCCGCCGATGCCCGACGCAAGGCCGATCGGCCCTGGAAGGTCGCGCCGTTCGCCGTCCTGCGCCACAACGCGCTGCTCATGCTCATCGCGACGTCACCCGACCTGCACACGAGCTGATGGCCGCCTGCTCGGAGCATGGCCGTGCCTTGCGCGCACGCACCGCTGCCGCCGCCGGCCACGGTCTGCCGGCGGTCGAGCCCGGCATGCCGTCCCCCGCCGGCACCGGCATGTCGCGGCGCTCGTTCGTCCTGCGTTCGGCGTCACTGGCGTTGTCGGTGTACGGCGCCGGGCGCCTCGGCCTGTTCGAGCCGGGCGTGGCGCAGGCTGCCGCAGGCCCGGTGGATCCCGTGGTCGTGCAGGTCTACCTGGAGGGGGGCATCGACTCGCTGCAGGTGCTCGCGCCCGTCGGTGACCCGCAGCTGCGACGCCTGCGCCCGACGCTCGCGCTGGACCCCGGCGCCGGGGAGGCGTTCGGCGAGGACCCCGCCTGCGGTGGCACCCGTCCGCCGCGCCGCTGGCCGACGCTGCACCGTGAGGGCAAGGTCTGCGTGCATGCCGGCGGTCGGCTACGACGCACCCGGACCAGTCGCACTTCGTCTCACGCCACTTCTACGAGGTCGGCGCGCTGGACCCGCGGGCCCGCACGGGCTGGATGGGGCGCTACCTGGACCGCGTCGGGCTCGCCGGACAACCCGCTGCAGGGCCTGTCGCTGGACGGTGCGCTGGCCCCCGCGCTGGCCACGGCGTCCAAGCCGGTGTCCGCCATCGACTCGCCCGGGGCCTTCGACTTCTGGGCGCGCGGGGTGTGGGGCGACGTCGAACGCGCTCATGCTCGACGCCTTCGGGCAGCTCGGCTCGGTCCATGCCGCCTCCGCCGACCCGGCGCTGCGCCAGGCCGCCACGGGCGCGGTCCAGGCCGCGTCGGTCCGCCGTCAGCTGCTGCCTTTCGCCCCTCCGAAGGACGACCATTCCGACGCGCCCGTCGTTCGTCTCTCCGGTGGCCTACCCCGCGAGCGAGGACGACTTCCCGGGACGCATGGCCGGCCTCGCGGCGATGCTCGCCGCCGGGCTGCCGCTGCGCTGCGTGTCGGTGACCGCCCCGGGCTCCTACGACACGCACTCAGGTCAGCAGCAGGTCATGCAGGGTGACCTGGCGTTGACCTGTCAGACGCTGCTGGCCTTCCAGAGGGACCTGGAGGCCCGTGGGCTGGCCGATCGTGTCGTCGTCCACGTCTGGTCGGAGTTCGGCCGTCGCGCGCAGGAGAACCGCGGCGGCACCGACCACGGGGCCGCCGGCCTGGGGATGGTCATCGGCTCGCGCGTGACCGGCCGGATGATCGGCGAGTTCCCGGGACTCTCCCGTCTGGACCGTCAGGGCAACCTCGTGGCCACCAGCGACTTCCGCGGTGTGTACGCCGCGCTGCTGGAGCAGTGGCTCGGGTGTGATGCGGCTGCCGTGCTGCCGGGCATCAGGGGCATCGACCGGCCGGGGCTGATCCGGTGAGGCGCCTGACGGTGGCTGTCCTGGCGGTGGCCGCCGCCGGCGGCGGCGTCGCGCCTGGGGGCGCGTCGGGGGCGGGGCCGTCGGCGACTGCTGCGGCCAGGCTGCTCGTCACCGCAACGGAGTTCCGATTCACGCTCTCGCGGTCGGCGCTGGCGGCCGGTCCGGCGATCGTGCAGCTCTCAAACCGCGGCCAGGACAGGCACGACCTGGTGATCCGGCGGCTGTCGCGCCGCGGACGCCAGATCGGCGCCGCTCCGCGCGGGGCGCCGCAGGCGGCCCCCGGGGCCGTCCTCGAGCGGGCCTATCGCCTCCCGCCCGGACGGTACGTCGTCTTCTGCTCGCTCCCCGGTCACCGGCGTGCCGGGATGCAGGCGCGTCTCGTCGTCCGACGCTGATCGCGTCAGGCGGTTTCGACCCGGCGTACGCGCAGGTCACGTGGGGCACCTGCGGCCTTCAGCCGCTTGCGGCGTCCGAGCCGATAGGGGACGGGGTGCCCGTCGGCCTCCAGGTGATCGGCGACGGGATCGGAGACGAGGACCTCGCCACCCTTCGCCGCGTCCGCCACGCGCGCCGCGATGTTGACGTCCACCCCGAGGTAATCCCCGCCGAGCTTGCGTGGGGTCCCGAGGTGCAGCCCTGCCCGCAGCTGCGGGCGGTATCCGTCGATGTCCACCGCGGCGATGCGGAGCTGGGCGTCCAGTGCGGCGGCGACCGCGTGCTCCGGCGTGACGAACACGGCCATGATCCCATCGCCCAGGCGTTTGACGACCCGGCCGCGATGTTCGGTGATCGCGTCCTCCTGTGCGCTGGACGCAGCGCGGAGCAGGGCGACGGCGGCGCTGTCCCCGGCCTGCAGCGCCCATGAGGAGAACCCGACGATGTCGGTGAAGAGGATCGTGACCGGCGTGTCGCCGTGCCCGCGGCCCAAGCCTTCGCTCAGCGCCTGCCAGACCTGTAGGGCGCCCAGGCCGAGCTCGCGGGTCGCGCTGGGACGGTCCGCGCGCATCGTCGCCAGCTCGCGCCCGATCAGGTCGGTCGGCAGCTCGGACGCGGTCGACAGGACGTCGCCGTAGCGGGCGTCCCCCGGCAGCACCCGACGCAGCCGCGAGGCGGTGCGCACCGCAAGCTGCGAGCCGTCGGCCGCCGCCAGACGACCGCGGAGGCCCTGGCTCTCGGAAGGGACGGGGGCCGCCTGAGGGGCGGAGTCCGACAGCGGCTGGTCGGGGCGGGCGTCGTCGTCGGGCACTGCGCCGGAGCGTACCGGCCGCGCCGCCGGCCCTAGACCGCCAGGACGAGCTTGCCGACGTTCTCGCCGCGGAAGAGCTTCAGCAGCGTGTCGGGGAACGTCTCCAGGCCCGAGACCACGTCGGTCTGGGCGTGCAGACGGCCGTCGGCCATCCAGCCCGCCATCTCCTGTGCGGCCTGTGCGTAACGGTCGGCGTAGTCGAAGACGACCATGCCGGTCATCGACGCGCGGCTCACGAGCAGGGACAGGTAGTTCGAGGGTCCCTTGACCTTGTCGGTCGCGTTGTACTGGGAGATCGCCCCGCAGATGACGATGCGGGCGTGCATCGCCAGACGTCCGAGCGCGGCGTCGAGGATCTCCCCCCGACGTTGTCGAAGTAGACGTCGATGCGGTCCGGGCAGTGTTCGCGCAGGCCGGCGGCGACGTCCTGCCCCTTGTAGTCGATGCAAGCGTCGAACCCGAGGTCCTCCACGACGTGACGGCACTTGTCGGCGCCACCGGCGATGCCGACGACCCGGCAGCCCTTGAGCTTGGCGATCTGCCCCACGACACCGCCCACCGCTCCGGCCGCACCGGAGACGACGACGGTCTGGCCGGCCTCGGGCTTGCCGACGTCCAGCAGACCGAAGTACGCCGTCATGCCCGTCATCCCGAGGACGCCGAGATAGGTCGGCAGGGGCGCCAGACCGGGATCGATCCTGTGGACGCCCTGTCCGTCAGAGAGCGCGTGAGACTGGACGCCGAAGCCACCGGAGACGTGATCGCCGACGGCGAAGTCCGGGTGCGCGGAAGCGACGACCTCGCCGACGGCGCCGGCGCGCATGACCTCGCCGATGCCGACGGGCGGGATGTAGGACCGCACATCGTTCATCCACCCGCGCATGGCGGGGTCGAGCGAGATGTGGCTGACCGCCACGAGGAACTGCCCGTCGGCGGGGTCGCCGAGCTCCTCCTGCGTGAACTCCCAGCAGTCGGCGGTGGGCAGGCCGACCGGGCGGGTGGCGAGACGGAACTGGCGGCTTGTGGTGCTCATCCTCCGAACCTATCGGCCGACGGGCATCCGGCGGTCAGAGGATCACGACGGCGATGCCCGTCGTGGCGAACTCGTACACGCCTCTTGCCTCGGGTGCCGGCACGCGGACGCACCCGTGGGAGGCCGGGAACGCCGGCACGTCCGGGTACTCGTGGAACGCGATGCCGTTGTTGAAGTACGACGCGTACGGCAGCCATGTGCTGAAGGGCACCGACCAGGAGCGCAGCTCCTTGCGAAAGACGGAGAAGCGCCCGGCGGGGGTCTGCGTGCCCGGGCCGCCGGTGGAGACGTGGATCGCACGGACGACCGTGCCGCCGACGACCTCCAGCAGGACGCCCTTGGCCCGGCTGACCTCGATGCGTCTCGCGGGGCCGCCGGCGCGCGGCTGGGGCCGCCCGGCCCTGGCGAGCTTGGCCTTGGTCACCGGGCCGGCGACGCCGTCGCGCTGCAGCCCGTGCCACGCCTGGAAGGCCAGCAGGGCCTGTTGGGTGCGGTAGCCGGCCAGTCCGTCGACGGCCTCCGGAGGCAGGAAGCCGATCGCCGCGAGCTGCTGCTGCACGCCCTTGATCCCGTTGCCGGCGGCACCTTTGGGGCGCTGCTTGCGGACCGGGCCGGTCTGCGGACGGGCGTAGTCCTTGCGGCCGACGTCGGCGTCCAGGAGCAGCCCGTCGCAGAGGATCTTGGCCGACCCGATCCCGGCGAACTGCGTGAGCGTGAAGACGACCTGCCCGATGCGTGCGTCGAGGGTCTGGCGCTGGGCGCTGTTGCGGTCGGCCGCGGCGCGCGGGATGTCCTGCAGAAACGCCGGCGAAAGCTCGAGGACCGCCTTGTCGCCGTCCTGGGACAGCTCGGTGATCGTGACCCCGGTGGGGATCTGCGTCGTGACGTCCCGCCCGCGCTCGGCGGCGGTCGGGCCGCGCAGGAGCGCGGTGACCGCCGACAGGGCACCGGAGTTCGCGGACGGCAAGGTCCGCGTGACCGGGCTGAACTGCTCTCCGGCCGTGAAGAAGAGCTTGGCGGTTCGCGCGGGTGCGGCGGTCGCAGCGGCCGGCGTCAGCGCGAGGCTGAGGAGCAGCAGGAGCGGCAGCAGCGCGAGGCGTCGGACCATGACGGGGCCGGTGCTACTTGCCGGTGGCACGGTGGGCGGGGGCGCGTGTGTGGCCGGCACCCCGCTGCCGGATCCCCGCAGCAGCCGTGGCGCCGTGCCCGGCGGGGACGGGGGTGCGCCGGATGAGCTGATGCAGGGCGACGTCCCCGGGTCCCTCATCGGTGCGCTCGGCGAGGTCGGCCAGCGAGACGGTGCGGAAGACGGGGCCGCGAACCTGGTCTGCCACCGCGACGGTCACGCGGTCGCGCGCCGCAGTGGCGAAGACGATCCCCGCGACGGGACGACCACCGCCGGTGATCGTCACGAGTTCGCCAGGGCTCACCGTCTCCATACGCACGAGCGTACTCCCAGACGCCGGCGGGCACCCGGGCGAAAGTGGAGCCGGACGGAATCGAACCGACGACATCGTGCTTGCAAAGCACGCGCTCTACCAACTGAGCTACGGCCCCGGGGCGCACCACTCTAACCTCTGCCCGCCGCCGTCGTCGCCACGCCGAGGGCGGGCGAGCGGCCGGTGTCCGGGTTTCTGCGGGCGACCCCTCGGGCACCAACGGGTATGCGCAAGGACAGTCCCTCCACGGAGCAGCCCCTCGACCTGAAGGCCGTCGAGGCGACACTTCGGGCGCGACACGCCGATCTGCAGACCCGCCTGTCCGGCTTCGCGCAGGCCCCCGAGCGTGGCTCAGGCGTCGGGTTCGGCAAGCGCATCGGCGACGGCACCATCGAGGCCGTGAGCCGCATGACCGACGCGGGCGTCGGCGAGACGCTCGAGCTGTCGGAAGCGCGCGTCGAGCGTGCGCTCGCCAAGCTCGAGGAGGGGACCTACGGCATCTGCGATCGGTGTTCGGAGCAGATCGCCCCGGCCCGCCTGCGTTTTGCGCCCGAGTCGGTGCACTGCGTCGCGTGCGCGCGTCTCGTGCGCTGAGGCGAGGCTCCCCGCCGGGACCGTCCTCCCGGCCGCCATCCTGCGGGGGCGACCGATGCGCATCCTGACCGCCAACGACGTGCACGGGCCGCTCGTTCTCGACGACGACCTGCTGCTGCACGCCGACGCCGCCGCGGTGCTGCCCGCTCTGCCTGCCGGTGCGTTCGACACGATCGTCATCGATCCGCCGTTCAACACGGGCCGTCTCCGCCGTCACCGCCGCGTCCGCAAGACGCAGGTCGACGGCGGCGGGACGACGGGCTTCGCGGGCCGCTCGTACTCGACGCAGGTCATCTCGCGTCTGGCCTACGCCGACGCCCACGACGACTTCATCGCCTTCATCGCGCCTCACCTCGTCGCAGGCCCGCCGCCTCCTTGCCGACCACGGGACGCTCTACTTCCACATCGACCCACGCGAGGCGCACTACTGCAAGGTGCTGCTCGACGACATCTTCGGGCGCGACTGCTTCCTGAACGAGATCATCTGGGCCTACGACTACGGCGCCCGTACCACGCGGCGCTGGCCGGCCAAGCACGACACGATCCTCGTCTACGTCAAGGACCCGGACGCCTACCACTTCGACGGTGCCGAGGTGGACCGCGAGCCCTACATGGCCCCGCGCCTGCAGACCGCCGAACGGGCAGCCCGCGGCAAGTTCCCGACCGACGTGTGGTGGCACACGATCGTCACGACGACGGGCGCCGAACGCACGGGGTACCCGACGCAGAAGCCCGAGGGGATCGTCCGCCGGATGCTCGCTGCCTCGTCACGCCCGGACGGCTGGTGCCTTGACTTCTTCGCCGGCTCCGGGACGCTCGGTGCGGTGGCGCGGGGCCTCGGGCGGCGCTTCGTGCTCGTGGACGCAAACCCCGAGGCGATCGAGGTCATCCGTGCACGCCTGGATCCTCAGGGGGTGGCCGGCGACGACCCGCAGGTGCAGGCGTCGGCGTAGGATCCGGGGTATGAGCGAGCCCCGCGTCACCGTCTCCGTCGCCGACCACGTCGCCACCGTGACGATGGTCCGCGGCGAGAAGCACAACGCACTGGACGCTCACATGTTCCTCGGCCTGCGCGAGGCGGCTGCACAGGTCGCCGCCGACGCCTCCGTACGGGTCGTCGTCCTGCACGGCGAGGGCAAGAGCTTCTGCTCGGGGCTGGACGTCGCGTCGTTCATGGGCGGTGATTCGCCGGTCACCATGGACCAGCTCGTCGACCGGGGGGATGCCCGGGCGAACCTCGCCCAGGCGGTGTGCACGGACTGGATCGACCTCCGTGTCCCCGTCATCGCGGCGATCCACGGCAACTGCTTCGGCGGTGGGATGCAGATCGCTCTCGGCGCCGACATCCGCATCGCCGCACCCGACGCCAGGCTCTCGATCCTCGAGATCAAGTGGGGCCTGATCCCGGACATGGGCATCACGCAGACGCTTCCGCGGGTGCTGGCGATCGACGTGGCCAAGGAGCTGACCTACACCGGCCGCCAGGTCAGCGGGGAGGAGGCGGCAGAGCTCGGCCTCGTGACCCGGACGGCATCCGACCCGCTTGCCGCCGCACAGTCACTGGCTGCGGAGATCGCGTCCAAGTCGCCGTCGGCCGTGCAGCACGCCAAGCGGTTGTACGACGCGACGTGGGCCGGCAACGACCCGGACGGCGCGCTCGTCGTCGAGACGGACCTGCAGGTCGATCTGCTGCAGAGCCCAAACCAGCTCGCCGCGGTGACGGCCGCGTTCTCGAAGGAGCCCGGCGTGTTCGCGGACCCGCCGTTGAAGCAGGACGCGGCGGTCTAGTCGTCGGGTGTCGCGCCCTCGCGTCCCGTCCTGGAGGGCGAGCCCGCGGTAGGTGCGCACGCAACGACCTTCTAGGCTGAGGAGATGACCGCGCTCAGCGTCCTGGACCTCTCACCCGTCCCCGCCGGTTTCACCGAGTCCCAAGCGCTGCACAACACGATCGACCTGGCCCGCCACGTGGAGGCGCTGGGGTACCGTCGGCACTGGCTGGCGGAGCACCACGGCATCCCGAGCGTGGCGAGTTCGTCCCCCGAGGTCCTCATCGGGCACGTCGCCGCGGCGACCGAGCGGATCCGTGTGGGATCGGGCGGCATCATGCTCCCCAACCACTCGTCGCTGCGGATCGCCGAGGCGTTCAAGGTCCTGGAGGCGCTGCACCCGGGGCGTATCGATCTGGGGATCGGCCGTGCGCCGGGCACCGACCAGCTCACGGCTCTGGCGCTGCGTCGGTCGCGCGAGGCGCTCGGCGCCGACGACTTCCCCGAGCAGCTCGGCGAGCTGCTGGCCTTCAGCGGTGAGGCCGAGTTCCGCCCGGGCCATCCGTTCGCCCGCATCCGCGCGATCCCGACGGACGTGCGCCTGCCGCCGATCTTCCTGCTGGGCTCCAGCGACTACTCAGCGCAGCTGGCAGCGGTCTCCGGATTCGGCTTCGCGTTCGCGGCGCACATCAGCCCGGGGGCGGCGGTCGGCGCGCTGCGCCAGTATCGCGAGGCCTTCGTCCCTGGCCTCACGGACCGGCCGCACGCGATCCTCACCACGTCGGTCGTCGTGGGCGAGGACGACGAGCACGGCGAGCGCCTGGGGTCCTCGGGTGCGCTGTCGATGGTGATGTTGCGCTCCGGTCGCCCCGGGCCGCTGCCGTCCGTCGAGACGGCCATGGCGTTCAAGCCCGACGCGCAGCAGGCGGCGATCCTCGCGCAGACAAAGCGCGCGATGATCAGCGGCGGGCCGGCGACGGTCCGCGCCCGGCTGGAGGAGCTGCTCGTGGCCTCAGGGGCGGACGAGCTCATGGTCACGAGCAACGTCCACGATCACGAGGAGCGCAAGGCGTCGTACACGCGACTGGCTCAGGCGCTGGACATCGCCCCGGCGCCCGACCCTGTCGTGGAGGCCGCCGCACGGGTCTAGTGGCGGGTGTGCAGCCGCGCGGCGGCCGCACCCGCAGGTGCCGAGTGTGGACCGGCGCCGAACCGCCGGCGCGTGTCCACACTCGGCCTGGCAGGTGTCAGGCTGCGGCCAGCAGGAGCTCGCTCGCGACGCGGTCCGCCGCGTCGTGCGTACCGCCGAGCAGCCTGCGCGACAGCTGCGCGCGACGGAAGAACAGCGGCGCGTCGTGCTCCCACGTCGCGCCGATCCCGCCGTGCACGTTGATGTTGGACCGGGCCGCGAAGTCCAGCGCGTGGCCGGCCGCGTTGCGGAAGGCCGAGGCTGCCAGCGCGAACTCCTCCGGCTTGTCGGCACCCGCCCAGCCGGCGTAGAACTGCAGCGACCGCGAGTTCTCCATCCGGCGCAGCACCTCGGTCAGCTCGTGCTTCACCGACTGGTAGGACCCGATCGCACGGCCGAAGGTGAAGCGCTCCTTCGCGTACTCGACGCTCATCGCCAGCGTCGTCTGCACCGCGCCGAGCGACTCGGACGCGATGAGCGCATGCGACAGGTACCACGCGCTGCGCAGGTCGTCCTCGGAGACGTCCAGACGGCGTCCGGGAGCCCCGTCCAGCGTCACGTGCCCGAGCGACCGGGTCGCGTCGTACCGGTTGGCGGGCGTGATCGTGGCGGCCGAAGCCTCCACGACGACCGCGCCCGGGCGTCCCTCGGCGCCGACACCGACGACGACGAGCAGGTCGGCCCCGGGTGCGTCGGGGACCCACGCGACCGTGCCGGTCACGCTGCCGTCCGCCCCGATCACCGGGGCATCCCCTCGGGCGAAGCCCGACTCGGCCTCGACGGACCACGTGGCGTGGGTGTCGCTCGGCGGCCGGGCCGGGACGACGACCGGCCGGACGTCACCGGCCGCGACAGCCGCCAGCGACTCGTCGCCGGCGGCATCCAGGATCGCGGTGGCAGGCAGCAGCCCAAGGAGGGGCGTCGGTGCGAGCACCTTCCCGCACTCCTCGAGCACCAGCATCGCCTCGAAGGCGCCGAGCCCGGCGCCGCCGTGTGCCTCTGCGATCAGCAGGCCCGTCCAGCCCGCGTCCTTGACCAGCGGCCACAGGTCCGGCAGTGCGGACGGGTCCTCGAGCGCCTCGCGGGCGGCCTCGACCGTCTTCACACGGGCCAGCGCGCCTGCGGCGGCCTCGCGGAGGAACTCCTGCTCGTCACTCAGTGCGAGGTTCATGCGACCGCCTCCTTCTCCTTGGCGCGCAGCTCGGAGAAGGGGATGCCCTTGTCCAGCCGCGGCTCCGGGGGCAGCCCCAGAACGCGCTCGCCGATCGTGTTACGCAGGATCGCCTCGGTGCCGCCGGCCGACTTCAGGCCCGGCAGGAACGAGATCATGTGGAACCACTCGCTGTCCTCCGACAGCGCGTCCGGCCCCAGGACGTCGGCGATGAGCTCACCCGCAGCGACCGCCGCGTTGACCGTCGTGACCTTCGCCAGCCCGCTCTCGGGGCCGGGGATCTGACCGTTGGCCAGTGCCGTCAAGGTCCGGTAGCCCGTGAAGCGGACCGCGAGCAGCTCCGTCGAGAGGTCCGCGAGGCGCTGGCGCACCTCGGGATCCGCGCAGGCCGCCGTGTCCGACGACAGCGCTTTGGCGAAGCGATCAGAGCGGTACCCGAAGCCTTCGGATCCGAGCCCGATCGTGAGGCGCTCGAACATGAGGACGGTCAGGGCCGTGCCCCAGCCGTTGCCGACTCCGCCGACGACCGCGTCGGCCGGGACGACGAGATCGTCGAAGAAGACCTCGTTGAACTCGGCCTCGCCGGTGATCTGGCGCAGGCCGCGGATCGTCACGCCCTCGCCGTCCATCGGGACGATGAACATCGTCATGCCCTTGTGCTTGGGCACGTCGGCGTCGGTGCGAGCCAGCAGCAGGCCGTAGGCGGCGAACTGGGCGTTCGTCGTCCACACCTTCTGCCCGGAGAGCGAGAAGGAGCCGTCCTCGTTCTGCTTGGCGCGCGTCTGGACCGCGGCAAGGTCTGACCCGGCGGCCGGCTCGCTGAAGAGCTGACACCAGACCTCGTCCCCGTGGAGCATGGGACCGAGGTAGCGCTGCTGCTGCTCCTCGGTGCCGTGCGCGATGAGACACGGGCCGAGCATGCCGATGCCGATGACGTCGAGGATGCCGGGGACGCCGGCTGCGGCGATCTCCTGGTTGACGATGACCTGTTCGATCGGGGTCTTGCCCTGGCCGCCGAACTCCTTCGGCCAGGTCAGGCCGGCGAGTTCTGCCTCCGCCAGCCGGCGCTGCCACGCGCGGCGCGAGTCGATGTAGGTGCTGTCGCCGGAGTCACCGGTCTGCGCCGGCGCGCGATCCCTGTTGTCCTGCAGCCAGCTGCGCACCTGCTGGCGGAAGGCCGCCTGTTCAGGCGTGTCGTTCAGATCCACCCTGTTCTCCTCGTTCGGGCCGGCGCTCGGAGGCCGGTCTTCTGGGACGTCTGGGCGATGATACGGACGGGCGGCCAAAAAGGCTGAATCGGCTTCACTTTCCGCCTCAGCGCGCGAGGAGCACGAGCCCGACGACGGTCCCGTAACCCGCCACCGTGTACCGCAGCGTCTGCGGCGCCAGCTGCCGGGCGACGCCGACCCCGAGGCGTCCGCCGGCCAGCGACGCCGCCGCGATGATCGCGCAGGCCACCCAGTCCACCGGCCCGAAGACCGCGAGCACGAGGGCGGCGGCGAGCGACACGAGCAGGCTCAGCACGCCCTTCAGCGCGTTCAGGCGCTGGAGGTCCTCGTCGATGAAGATCGCGAGCAACGCCAGCAGCATGATCCCCAGGCCCGCCCCGAAGTACCCGCCGTAGACCCCGCCGGCGAACACTGCCGGCAGCAGCCCGCGGCCGTGCTCGTGCGCGCCGGCGGTGAGCCGGGTGAGCCGCGGCTGGGCGACGAGCAGGGCGCAGGCCGCCAGGACGCAGAACGGGGCGGTCGTGTCGAACGCACCCGCCGGGGTGAGCAGGAGGATGGCGCTGCCGGCGAGGGCCCCCGTGCACACCGCCGTCCCCAGACGCCGCACCCGCGCTGACTGCCCGACGAGCTGCGGACGGTAGCCGACGGTCCCCCCGACGTAACCCGGGGTCACCGCGATGAGGTTCGTCGCGTTCGCCGTCAGGGACGGAACCCCGACCGCGAGCAGCGCCGGAAACGTCAGCAGGGATCCACCGCCGGCGACGCTGTTGACCGCGCCGGCCCCGAAGCCGGCGACGAGCAGCAGCACGACCTCCGCGAGCGTCACAGCCAGTACGGCGCGTCGGCGCCGGGCATCGGCGGCCCCGACGACCACCGCAGCGCCATGCCGTTCAGGGTGCCCGGCGGGCGCACGCACCGGACCATCCCCAGCGGGGAAGGCAGCGTGTCCGTGTAGGCGCCCACGTCAGGGCCCGAAGGCGGGTGGTGCGCCGCGCCGGGCCAGTGGCCCAGCAGCCAGGCCGCCGTGCGTGCGAGGGCGACCCGCGTGTGCGACGGGCGACCCTCGCGTGCCCGCAGCGCCAGCGCCCGCATCGCGGCGGCGGCGATGAGGTACCCGGTCCCGTGATCCAGTGCCTGCGCCTGCAGCACGCCCGGGCTCCCACCGCCGTCAGGCGAGGCCTCCAGCGCGATCCCGCTTGCGGCCTGCACGAGGCTGTCGAAACCACGCCTGGTTGCCCACGGCCCGTCGTGCTCCCACGCCGCCAGACGGACCGTGCAGAGGTGCGGGTGCTTTTCGGCCAGGACCTCGGGCGACAGCCCGAACGCGTCCAGCGCGCCGGGGCGGTACCCCATCACCAGGACATCGGCCCGGTCCAGCAGTCGGTGCAGTCGCTCCCGGTCCGGCCGGGTACGTAGTTGCAGGTGGGTGCTGCGCCGACCGCAGCCCCCGTCGATCCATGCCAGCGGGAGCTCCGGAAGCTCCGGCGCGTCGACCCTCAGGGTCTGCGCGCCGAGAGCGGCAAGGGTGCGCGTGCCCACCGGTCCGGCGATGACCCGGGTGAGGTCCAGGACCCGCAGACCGGCCATCGGACGCTCGGGGCCGGTGTCATGAGGCGGACCGTTCAACCCGCGGACGCTTCGCGCCACGCCGCGATCGACGTCGAGCAGCCCGTCGGTGCCGGCCCTTGCGCCGACGGGCGTACCACTCCAGGTCCGCTGGTCGCGCACCGCCGCGGCGCACCCGCCCGCGCGCACGACGGCCGCCTCGAGTTCGAGGGCGCCGAACGACGCGACGGCATCTGCGAGCCCGTCGGCGCCGCGACGCGGATGGTCGAGCGCGCGCATCAGGGCCGCGCGGTGGTGCGGGTAGTTGGCGTGCAGCCGGATCCAGCCGTCACGGGTGGCCATGAACGCCGAGGACGGATCGAACGCCGCTCCCGGTGCGGCGCCGTCCAGCAGGACGTGGCGCTCGCTGGTGAACGCCGCCGCGACATGCCTGGCGTCGAGCGCCGCGACGGGCCGGTCCAGCCCGCGGGCCTCAGCGAGCTCCGCGGCGGCCAGGAGCGCGGTGCCGACGGTCGCGCAAGCGAGGGCACCGACGGCGGACGGTCCTGGGATCGGCGCCGCGTGAACGTCCGCGCCACAGCCATCGCCACCGGTGACCGTCAGCGCTTGCACCCCGTCGGCGTCACCTCCGAGCGCAGTCCACGCCTCGGCCAGCATCGCCATGGTCGTCAACGGTCTCTCCGGCGCTCGAAGGCGAACGCCCGGTCCATGAGCTTGATGCCCTGGGCCCCGATGTCGGGCGAGTGCAGCAGGACGACGCCGATCCGGTGCCCGCGTCGCGCAACCGCTGCGACCAGGCACTTGCCGGCCGCTGTGGTGTACCCCGTCTTGATGCCGAGCGTCCCGGGGTACCCCTGCTTGAGCAGCGGGTTGTGGTTGTAGAGGTAGACCTTGCCGCCTTTGATGGGGAACGGCAAGACGGCAGAGCGCTTGGACACGATCCGTGCCAGACGCGGGCGATCGAGCAGCGCGCGCGCCAGCGCCGCCAGATCGTAGGCGCACGTGTGGTTTCCCTCGTCCACGAGACCGCTCGGCGACGCAAAGCGCGTGCACTGCAGCCGCATCTCCTGCGCTCGGGCGTTCATGAGCGCGACAAAGCGCCGTGTCGTCCCGCTCACCCGCTGCGCGAGCGCCACCGCGGCATCGTTGCCCGACGGCAGCATCAGCCCGTAGAGCAGCGACGACACCCCCACGCGTCTGCCCAGCGGCAGGACCCCGACCTTCGAGCCGCCGGTTCGGACGGCCTGCTCGGTGATGCGCACCTTCGCCCCCGCGGGGATCCGCTCGTCGGCGAGCAGTGCGGTCATCATCTTCGTGACGCTCGCCATCGGCAGCACCCGGGTCGCGGCGCGACGCCACAGGACCTCACCGGTGTCCAGGTCGAAGACGAGGCCGGCGCGCGGTGGCTTCGAGAACCGGACCTTCACGGGGTCGGCGGCGTTCGTGAGATCGACGGCGAGCGGGATCGGGACGTGGCCGGGGGCCAGAACCGGCCCGTTGGCCGCCTGGGCGGGGAGCGGGAGCATCGTGCGCCCGTCGATCGTGCGCACCACGGCCTGCGGCGGGGGAACGTCCCGGGTGCCGACGCCGTCTCCGAGCGGGCCGGCCCCGGCCAGCGAGACGCCGCCGCCGGCGATGCCGGCGACGATCACCGCAGCGAGCGCACGGCGTCGGAGCACCGCCTGGCGCCGGTCGCGGGCGCGGCCCGGCGTCATTCCGGCGGCTGACGCAGCGCGCCGACGACGCCGAAGCCGAACATCGCGAGGATCACGATGGAGATCACCGTCAGAGGATCCAGCCCGTTGCGGACGATCACCGAGATCGTCAGCGCGGCGAACAGCACGATGAAGGCGAGGACGACGGCGAGGATCGGACGGGGATCTTCCACGAGAGGAGCTTCTCAGGACGCGAGCGCCCGCGGCGCGCCCCCATCCGATCGCCGTCTGGCGAAGAGCTTGATCGCGACGACGCCGAAGACGAACCCGCCGACGTGGGCGGCGTACGCGACACCCCCGCCCCCACCGGTCGGGGCCGTGAGGTCCAGCGCGCCGAAGAGGGCCTGCTGCGCGAACCAGATGCCCAGGAAGATGATCGCCGGCAGCTCGAGGATCGTGAAGAACAGGATGACGAAGACCAGGGTGACGACCTTGGCCCGGGGGTACAGGAGGATGTAGCCGCCCAGGACGCCGGCGACCGCCCCCGAAGCGCCGAGCGTCGGCACGACCTCGTCAGGACCGATGGCGACCTGCAGGGCGATCGCCGCCGCCCCGCCCAGCACGTAGAAGAGGATGAAGCGCAGGCGGCCCATGCTGTCCTCGACGTTGTTGCCGAAGATCCACAGAAAGAGCATGTTCCCGCCGAGATGCAGCAGCCCGCTGTGGGTGAACATCGACGTCAGGACGCTCAGCGGCGTGCTGATGCCACCGTCCGAGACGCCTGTCCCGCAACGGATCGTGCTGCCGTCCGCCGCGGCGCACTGCTCTGAGAGGTGCGTCAGCTCGTATGGCACCGCGCCGTAGTGGAAGAGCTCACGCTGGTCCAGCGACCCGCCGGAGAAGTCGATGCCGCTCTTGGGTTGCAGAAACAGGTACGCGACGACGTTCAGCGCGATGAGCAAGACCGTGACGAGCGGAAAGTCACGGGTCGGGAGGTTGTCCTTGAGCGGGAAGATGTCCGGGCGTCAGGCGGTACGGGCCAGCGGGCCGATTCCAGGCTCGTCCTGTGCCACGTGCTGATCGGCGTGATAGCTGGAGCGGACGAGCGGCCCCGCGGCGATGTGGTCGAAGCCCAGCGCGTCGCCGGCGGCGGCGATGGCGTCGAACTCCTGCGGCTCCCAGTAGCGGACGACGGGCAGATGGCGCTCGGTCGGGCGCAGGTACTGCCCGATCGTGATGATCTGCACGCCCTTCTCGCGCAGCTGGCCGAGCGCATCCAGGACCTCTTCGTGCGTCTCGCCGAAGCCGACCATCAGGCCGGACTTCGTGGCGACCGCGTCGCCGCCCATCGCCTTGGCGTTCGCCAGGACGCGCTTGGAGCGCTCCCACGTCGACCCGCGACGCGCGATCGAGTACAGCCGGGGGACGACCTCGACGTTGTGGTTGAAGACGTCGGGCTGCGCGGCGATGACCTTCGCCAACGGCATCTCCTGCCCCCGGAAGTCGGGGGTCAGGACCTCGACCTTCGTGCGCGGGGCGGCCCGGCGGACGGCGCGGATCGTCTGCGCCCAGATTCCGGCCCCGTAATCGGGCAGGTCGTCGCGGTCGACGCTCGTGATGACCGCGTGACGCAGGCCCATCCGGGCGATCGAGCGCGCGACGCGCCCGGGCTCCAGCGGGTCGTTCCACGTCGGCTTGCCCGTCTGCACGTTGCAGAACCCGCAGCGCCGTGTGCACGTCTCGCCGAGGATCATGAACGTCGCGGTGCCGCGCTCCCAGCACTCGCCGACGTTCGGGCAGTTGGCCTCCTGGCAGACCGTGTTGAGGTTCTCGGCCTTGATGAGACGGTCCAGTTCGCGGTAGCGCTCGCCGCCGGGGGCGGGGACCTTGAACCATGCGGGCTTGCGCTCGCGCCAGGGACGCACGTCGGTGCCCAGGACGGTGAGGACGTCCATGCCGCCCGGGTTGGCCCGCGAGCGCGTCTGGTGCTGACGCTGGACCTCCGGCGCGTGCGGCGGCGGGTCGGAGCCCGGGGACTGCGCACCGGTGACCGCGATGGTGGTGGCTGGCGGCGCTGCGTCAGGGGTGCGCTCGAAGCTCACCGGACCCAGGGTACCGACCACGGCTAGGCTCGCGTCCATGCCCAAAGAACCAGCAAAGCTCCTGTCCGCCATCCGCACCGCCATCGGCGTGTCGGCCTGGCTTGCCCCCGGCATCACCGGTCGGGTCTTCGGCCTGAACCCGACCGCCAACCCGCAGATGTCCTACATGGCACGGCTGTTCGGCGTGCGCGACATCGCGCTGGCGGTCGGCACCGGCCAGACGACCGGCCCCTCGCGCCGCGTCTGGTGGCAGATCGGCATCGCCTGTGATCTGGCGGACGCCGTCGCCGCCTACCTCGGCAGGCGCAACGGCAGCCTGTCGGCGCTCACCGCCGTGGCCGCCGGCGGCACGGCGCTTGCCGCAGCAGGCCTCGGCGTCGCGGCCATGCAGGCCGACGACGCGCACGTCGTCTGAGCGCTGCGGCGATCAGCGGGCGACCGGCGCCATCAGGGCGCCGGCGTCCGCCGGCACGGGCCGGAGGCCGTGCTCCGCCGCGAACGCCTCGGCGACCCGGGCGGCGAAGGCGGTCAGGCGAGCCGGGCCTGCCTCTCCGCCGCTCTCCTTCAGCACCGATGTCATCTGCACGTCGGGCAGCCCGCAGGGGACGACCCAGCCGAAGGGCTGCAGGTCGTTCGTGACGTTCACCGCGAAGCCGTGGGTCGTGACGCCCTTGGCGACGTGCACGCCGATCGACGCGATCTTCCGGTCGGCGATCCAGACGCCGGTGAAGTCCGGACCCTCGTCGCCGCGCGTGACCGGGTCCAGCCCCTCGGTCCGCAGCGCGGCGACGAGCGCCCGCTCCATCCGGCGGACGAACTCGGCGACGCCGTCCGTGCGCATGATCGGGTAGCCCACGAGCTGCCCGGGACCGTGGTAGGTCACCTTGCCACCGCGGTCGGCGTCGACGATGTCGATTCCGTGGCCGAGATACCAGGCCTCGCCCATCGGCAGCTCACCGGGGCCCGACCGGCGCCCGCGCGTATAGACGGGCGGGTGCTCGAGCAGGAGGAGCGTGTCGGCGATCGTGTCCGCCTGACGCTCGGCGCACAGCGCCTCCTGCAGGGCGAAGGCCTGCCGGTACTCGACGGTCCCCAGATGTGCGACGCGCAGGTCACCCGTGGCCATGCGCCCACTGTACGCCCTGCCCCTGCCCGCGGGACTACCCTGGGGCAGGGCGATGGACGACGGCGCGGCGGAGCACGGCACGAGGGAGGGTCCACGCGACCGGCTGCGTCGGCTGCGCTGGCGCCTGAGCGGCGCGTGGGCCCTGCCGACCTTCGTCCTGACGACCGCCGCCGGGACCGTCGTGGTCATGCTGCTGCCGTTGGCAGGACAGCGCAGCAACGCCGTCGGCGCGTTTCTGCTCTGCGGTTTTGCCAACCTGTTCGTCCTGGCGGTGCTGGCGCCGGCGGCGGGGTGGATGCTGCGCCGGTCCCGCCCAGGGCTGCCCCGTGTCGTCGCCACCGACCGGGCCGCGACGGGGCTCATGGTCGGCCTGCTCGGCGTCCTGCTGACGATCGGCCTCGTGCACCACGGCGCGAAGGTCGCCTCCGACGACGCCGACCGACGGCAGCTGGCCGCGGTCCGACGCTACCTCCACGATCAGGCCGACGCCCAGTACCTGGCGAACATCGGGCGCGAGAGCGTCTGGAAGCAGTCGGACGACCTGTACCGGACGTGCGTCCCGGGTCGCGACCGGCGCAAGAACCTGTGCCTCTACGTCGACATGTCGGGCGCCTATCCGGCGATCACGGTCGACCCTGACCAGCAGCCGAACTCTGTTGTCGCGGGGCCGGACAACCCCGGGCGCAGCGGCGGCTGACCGCAGCCCCCGGAGCGTCAAGGTCCGCCCCCGGCGTGCCGATAGAGGACAGACCATGCGCGCCACCCGAGGCCTCATGGCGTCCCTCGGCGCCGCAACCTGCCTCATCCTCGCCGGGACGATCGCCCTGAGCCTGCTGAGCGGTGTCATCGCCTTCCGCGGGTGGCCGGGGTCCGCCGGTCGTGGAGGTGGCGAGCAGCAGGTGCTGTTGACGCAGGTGCGGACGGACGTCGAGCAGACCCGCTCGAGGCCCGCCTCGCTGAGCGTCCCCGCTGCTCGCACCGCCGGTGTGCGTCCGCGCCGTGGCGCAAGGCGCGCGGCCCGGCGGACCACTGGTCGTGTCGGGGGTGCCACGACCGTGACCGGTGCCGTCAGCGACGGTCCGGTCGGCACGACGCCTTCCTCTGCGTCTGCGTCTGCTCCGGCGACCGCGTCACCGGCCCTGGCCCAAGTCCTCACCCAGGGCGAGCGGGCCCGCCGGCTCGGTCGACGCGTCGGTGGCGCGGTCGGTGAGACGGGGAGCCGTCTCGGCGCGGCCGTGACCCCCGTCGCCCCGACCGTGGGTGCCGCGTTGCAGGGGACGACCCAGCAGACCGGGGAGGCAGTTCAAGGTGTCGCCGACTCCGCCGGCAAGGCCCTCGACGGCCTGCTCGTCCCGCGGCGTCCCTAGGCCGCTCAGCGGCCCGGCAGCACGTCGCCACGCTCGAGCAGTGCGCCGACGTGGGCGAGAAAGCGGGCGGCGTCCGCCCCGTAGACCGCGCGGTGGTCGCAGACGAGCGTCAGCTCCATCGTCTGGCGCACGACGGGTTCGCCGTCCTGTGCGACCACCGAGTCGCGGAGCTGCCCGACCCCGAGGATCGCGGCCTGCGGCGGGACGATGACCGGGACGATCGCGTCCACGCCGAGCATCCCGACGTTGGAGACCGTGAACGTCGCACCGCTGAGCTCCGGCTGGGTCACCTCGCCGGCGCGGACCCGCGCGGCGAGCACCGCAAGCT
The DNA here is from genome assembly GCA_963750375.1 of Paraconexibacteraceae bacterium. Lineage (GTDB taxonomy): Bacteria > Actinomycetota > Thermoleophilia > Solirubrobacterales > Solirubrobacteraceae > Paraconexibacter. The sequence continues at coordinate 396,615 of CAVVQN010000005.1, forward strand.
CATCGCCGATCGTCGCGCTGTCCTTTGCGTCGGCGTCGAAGATCGTCGGCGCCACGAGCGTCCCGGGTGCGTCGACCATGACGCCGACGTTCACGCGGGAGTACCGCTCGAGCTGCGCGTCCCGGTAGGCCCCGTTCAGGGCCTCGTGCTCCCGGAGCGCCAGCCCGCAGGCGCGGACGACGAGCGCGGTGATCGACGGACGTCCCGGCGGCAGGCTGGCGTCCATGACGACCCGCGTCCTGACGGTGAAGTCCGGCACGATCGCACGTGATTCCGCGGTGCGGCGGGCGATCGACGCCTGCGCACGGGTGAGCTCCACGGTCGTCGTGGTCCCCTTGGCCGTGCTCGCCGGCGTGGTGGTGCGCGTCTCGGCCATCGACCGAGGAGCCTAGCTGGAGGTCGGCGGGACCTCGTCCTCGCGCAGCACCCGGCGCACGCGCGGCACCGGAGCCGGCTTGGGCGGGACGGGGGCGTCCGGATCCGTCAGGCGCCACTTCGAGCCTTTGCGCACGACGGGCCAGCCCGCGAGCTGCAGGGCGTACAGGGCCTGCGCGGGCATCCTGACGCCCGCCGTCCGCAGCGCCTCGACCGAGGCGACGCCGTCGACCTGGAGGATCTCGAGGGTGAGCCTCGCCTCGTGCGTGAGTGTCGTCCCGCGGTCATCCACTGACGATGACCCTAGACCCTTCGTCGTCCCATGCATCTGTCTGCACGCTGTTTGCCGTATCCCTTCCATGCTCGAACGCTCCGCTGACAGTGCCGCGACCCCCGAGGCGGTCTGGATCCTCCTGGCGCGCCCGGAGAACTGGGCGCGCTGGGCGCCGCACATCCGTGGCGCCTGGGGCCTGGCCGGAGCGGATGGCGTTGTCCGCGAGGGCGCGCGCGGCGCCGCGCGACTGCTGGGCGCGGTGCCGGTGCCCGTGGTCATCACCGCCGTGGAGCCCGGGCGCTCGTGGACCTGGCGCGTGGCCGGGGTCGTCGAGATGCACCACCGTGTCGCCCCGCGGCGGGCCGGCGGCAGCACGGTCACCGTCGCCCTTGACGGGCCTGTCGCCCTGCGCGCGGCGATGACGGTGACGTACGCCCCGCTCGTCGGGATCCTCGTCGCGCGGCTGGCGAGGATCGCGGAGGGCTGACGCGGCAGCCTAGGGCTTCACGGCATGCGCCCTGCGAGCACCGCTGCGGCGTCGTCGAGGTTCGCGTCCCCGTGGACGACCCGCGCAGCCCCGCCGCCCGCAGGCGGAATCCAGATCGCCGGCGTGCCGCGGACGCCACGCTCGCGCGCCAGCGCCGTGGCCCGGGCCAGTCCGCCGGTGACGCCGCGCGTCCCGATCGACTTCAGGACGGCGTTCGGATGCATCTCGCACGCGCTGGCCGCGATGACGATGTTGTCGTCGACGGAGAGGTCTCTGGCGCCGGCGTACGCTTGGCGCAGCGCCGCCTGCACGAACGCCACGACACGACCGATGGACTTGGCGTACGTCGCGGTGAGGTTCGCGCGCTCGGCGTCGAACGGCGGCGGCCAGCGGACGGCCTGCAGCCCCCGCTCGGCGACGATCGCCTCGATCCGCGCTCGCGTGGCGTCGTCGGGCGGTGGCGGGCTCAGGTGGATCGGGATCCACTCCACCGCCACGGGCATCGTCGGCAGGATGCGCTCGGCGGTCAGAAGACATTCCGGGCTGGCGAGGTCCACATAGAACGCGGGCATGGCGGCCCCCTCCTCGCCGGCGGAGCCGGGGGCGCGCACGTCGACCTGCACCCGGGGGGAGCGCTCGTCGGTCATGGTCGAGCGGAAGGGCGGCGTCGGCGTCGGCGGGCGCCGACGCGCGAGCCTGGCCGCCTAGCCGTGGATGACCCAGCCGTCGGCCGCGCGCGCGGCCTCCATGACGGCTTCGCTCATCGTGGGATGGCCGTGGACCATCCGCGCCACCTCGGGGTACCCGCCCTCGAGGGCCTTGACGTTCACGAGCTCCTGGATGAGCTCCGTGGCCTTGGCCCCGATGATGTGGCCGCCGAGGATCTCGCCGTACTGCTTGTCGCCGACGAGCTTGACCAGGCCGGTGCGGTCTCCGTAGACCGTGCCCGCCCCGACGGCGCCGTAGGGGACCTTCCCGACGACGACGTCGTGACCCTGCTCGCGTGCCTGTTCCTCGGTGAGTCCGAAGGAGGCGACGTTCGGCGAGCAGAACGTGGCCCGTGGGATGTCGATGTGCACGATCGGATGGGTGCTCTGGCCGGCCAGCGCCTCCGCCGCGATGATGCCCTCGTCGGATGCCTTGTGCGCCAACGCCGGGCCGGGGACGAGGTCGCCGATCGCGTACACGCCCTTGACGCTGGTGGCCTGCGTGCCATCGACTTCGATCAGGCCGCTGTCGGCGAGCTTGACGCCCGCCGCTTCCAGGCCCAGCGCCTCGACGTCGGGACCGCGCCCGGCGGCGATGACGAGCCAGTCGGCCTTGCCGGCCTCCTCGCCGAAGGTGAACGTCACCTTGTCGTCCTGCGTCTGCACGTTCTCGACGAAGGTCTTCGTGCGGACCTTGATGCCCTGCTTCTTGAAGCCGCGCTCGGCGAGCTTGGAGATGTCGGCATCCTCGGAGGGCAGCACGCGATCCAGGCCCTCGAAGAGCTGCACCTCGACGCCCAGACGGGCGTACGCGGAGGCGATCTCGCTCCCTGACGCGCCGGCGCCGACGACGACCATCGAGGCCGGCAGCTCGTCGAGCGCCCATGCCTCCTCGGTACCGATGACCCGTCCGCCGAACTGCGTACCCGGGATCGGGCGCTTGACCGAGCCGGCCGCGAGGATGACGCCCTTGTTCGTCGTGATCGTCTCACCGTCGACGACGACGTCCGCGTCGCCGGTGATGGCCGCGACGCCCTCGATGAGGTCGATGCCGTTCTTCTTCAGCAGGCCGCCGACGCCACCGGTCAGCGTCTTGACGACCTTCTTGCGCCGCTCGCCGACCTTCTCGAAGTCGACGGTCGGCTCTGAGACCGTGATGCCGAAGTCGTCGGCCTCGCGGACCTCGGTGAGGATGTCCGCGACCCGTAGGACGGCCTTGGCGGGGATACAGGCGACGTTCAGGCAACGGCCGCCGACGTCTCCCTTCTCGACCACCGCGGTCTTCAACCCGAGCTGGGCGGACCGGATCGCCGCGACGTAGCCGCCGGGTCCGGAACCGATGACGACGACATCGTACGTGCTCTCAGCCATGCCCTCGAGCCTATTACACGCCCCGCGCGGGCCGCCCCTCGACCGTTCAGGCGCCGGGGCGTGCGGGCATCTGGACCCGCGAGAGGACGCGGACGAGCTTCCAGAAGAGCCACCCGCCGAGCCCGACGACGACGAGGCAGACGCCGACGGCCTCCAGGTTCGACGCCGTGGGGAGGAAGAGCGCGAAGACGACGACGATGAGCGCAAGCAGCGCCTGGAAGCCGAGGATCGCCCAGTAGCGCTTGGCCCACATGCCCCAGGACATGACGAACATCAGGCCCGCGAACCCGATGACACCGCCGGCTGACGGGGCGCGGCCGTCGACCTCGACGCCGGCGAGGAAGAGGACGACGTTCGCCAGCCCGATGACGCCGGTGAGGGCGACGGCGACGAGGAGGGCGCGGGGCCGCTCGTTCTCGCCCAGGGGTTTGAGGCCCGCCCGGACCGCCTCGTTCGCGGCCTCGCCCCGGAGCTTCTTGGGACGAGCCCCGGCCTCGAGGACGGGCATGTCGGCCGGAACGGCGTCCCCGGGCGTGGCCGGCGGGGCCACGACCGAGAACTCGTCCAGCGGGCCCGGCGCGGGCACACCGGCGGAGCGGTCTGTGGTCTGGCCCGAGGACGGCGCGCCGGCGGGCCGGCTGCGCTTGCGGCTACGCGATCCCAACGCGGGCCCCCTCCCCGGCGGTCATCGTCGTCCGCAGCGCCCGGGCAGCGACACCAGGGTCCTCGGCGTGCGTGATGGCACGCACGACGGCGATCCTGGATCCACCGGCCTCACGGATCGCGCCGGCGTTCGTGGCGTCCACGCCGCCGATCGCGAAGAACGGGAGGGTCGCATGGGCGGCGGCATGGGCCACGAGCGCCAGGCCGACCGCGGGCCGGCCGGGCTTGGTGGGGGTGGTGTGCACCGGGCCCACGCCGATGTAGTCCACGTCCCCGGGGAGGCGGTGCGCCTCGTCGACCTGCTCGGGTGTGTGGGTCGAGAGGCCGATGAGCAGGTCCGGCCCGACGAGCCTGCGGACCTCGGCGACGGGCATGTCGTCCTGGCCGACGTGGACCCCGTCCGCGCCGGCCGCGACCGCGAGGTCGGGCCGGTCGTTGAGGACGAAGAGGACACCGGCGCGTTCACAGGCCGCGCGGACCATGCAGGCTTCGCGCAGCAGCGCGTCGTCGTCGCGTGGGTCCTTGATCCGCAGCTGCACGAGGTCCACACCGCCGTCGAGCGCTGCCACGAGGCGCTCCGGCGTGATCGCGGGGGTCACGAGGTACAGCCGGGCGGCGTGCAGGCGGGCGCGGCGATCCACGCCTGCAGTCTGGCAGCCTCCCCAGCCAGGGCGCGGTCAGCGCATCGACCGAGACCGGCGGACGTCGCGGGACCCCGACGCGGGTCGGGCTACGCTGGCACCACCGCCGTGACCTCTGTCCCTTCCACAGCACCCGGCCCGACCCCCGACGTCCTCGTCGTCGGCGGCGGGATCATCGGTCTGGCGATCGCCTGGCGCGCCCGGTCCCGCGGGTTGTCGGTGACGCTCTGCGAGCGCGGCGGCCTGCCGTCCTACGGTGCGGCCGCCCACGTCGCGGCCGGGATGCTCGCCCCGGTCGCCGAGGCCGACGCCCAGGAGCGTGCGCTGCTGGGCCTGGGCCTGGACAGTGCCGCGCGCTGGCCCGCCTTCGCGCAGGAGCTCGAGGAGGCCGCCGGTATCCAGGTCGGCTACCGCACGTGCGGCACGCTCGTCGTGGCCCGTGACCGGGACGAGGCCGAGCACGTGGACCGCGAGATCCGCCTGCGCGAAGAGCTCGGGGTTCCCGTCGCGCGCCTCCTGCCCTCGGCCGCCCGGCGCCTGGAGCCCGCCCTTGCACCGGCGATCCGTGCCGCCTTTCACGCTCCCGCCGACCACGCCGTCGACCCGCGGGCGATCTGCGAGGCGCTCGTCGTCGCCTGCGAGACGGCGGGGGTCGTCCTGCGGACGGGGGCCTGCGTCAAGGCGATCGAGGCGGGCCCCGGTACGGCGACCGTCACCCTCGGCGACGGCGAGCGGCTGACGGGGGGCAGGATCGTCCTCGCTGCCGGCGCCTGGTCGGCGCGCATCGACGGCCTGCCGGGACTCTGCGTGAGGCCCGTGAAGGGCCAGGTGCTGCGCCTCAAGGCGCGCGCCGGCGAAGCGCCGCTGCTGGACCACGTCGTGCGCTGGGACGGCGGATACCTCGTGCCGCGCGGGGACGGGCGGATCGTCCTCGGCGCGACGATGGAGGACCGCGGCTACGACACGTCGGTCACGGCGCTCGGGGTCTACGAACTGCTGCGGGACGCCGGTGAGCTCGTCCCGGGTGTGCTGGAGCTCGACCTGGAAGCCGCGATCGCGGGGCTGCGTCCCGCCACCCCCGACAACGCGCCGCTGCTGGGCGCCTGGAACGACGTCGTGCTGGCCTGCGGTCACCACCGCAACGGCGTCCTTCTGACGCCGGTGACCGCCGACCGCATCGCGGCGCTGCTCGCCGAGGAGGACGCCGGCATCGATCCGGCGTTCGATCCGTCCCGGTTCGCGACAAGGGTCCCGGCGTGAGGATCTCGGTCAACGGCGAGCCGCGCGACGACGTCGCCCTCGGCACGACCGTCGACGGGCTGCTGGACCTGCTGGACCTGCCGCACCGCGACCGCGGCGTCGCCGTCGCGGTGGCTGCCGAGGTCGTGCCGAGGGCGGCCTGGGCGAGCACCGTCCTCAGCGACGGCGACCGGGTCGAGGTCCTCATCGCTGTCCAGGGAGGATGATCCGCGCCACATGGAACCGCTGACGCAGACCGGCGAGGACGTGCTCGAGCTCGGCGGGCGCAGCCTGCGGTCGCGCCTGTTGCTGGGGACGGGCGGCTTCGCCCGCCTGCAGACGCTCGAGGAGGCGGTCCGGGCCAGCGGGACCGAGCTCGTGACCGTCGCCCTCCGGCGCGTGGATCCCGGCGCGCGCGGCTCGCTCGTCGCGACGCTCGACCGTTGCGGGGTGCAGGTCCTGCCCAACACCGCCGGCTGCTTCACCGCCCGCGACGCGATCCTCACCGCGAAGCTCGCCCGTGAGGCGTTCTCCACCGACCTCGTCAAGCTCGAGGTCATCGGGGACGAGCGGACCCTCCTCCCCGACGCGCCCGAGCTGCTCGTGGCCGCAGAGGCGCTCGTCGCCGATGGCTTCACGGTCCTGCCCTACACGACGGACGACCCTGTCGTCGCGCGTCGTCTGCAGGACGCCGGGTGTGCCGCGGTCATGCCGCTGGGCTCGCCGATCGGCAGCGGGATGGGCATCCGGAACCCCTACAACATCTCCCTCATCGTCGAAGCGGCCACCGTCCCGGTCGTGCTGGACGCCGGGGTCGGAACGACGAGCGACGCGGCCCTGGCGATGGAGCTCGGGTGCGATGCGGTGCTCTGTGCCAGCGCGATCAGCCGCGCGCAGGATCCGGTGGCGATGGCACTCGCGATCCGTGCGGGGGTCGAGGGCGGGCGGCTCGCGCGACTGGCAGGGCGCATCCCGCGCCGGCTGTACGCCGAGGCGTCCTCCCCGCAGGAGGGCCTGGCCGACTTTCCCGACGCCGGCTCGTGACCGCCGCGCCGCAGCCGCAGCCGCAGCCGCAGCCGCCGCCGGCCGTCGCTGCGCTGCTGGCCGCCTACGGGGCGCAGGACGAGGCGGCGCTCCGGGGCTGTTGTGCCGAGGACCTGCACTACGAGGACCCCCTCACCGCGCCGCTGGACGGCGTGGACGCGTTTGTCGCCCACATGCGCTCGGCGTGGCGAGCGTTTCCGGACGGTCGCCTCACGTGCACGGGTCCGTCCCCGGCGACCGGCCCGCTGGTCGCGGTGCCGTGCCGGCTCGACGCGACGCACCGCGGGCGCCTGGCCACGCTGCCCGGCTCGGGACGATCGCTGACCGTGCACGCCGTGCTCTACTGCGAGCACGACGAAGGAGGGCGCCTGTGGCGCGCCCGGGCGTTCTTCGACGTCTACGGCGCCGCGACGCAGCTCGGGGTCCTGCCGAGACCCGGCACGGCCGGCCAGCGAGCCCTGCTGCTCCTGCAGGGCTTCGGCGCGGCGCGGCGCGGCGGCTGACGACGACGTCGCGCTCGAAGGGCTCGTCGTCCACCCAGGTGGACCGTCTCGCCGGACCCGCAGCCCCCGAGCCCAGGACACCGGCGACGGGCCGGTGCTCTGGGCGCATGACGGATCCTCGGGTGAGGGCGCTACTGGACGGTGATGGTGCCGACCATGCCCGGGTGCAGCGTGCACTCGTACTCGATCGTCCCTGCCTTCTTGGGCGTGTACTCGAACGTCTGCCCCTGGTTGAGGATCTCCGACTTGAAGTCCGCCCCGCTGTCGGCGACGACGTTGTGGGGGACCGGCTCGTCCATGCTCCAGGTGATCTTCGTCCCGACCTTCACGGTGACCTCCTTGGGGTTGAAGGCGATGTTCTTCGCGCTGATCGTGACGGGGCCCGTGGCCGCCGGGGCGGGTGCCGGCGCGGCCTCCGTCGTGGCCGGTGCGGTCTCCGTGGGGGTGGCCTGCGTGGTGGTCTCGGGCTCGGCCGGTGTCGTCGGCGCGGGGGCGGTCTCGGTGGCGGCCGGCGTCGTCGCGACGCCGACCTCGTTGCCGGACCCGCAGCCGGCGAAGACCAGCGCGCCGGAGGCGGCGAGGGTGAGCAGGAAGGGCTTCATGGTCATGTCGTGTCCTTGCGTGGAGGGGACTGCTGCAGGGGGTACGGCGGGGAGGCAGGCATCGTGTCGCCGCAGCGCGCCAACGTCACGGCGACCGGCGCGTGATCTGACAGGGTCCCACGATCCAGGACGTCGAGCTTGCCGGTGCGCTCCCAGCCCCGGGCCAGGACGAAGTCCACGTCATGCCCTCCGAGCGACACGAGGTCGCCGGCGTGCGGTCGCCTGGTGTTCGTGTCGCCGCCCAGGACCAGATCGGACCCAGCCCCCGCCCAGCGTTCGAGCGCCGCGAACGCGGTCGCCAGGTCGGCCTGCGCGCGGGCCTCGGAGTGCACCTGCGCGTGGAGGTTGCCGATCCAGCGCCCGTCGGTCAGCCGGACGGCGTGGGCGACACGGCGCTCGGGGGTGCGCCGCAGCACCTGGACGCGATGCTCGGCGATCGGCGCGTCCCGGACGAGGATCGCGTTGCAGCCCCCGCCGTTGGACTTGATGACGTCGGGAAAGCGCTGGGCCATGACCTTGCGCAGCGGCAGCAGCGCATTGCGTGAGGTCAGCGCGCTGCGGGCACTCGCGCCGCAGGCGCGGCCGAGCGCGGCCGGCCACCACGGAGGGACCTCCTGCAGCAGCGCGACGTCCCAGGCCCACCCGGTCAAGGCCGCAGCGAACTCGTCCTGCAGATCGCGGCCGGATTCCGGGAGCGAGCGGCCGTGGAAGAGATTCCAGGTGAGAACGCGCACACCGGTATCTTCCCGCGCCCCATGGCACGCTCCTTCTTGACCGGCTCCGAGCTGACGTCCGACGAGCTCTTCGCGCTCCTTGACCGGGCGCTCGCGCTCAAGGCAGACCCGCTCTCCTCGCGGGCGCTCGCAGGGAAGACGGTGGCGCTCCTCTTCGAGAAGCCCTCCACCCGCACCCGCCTGTCCTTCGAGGCCGGCGTCGTCGAGCTGGGAGGCCATCCGATGATCCTGCGACCGGGGGAGATGCAGTTGTCCCGTGGTGAGTCGGTCAAGGACACCGCGCGCATCCTGAGCCGTCACGTGCAGGCCGTGGGTGTCCGCACCGGTCCCGACGCACTGCTCGAAGAGCTCGCGGCCGAGGGGACGATCCCGGTCTTCAACATGCTCACCGCCGGCCATCACCCGTGTCAGGCGCTCGCCGACCTGCTCACGCTGAAGGAGCGTTTCGGCGATCTGAACGGGCTGAAGATCGCCTACGTCGGGGACGGCAACAACGTCGCGAGGTCGCTGGCGATCGTCGGGGCGCTCGCCGGCGTCACCGTCGCCGTGGCGTCGCCTGAGGGGTACGGCCTCGAGCCTGTCGCGGGCGCGCAGCTGACGGACGATCCGTACGCCGCGGTGCAGGACGCACACGCGGTCTACGCGGACGTCTGGGTCAGCATGGGCGACGAGGACACCGCGGACGCCCGCCGCGCGGCGCTGGCACCGTTCCAGATCGACGACGCGCTCCTGGACGCGGCCGCCCCCGGTGCCGTCGCGCTGCACTGCCTGCCCGCACACCCGGGTGAGGAGATCACGGCCGAGGTCCTCTACGGGGAACGCGGACGTGCGATCTGGGACCAGGCGGAAAACCGCCGCCACGCCCAGAAGGCGCTGCTGGAAGTCCTGCTCGGGTAGGGGGTGGCCTTGGTGTTCCGGGCGGAAAACCGCCGCCACGCCCAGAAGACCCGGGCCTCGCGCCTCCTCGGGCTCCGGAACGACGAAGGCCGCCCCGAGGGACGGCCGACGACGATCCGACGGGTGGTCGGGGCGAGGAGCCCCGGACCGGCTACTTGCCGTTGACGGCGTCCTTCAGAGCCTTGGCGGCGGTGAACTTCGGGGCCTTCGAGGCCGCGATGTCGATCTTGGCGCCGGTGGCGGGGTTGACGCCCTGACGGGCGGCACGGTCCGAAACGGAGAACTTGCCGAAGCCGGCGATGGCGACTTCGCCACCACGGGAAAGGGTTTCGGTCAGGATCTCGGCGAAGGCCTCGACAGCAGCCTTTGCCTGGCCGGCCGGGATCTCGGCCTTCTCGGAGAGGTGCTGGGCGAGCTCGGTCTTGTTCACGGTGTTTTCCTCCTGCGTTGACGGCGACAGCGGCGGAGCCTACTCCGCCGCGCGGTTGGATGGCTGAGAAAACCCCGTTGCGATGGGGGTTTGCCAGCGGGGCGAGACCGAATCACACCCATCGGACGACATGGTGGCCTCCCGGCTTCGCCCCGCCGGCGAGCGTATGGGCTCGCGGTGTGGCGTCGGGGGTATACGGTCATCTGCGTCATCCGCTTCTCGTCCCGCCCCGGAGCTCCACCCTGATGCCTCAGCCCAAGTCCACCAAGCCCGCCGCCACGTCCCCCGAGGCCGCCTCCGGTCCGCCCGCTGCCCGGCGTGCGACCGCCGCGAAGTCCGGCTCCGGGCCAGCCGGGAAGGGGCGGGCAACGACCGTCAAAAAGCCGTCAGGTGCAGGAAAGAAGGCGACACCACCGCGGTCGGCGACCAAGGCCGCGCCACGCCGCGGGAGCGCAGCGCCGGACGCGGAACTGGACCCCGCTTCGCCGGAGGCCCAGGCGGCGCGCGACGAGGCCATGAAGGCCAACCTCTCGCAGCTGCGAGAGCTGCTGGCCGGCGGCGTCATGCTGACCGCGCAGCGGGTGCAGGAGGCCATGGACGATGCGGCACGGCGCGGAAAGATGACCCGCCGGGACGCTGAGGAGATCGCCCGCGGTCTCGTCGACAACGGCCGTCGGCAGTCTCTTGACCTCATCGCGGAGATCGAGCAACTGTTCGGACGGGGACGTAGCGACCTGGAGGTCGCCTCCTCGCTCGTTCGCGACAGCACCGACCGGGTCCTGCGCGAGGTCGACCGCGTGCGCCGCTCGGCCGGGGTCGGGTCCGCCTTCCCGATCACCGGCTACGACGACCTGACCGCCGCCCAGGTCGCCGCCCGCCTCCCCGAGCTCGATGCCGTGGCGCTGCGGAAGGTGCGTGAGCACGAGAAGCGCACGGCCAACCGCAAGTCCGTGCTCGCAGCGGTGGACAAGGCCCTGGGGTAGTCCCAGGCGGCGCCGGCCACGGGCGTCGCCACCGGCCCGCACGGCCCGGACCCGGCGGACCCTGCGATCCTGGGGGAGCCATGGAGTCCACCGAGCCCACGCCCGCCGAGCTGCAGCGATCCTTCGATCGTCCCAAGCGCCCCGAGAAGGGCGCAGAGCTCGAGCTGACGATCGACGGCCTGGCCCACGGCGGCAACGGCGTCGCGCGCCACGAGGGCTTCGTCGTCTTCGTCGGCGGCACCGTGCCCGGGGACCGGGTCAAGGCTCGCCTCGTGACCCGCAAGAAGGGCTACGGCGAGGCGCGACTGCTCGAGGTCCTCGAACCGAGTCCCGACCGCATCGAGCCTGTCGCCGCCCATCCCGGCGCCGCGTGGCAGGTCATGCCGTACGAGATGCAGCTGCGCATCAAGGCCCAGCAGGTCGAGGATGCGCTGCGGCGCATCGGCAAGCTCGACGGCTTCCAGATGGAGCCGATCGTCCCGGCGGTCGAGCAGTGGGGGTACCGCAACAAGCTCGAGTACTCCTTCGGCACCGACGCCGACGGCACCGTCGTGTGCGGCTTCCACGCTCCCGGGTCCTGGGAGACGATCATCGACGGCGAGTCCCTGCTGGGGTCGCCGCGGGCGAACGAGGCGCGACGGATCGTCCTGCAGTGGTGCAAGGAGCAGGGCCTGCCCGCGTACGATCGCCGAACGCAGACCGGCATCCTGCGCAACCTCGTCGTGCGCGAGGCACGCCGCACCGGTCAGATGCAGGTCCGTCTGGTCACCTCGCCCGTCGAGCTGGACGATCTCGCGGTCGCGATCCTCGCGGAGACCCTCGACGCGACCTCACTCATCCACACGCAGTACGACGGGCTGGGCGAGACGACCTCCGGCGGCGTGTCGACGCTGCTGGACGGCCGCGACCACATCGTCGAGGAGCTGTGCGGCCTGAGCTTCCGCATCAGCGCCGACGCGTTCTTCCAGACGAACACCGAGATGGCCGAGCGCCTGTACGGGGTTGCCGCGGAGTTCGCCGACCTCAAGGGCTGGGAGCGGATCTACGACCTCTTCTGCGGGATCGGCACGATCGGCCTGTCGCTCTCCACCCGGTCCGGGGAGATCTGGGGCTTGGAGATCATCGAGGACGCGATCGCCGACGCGATCAAGAACGCGAAGGCCAACGGCATCGACAACGCGAAGTTCTACGCAGGGGACGTCCGCACGGCGCTCGGGGAGCTCGTCGACATCGCCGGGCGCCCCGACGTCCTCGTGGTCGACCCGCCACGCGCGGGGCTGTCGCAGAAGGTCGTGCGTCGCATCATCGAGGCCAACCCCAAGCGCATCGTCTACGTCTCCTGCAACGTGACGACGCTGGCCCCGAACGGGGCGCAGCTCGTGGAGGCCGGGTACAAGATCGGTCGCGTCCGACCGGTCGACATGTTCCCCCAGACGCCCCACATCGAGACCGTCGCGGTCTTCGATCGCGTCTGACGCACAGCCGCGGCGACATCCGCGCATGGTCCGCGCCGAGGGCGGGCATGACCACGGCATGACCACCGACGAGCAGGAAGAGACCACCGGCGACCTGGCCCCGGACACGCCGTCCGGCGACGAGGGGCTGAACACGGGCTCTGCTCCGCAGGAGGGCATCTCGACGCCCGACGTGGACGCGGCCGAGCAGGACACCTCTGACGCCGGCGACGGGCACGCCGACTGAGCGCGCGGTCCGCCTAGCCCCGGCCGTCGTCCTTCGGCGCGGTCGCCTTCGCCAGCCAGTCCGTCAGCTTGCCGCCGGCCCCTTCCAGGGCCGTCGCGGCGTCGGCGAAGACGCCGTCCAGCGACCCCGTCGCCCCGCTGACGGCGTCCTTGACCTTCTCGCCGTAGTGCGAGGCAGCCGCCCCGGCCTCGCGGCGTGCGTCCGTCCGCTCATCCCGTCGGCGGTACTCCCCGCCCACGATGCGGTCGTACTCGCCGCTCTGCACCCAGGACATGAGCTCGTGCACGCGCTTGACCGGAAGAGCATGTGTCACGCCGAGGTCGAGAAAGAGCCGGGTCAGGCGCTCCAGACCCCTCTGGGGCTCGGTGTACTCCTGTCCCTGGCGCATGAACGCGTCGAGGGAGAGGTTCTCCGCCTCGGCGCCCGCGGTGACGATCATCAACGTGCGGCAGACGACGAGCGGGTCACGCAGGACGAGCGCCGCCGCGCGATCGCACGAGAGCTCCGCGGCGCGGCTCCACTCCAGCAGCGCCGCGCGGATCGGCGTGACGGGGAGCGGCAGGGCGGACGACGAGACGTTCAGCAGGATCTGCAGCGCCGTGCGGTAGAGCTGGTGGTCGGCGAGGATGTGCGCGGCTTCGTGGGCCAGCACCGCCCGCTGCCCACCCTCGTCCAGAAGACGGACGAGCTCGCTCTGCAGGACGACGATGGGCTTGGCCGCTCCGATCGCCATCGCGTTCGGCGACGGGAACTGCGTGAGGTAGAGCGGCGGGACGTCAGCCATGTCGAGCGTGGCGTAGGCGATGTTGTGCTGGCGCCACACGCCGGGGAGCTGGTCCTCCGACAGCCGCACCCCCGATCCGAGGTAGCCCGAGCGCAGCGCCCGCTCGTACCCGAGCTCGACGAGCTTGCGCACGACCGTGTCCAGGCCAGGGACGGACGCCAGCGCGGCGCTGGCCGCCCGGTCGGCGGGGTGCTGGAAGGCCCGCGGCGAGATGTCCGTCAACCGGTACCCCTCGGCGGGGAGGGCGCTCATCGTCACGCGGCGCTGACGCCGGTCCCGATGGGGCACCCCACCCCGGTGCCCTGCAGGTTGCAGTAGCCGCCGGGGTTCTTGGCCAGGTACTGCTGGTGGTAGTCCTCGGCGTAGTAGAACGGCCCGGCGGGCGCGATCTCCGTCGTGATCTCGCCGCGCCCGGCCGCGGTCAAGGCGGCTTGATACTGCACGCGGGAGGCGGCTGCGGCACGCGCCTGGGCCTCGTCGGTCGTGTAGATCGCCGAGCGGTACGTCGTCCCGACGTCGTTGCCCTGACGCATGCCCTGCGTCGGGTCGTGCTCCTCCCAGAAGCGCTTGAGCAGCCCTTCGTACGTGAGCTTTGCAGGGTCGTACGCGACGAGGACGACCTCGGCGTGCCCCGTGCGGTTCGTGCAGGTCTCCTCGTACGTCGGGTTGGGCGTGAAGCCGCCCTGGTACCCCACGGCCGTCGTGTAGACCCCGGGGAGCTGCCAGAACATCCGCTCGGCGCCCCAGAAGCAGCCGAGGCCGAACGTGGCGACCTCGATGCCTTCGGGGAACGGCGGCTTCAGCGGCGTCCCCAGGACGGTGTGACGTTCGGCGATGCGGACCGGGGTGTCGCGGCCGGGCAGCGCGTCGGCGCCCTCCACCATCGCGGTCTTGGATTTCAGGAAGGAGAGCATGCTGTCCAGGGTATCCGTGCCTTCGCGTCATGCCCGGGGACCGGGCGCGCGGGCGTCGCCGTTGCGCGGGCGTTCATAGACTCACCGGATGCGCGCTGCCACGATCGCCGACGGGACCGTCTCGGTACAGGAGCACCCCGACCCCGTTCCCGGGCACGGCGAGGTCCTGGTCCGTGTCAGGGCCGCCGGGCTCAACGGGGCCGACCTGCTGCAGCGCAAGGGCGCGTATCCGGCGCCGGCCGGCTCGCCTGCGGACATCCCGGGCCTGGAGCTGGCCGGCGAGGTGGCGCAGCTCGGGCCGGGCGCCGAACGCTTCGGCGTCGGGGACCGCGTCATGGCGATCGTCGGGGGCGGCGGCCAGGGCGAGCTCGCCATCGTGCACGAGCGTCAGCTCATGCCGATCCCCGAAGCGCTGGACTGGCCGCAGGCCGGTGGCGTGCCGGAGGTCTTCACGACGGCCTACGACGCACTCTTCACGCAGTGCGTCCTGAGCGCGGGGGACCGGCTGCTCGTCCACGGTGCTGCGGGCGGCGTCGGCACCGCCGCAGTGCAGCTCGGTGCCGCCACGGGCGCCCACGTGACCGCCACGGTCCGTCGCGAGGAGGCCCGCGACGCCGTGCGCGCGCTGGGCGCCCACGACGTGATCGCACCCGAGGACTTCGCCGGGCACGGGCCGTTCGACGTCATGCTCGAGCTCGTCGGCGCTCCGAACATGCCCGGAGAACCTCAAGGCGCTGGGGACCGGCGGCCGGATCGTCGTCATCGGCGTCGGGCGCGGGCGCAAGGCCGAGGTCAACCTCCTGGCGCTCATGGGCAAGCGGGCGACGCTCCGGGCGTCGACGCTGCGGGCCCGTCCGCTGGAGGAGAAGGCGCAGACGGCTCGGGCGCTGGAGGCCCACGTGCTGCCGCTGTTGCAGCGCGGGCCCTCCGTGTGCCGGTCGCGCAGACGTTTGCGCTCGACGCCGTCCACGACGCCTACGAGGCGTTCGCCGCCGGTGGCAAGATCGGCAAGATCGTGCTGACGATGGACTGAGGTCTCGTCCGCGTCAGCGGTCAGGTCTCGTCCTGCAGGCCCGACGCCAGGCGATCGGCGTTCACCGCGAGGAAGGTGAGCAGCACCGGAGCGACCGGATCCACCCGCAGCGCCGCGGCGAGGGCCATCGCCTCGAGCACGAGCACGGCGGTCCAGCGCCCGCGCAACCCAAGGCCCGCGCCCCACGTGCCCATCGCCCCCAGTCCGACCATGACGAGCGCCGGCAGGGCCAGGGCCTGCCCGCCACCGAGCGCGGGGAGCTCGAGGCGTCAGCGGGTCGCCGGCGTTGGCCTGGGCGGTGAGCGTCGCCTCGCTGGCGCCCGCGAGCCCGGCCAGGGCCAGGCCCGCGACGAGGCCGGACACCCCGAGCGCGAGCGTCGCGTGGGGAAAGCGCCGGGCGAAGAGCATCCCGAGCGTGCCCCACATGAGCGCTTCGGGAGCGGACGCGGCGGCCCGTGCCTGCGTCGCGTCGAACGCCAGGGCCAGCAGTGCGGTGCCGAGGAGCAGCGTCAGGAGGATGAACGTCGCACCGCGCAGCCAGGCTGCGGCCAGGACGAGTGCCCCGAGCAGCACCGCACCGATGACCGCCGCGAGGCGGACGGGCGCCCCGCTCGTCGCGGACGGCAGCACGGGGGCCGCGAGCGTCCAGACGGCGGCCGCTGCGGCAAGCGCGACCGTCAGTAGGGGGGAAGGTCCGCGTGCCACGTGCCGAGCATCTTGAACGCCGACCAGAAGGCGCGCTTGGCGGTCTCCTCGTCCAGCGCGCCGTCGATGTCCGGGACGTAGAGCGCGTCGACCGACGGCGTGAGCTTCTGGATGGCGCCCGGGGTGGGCTCGACGGGGCGGGCGAGGGGGACCTGCAGGTCGTTGAGCACCGCCAGCGCCTCCTCGCCCATCACCACGACGATCTTCGGCTGGACGATCGCGATCTCGTGTGCGACGCGGGCGACGCACGCCGGGTCCGCAAGCGTCGTGTCGGGCACCGGGCACTTGACGCAGAGCGTGCCGTAGACGGCGAGCGGGTCGATCTGCAGCCGTTTGAGCGACTTCATCAACGCGGTACCGGAGCGGCCGTAGAAGGCCACGCCCTCCTCGATCTCCGAGGGGGTCGGAGCGTGCTTGAGCAGGAAGATGTCGGCCTGCGGGTGTCCGGACCCGAGGACCGGCATGAGGTTGCCGCGGGGGCACAGCTCGCAGGCCTGCAGTTCCTGGGTCAGCGTGTTCAGCTCCCGGATGGCCCGTTCCAGGTACTTCTCGCGGATCTCGTCGTCGGTCGTCGGCATGGGCGAATCTGGGTTTCGACAGGGCACCCGCTCACCCTCGTCGTGCAGCAGAGGTTGCCGGATGGGCGACGCGTTGCAAGCCCGCGCGGCGGGCAGGAGTTCCGGGCCTGGGGCCTAGCCCTTCGCCTGCCCCTTGGCCCGCGCGACACGCCGCGCCTTGCGTGCCTTCTTCGCGCCCGCCGGCGTCGCCTTCGTCTCGAGGAACTTCAGCGCCTGCACATAGAGCAGCGACGACGGTTTCGTCTGGATCTCCGCCATCGCCAGCGCCTCCTTGAATTCGGCGGGACCGTCGAAGTCCGGCATCCGGATCCGGACGGATCCCAAGCCCTGGGCGACGTGCGAGTCCGAGCCGGCGCCGGCGATGATGCGGTACTTGGCCGCAAAGCGCGCGGCCTCCTCGTTGAACGAGCCGATCGCCACGCGCGGGTTGTAGACCTCGATCGCGTCGATGTCCTCGATGATGTCCAGCAGGTGTTCGTAGTCGGGGACCGCGTGCATCCGGTCGAACGGATGGGGGACGTACACGAGGCCCCCCTGGCGCTTGATCTCCGCCACCGTCTCCTGCAGCGTCAACCCACGCGGGATCTTCTCGGTGAGGAAGAGCCCGATGACCTCGCCCTGGTGACCGGTCTTGACCTCCTCGCCGATGATGACCTTCACCCCGTACTCCGCCGCCTTGGCCTGCGCGTCGTAGGCGCCGGAGACCTCGTTGTGATCGGTCACGGCGATCGCGCCCAGGCCCTGCTCCTTCGCGGTGGCCAGCAGCACCTCGACCGGGGTGGCGCAGTCGCCGGAATGGTCGGTGTGCATGTGCAGGTCCACGTCGATCGAGCGGGCGTCCCTGCAGGCGAGCGCGGATCGCCGGGTCGCCGTCCGGGTCGTGACGCCGCGCGACGATCCGGCCGTAGACGGCCTCCAGGTCGTCGGTCATCCGCGTCCACGACTGCTCCGCGCGGACGGCGTCGCCGGCCGTGCGCAGACGCCCGCGCAGCGCCGGATCGCAGATCAGGCGCGTGAGCTGCGCCGCGCATGTGTCGGCGTCACCGGCGGCGAAGAGCAGCCCGTGCTCGCCCTCCGCTGTGACCTCCTCGTAGACCGCCAGCCCCGAGCAGAGCGGGATGGCTCCCGCGGCGATCGCACGGCGCACGGCGGCCGGGGCCGGCGCGGCGCCGTCGGAGGCAAAGACGCAGACGTCGGCGTCGGCCAGCAGTTCGGCAGCCTCGATCGCGCCGCGGTCGCCGGCGTCCATGAACTGCACCCGCTCGCGAAGCCCTGCGCGCAGGGGCGTGGAGGACGACGACCCGCGGGCGCTCAACACGGTGACGCGGAACGTCAGGTCGTCGTCCAGTCGGCGCAGCGCGCGGAGGAACAGGCGCAGCGCACCGCGCTCCTCATCGTCGACGAAGACGACGTGCGGCGTGCGGGCCTCGTCGCGGGCGACGACGTCCGGGACGTCGGCCCCCGGCAGGACCACGTCGTAGTGCGCGGGGAAGTGGCGCGCCATGAGGTCAGCCGTGGTCTGAAAGCTCGCAAGGCGCGCGTCAAGGCGCCCGAGCACGAGGTCGACGAGCTTGCGCGCCACCTGCGTCGAGACGATCCGTTCCGTCGGGGCATGGAAGGTGCCGACGTTGAGCGCGCGCGAGTGGCGCAGCGCCGCCGACGGCACCGACGGCGCGAACGGCTCGTGGACGTGGCAGATGTCCAGGGTCGTCGTGGTGAGCAGCTCTTCCAGTGTGCGCGTGACGTCGATCGGCAGGCCCGGGCGCCGTGATGCCGCCGCGGTCGGAGCCTGCACGGCCTCACCGACGGCCAGGACGCGGACGCCGGCCTCCGCGCCCTCGAAGAGGTCCACACCCGACCGGATCGCGGCGCGGGTCTCGCGGACGAGGCGGGCGGAGGTCGACGGGGCGACGATCAGCACCCGGTGCCCACGGGCGGCCAGCTCGGCGCCGGTCCGCGCGACCAGGGCGTTGAGGTCATGGCCGGATTCCCACGCATGGGGGGTGACCTGGGCGAGGGACAGCGGGGTTCCGGGCACGGGCGGATCGTAGTGCAGGCCCAGATGATCCCCCGCCCGCTGTGGGCGCCCCGTATGTTCTGCGCAGGATGGCGCCCGGCACCCTGGGATACCGCATGGCATGGAAGGACGAACGGACCTTCGTCGGGCGCGGGCGCGAGCTGATGGCCTTCGACGCGCTCATGGCCGAGGATGCCGACTCGTCCGTCGTGTTCGTCCATGGCCCGGGTGGCGTCGGCAAGTCCACGCTCCTGCGTGAGGTCTCTCGCCGTGCGACGCGCCGCGGATACACCCCCGTCTTCGTCGAGGGTCGTGATCTCGCGCCGGTTCCCGGACAGCTGGAGGCGGCCCTGCACGGCGTGGCCGGTCACGCGCGCCCCCTCGTCGTGTTCGACACCTACGAGCGGATGTCGGCTGCCGGCGGGTACCTGCGGACCCGGGTCCTGCCGGAGCTGCCCGAAGGGGCGCTCGTCATCGTCGCCGGCCGTCGCCCGCCCGAGCCCGGCTGGCTGTCGGACGGCTGGGAGCACGTGACGACCGTCATGCAGCTGAGCCCGCTGGGGGACGACGAGGCGGGCGCGCTCGTGCACCAGCACGGCCTCGAGGACCCGGACACCGTCCGCGCCCTCGTCCGCTGGGCCAACGGCTCCCCCCTCGCCCTCGCCCTCGGCGCCGAAGCGACCGCTGCGGCCGGCGCGATCGCCGAACTCGAGGAGCTCGACGAGGATCCGGACCTCGCCCACGCCCTGCTGCAGCGGCTGGCCCGGGCGGAGCTCGACGGCGGCGATCTCGATGTCCTGGCCGTCGCGGCGATCGCCCGGGTGACGCATGCGAGCATGCTGCGCGACGTCCTCCCCGGCACGGACTCCGAGGAGGCCGAGGCATGGCTGCGCGGCCTGAGCTTCGCCGAGGGCGTCGGTGGCGGGCGTCACGTTGCACGACGTCGTGCGCCGGGCGCTGCGCGTCGAGCTGCGCCGTCGTGACCCTGACCACGAACGCGAGCTGCGGCGGCGCATCGCCGATCACCTCTACGCGCGGGCGATGGCCGGCGAGACCCGCTACATGGTCGACCTCGCGGATCTCGTGGACGACCCGATCGTCCGCTGGGGGTTCGGCGCGAACACCTCGGCGACCCATCGCGTCGACCACATCCGTGCCGGGGACCGGGAGTTCGCCGGACCCATGTTCATCGAGCGCAAGGCCGGGGGCGAAGGCTGGTGGGCCGGGGCGGCGCGCTTCTTCGTCGAGGCGCCCGAACGTGTCGTCGTGGCGCGTGACGACGCCGATGTCCTCTGTGGGGTGTGCATCGCGGTGACGCCGGCCACCGCCCCCGCGTTCGCCGACGAGGACCGCGTGCTCGGCCCGTGGCTCGCCCACGCCCGTGCCACGATCCCGGACGGCGAACGTCCTGTTGTGGCGGGACACCGTGGACCTGACGGTCTCCGAGGCAGGAGACGCCGGTTCGCCGGTGCTCGCGATCCTCAACACCGCGGCGATGCTCCGATCCGGGCTGACGAACCAGCGCTGGGCCTACCTCCCGATCGACCCGGACAACGCGGTCGCGGTCGCGTTCTCTGCGGCGGTCGGGGCGGTCCATGAGCCGTCGCTGGACATCGTCACCCACACCGGGCGCCGGGTGGAGTGCCACATCCTCGACCACGGTCGCGGCGGCGTCCTGGGAGCCACCCGCGAGGTGGTGTACCGCGAGCTCGGCCTGCCGCCGCCGTCGGACGTGGCCGCCTCTGCGCCGCCACCGCGGGCCCCCGATTTCGAGGACGTGCGCGAGGCGCTGCGGGTTCTGCACCAACCGCTCGCGCTGTCGGCTTCGCCGCTGGCGGTCGGACGCGGCGCGCCCGAGCGCGCAGCGTCCGTGCGGGAGATGATCGACTCAGCGGTCCAGAACGTCTTCGGGGACTCCGTCGACGAGACGCTCCTGCGCCGCATCATCGAGCGGGGGTACCTGGACCCACACGGGGGCCACGAGCTTGCCGCCCTCGAGCTCAACGTGAGCCGCGCGACCTACTTCCGGCGGCTGCGGCGTGCATGCGATCGCGTCGCGGAGTACGTGATCGCCGCCCGAGCCCGCTGAGGACGTCGGCGATAGGCTCACACCTTCGGGCCGCCAGGGAACGGGAGGGGATGCCGGGATGGGCCACAAGGTCGCATTGAACGAGCCGTCGGCAGGGTGTCGCGAGGTCATGCGCGACCTTGCTGCCTCGATGCTCGACCCGGTCCAGATCGAGACGATCAGCGCGGATCTCACCCGCCAGATCCACGCGGAGATCGACGAGGTCCCCGATCAGCTGCAGGAGGACACGCTGTCCAGCTGCCGCGCCAACGTCCACCTCATCGTCCAGCTCATCCACGACGACGTGGAGGCCTCCTCGGCGGTGGCCCCGGTCGAGGCCACGCACTACGCCCGGGAGTGGGCCCGGGCCGGGTTGCCCATCGAGGCGCTCATGCGGACCTACCGCATCGGTCACGCCGTCATGTCCCAGGTCTGGCTTGAGCGCCTTCAGCTCATGAAGGCGCGCCGCGAGGTCCTGGCCGAGGCCGTCACCGTCAGCTCGGCCTGGATGTTCGCCTATGTCGATGCCGTCAGCGGCGGGATCGCCGACTCCTACATGAAGGAGCGTGAGCGCTGGGTGCGCAGCGCGGCGGCGCTGCGCACGGACGAGGTCCGCGCGATCCTCGACGGTCGACAGGTCGACGAGGTCCGCGGCTCCCAGCGCCTGCGGTACGCGCTCGGACGCACGCATGTGGCCGTGATCGTCGCCGGCGAGGAGGCCGAGGACGCCGACGCGACGATCGGCCTCTACGAACGGGTCGCCCACGACGTGCAGCGGGCCATCGGCGGCGGCGAGTCGCTCGGCGTCCCGCTCGGGATGCGGACGCTCGTCACGTGGGTGAGCTTCAACGACGGGGAGGCCCCGGACCTCAGCGCGCTCTCACCGGTCCATGGGGCCGAGGCCCTGGCGGCGGGCGTGCGCCTGGCGGTCGGCGAGCCGGCGTCCGGCCTGGCGGGCTTCCGCCGGACGTACGACGACGCGCTCATGGCGCAGCGGGTGGCCCGCCTGCGCGAGCGCCGGCCGGGGAGCGTGACGCGGTATGAGGACGTCGTCCTCGTCGGGCTGCTGTCGCAGGACGAGGACACTGCGCGCCGGTTCGTCGCCGGGGAGCTCGGCGCGCTCGTGGACGAGAGCGACAGCGTCAAGCGCGTCACCGCGACGCTCAAGGTCTTTCTCGAAGAGGGCTCGAGCAACGTCCGCGCCGCGCGGCGGCTCGGCGTGCACGAGAACACCGTCGCCTACCGCGTCAAGCGGGCCGAGGCCCTGCTCGGACGCACGGTCGACGATCGTCGCCTCGAGCTGCGCGCGGCGCTCCTGCTCGTCGACGCGCTCCGGCTCTGATCGCAGCGCGCGAAACGACGACGGCCCGCACGAAGGCGGGCCGTCGGTCCAGCGGCTCCAGCGGTGGAACTAGGCCTTGACGGGCGCCGCCGGCTTGGCGGGCGCCGGCGCGGCGGCCTTGGCGGCCGGGGCCTTCTTGGCGGCAGCCTTGGCGGTCGCCGGCTTCGAGGCAGCAGCCGTCGACGCCTTCAGCGCGCGACCGGCGAGCTTCTTGCCCTTGTACTTCGCGATGAACTTCTCCGTGTCCAGGCGCGCGATCTCGTCCGGGCGCTGGGTGTGCGGCGACTTCATCAGGTAGGACGAGGGACCGTCGACCTGACCGCCGACGCCGTGGTTCAGGGCGAGCTTGCAGCAGCGCACGGCGTCGATGACGATGCCGGCCGAGTTCGGCGAGTCCCAGACTTCGAGCTTCAGCTCGCAGTTGAGCGGCACGCCACCGAAGGCGTCGCCCTCGAGGCGGATGTGCGCCCACTTGCGGTCCGTGAGCCACGGCATGTAGTCGGACGGCCCGACGTGCACGTTGTCGGCTTCGAGCTCGACGCCGGCCACCGAGGTCACGGCGTTCGTCTTGGAGATCTTCTTGGACTCAAGACGCTCACGCTCGAGCATGTTGAAGAAGTCCATGTTGCCGCCGACGTTCAGCTGCGAGGTGCGCTTGAGCGTCACGCCGCGCTCGTGGAAGAGGCGGGCGAGCGTGCGGTGCACGATCGTCGCGCCGACCTGGGACTTGATGTCGTCGCCGATGATCGGCAGGCCGGCCTTCTTGAAGCGGTTGTTCCAGTAGGGCTCGCGGGCGATGAACACCGGGATGCAGTTCACGAAGCCGCAGCCGGCCTCGAGGATCTGCTCGACGTACCACTTCGTGGCGAGCTCGGACCCGACCGGGAGGTAGGAGACGACGACGTCGGTGCGCGTGTCCTTGAGGATCTGCACGATGTCGGCGGTCTCGCCCTTGGCCTTCTTGATGCGCGTGGCCGGGTACTTGCCGATGCCGTCGTGCGTCATGCCGCGGTAGACCGTCACGCCGGTCTTCTTGGGGACCTTGTTCGTGAACTTGATCGTGTCGTTCGGGTCGGCCCAGATGGCCTGGCCGAGGTCCTTGCCGACCTTCGTCGCGTTGACGTCGAACGCGCAGGTGAACTCGATGTCGCGCGGGAGGTAACCGCCGAGATCGGTGTGCATGAGGCCGCCGATCTCCTCGCCCGCCTCCGCGCCCGCGTAGTGGTAGACGCCCTGGACGAAGGAGTTCGCGCAGTTGCCGACGCCGATGATGGCGACGCGGACCTTTTCGTGCTGGTAGCGGCCGCCGCCGTTCCCGTTCGTCGCGGTCGCGCCGTTGGTGGCCGACGCGCCGTTGCCGTTGATGCTCATGGTTCAGGTAATCCCTTCTCGAAGTTCGTACGAATCACCCCGCCGCGCGCTCGGGGTTACAGGGTGGTCCGGACGATCGTCCCGCGGTCAGGCCGGCGGGGCGGCGGCGTCCTCGGCGAGCATGACGCCGCGGACGTGCCAGATCCGCTGGAACGTCGTGATGATCGCGAGGACCGCGAGGACGTAGACCGATGCCTCGAGCAGTTCGAAGTCGCCGAGGGAGGCGCCCTTGGCGAAGAGCAGGCCGATGGCGAGGATGACGACGCGGACCGCCCGCGAGGCGATGCCGACCTTGCACTCCACGCCGAGGGCCTCGGCCCGGGCGCGGGTGTAGCTCACCATGAGGCTGAAGAGGACGGCGGCGACGGTCGCGGCGACCGCGGCCTCGTTGCCGCGGGCGGCGAAGTACGCGCCGACCGCCGTCAGGACGATGCCCTCCTCCATGCGGTCCAGGGTGGAGTCCAGGAACGCGCCGAACGGCGTGCCTTTGCCGGACATCCGCGAGTACCGGCCGTCCAGGGTGTCCATGACCGAGCCGGCGATGAAGGCCAGTCCGGCCAGGAAGAAGTACCGCTCGAAGACGAGCACGGCCGCGACGACGTTGCCCACGAGTCCGGTGAGCGAGATCGCGTTCGGGGTCAGGCGCGATTCGATGAGGGCGTTGCGGGCGCGCTCCCGGGCGGGACCGCTTCTGGGTGTGCGGGACGACTGGTCGGACATGGCCGGGGAGCGTACGCCCCCCGGGGCCCGGGCGACGTGCGGCGGCGCTCAGGCGCCGGCCGGGAGCGGCTCGCGCACCGGACCCTGGACCGGGTGGAACGACCACGCCTCGGGGCGCTGCCGGGCCAGCCAGCGGGCGGCGATGAGGCTGATCCCCGCGGTGGCACCGCCGAGGACCGCATCGAGGATCCAGTGGTTGCCCGTGACCACGACGACCCACGTCATGAGGAGGGGGTAGGTCAGCCAGACGATGCGCGTGATGCGGCGTTTGGCGATCGTCGCCAGCGTGCCGCCGATGATGATCGCGAAGCAGCAGTGCATCGACGGGACGGCGGCGTACGGGTTGAAGAGCGCGTTGACCTTGACGTCCGCGTGCGAGACGCCCGTGAACTCCGAGACGGTGTCCCGGAAGCCGTATTCGGCGAAGAAGAAGCGCGGGGGCGCCGTCGGGATACAGGATGTAGCCGAGCAGGGCGATGCCCATCGCGACCATCATCATGTTCCGCACGAAGTAGTAGCGGTGGTTCTGGAAGAGGTAGAGGTAGAACACCGCACCCAGGACGATCGTCGTCTGGGCGTTGATGTAGATGAGGCTCGCCAGGTCCGTCGTCAGACCCCAGCCGCCCGTCCACTCCTGGATGTTGCGCTCGCCGAAGAAGCCGAACGTCTGCTTCGATCGCGATGAGGTCCCGTGCGTTCTGGAACGCCATCGCGGCACCCTGCGCCGTCGTCCACGACGCCGCGCAGGAAGCGGTAGGCGTAGTAGGCGGCCCCGAAGAGCACGATCTGCCGCAGCACGTCGAGGAACCCTTGCGGGAACAACCGCGAATAGACCGGATCGACGACTCGAGCACGCAACTGGCGGTACATGCTATCGACCTGTGAACCGGCGTCCTGCGGCCCGTGCGGGGACGGGCCGGCCGTCAGCAGCGCGGGCTCTTGGCGCCGATCCGGCCCACGCCGAACGCGACGTCCACGCGCACCGGTCCGGGCCGCGGCACGCGCACGGCCGTCAGGTCCTCGGGTGTCCGCTGCACGCAGGCGCCGGGCGGGCCGCTCACGCGCCAGTACGGCGTCCACCTGATCTTCGTCACGATGGTGCCCGGTCCCGTCGCGCGCAGATCGAAGCCTTGGGTGCGCAGCCGGGTCAGACGGCCGGCGCCGGTGGCCAGCGGCGTGGCGTCACGCACACGGAAGACCCGCCAGTGGTTGTCGCGGAACACAGGCCGCAGTCCCGGCAGCCCGCCGCGGATGAGCGCTGCCTCCTGCACCGCCGAACCGTCCAGGTCGACGTCGGGCAGCGCGACGTAGCGCACGCCGGTGTCGGCCAGCCAGCGCCGGTACCGCGTCGCCGTCAGCCTGCCCTCGTAGAACAGGCCGTTGACCTTGATGTCCAGCTGTCGCTCCCAGCCCGCGCGCCAGCGGCAGGCGGTTGCCGATCCACCGCGACTCCCAGTGGTTGGCGGTGAACGGCACCTCCACGCGGAAGCTCCGTGTCGCGGCGCCGGGCTGCCGTTCCAGGAAGCCGAGGACACCGTCGTAGTAGGTCGCGTGTACGGACGGGTCGCCGCTGCCGCGCACCCAGTCGCGGACGGGCGCCGTCCACTGCCAGTACAGCAGCGGCAGCGCGAGCGCCAGCAGCAGCCGCGGTGAGTGGGGCCACAGGAGGCACGCGAGGATCGGGCCCGCGATGAGCGTCCCCAGGCGGGTGACGTTGCCGCCCATGGGGGTGTCCAGGGCGAAGCTCGCCACCGTCGCCAGCGCGTAGAGCAGGATCCCGTAGCGGACGACGCGTTCTTCACGGGGGAGGAACACGACGATGAGCGCCAGGGCGATCATCGACGGCCAGAAGCTCGAGCTGACGAACGGCTCGACGCCGCCTTCGGGAAACGCCACGACGAGAAAGAGCGCCGGGACGACGGCGGCCGCACCGACGCCGAGCGCGTCACGACGGCGGACCGTCGACGGCCGGGACGGGTCGTGCCGCCGGCCGCCGCCGACAAACCACGCGCCGGCGCCCAGGCCGAGGAAGAGCCCGGCGATCGGGCTGGCCAGCGTGGTGGCGGTCGCGGCCAGGCAGGCCAACGCGGGTCGTCGATGGGTGGCCGCGAGCACGCACGCCAGGGCGAACGTCACGCCGAGGGCGAAGGTGAGGCGGCCCGTGAGGAGGTTGACGGCCGTCGCCGCCGCGAACCAGAGCGATCCGACGCGGGCGCCGCGGGTGCCGAAGTGTTCGGCGGCGATCCGTTCGAAGAGCCATGCGGCGAGCCACCGCGGCGATCGCGCCGACCACCCGCGGTCCCACCAGGGCGGCCAGCGGAGGGAAGAGCACGCTGTACCCGGGCATGTGGTGCCCGCCGTACCAGGCGTTGTCCCAGATGAGGAAGCCGTGCTTCTCGAACAGCCCCGACCGGTAGGTCTGGGCGGCGAGGTCGGCGCTCGGCGGATCGATGGCGAGATAGGCCAGCGCGAGGGCTGCCGCGACGCACCACGCCGGGGTTGCGGTCATGGTCGATCGGCGCATCCGCACCTCAACCTATCCGGCGCGTTCAGCCCGGCGCGCGTTCGGCCGTCAGAAACGCGGTGACGGTGTCCACGACCTCCGGGCGGTCCAGCCACGGCCAGTGTCCGGCCCCGGGAACGTGGTGGACGCGGGCCCTTTCGATGCGCTCTCCGTAGGCGTCCGCGAACGACGGCGGGATGTACGGATCCTCGTCCCCCCAGAGGACGAGCGTCGGGCAGGTGAGCAGGGCGAGCCGCTCGCCGGCAGCGGCCAGCAGCTCGGGGTCGGCGCTGCGGTACAGACGCAGGATCGCCCGCTGCGTCCCCAGGTCGAAGTGGGCTGCGACGCTGTCGAGCCACGCGGCGGGCATCGGGCCCTTCGTCGCGTTTGATTCCCGCGAGAGCTGCTTGATGACGAAGCGGCTGACGGTGCCCATGAGGAGCTCGCCGACGCCTCTGGTCCGCCACAGACGAGCCGTGCGGTGCCAGCGGTAGCCCGGCAGCAGCGGGACGCTGTTGATGATGACGAGGCGCTCCACCCGCTCGGGACAGGCCTGGGCGAGCATGAGCGCGGCCCCGCCCCAGTCGTGGACGACGAGGCTGAAACGGTCCACGCCGCGCTCGGCGAGGAAGCGCTGGAGCCACGGGCCGTAGCGGCCCATCGTGTAGTCGCCGTCCCCGCGCTTGCCCGAACGCCCGAACCCCGGCAGGTCCGGTGCCAGGCCGCCGGTCCGCTGGAGGAAGACGGGCCAGTCGTCTGCGCTGGTCGGGACGCCGTGCACGTAGAGGACCGGGGTCGCGTCCGCGTGCGGAGGGGAGGCCTGCAGCCAGAAGACCGGTTCGCCGTCGAGGGTGCCGCGGTGCTCGGTGACGTCCGCCATGGGCGGCGGACTGTAACCCCACCGTCGTGGAGGTCGGCGCGAGGCCGTCGGAGGTAGGCTCGGTGGCCTATGACGACCCTGCTGCTCGGCGAGGCCCTGGTGGATCTGGTCTGCGAGCGGCCCGTGCCGTCGCTGCAGGATGCGCCCGCCTTCGTCCCCCACGTCGGTGGCTCGCCGGCGAACGTCGCGGTCCACGCGGCCCGCCGAGGCGCGCGCGTCGCGCTGGCCGGAGCCGTGGGAAGTGACGCCTGGGGCGACTGGGTGCGCAGGCGGCTGCAGACCGAGGGGGTCGACACACGCCTGCTGACGACGGTCCGCGGGGCACCGACCGCGGTGGCGTTCGTCAGCGTCGACGAGCACGGAGAGCCGTCGTTTCTCATCCACGCCGGCGCGGGCGACGGGGCGATGTCGGCACTGGCCGACGCGCTGCCCGCCGCGGCGGCGACGGCCTCGGCGCTCGTCCTCACCACCGGGACCCTGGTCGACGAGCGCGAGCGCGAGGTCACCCTCGCCACGCACGCCGCGGCGCTGGCGGCGGGGGTCCCCGTCATCTATGACCCGAACCTGCGCCCCGGCCGGTGGGAGAACCCGACCCGGGCGGTCAGCGTCGCCCGCGGCCTCGTGCAGGACGCGTTCCTCGTGAAGGCCAACCGGTCGGAGGCGACCGCCCTGACCGGCGAGGCCGACCCGGCGGCGGCAGCCGAAGCGTTGCTGGCGGGCGGCGCCCGGCACGTCGTCATCACGCTCGGCGGTGACGGGGCGATCCTTCGCGGGGGAGGTCTGCGGCTGGACGTTCCGGGGGTGAGCGCGAAGGTCGTCGACACGACCGGCGCAGGGGACACCGTCACCGGTGTCCTGCTCGCGCGGCTGGCGCTGAGCGGCTTCTATCCGGCCGCGATGGCTGCCGCACTCCCCGAAGCGGTCGCCGCGGCCGCGGCCACGACGCAGACCTGGGGAGCGCTTGCGTGATCGCGCTCGTGACCTGCGCGGAGCTTCCCGGCGGGGACGAGGACGATCGCGACCTGCCGGGGCTGCTGGACGCCGAGTGGGTCCGGTGGGATGACCCGTCTGTCGACTGGGCGGCGTATGAGCGTGTCCTCGTGCGCTCTCCGTGGGACTACGCCCAGCGCGCCGGCGAGTTCCTCGCGTGGATCGAACGGGTGGGCGAGCGGCTGCTGAACCCGCCGCAGGTCATCCGCTGGAACCTCGACAAGCGGTACCTTGCCGAGCTTCGGGCTGCCGGGTTGCCGGTCGTCCCCACCGTCTTCGTCGCGCCGGGTGAACCGCTGGCGCACGACCTGGGCATGGACGACGGTGAGATCGTCGTCAAGCCGACGGTCTCGGCCGGTTCGCGCGACACGGCGCGCTTCGGCGCCGACGACCGCGGCGGAGCCCGGGCGCTCGCCGACGCGATCCACGCCGGCGGCCGCTGGGTGATGGTGCAGCCGTACATCCCCTCGGTGGACGAGCGCGGCGAGACCGCGCTGCTCTATTTCGGCGGCGTCTTCTCGCACGCGATCCACAAGGGCCCGCTCCTGCGGCGCGGGTCGGGTCCGACGGAGGAGTTCTTCGCCGCCGAGACGATCGTCGCCCGTCAGGCCACGGAGGCCGAGCGTGCCGTGGCCGACGCCGTCGTCGCGTTCGTCGCCGAGCGCTTCGGCGCGCCCCTGGCGTACGCGAGGGTCGACCTCGTGCAAGGGCCGGACGGGTCCCCGCTCGTGCTCGAGCTCGAGCTGACCGAGCCGTCCCTGTTCTTCGCCCACGCGCCGGGCAGCAGCGGGCGTTTCGCCGCGGTCGTCCGCGGCCGGTAGGGGCCCTCGTAGGCCGCGCGGCCGGCCTTGCGTGGACCAGGGGTGACAGTCTCCTTCGAGATCTACTACACTCTCACTGAGATTTAGTATCAGACGCGGCGATAGCCCCGCTATCGTCAGACCGACACCCACCGTCCCAAGGAGCCAGAACATGGGCAAGACCATCGGCATCGACCTCGGCACCACCAACTCGTGCATGGCCGTCCTCGAGGGCGGCGAGCCGACCGTCATCGAGAACGCCGAGGGCGGCCGCACGACCCCGTCCGTCGTCGCGTTCGCGCAGAGCGGCGAGCGCCTCGTCGGCACCGTCGCCAAGCGCCAGGCGGTCACGAACCCGCAGAACACGATCTTCTCCGTCAAGCGCTTCATGGGCCGCAAGGAGGCCGAGGTCCGCGAAGAGGAGTCGATGGTCCCGTACAAGGTCGTCGCCGGTCCCGAACGGCGACGCGCGCATCGAGGCCGACGGCAAGCAGTACAGCCCGCCGGAGATCTCCGCGATGATCCTCGCGAAGCTGAAGGCCGACGCCGAGGCGTACCTCGGCGAGACCGTCGACGGCGCCGTCATCACCGTCCCCGCGTACTTCAACGACGACCAGCGCCAGGCCACGAAGGACGCCGGCAAGATCGCCGGCCTCGAGGTCAAGCGCATCATCAACGAGCCGACCGCCGCGTCGCTGGCCTACGGCCTCGACAAGGAGGCCGACCAGACGATCCTCGTCTTCGACCTCGGCGGCGGCACGTTCGACGTGTCGGTGCTCGAGATCGGCGACGGCGTCTTCGAGGTCAAGTCGACCGCGGGCGACAACCACCTCGGCGGCGACAACTTCGACAAGGACGATCGTCGACTGGCTCGCCGGCGAGTTCAAGCAAGCGACCAGGCGATCGACCTGACGCAGGACCCGATGGCCCTGCAGCGTCTCTACGAGGCCGCCGAGAAGGCGAAGATCGAGCTGTCCTCCGCGCAGGAGTCGCAGATCAACCTGCCGTTCATCACCGCCGACGCCGTCCGGGCCCGAAGCACCTCGACGTGCGCCTGACCCGCGCCAAGCTCAACGAGCTGGCCGCGCGACGCTGCTCGACCGCATCGTCGCGCCGGTCCGCCAGGCCCTGGACGACGCCAAGGACAAGGGCGCCGCCGAACATCGACCACGTCGTGCTCGTCGGCGGCATGACCCGCATGCCCGCCGTCCAGGAGAAGGTCAAGGAGCTCACGGGCAAGGAGCCGCACCGCGGCGTCAACCCGGACGAGGTCGTCGCCGTCGGCGCCGCCATCCAGGCCGGCGTGCTCTCCGGCGACGTCAAGGACGTCCTGCTGCTCGACGTGACCCCGCTGACGCTCGGCATCGAGACCAAGGGCGGCGTCATGACGAAGCTCATCGAGCGCAACACGACGATCCCGACCCGCAAGTAGCGAGATCTTCTCGACGGCCGAGGACAACCAGCCGTCGGTGGAGATCCACGTGCTGCAGGGCGAGCGCGAGATGGCGACGTACAACAAGTCGCTGGGCAAGTTCCAGCTCACCGGCATCCCGCCGGCGCCGCGCGGCATCCCGCAGGTCGAGGTCGCCTTCGACATCGACGCCAACGGCATCCTCTCCGTCTCCGCGAAGGACCTGGGCACCGGCAAGGAGCAGAAGATCGAGATCAAGGCCGGCGGCGGGCTCTCCGACGAGGAGATCAAGTCGATGGTCCAGGACGCCGAGGTCAACGCCGAGGCCGACAAGAAGGCCCGCGAGCTGGCCGAGGCCCGCAACGGCGGCGAGACCGCGGCGTACCAGGCAACGAGCGTCAGCTCAAGGACCTCGGCGACGCGGTCGACGAGTCCTCGCGCACCGAGATCGAGGAGGCCATCAAGGCCGTCCGCGAGTCGCTGAGTCCGAGGACGCCGCCGAGATCAACGCCAAGACCGAGGCGATGCAGCCGCCTTCCACAAGGTCTCCGAGGCGATGTACGAGAAGGCGCAGGCCGAGCAGGCCGCCGCGGCGTCCGAACGGTGCCGCGCCCGGGCCTGCGGACGCCGAGGTCGTCGAGGAGGACGTCGTCGACGCCGAGGTCGTGGACGAGGGCCGCTAGCCATGGCGCCCGGATCAGCACGACCGCAGGTCGACCCCGAGCCGGTGCCGCTGCGGTCCGCGGCCGCGGACGCCCCGGCCGCCGCGGACGCCCCGGCACGCCGCTGCGGACGCCGCCGCCGACGGCCGAGGATCCGTCGGCGACGAGGCCGTCTGCCGGACGCCGACGCAGGTCGACGACGGCGCGGACGTCGCCTGACGAGGCCGGCACCGGCCGAGCCCGACTACCAGGACCTCTACCTGCGCTCGGCCGCCGAGATCGACAACGTGCGCAAGCGCGCCCGTCGCGACGTCGGCGTCGCGGAGGCGTCGCGGGATCGGCCAAGCTCGCGAAGGAGCTGCTGCCCGCGCTGGACAACCTCGACCGGGCGCTCGCGGCCGCCGAGGCCGCAGGAGGGCGACGACGAGCACCACGCTGACGCGGGGCATCCGCCTCGTCCAGGCCGAGCTCGCCGCTGCGCTGCGAGCGCGTCGGCATCAAGGCCGAGATCCCGCTCGGGGCGCCGTTCGACCCGCACCGCCACGAGGCGCTGACCCAGCAGCCGCGCGAGGACGTCGCGCCGGGCCTCGTCATCGAGGTCTACCAGCCCGGCTACGTGTACGACGACACGCGTCCTGCGCGCCGCGAAGGTGGTCGTGTCGGCGTAGGCGGCCCGCCAAGGAGGCGATGGCCCGCGAACGACCTCTACAAGATCCTCGGCGTCGACAAGAAGGCGACGCCGGAGGAGATCAAGAAGGCCTACCGCAAGCTCGCGCGCCAGTACCACCCGGACCGCAACCCGGACAACGCGAGCGCCGAGACGCGCTTCAAGGAGGTCCAGGCCGCCTACGACGTGCTCGGCGACGCCGAGAAGCGCAAGGCAGTACGACCGTGGCGGGCTGACCGGGATGTTCGGCGGCGGCGGCGGCGCCGGCGGTCCGGCCGGCGGCGGCTTCGCCGGCGGAGCGGGCAACGCGCAGGACTTCGGCGGGATCTCGGACATCCTCTCCAACCTCTTCGGCAGCGGCGGCCGCGGCGGCGGATCGGCGGTCCGGGCCGGCGGGCGAGGACAGGGCGCCGACGCCAGCGCGCCGAGCGCGGGCGCGACGTGGAGACGTCCGTCCAGGTCAGCTTCCAGCAGGCGATGGACGGCGCGCAGGTCTCGCTCACCGTCCCGACCGCGCAGACGTGCAACACCTGCCGCGGGTACCGGCGCCAAGCCGGGCACGGCGCCGAAGGTCTGCCCGCGCTGCCAAGGGCCGTGGCGTCGAGGCGCAGGGCCAGGGCGTCTTCTCGATCTCCACGCCGTGCTCGCAGTGCGGCGGCGGCGGGACGATCATCGAGGACCCGTGCCCGACCTGCCGGGGCAACGGCGCGATCCGGACGGTCAAGAAGTACCGGGTCAACATCCCGCCCGGGGTCCGCGAGGGGTCGCGGGTGCGGATCGCCGGCAAGGGCGAGGCGGGTCCCAACGGCGGCCCGCCCGGGGACCTCTACGTCGTGACGCACGTGGAGGCCTCGCCGATCTTCGAGCGCAAGGGCGACAACGTCGAGGTGGAGGTCCCGATCACGTTCCCGGAGGCGGCCCGCGGCGCCGAGGTCGAGGTCCCGACGCTCAACGGCCGCAAACGCCTCCGCGTCGCTCCCGGCACGACGCTCCGGCACGTGTCCAGCGACTGCGCGGCGAGGGGCCCGCCAAGCTCGGTCGGCGGCGGCCGCGGTGACATCCACTACCGCTTCGTCATCGACGTCCCGGGCGACTTGTCCAAAGAGCAGTCCGATGCGGTCGACAAGCTTTCGAAGGTGATGCGCGGCGACCCCCGTTCCAGGCTGTTCGCCGAGGCCCAGGCCGGCGCCGACCCGTCCGCCGGTGAAGGTGGGTCGTGAGCATGGGTGACGGCAGCGGCGACCGCCGCCCGACGCGGACCACGACCCGCATCACGATCTCCGACGACCGCGGCGTCTTCATGATCTCCGTCGCCGCGGAGCTGGCAGAGATGCACCCTCAGACGCTGCGCATGTACGAGCAGCGCGGGCTCATCGAGCCGCAGCGCTCGGCCAAGGGCACGCGCCTGTACTCCCAGTCGGACGTGGAGAAGCTGCGGCGGATCCAGGAGATGACCGGGGAGCTGGGCCTGAACCTCGCGGGTGTCGAGCGCGTGCTGGAGCTCGAGGAGCAGCTCGAGCGTGCCACGCGTCGCGCTCCAGGCGCTCGAGCGCCGGTCCCAGGAGATGCGCGAGGAGATGGAGCAGGAGATCGAGTCGGTGCGCAAGTCCTTCCGTGCGGAGATCGTGCCCTACCGCCAGATGACCGATCTCGTGCACCGGCCGCGGCCTGAGCCGTCCCCGGGCGCGCGGCGCATCCGCGTCGACCGGGACTGACCCACGGCAGGTGCGAACCTCGCGTGGACGCGGGGCGCGGAGCCGGGGCTGGCCCGGTCAGCTGTTGCGGCGCCGCACGGCGGCGACGACGGTGGCGAAGCGCTCAGGCTCGAGGATCGCGCCTTCGCGCCGGATGCTGTCCGGTGCCACCCGCAGGACACGCCCGATGTTCGCGTAGCTCTCGACGTCCCTCGCCGTCCCACGCGCCGCTGCCCAGCGCGATCCAGCTCGCGTGGTCGGGGCGCTCCTCGTGGCTGCGGCTCGACAACGGCACGAGCAACACCTCCGCCCCGTCGCGCGCGACGACGATGGTGGGTCGGTCCTTGCCCTTGGTGGCGTCCTCTTCGTACGGAACCCAGGTCCACACGATTTCGCCGGGGTCGGCGTCACCGTCGAGCTGGGGGTCGTAGACGAAGGCGGGTCCGGACACAGACGAGGACCCTATCGTCGGGCGGTTCTGCGCTCGGGCGCTCCGCGGCGAACCGCCCGCCCCTGGCCGTCCGCCTCTCCCGCGCTGCCGGCCCGGGGGATCAGCCTTTGCCGTCGTCGGTCCCCTCAGGCCCCACGCGTCGCTCGGCCTCCGCGCGTCCCGGGTGGTCCTTCGGCAGGTCGTGGGGGCTGATCTCGTCGTGGACCTCGGGCGTGTCACCGGCCGGCGACTCGTCGTCGGGGGTCATCGGCCCGAGGGGCTCGTCGGCCTCGTCGTCGTGCGGCGGTGAATGCTGGGTGTCGTCGCTGGGCATGCTCGACCTATGCCCCCGCGTGGAGCTGCGCAATCCGGCACGGGTCTCGGGCGGCCCGGCCCGCGGCCTCGTCCGACCACCGGCCCCGCTCGGTGACAGCTTCGGGTCGCGCATGCGCTCGGTTTCTGTCATCGACCGTGCGTGCGCGACCGCTGGCCCCGCTCGGTGACGGCTTCGGGTCGCGCATGCGCTCGGTTTCTGTCACCGACCGTGCGTGGGCGACCGCTGGCCCCGCTCGGTGACAGCTTCGGTATGCGTATGCGCTCGGTTCCTGTCAGCGAGCGGAGGGTGTGTCGTCCCGGCGCCGACGGCGGAGGTCAGCCGACGTCCGCGCGGACGCGGGGCGTGTCCGGCCGCTCGGTGACAGCCCCTGCGCGCACCGTTGCTGTCACCGGCCGCCCACGGCAGGCCGCCCCCCGGCGGCGCCGGGCCGCCTATCCTGCGCTGCGGTTGCGAAGTAAATCTCAGTGAGCTACACTCAACTTTGCCATGAACGCCGATCGCTTCACCATCAAGTCCCAAGAGGCCCTGCAGGCTGCCACGCAGCTCGCCGAGGGTCGCCGCAATCCCCAGGTGACGCCCGAGCACCTGCTCGCGGTCCTGCTCGAACAGGACGGCGGTGTCGTCGGGCCCGTCCTCGCCAAGCTCGGCCTCGACACCGCTGCCATCCGCGCCGCCGTCAACGGTGCGCTGGACGCCCTGCCCACGATGGGGGAGGGCGGCGAGGTCGCCAGCGCCGCATCCGAGCTCGTCCAGGTGCTGCGCGCCTCCGAGCACGAGATGCGCGAACTCGACGACGAGTACGTCTCCACCGAGCACATCCTTCTGTCGCTCGCGGGGCACGGCTCGAAGGCCGGCGAGGCGCTGCGCGCCGCCGGCGCGACGAAGGAGGCCCTGCTCGCCGCCCTCACCGAGGTCCGTGGCAGCCACCGCGTCACCGACCAGAACCCCGAGGACACGATGCAGGCGCTGGAGAAGTTCGGCGTCGACCTGACCCGGGCGGCCGAGGAGGGCAAGCTCGACCCGGTCATCGGCAGGGACGAGGAGATCCGCCGCGTCATCCAGGTGCTCTCGCGCCGCACGAAGAACAACCCGGTCCTCATCGGCGAGCCCGGCGTCGGCAAGACGGCGATCGCCGAGGGTCTGGCCCAGCGGATCGTCTCCGGCGACGTCCCGGAGTCCCTGCGCGACCGCCGCGTCGTCTCCCTCGATGTCGGCGGGCTGATCGCGGGTGCGAAGTACCGCGGCGAGTTCGAGGAGCGCCTGAAGGCTGTGCTGAAGGAGGTCAAGGACGCCCGCGGCCAGATCATCCTGTTCATCGACGAGCTGCACACGATCGTCGGTGCCGGCGGTGCCGAGGGCGCTGTCGACGCGGCCAACCTCCTCAAGCCGATGCTCGCCCGGGGGGAGCTGCGCGCCGTCGGGGCGACGACGCTCGACGAGTACCGCAAGCACGTCGAGAAGGATCCCGCGCTCGAGCGCCGCTTCCAGCCGGTGATGGTCGCCGAGCCGTCGGTGGAGGACACGATCGCGATCCTGCGCGGCCTGAAGGAGCGCTACGAGACCCATCACCGCGTCGACATCCAGGATGCGGCGCTCATCGCGGCTGCGACGCTCAGCCACCGGTACATCGCCGACCGATTCCTGCCCGACAAGGCCATCGACCTCATCGACGAGGCCTCCGCGGGCCTGCGCATCGAGATCGACTCCGTCCCCGTCGAGATCGACGAGGTGCAGCGCCGCGTCATGCAGTTGCAGATCGAACGCACGTCGCTGGCGAAGGAGAAGGACGACGCGTCGCTCCAGCGGCTGGAGGCGCTGGACCGCGAGGTCGCAGACCTCGAGGAGAAGGCCGCCGCGATGCGCGCGGACTGGCAGCGCGAGAAGGACGCCATCGAAGGCGTCGCGGACCTGCGCGAACAGCTCGAGGAGGCCCACCGCGAGATCGAGCGCGCCACGCGCGAGTCCGACCTGCAGCGCGCAGCGGAGCTGCGGTACGGCGTCATCCCCGGCCTCGAGGCCGAGCTGGCCAAGGCCGAGGAGCGTACGGACGGTGAAGCCGGCTACCTCAAGGAGGTCGTCGACGCCGACGACATCGCCTCGATCGTCGCTCGTTGGACGGGGATCCCGGTCAGCCGCCTGCTCGAGGGCGAGGTCGAGAAGCTCGTCCACATGGAGGAGCGCCTGCACCAGCGCGTCGTCGGCCAGGAAGAGGCGGTCAGCGCCGTGTCTGCGGCGCTGCGCCGCTCGCGGGCAGGCCTCAGCGATCCGGACCGCCCGATCGGCTCGTTCCTGTTCCTCGGTCCGACGGGCGTCGGCAAGACCGAGTTGGCGCGCGCGCTGGCGGAGTTCATGTTCGACAGCCAGGACGCCATGGTCCGCATCGACATGTCCGAGTACGGCGAGAAGCACTCCGTCTCGCGCCTCGTCGGGGCTCCCCCCGGGTACGTCGGCTACGACGAGGGTGGCCAGCTCACCGAGGCAGTCCGCCGGCGGCCGTACGGCGTCGTGCTCCTGGACGAGATGGAGAAGGCCCACCCGGACGTCTTCAACACGCTCCTGCAGGTCATGGACGACGGGCGCCTGACCGATGGTCAGGGCCGCACGGTCGACTTCAAGAACATCGTGCTGATCATGACCTCCAACGTCGGAGCGCTCGCCGCGGACGGCTACATGGCCGCGGTGGAACGGACCTTCAAGCCGGAGTTCATCAACCGCCTGGACGACATCGTCGAGTTCGGCTCCCTCGACCGCGAGCAGATCGGGACGATCGTCGACCTGCAGGTGCAGCGTCTCATCGCCCGGGTGAGCGAGCGTGGCGTGGCCGTCGAGCTGACCGACGAGGCGCGCGCCCTGCTCGGGGATCTCGGATACGACCCCACATACGGGGCGCGGCCGCTCAAGCGGGTGATCCAGAAGAAGCTCGTGGACCCGCTGGCGCTCTCGATCCTCCAGGGCGACTTCCGCGAGGGGGACACCGTGCACGTCACCGCCGCCGACGGGGCGCTGATGCTGGAGAAGGCCCCGGTGCCCGCGGCGATCTAGCGCGCCGCGGGATGCCCGGCGCATCCGGATCGGGCGCGCCGCACGGATCGGCAGGATGACCATCGGGTGGGACCGGGGGGTTGCGGGATGGTAGAACGCACCTACACCCGGACGAACGGAGAAGCCGTGCCCACGTACATCATGCTTTCCACCCTCACCCCCGAGGGCGTGCAGACGATCAAGAACAACCCCGCACGCATCCGGGAGGTCAACAGCGAGATCGAGCAGCTCGGCGCGACCGTCAAGGCGCAGTGGGCGACCCTCGGACGCTTTGACTTCATCAACGTCGTCGAGGCCCCGGACGAGGCCACCATGGCGCGTGTCTCCCTGGAGCTCGGATCCCGTGGCACCGTCCGCTACGAGACGCTGTCGGCGATCCCGGTGGACGAGTTCATCGCCTCGCTGTGAGCGCGGGCGCGTACGTCAGCGGATGACCCTGATCTCGTGAAGGTCCTCGTCGTCGGGGCGGGGGGACGCGAGCACGCGATCGTCCGCGCGCTCGTCCGCTCCCCGCAGGCTCCGGAGGTGCTGTGCGCGCCGGGCAACCCGGGTATCGCCGCCGAGGCACGTCTGCTCGCGATCCGGGTGACCGACGTCGCCGGGCTCGTGGCGGCCGCGCGCGAGGAGGCGGTCGACCTCGTCGTCGTCGGTCCCGAGGCGCCGCTCGTCGCCGGCCTCGTCGACGCGCTGCAGGCCGAGGGCATCGCGGCGTTCGGGCCGTCCGCCGCCGCCGCCCGGATGGAGGCCTCCAAGGCCTACGCCAAGGAGGTCATGGAAGCCGCCGGCGTCCCGACGGGCGGCTGGTCGTCCGTCGAGACCGTCGAGGAGGGCATGGCCGCGATCGCGTCGTATCCGACCGTGCTGAAGTACGACGGGCTGGCCGCCGGCAAGGGCGTCGTCATCGCCCCGGACGAGGCGAGCGCCCGCGCGACGCTGGAGGACTTCCTCGTCGACCACCGCTTCGGGACCGAGCGGGTCGTGGTGGAGGAGTTCCTCGACGGCGAGGAGCTGTCGCTGCTGGCGCTGTGTGACGGGGTGCGCGCGGTGCCGCTCGCCCCCGCACAGGACTACAAACGGATCTTCGACGGCGACAAGGGTCCCGAACACCGGCGGCATGGGCTCCTACTCGCCGGTCGTCGGGGTCGACGCGGCACGTGCGGAGCAGATCGCGCAGCTCGTCCACCAGCCCATCGTCGACGAGCTCGCCAGGCGCGGCACGCCCTTCCACGGCGTCCTCTACGCCGGCCTGATGCTCACCGCGGACGGCCCGAAGGTCATCGAGTACAACGCGCGGTTCGGTGATCCCGAGACGCAGGCCGTGCTGCCGCGCCTGCAGTCGGACCTGCTCGACCTCATGCTGCGCGCCTCACGCGCCGGAGGACTGGAGGGCGCGACGCTTGAGGTGGACGGCGTCGTGGGCGGTCACGCTCGTGCTCGCCGGCGCCGGCTACCCCGAGCGCTCGGCGTCAGGGGACGTCATCTCCGGGCTCACGGATCCGGCGCTCGCCGCCGTCCAGGTGACCCATGCCGGCACGGCTGTCGGTGAGGACGGCGCGATCGTCACGGCCGGTGGCCGCGTCCTGAACGTGACGGCCCTCGGGGACGGGCCTGCGGCCGCGCGCGATGCCGCGTACGCTGCGGCCGAGCACATCACCTTCGACGGGCGCCAACTGCGCACCGACATCGCCCGCCGCGCCGTCGACCGACACGAGGACTGAACAAACGACCATGACCGAGCAGCAGCTATCTGACCAGACGGAAGCCGTGCTGGACCCCGCGGCCGACGCGAAGACCGACGGCCCGCTCGTCGGGATCATCATGGGCTCGGCCTCCGACATGCCGGCGATGGAGAAGGCCGGCAAGGTCCTGCAGGAGGCGGAGGTCGCCTTCGAGATCGAGGTCATGTCCGCCCACCGGGACCCCGCCCGCGTCACCGAGTACTGCACCCAGGCCCGCGCGCGCGGGCTGAAGGTCATCATCGCCGGCGCGGGGCTCGCTGCTGCGCTGCCCGGGGTCGCCGCCGCCCACACCGACCTGCCCGTCATCGGCGTCCCGCTCTCCTCGTCGCTCTCGGCGGCCGGTGGCCTGGACGCGATCCTCTCCATCGTCCAGATGCCACCCGGCGTCCCGGTCGCGACGGTCGGCCTGGACAACACGCGCAACGCCGCGCACCTGGCCGTGCGCATCCTCGGCATCGCATGAGGCACACCGGCGGGCGGCCCTGGTCGCCCGCCTCGTCGTAGGCTCTGGCGCGTGATCACGCGCTACACCCGCCCGGAACTCGGGGACCTCTGGACCGACCACGCCAAGCTCGAGGCCTGGCGGCGGGTGGAGGTCGCCGCCTGCGAGGAGATGGACGGACCGTCACCGGAGGATCTGGAGGCGATCCGCGCGGCGACGTTCACGGTCGAGGCGGTCCTCGAGCGCGAGCAGGTCACCGATCACGACGTCGCGGCGTTCGTCGACGTCCTCAGCGCGAGCGCGGGCGGGCAGGCCGGGCGCTGGATCCACTTCGGGCTGACGTCCAGCGACGTCCTGGACACCGCCCTCGCGCTGCAGCTGCAGGCGGCCGGCCGGGTCATCGTGCCGCAGGCCTGGGAGCTGGCCGAGGCGCTGGCCGCGCAGGCGCGCGCGCACGTCGACACCCTCTGCGTCGGCCGCACCCACGGTGTGCACGCCGAGCCGACGACCTTCGGCATCAAGATGGCCGGCTACGCGATGGAGGCCGCGCGCAACGCCGAGCGTCTGGAGCGCGCGTTCGCGCAGGTCGCCACCGGCGCGCTGAGCGGGGCGGTCGGCACGTACGCGGCGACGTCGCCGGAGTTCGAGCGTCGTGTCCTCGCGCGCCTGGAGCTCCAGGGTGAGCCCGTCTCCACCCAGGTCGTCCCGCGTGACCGCCACGCCGAGCTGCTGCAGGCCATCGCGCTGGCCGGGGCCGGTCTGGAGCGCTTCGCCACCGAGATCCGGCATCTGCAGCGCACGGAGGTCCGTGAGGTCGAGGAGCCGTTCCGCTCCGGGCAGCAGAAGGGGTCCTCGGCGATGCCCCACAAGCGCAACCCGATCAACACGGAGCGCATCACGGGCCTGGCCCGGGTCCTCCGGGGCTACAGCCAGACAGGCCTGGAGAACGTGGCGCTCTGGCACGAGCGCGACATCTCGCACTCCGGGGCCGAGCGCGTCGTCCTGCCCGACGCCACGATCCTCCTGCACTACGCCACGCACGTCGCGCTGCGGATCGCGCGCGGGATGGTCGTCCACCCCGAGCGGATGGCCGAGAACCTCGAGCTCACGCACGGCGCGCTCTTCTCGCAGAGGCTGTTGCTGGCGCTCGTGCGCTCCGGCTTGTCCCGCGACGACGCCTACCGGATCGCCCAGGACCTCGCCCAGCGCGCGTGGGACGAGCGGATTGCGCTGCGGACGCTCGTGGACGGCGACGAGCGGTGCGCCGCCCTGGACGTCGACGACGTCTTCGACGCCTCGCACTACACCCGCCACGCCGCCGAGATCGTCGGCCGGCTGGACGACGTGATCCCGGCCTGAAGGCCGGTCAGCCGCGGGCGCGGGCCTGTTTGAGGGCGGACTTCGGGACCACGTCGATCATCACGTAGGTCCGCTTCCCCGTCCGCTTGGCGAGCCCCATCGACTCAAGGCGCTTCAGCGTCACCGGGCACTTCTTGCACCGCGGCTTGTCCTTGCAGCACTTCTTCTTGGCGGTGATGGTGGCGGGCACGGGAGCGTGGATGTTCGATGTCCGACCAGGAAGGTCGGATTCGTTCGGTGAGCCTAACACTCCTGTCGAGCGCCCGCCACCCCAACGCGCCGCCGCCACGGGTAGCATGGGACGGCGTGAGCAACGATCTGGACCTGCCCCTCATCGCCCGTGGGAAGGTCCGCGAGCTGTACGACCTGGGGGATGCGCTGCTGATGGTCGCGTCGGACCGCATCTCGACGTACGACGCGGTGCACCCGACGCCCATCCCCGGCAAAGGCGCCGTCCTCACCGGCCTGAGCGCCTTCTGGTTCGAGCAGACCGCGGACCTCGTCCCGAACCACGTCATCTCCTATACCGACCGGGTACCCGAGAGCGTGCGCGGCCGCGCGGTCGTCGTCCGCAAGCTGAAGATGCTGCCGGTCGAGTGCATCGTCCGCGGCTACATCACCGGCTCGGGCTGGAAGGACTACCAGGCGACGGGCCTCGTCTCCGGCGTCCGTCTGGCGGAAGGGCTGCAGGAGTCCGAGCAGCTGCCCGAACCGATCTTCACCCCGTCGACGAAGGCCGAGGAGGGTCACGACGAGGCGATCGACTTCGAGACCGCTGCCGCCGCCGTCGGCGACCGCGAGCTGACCGGGCGCCTGCGGGACGCCTCGATCGCGCTGTACTCCGCCGCAGCCGAGCTGGCGCGCGAGCGCGGCGTCATCCTCGCCGACACGAAGTTCGAGTTCGGCATGGACGACGACGGCCGGTTGATCGTGGGCGACGAGGTCCTCACGCCGGACTCCTCGCGCTACTGGCCCGTCGAGGGGTACGAGGTGGGTCGCGGCCAGCCGTCCTTCGACAAGCAGTACGTGCGGGACTGGGCGACGTCGAGCGGCTGGGACAAGCTCCCGCCCGCCCCGCCCATCCCCGACGACATCGTCGAAGGGACGCGCGCCCGGTACGTCGAGGCCTACGAGACCATCACCGGCGAGCCCTTCCAGGCCTGGCTGGACCGCACCGGAGCGACCGCATGACCGTCAAGGCACGTGTCCTCATCCGGCCGAAGGCCGGGATCCTGGACCCTCAGGGCATCGCGGTGGAGCAGGCGCTGCCCGCGCTCGGTTTCGCCGGCGTGACGAACGTCCGCGTCGGCCGTCTCGTCGAGCTCGAGGTCGAGGATGAGTCCCAGCTGGACGCCATGTGCAAGAAGCTTCTGGCCAATCCGCTGATCGAGGACTACGAGGTCCTGAGCGACGGGGCTGCCCCGTGAAGTTCGGCGTGGTGCAGTTCCCGGGCTCGTGCGACGAGCGCGACGCGATCGCCGCATGCGAGACCGTCGACGGCGCCGAAGCCGTCCTGCTGTGGCACCGCGACGCCGACCTGCACGGCGTCGACGCGATCGTCGTCCCGGGCGGTTTCTCCTTCGGCGACTACCTGCGCTTCGGCGCGATCGCGCAGTTCAGCCCGGTCATGGAGTCCGTCGTCACGTTCGCCAACAGCGGCGGCCCGGTCGTCGGGATCTGCAACGGGTTCCAGGTCCTCTGCGAGACCGGCTTGCTCCCCGGCGCGCTGCTCCCCAACGAGCACCGCCGCTTCGTCTGCCGCCAGCTCGACATCGAGGTGGTCAGCACGAACACGCCGTTCACCCGCGGCCTGGAGCAGGGCGAGGTCCTGTCCATCCCCGCCAAGCACACGACCGGGCGCTTCTACGCCCCGGAGGCGCTGCTCGAACAGCTCGAAGCGGACGGGCAGGTCGTCTTCCGCTACGCCAACGACTGCAACCCCAACGGCTCGCTCAGCGACATCGCCGGGGTGTGCAACACGGCACGCAACGTCGTCGGCCTGATGCCCCACCCCGAGCACGCCGTCGATCCGCTGACGGGCTCGGACGACGCCCTCGCACTCTTCGCGTCCCTTGCGATGGGAGTGGCCGCCGGTGTCTGACACGACCGCCGGGCTGCCGAGCGTCGAGGACGCCGTCGCCCTCGGCCTGACCCGCGACGAGTACGCGCCGTC
Organism: Paraconexibacteraceae bacterium; assembly: GCA_963750375.1. Lineage (GTDB taxonomy): Bacteria > Actinomycetota > Thermoleophilia > Solirubrobacterales > Solirubrobacteraceae > Paraconexibacter. The sequence goes on from CAVVQN010000005.1 coordinate 439,927, forward strand.
GTGCAGGACAAGCTCGACGGGCGCGCACCCAACCAGGTCGAGCTGGCGATGTTCTCGCTGCATGTGGAGCGAGCACTGCGCCTACAAGCACTCCAAGAAGCTCCTGCGGACGCTGCCGACCGAAGGCAAGCCGTCGTCATGGGCCCGGGCGAGAACGCCGGCGCGGTCGACGTCGGCGACGGCCTGATCTGCGTCTTCAAGGTCGAGTCGCACAACCACCCGTCCGCCGTCGAGCCCTTCCAGGGCGCGGCCACCGGCGTCGGCGGCATCCTGCGCGACATCTTCGCGCTCGGCGCGCGGCCGATCGCGGTCCTCGACTCGCTGCGCTTCGGCGAGCCGACGTCCGAGCGCTCGCGCTACCTGCTCGACCGCGCGGTCGCCGGCATCGGCCACTACGGCAACTCGATCGGCGTGCCGACCATCGGCGGCGAGGTCTACTTCGAGGGCCCGTACGAGACGAACTGCCTCGTCAACGCGATGGCGCTCGGCCTCGTGCACGCAGGACAAGCTGATCCGCAGCGCGGCCACCGGCGTCGGCAACGTCGTCGTCCTGTTCGGCGCCTCGACCGGGCGCGACGGCATCGGCGGCGCGTCGGTGCTCGCCTCCGCCGAGCTCGGCGAGGACGACGCCGACAAGCGCCCGACCGTCCAGGTCGGCGACCCGTTCGAGGAGTCCAAGCTCGTCGAGTGCTCGCTGGAGCTGCTGGAGCTCGGCCTGCTCGTCGCGCTGCAGGACCTCGGCGCCGCGGGCCTGACCTCGCGGCGCTCGCGAGATGGCGTCCAAGGGTGAGGTCGGCATCGACATCGACGTCGCCAAGGTGCCGCTGCGCGAGGCGCGACATGCAGCCCTTCGAGATCATGGTCTCCGAGTCGCAGGAGCGGATGCTCTGCGTCTGCGACGCCGGACCAGGTCGACGCCGTCATCGCGGTGACCGACAAGTGGGAGGTGCACGGCACGGCGATCGGCACGGTCACCGACACCCGTCACATGCGGATCTTCCGCGGCGACGAGCTCGTCGGCGACATGCCGGTCGACGCGCTCGTCGACGACTGCCCGCTCTACGACCTGCGCCCGCGAAGCCCGACGGCCCCGCTGTATCCCGCCGCCCGCGGCGACGCTCGCCGAGGGCCTATCGCCGCGCGAGACGCTGCTCGCGCTGCTCGGCTCGCCGAACATCGCTTCGCGCCTGCCGCTCTTTCGAGCAGTACGACTGCATCGTGCAGTCGCGGACGGTGCGCCGCCCCGGCGAGTGCGACGCCGCGGTGCTCGCGCTGCCGGCCGGCGACGGCCTGGCGGCGTCCGATCGACTGCAACGGCCGCCGCGTCGCGGCCGACCCGTACACCGGCGACGATCGAGGCGGCGCTGGAGTGCGCGTCGAACCTCGCGTGCGCCGGCGCCGAGCCGCTGGGGACGACGAACAACCTGAACTTCGGCAACCCCGAGAAGCCCGAGATCGCGTGGCAGCTGACGGAGGCGGTCCGCGGCCTCGGCGACGCCTGCCGCGCGCTGGAGGCCCCGATCGTCGGCGGCAACGTCTCGCTCTACAACCAGGGCGCCGACCGGCCCGATCTACCCGACGCCCGTCGTCGGCATGGTCGGCGAGCTGCCCGACGTCACGAGGGCCGGCCGCCTGGGCTTCGTCGAGCGCGGTGACGCGATCGCGCTCGTCGGCTGGGACACGGAGGTCACCGCCCGTCGCTGGCCGCCGGGAGCTGGCCAAGCTGCGCGGCGAGGCGCTGCCGGACGGGCTGCCGGCGGTCGACATCGAGCACGTCATCGCGACCCAGGCGCCGTGCGCGACGCGGTCCGCGCCGGGGCGCTGCTCGAGCGCCACGACATGGCCGAGGGCGGGCTGGCTGTCGCCTGGCCGAGTGCGTGCCTGGCGGGCGGCATCGGCGCGACGCGTCGAGCCTCGGCGCCGTCGGCGGACGCGGAGGTCGCGCTGTTCGGCGAGGCCCCCGGCGGCTTCGTCGTCTCGGGCTCCGCGCGAGGCGCTGGAGGCGCTGGCGGGGCCGACGTCGCCCGACATCATGCTCGGGGAGGTCGGCGGCGACGTGCTGACGATCGGCTCGACGACGAGTTCCTGTCGCTGCCGCTCGAGCGAGCTGCACGCCGCGCACGGCGCGCTCGCCGAGCTCTTCCCCTGACGCGGAAGCACGGTGGTGCAGGGACTTCCGCGACGCGTCGGAAACCGTCCGACGCACTGGTAGCCTGTGAAGCGTCGTCACACCTTGCGGTGGCGCCCCTCCGCTCATGAGCCTCGATCCTTCCGGTCTGGACACGCGCGAAGGCCCTCGCGACGAATGCGGTGTGTTCGGGATCTACGGACCCGACCACGAAGTCTCGCGACTGGCCTACTTCGCGCTCTACGCCCTGCAGCATCGCGGGCAGGAGTCCGCGGGCATCGCCGCCGCCGACCACGGGGGCTACATCATCACCCAGCGCGCGCTCGGCCTCGTCAACCAGGTCTTCAAGGAGCACGACCTGCGCGCGCTCGGCGGCGACCTGGCGATCGGTCACGTCCGCTACTCGACGACCGGCTCCAACGAGTGGGAGAACTCCCAGCCCGTGCACCGGTCCGCCGGCAGCGGCGGCAACCGCCGCGAGCTGGCGCTCGCGCACAACGGCAACCTCATCAACGCCGTCGACGCTGCACACCGAGCTGCGCCAGCGCGGGCGTCGTCGTTCACGTCCACCTCGGACTCGGAGATCATCGCCGCGGCTGCTCGCGTCGCATCCCGGTGACTCGATCGAGGAGGCCGTCCGCGGACGTCATGCCGCGCCTGCAGGGCGCCTTCTCGACCGTCGTCATGACGAAGGACCGCGTCGTCGCCTTCCGCGATCCGAACGGCATCCGCCCGCTCGTGCTCGGCAAGATCGGCGAGCGCTTCTGCGTCGCGTCGGAGTCGTGCGCGTTCGACATCATCGGCGCCAACGCTCATCCGCGACGTCGAGCCCGGCGAGATGGTGTCGCTGTCGGCCGACGGCCTGCAGCCCGGAGATCGTCGTCGCAGGCCGCGCGCAAGGCGTTCTGCGTCTTCGAGTACATCTACTTCGCCCGCCCCGACTCGCGCATGAACGGCGACGTCCTGCAGGCCGCGCGCGGCCGGATGGGCGAGATCCTCCACCGCGAGGCGCCGGCGCCCGACGGCCGACCTCGTCATCGCGGTCCCGGACTCGGGCAACCCGGCCGCGCGCGGCTACGCGCGCGCCGCCGGCCTGCCGCAGGACGACGGGCTCATCAAGAACCGTACGTCGCGACGGACGTTCATCCAGCCCGGGCAGGAGCTGCGCAAGCACGGCCTGCGGATGAAGTTCAACCCGCTGCCGGAGATCGTCGGCGGCAAGTCGCTCGTCGTGGTCGACGACTCGATCGTCCGCGGCAACACGACGCGGCAGATCGTGCAGATGCTCCGCGACGCCGGCGCGCGCGGAGGTCCACATGCGGATCTCCGCGCCGCCGCTGCGCCACCCGTGCCACTACGGGGTCGACATGTCCACGCGCGAGGAGATGATCGCCCACAACCGCACGACCGAGGAGGTCGCCGCGGAGCTCGGGGCCGACTCGCTGGCGTACATCTCGCATGGAGGGCGTCTACGAGGCGGTCCGCGGTGATCGCGGGCCGGCACTGCGACGCCTGCTTCAGCGGCAACTACCCGCTCGCGGGCACGGATACGGCGGACGGCAAGTTCGCCTTCGAGTCGGCCGCGTCCATCGCGCTGCCGATGGCGAAGGCCTGAACCTCCCCCGTCCCGCCTGAGGTGCGCGGCGTCAGCGGCGCCGCTCCCGTCCCCGGATCACGTCTGCCGCTCGACGAGGTCGGCCAGCGCCCCCAGGTCGGCCGCGCGCGCAGCGCCCGAGGGCACACTGCCCTCGAAGTCCCGGTGCACCCAGACGGCCTGCATCCCGAAGTTCAGGGCGCCGGCCACGTCGTGCTCCGGGTGGTCCCCGGCGTGCAGGACCTCGCCCGGCGCGCGCCCCAGCCGTTCGCACGCCGCTGCGAAGACGCGCGCGTCGGGCTTGCCGATCCCGAGCTCCTCCGCGCTGATGCAGCCCGCGCTGAACCAGCGCGCGACCCCGGTCAACCCGAGGTCCGCGTTGCCGTTCGTCACCGCCAGCAGCGGGACGCGCGCCGCCATCCGGTCGAGGGCCTCGGCGGCCTCGGGGAAGAGCGTCACCTCCTGCCGGGCGGCGTAGACGACGTCGAAGGCGGGGTCGGCGAGGTCGGGGTCGTCGCCTGCCGCCGAGAGCAACCGGCGCATGACCAGGCGCCGCAGCTCGCCGAGGTCGTGCGCGAGGTCATCACGCTCGTCGCGGACGGCGGCCATCGCCTCCATCGCGAGGGCGTGGTCATACCGTGCTGCGGTCCGGGGCGCATGCTCGGTGAGGAACTCGTGCAGCGCCGCCTCGATCCGCCTGCCGACGGGGGCGAACGGCCAGAGGGTGTCGTCGAGATCCAGCGTGACGGCGAGGACGGGCATCGGGACATTGTCGTGGGTCGGGCCGCCTGCGGCCTGCCGTGCCCACGCCGCTCGCCGTCGAAGAGCTCACCGTGCGTTCGCACTGTCGCTGTGCGGCGACTTCGCGCCCGAGCTGCACGGCGCAAGCCTTGACCGCCGGGTCCGTCGCTACCGTCGGGGAGACCGATGGATCTGCACGACGCCCTGCGCCACCACTTCGGCTTCGACGCCTTCCGCCCCGGGCAGGAGGAGGCCGTGCGGGCCGTCTCCGATCCCGCCCACCCTCGCGACACGCTCGTCGTCATGCCCACGGGGGCCGGCAAGTCGCTCTGCTACCAGCTGCCGGCGCTCATGCGGACGGACCTGACGCTCGTGGTCTCACCGCTCGTCTCCCTCATGCAGGACCAGGTGCAGGCGCTGGAGAAGATCGCCCCTGGCCGCGTGGCACTCATCAACGCCCAACAGGATCAGCGAGCCAACGACTCAGCGCTCGGCGCGGCGCTGTCCGGGCAGCTGCGGATGCTGTACGTCGCCCCCGAACGCTTCTCGTCGCCCGGTTTCGCGCGGGCGCTGGCGCAGATCCAGATCGGGCTCTTCGTCGTCGACGAGGCGCACTGCGTCTCGCAATGGGGCCACGACTTCCGCCCGGACTACTTCCGTCTGGCCGACGCCGCGCGCTGGCTGCAGGCCAAGGCGATCATCGCCTCCACCGCGACGGCGACCCCGCAGGTCGCGGCGGACATCGTCGAACGGCTGGGACTGCGGGAGCCCGCGCGTGTGGCGACGGGCTTCGACCGGCCCAACCTGTCCTTCGGCGTCGTGCCGGTGAAGACCGCTGCGGTGAAGAACCGGCAGATCGCCGCGGCGCTCGCGCAGCCGGGCGCGACGCCGGCGATCGTGTACGCGGGCACGCGCAACGGCTGCGAGGCCGTGGCGACGGACCTCGAGCGGGCCTTGGGCAAACCGGTGCTCGCCTACCACGCGGGGCTGCCGCGGGACGCGCGCGCAGAGGCTCAGCGTCGCTTCATGGAGGGCGAGGTCGACGTGGTCGTCGCCACGAACGCGTTCGGCATGGGGGTCGACAAGGCCGACGTACGGACCGTGCGTGCACGAGACCGTCCCGTCGTCGCTGGAGGCCTACTACCAGGAGGCCGGTCGCGCCGGTCGCGACGGCGCTCCCGCCCGCGCGCTGCTCTTCGCTGCGGGCAAGGACAAGGGCCTGCACGTCTTCTTCATCGAGCGCAGCGAGGTCGACGATCCGCTCCTGCAGCAGGTGGCCAGACGGATCCTGGCGTCCGCCGTCGACGGACGCTACGACGTGCCGGTGGGCGTGCTCGGGAGCGGCCGCGACGACGAAGACCGCATCAAGGGCATCATCGGCGCGCTCGCCCGGGCCGAGGTGGTGCAGCCGGCGCCGGCGCCGATCGACCGCGTCCGCGGCCGCGTCTGCGGACCGTTCGACGCGCGGGCGCTCGCCGCCTGTCGGCGGTTGACGAACCAGGCCTTGCAGGCCCGCTGGGGGCAGTACCGCTCCGTGTGGGCGTTCGCCGAGGGTGACGGCTGCCGCAGGCAGACGATCCTCGACCACTTCGGCGACAAGCGGGCCCCGGCTCCCGAGGTCCCGTGCTGTGACGTCTGCGACGCCGACGGTCGTCCCGGAGGCCGTGTGGGCGGCCACGAAGGCGTCCGGCTCGACCCGGGCCCGGGTGAAGAGCGGGCGGACGGCGTCGGGCGCCGTGGGCCCGGTTGTCGACGGCTTGGAGCTGGACGACGCCATCGCCGAGATCGTGACGACGGCGAACCCGTCTGTCGGGCGTACCCGGGTCGTCGAGATCCTGCGCGGCGGGCGCTCGAAGGTCATCGAGAAGTACAGCTACGACGGGCTGCCCGGCTACGGGACCTTCGATCACCTCAGCGCCGCCGATGTCCTCGGCCGGGTAGACGCCCTGATCGACGGCGGGCGCCTGGAGTCGACCGGCGGCATGTACCCGAAGCTCCGCGTCGTCCCCGACCAGGGGCGGCTGGTGGCGTGATGGCGGCAGGCGACGTGGCTGCACCGCTGCGTGTCGGCGTGTTGGCGTCCGGCGAGGGGACGAACCTGCAGGCGTTGCTGGACGGCGTCCACGGGACCGAGGTGCTCGTCGTCGCCGTCGGAACCGACAAGGCCGACGCCCCCGCACTCGAGCGGGCGCGCGCCGTCGGCGTCGCGACCGGCGTCTTCCCGCGCGACGCCCACCCAGACCGCGCCGCGCGCGACGCTGCGATCTCTGCCTGGCTGGACGAACATGGGGTGCAGCTCGTCGTGCTGGCCGGCTACATGGCGCTGTTGAGCGAGGCGTTCACCGACACGTGGGCCGGGCGGCTGATCAACGTGCATCCGTCCCTGCTGCCGGCCTTTCCCGGGATCCGCGCCATCGAGCAGGCGCTGGACTACGGGGTGAAGGTCTTCGGAGTGACCGTGCACCTCGTGGACGGCGGGGTGGACACGGGGCAGATCCTCGCGCAGTGCGCTGTCGAGCTGCCGTCGGCGCGGTCAGAGGCCCAGGTGCACGCCGTGCTGCGTCCCCTCGAGCACGCGCTGCTGTGCGACACGGTCCGCCGGTACGCACGAGGGCAGGTGCGCCCGGACCCGGACCACCCGCGCCGGATGCTGGTGGATTAGACGCGGAGACGGGCCGGAAGGGCGGAAGGTGCGGCCAAACACCCCCGCCACCGCTCTGGCGTCCGGCCGCCTCCCGTATTCTCGCCCGTGTATGCCTGAGCCCGTGAACGCCTCCGCCGTTGCGACGACCGCCCCGGGGGAGGTCCGTGTCCGGCGGGCGCTGCTCTCGGTCTCCGACAAGCGCGGCGTCGTGGACTTCGCGCGTGGGCTCGTCGAGCTCGGCGTCGAGATCGTCTCCACCGGAGGGACGGCGAGGGAGCTCGCGGCGGCCGGGCTGCAGGTCCGCGCGATCGACGACTTCACGGGCTTTCCCGAGATCATGGACGGACGCGTCAAGACGCTGCACCCCAAGCTCTACGCCGGCCTGCTCGCGGTGCGCGACAACCCCGAGCACCTGACCGCGACGGCCGCGAACGACATCGAGTTCGTCGACCTCGTCTGCGTCAACCTCTACCCGTTCGAGCGCACCGCCGCCCGCCGCGGTGTCGGGGAGGCGGAGGTCATCGAGAACATCGACATCGGCGGGCCGACGATGATCCGTGCAGCCGCGAAGAACTTCGCGTTCTCCGCAGTCGTCGTGAATCCCGAGTCCTACGACGCCGTTCTGCAGGAGCTTGCCGACGCCGACGGCAAGCTGTCGCTGGAGACCCGTGAGGCGCTCGCCGCCGAGGCCTTCGCGACGACCGCGCGGTACGACGTGGCCATCTCCCGCTGGTTCGGCGAGAAGCACGAGGACTTCGCCCCGCAGTACGTCCGCGCCTACGAGAAGGTGACCGACCTGACCTACGGGGAGAACCCGCACCAGCGGGCTGCGTACTACGCGCAGGTCGGCGCGCGCACGCACCTGCTGTCGATGGTCCGCCAGCATCACGGCAAGCAGCTCTCCTACAACAACCTGCTGGACCTGGAGGCGGCGAAGTCGATGGTCCGCGACTTCGAGGTCCCCGCCTGTGTGATCGTCAAGCACAACAACCCGTGCGGGGTGGCGCTCGGCGCGACGGCGCAGGCCGCCTATCAAGGTGCCTTCGATTCGGACCCGCTCAGCGCCTTCGGCGGCGTCATCGCCTTCAACCGGACGATCGACAAGGCGACGGCCGAGGCCCTGCACCGGCAGTTCATCGAAGTGCTCGTGGCGCCCGGGTACGACGAGGACGCGCTCGCAGTGCTCCAGCAGAAGCAGAACATCCGGATCCTGGAGGACGGCGAGCGGCGCACCCCGGCGCTGGGGGACCCCGAGGTCCGTCAGGTCACGGGCGGTCTGCTCATCCAGGACCGCGACTCCTCACGGGATCCCCGCGAGGACATGGACGTGGTCACGGCCAAGCAGCCGACGGACCGCGAGTGGGAGGACCTGCTCTTCTCCTGGCGCGTGGCCAAGCACGTCAAGTCCAACGCGATCGTCCTCGTGCAGGGGCTCAAGACGGTCGGCATCGGCGCGGGACAGATGTCGCGCGTGGACTCCGTACGCCTGTCGCTGGAGAAGTGCCGTCTGGAGTCCCCGGCCGGCTCGGTGCTCGCGTCCGACGCCTTCTTCCCGTTCGCCGACGGCCCGGAGCTCGCGATCGAGGCCGGCATCACCGCGGTGATCCAGCCCGGCGGCTCGATCCGTGACGACGAGGTCGTCGCCGCGGCCGACGCGGCAGGCATCGCCATGGTCATGACCCGCCGCCGGCACTTCCGCCACTAGCGCCATGGAGGTGCGGCGTCACGGCTCCGGGTCGCCTTGGGAGGCCGACCGTCGGCTACAGCCGCGCGGTGCGCGCGGGAGCGCACGTGTGGATCGCCGGCTGCACCGCGACCGGCCCGGACGGCGCCGTTCTCGGTCGCGGCGACGCCTTCGCGCAGACACGCGAGGCACTCGGGAACCTGCAGCGTGCGCTCGCCCTGGTGGGTGCGACGCCCGTCGACGTCGTGCGCACCCGGATCTTCGTCACCGACATCTCGCGGTGGGAGGACGTCGGCCGCGCCCATGGGGAGCTCTTCGGCGAGATCCGTCCGGTGACGACGATGGTGCAGGTCTCCGGGTTGATCGACCCGCTCATGCTCGTGGAGATCGAAGCCGACGCCTTCGTGGCGGACGGCACGAACCCCGGCTGAGCCCTTGATCGCGACTCCGCCGGACCCGTCCGGTCCATCCCGCAGCATCCCCGCTTCCGCATGACGCCGTCCTCCCCCTCCCGCACCCCTCCGCTACGCCCGTGGCAGGTCCGGGCGCTCGCCGCGCTCGAGTCTTGGCGCGGGGGTTCGTTCCTCATCTCCGCGGCGCCCGGCGCCGGCAAGACCCGTCCCGCGCTCGAGCAGGCCAAGCGGATGCTCAAGGACGGCCGCGCCGATCGCGTGGTGCTCGTGTGCCCGACTGCACCGCTGACGAGGCAGTGGGCCCAGGCGGCGGGCAAGCTCGGGCTGCACCTCGTGCCGGATGCAGAATCACCGCGCCCGCCGAAGGACTTTCAGGGGATCGCGGTGACGTACGCGCGCGTGGCGGCGTCCGGTGAGCGCTGGGGGCCACTCGTCACGCCCGGGACGCTCGTCATCGCCGACGAGGCCCACCACCTCGGCGAGGATCTTGCCTGGGGCGAGGGCTTCTCCAAGGCGTTCAAGCGCACCGACAAGCTCCTGATGCTCTCGGGGACGCCGTTCCGCTCGGACGCCACGCCGATCCCCGGCATGCGCTACGACCGTGACGGGATCGTCGTGCCGGACATCTCCTACACGTACGCGGACGCCGTCCGCGACGCGGTCTGCCGGCCGGTCGTCTTCATCACCTACGACGGGACGCTCTCCTGGCAATCCGGTGATGACGTCATCGAGTCGTCCTTCGACACGATCCTCAGCGCCCGTGAGGCGTCGCGTCGCTACCGGACCGCGATCTCGACCGAGCTGCCCGACGGCCTGCCGCGCATCCTGCGCGAGGCGCACGAACGCCTGACCGAGGTGCGCGCGAGCGGGCACAAGAACGCCGGCGGCCTCGTCATCGCCGCGGACGGTGCGCACGCCAAGCAGATCGCCAAGCACCTGCACGAGGCCACCGGCAAGGCGCCGACCGTCGTCCTGCACACGGAGGCACGCGCCGCGCAGAAGCTGGCGGCGTTCACGGACTCGCGTGACGAGTGGCTCGTCGCCGTGAACATGGTGTCCGAAGGCGTCGACATACCGCGCCTGCGCGTCGGGGTCTACGCGACCGCTGCCAAGACGTCGCTGATCTTCCGCCAGATCGTCGGGCGGTTCGTCCGCACGATCCCCGGCCGCGGCGCGGACCTCTCGTGGGTGTACCTGCCCGCGGATCCGATCCTCCGTGAGCACGCCGAGAACGTGGAGAGCGATCTGCGGCACGCGCTGCGGCGTCCCGACGACGAGGGCTTCGACGATCCGGTGGAGCGGGAGCGCAAGGAGCGTGACCCCGAGGACGAGCCCGAGGCCTTCGTCCCGCTCAGCGCAGACGTCGTCCCGCAGATGACGCTGTTCGGCCCGCCGGCAGGCGCTCCCGGTGGCCCGCCCGCCCAGCGCATCGTTCCGTCCTTTCCGTCCGCGATCAGCGCGTCGGCGGGGGACGGCGGCGGTCACGACAGCGCCGACGACGAGGAGACGCCGGGGATGCCGGCCTACGAACGCCGCGCGCTCCTGCGTGACAAGCGCCACCGCCTTGTCGGTGACCTGCGGCGTCGCAACGGGGGCACACCGGCCGAGATCAACCTGTGGCTCAACCGCGAGACCGGCGTCAAGCGCGTCGAAGAGGCCACGCTCGCCCAGCTCGAGCAGTCCGTCGAGCTGCTGCTGGACCGCCTCACCGCGCGCCGCTGAAGGTCTGACCCTTGCCCGGCGCATGCCCCCGGCCGGACTCGAACCGGCGCGCCGCGGATTAAAAGTCCGCTGCTCTACCAACTGAGCTACGAGGGCCTGGGCAGTGTAGTCAGCGTCGACGGGTGCGGTGGGTTCGCCACCCGCAGGTAGAATCGCCGCCATGGCTCAGTTCAAGGACCTCGCAGTCGGCCGCTTTGCGGCCCCGTCCCGCGTCGACACGCGGACCGTGTTCGGCCAGGTGATGGGCCTGGTCGCGATCACCTGCCTGTTCTGCGCGCTCGGTGCGTACATCGGCCAGGACGTCTCGCGCGGCGGCGGGTTCCTGGCGTTCATCATCGCTTTCGGATGCCTCATGGGCCTGAACGCCGCCCAGCGACGCAGCCAGCAGCTGGCGATGGGGCTGCTCTTCGCCGTCGGCCTGTTGCTCGGCATCGGGCTCGGCCCTGTCCTGAGCTTCTACGCCTCGACGGACCCATCGATCGTCTACCAGTCGGCGGGCGCCACGGCCGGTTTCATCGGCATCCTCGGCTCCTACGGTTACGCGACCAGCCGTGACCTCAGCAGCTGGAGGCGCGGGCTGTTCTTCGCGCTGCTCGCGCTCATCGTGTTCGGCCTCGTCACCCTGTTCGTCTCGATCCCGGGCGGGCACCTCATCTACGCCGTCCTCGGCCTCGTGGTCTTCGGGGCGTACACGATCTTCGACTTCAACCGGCTGCGTCGTGCCGGCATGGATCAGTCCACCCTGATCGCCGCCTCGATCTTCCTCGACGTCCTGAACGTCTTTCAGTTCATGCTGCTGATCTTCGGGGGCGGACGGCGGTAGGACGCTTCGGCGTCGCCGTTCGACCCCGTGAGTCGCCGCTCTGACGACCGAGGCCTTTAGACTGTCCGAGCACACCGCCCCCATGGTGTATCGGTTAGCACACGAGCCTTTCACGCTCGCAGGACGAGTTCGACTCTCGTTGGGGGTATCCGCCGTGCCGTAGCGTCCCCCGGGATGCCATCATCGGCAGCGTGCTCGCCGTCCTTCTCTCCTTGGTGGCGTCCGCGGCGTGGGGGCTCTCGGATTTTCTCGGCGGGCTGTTCAGCCGTCGGATGCCCATGCCGTCGGTGCTCCTCGTCGTCGAGGTCTCCGGCCTCCTGACGGCGGGGACGATCCTGCTCATCGCCGGCGACCAGTTTCCCGACGGTCGACACACGGCGATCGCCCTGGTGGCCGGGACCTTCGGTGTCCTGGGCCTCGGGCTGTTCTACGTCGCGCTGTCGATCGGTTCGATGTCGATCGTCGCGCCGCTCTCGGCCACCGGAGCGATCGTCCCGGTGGCAGTCGGCGTCGCGACCGGGGACCGCTTGACGGCCCTCATCGTCACAGGACTGGTGCTGACGCTGATGGGCATCGCTCTGGCCGGACGCGAGGCCGAGGAATCCGGGCGCGACACCGCCGATGACCGCAAGGCGATCCTCCTCGCGTTGGCCGCGGCGCTCTGTTTCGGCACGTTCTTCGTCGCCTATGACGCGGCAGCGGATGCGTCGGTTCCGTGGGCGATCATGCTCGCGCGCCTACCGGCCATCCCGCTCGTCGGAGCCATCGTCTGGCACCGCCGTCTGGCGCTCCCGCGAGGGAAGGACCTTGTCCGCCTGGCGGGCGCCGGACAACTGGACTGCACGGCCACCGCCCTGTACGCCGTGGCGGTCACGAAGGGCGCGCTCAGCATCGTGGCAGTCGTCGGATCGCTGTATCCGGTGGCCACCGTGATCCTCGCGCGGATCGTCCTCGGTGAGCGGCTCCAACGCATCCAGGCGATCGGTGTGACCGCTGCGCTGCTCGGCGTGGCGCTCGTCAGCGTGGGCAGCGCGTAACCTCTTCGCACGACACGGGCGGTTAGCTCAGTTGGTCAGAGCACCTGCCTTACAAGCAGGGGGTCCCCGGTTCGAGCCCGGGACCGCCCATCTCTCCGAGGCCAAGCGGCTCGGGAGGTCACGGACCGCCTGACCGTGTGGGCCCTGTCGACCTCCGGGCCTGCGCCCAAGGAGATCCTGAGGCGAGCGGGGGTCTTGTCGTGGCGCCACTGGCAGACTCAGCGTCCATGTCCCGCCTCGGCGCCGCCCTCAGACTCTTGCTGCTGACCCTGACCGGGGTGACCGCCGTCACCCCCGCGTCCGCCTCGACGCTACGGCTGTCGGACGATCACGGGTTCGCGATCGAGCTCGTCGGCGACGACGGTCGTGTCGAGGCGGCGACGGTCCGCGGAAGCGGTGGGGTCCCGGTCCGCGTGCCGGGCGCCGACGGCCCACTGCCGGTCGAGCCATTCGGCGCCGCCGGGGCGTTCCCCGCGCTGGGCTGGGTGCTCGGCGCCCGCGGCGGCTTGACGTTTCCCGTCTCGTTCTTCAGTGGGAACCGGCTGTTCGGGGCCGAAGCGGGCGGCGTCGTCGCGGTCACGGGCGTCCGCCCGACCGGGGGCGGGACCTTCGCGCTCGACACGACCGCCGGGGTGGCGGGGCGAGCCCGCGTCGACGGCACCCACATCGAGATCGAAGCGCCGCCCGAGTTGCCCATCGTCTCCACGATGTTCACGCTCGCCTCGCCTGAGGGCGAGGGGCTCTACGGGCTCGGTGGTCGGAAGGACGCCTTCGACCAGCGAGGTCGACTACGCAACGTCTGGGTGGAGCAGCAGAACCTCTCCGACGAGCGGCTGGACGGGGTCGGAAGCGCGATCGAGCCGCAGTACACCTTCCCCAACGGGGCACAGGCGGCGTATTTCGTGGTGCCCGCCCTCGTGGGCTCGCGGGGGTGGGCGGCCTGGGTCGACGGCACGGCTCTGCAGCGCCTGGACCTGGCGTCGTCACGATCGGACGCCGTCCGCTGGGGCGTCGCGTCACCTCGGATCGGGCTCACGCTCGCCGGCGGCGGCATCGAGAAGGCGTCGCGCGCATACACCGAGCGCGAGGGACGAGCACCGGCGCCGCCACGCTGGGTCTACGAGCCGCAGATCGACGTGCTCAACGAGGGCGAGGGCGAAGCCGCTCCGAACGGTGCCAGGTTCGATGGCGGCCCGCGCGTCAAACGCGACATCGACGAGATCGTCGCGCAGTCCAAGCGCCACGGCCTCCCGATCGGGGTCATCGGGATCGAGGGCTGGCACAAGGTCCTCGACGAGGAGGGGCCCAAGGCGAAGGCGTACTTCCTGGGCCTGCGGAAGCAGGGCTTTCATCTCAGCGCGTACTGGAATCCGTTCACCGCCCAGCAGGGCAAGGGCTACGCCGCCGCGAGCGCCGCCGGGCTGTTCGTGAAGGACGCCGCGACGGGTCGTCCGTATACGTTGATCACCAACCGCAACAACCCGGCCAACCTCATCGACTTCACGCAGCCGGGGGCCCGCGAGTTCTGGAAGACGCAGCTCGACCGTCACGCCGACCTCGGATTCGAGGGCTTCATGGAGGACTTCGGCGAGTTGATCACCGACGGGATGACCCAGGCCGACGACGTCCCGGCTCAGTTCGCGCACAACGCCTACCCGGTGCACTACCACCGCGCAGGCCGCTGGGCGATCGAGGAGCAGCGTCGTGAGCGCGGTAGCAGCTACGAACCGTGGTTCTACGTGCGCAGCGGACACACCGGCGTGCCGGGAGCCACAAGCGGTGTCTTTCCGGGCGACGAGTCGACGGACTGGTCCGCCGCCAGCGGTATCGGCAGCGTCGTTCCGGCCATGCTCAACCTGACGCTCACGGGGTCCGGGGCCTTCACCACCGACGTCGGTGGCTACCTCGACATCATCGCGCCCCGCACGACGCCGGAGCTGTTCACCCGCTGGGCGCAGCTGGCCTCCTTCACCGCCATCAGCCGGATCCACAACTCGACCGGAAAGACATCGCTGTTCCCGTGGGAGGCGGGCGACGCGGCCCTGGATGCCTACCGCCGTTACTCCCGCGCGAAGCTGCGCCTGATCGACCTCGTCGACCGCTGGTCACGACGAGCCGCTACCGACGGAACCGTCGGCCCGGTGCGGCCGCTCGTCCTCTCGGATCCGAGCCTGCGGTCGGTCAAGGACGCCTGGACGCTCGGGCGCGACATCCTGATCGCCCCGGTCCTGAAACCGGGGGCGGCATCCCGGCAGGTCCCTCTGCCGGCCGGGCGAGCGCTGGCAGCAGGTCCGCATCGGCGCGGCCGGCGAGTTCATCGCCGTCGGACCTGTTCGGCCCGGCGGGCAGCGCGTCGACGTCCGGACGCCGCTGGCGGACATTCCCATCTTCCTGCGGCAGGTCGACGTCCGGCTCGTCCGACGGTGTGTCGACGACGGGCGTCTACGGGTCGCTCTGGATGGCGACGTCAGCTCTGTCCTGGGCGCCGAGTTGCGGCGCGGGGCACGGCAGCTGACGAGGCGGCTCGCCACGCGTCCGCTGCTCGTGTCGAGGGCGGCGTTGGCCCGCGGGCGCGGCGTGCTCCGGGCTCGCGTGCGCCTCGAGGACGGACGGGTCGTGCGGCTGAAGCGCACGACCCCGGCGTGCCGGACGCCGAGGCCGCCGGGTGGCCTGCCCGCGCCGGCTGCACGACCTTGGTGAGGCACGCCCGGCGGGACGCGTAGCGCAGGTTGTCCGCCGCCGCGTCGAACCGGCTGTCGGTAAGGGTGCGGAGCCCGGAGCCCGGCGCGCGGTGGCGTGGCTCGGTCCGTACTTTTGCACCGGCTATGGCAGGAGCAGAAGTACGGTCCGGGGCTGGGCCGGGTGGGTCCGTACTTTTGCACCGGCTATGGCAGGAGCAGAAGTACGGTCCGGGGCTGGGCCGGGTCGGCTCGTGCATTTGCACCGGCTATGGCAGGAGCAGAAGTACGGTCCGGGGCGCAGCGAGGCCTGGGGACCGCCTACCGTGATTTCGTGCGGCGCAGGCTCAGCACGTAACTGGCGTCGAGGTTGCTCACGCTCGGATCGATGGCGACGCTGACGTAGGCGGTGGCTGTACGCCTACCGGTGTTGCGCAGGCTGACCGAATCGGGCAGCGTTCCGTCGCGGTGGCTTGAGGCGATCGGCCGCCCCTTCGTGTCTCGCGCTGAACCCTTGAACACAGCCAGGTCAGGATCACCCGAGGACGGTCGCAGGACGATCCTGACGCCGGAGCGTGCCGGGATCCGAACACGGTAGACATCGAGCGGATCTTCGATCTGATCAACCGTCGCCGACAGCGAGACGCTGCGGGTCCCGTTGTAGATCGGCGGGTCAGGGGAGTTGAAGGCCGTTCCGTTGACCCACTGGATCTCGTCATTGGGTTCGAGAGGGTCCAGTCGTGGAGTGGGTGCGACGAGCGCTCGACCGAGGCTCAGCAACCCGTACCCCGTATCGCGGTCGTACCCGCTGGGCCCGAGATCCACCGCGCTCTGGCGCAGGATGTCGGCGATCTGGCCGGCGGCGAGGGAGGGCCGCGCAGCTTTCAACATGACTGCAGCACCGGTCACCGCCGGGGCCGCGAAGCTCGTGCCATCGGCAGTCGTCAGCCCGTCGACGGTGCCGTCGTCATCGAAGGCAAGTGGTACCACGACAGGCACGTCTTCGCCCGGCGCCGAAAGGTCCACCGCGTTGCTTGCATTGGAGAACGCCGACGAATCCAGACCCCGGTCGACGCTGGCGATGCTGAGCACGTGAGGAAGCGAAGCCGGGTATTCGGCGGGGTTGCCTTCCTCGAATTCGTTCCCGCTCGCGGCGACGGGGACCACGCCACTGGCCAACGCATATTGCAACGCGCGGTGCTCGGCGTAGCAGTAGGACTCGGAGCCGTAACTCATGTTCACGGCGCTCGCACCGCTCGCGATCACGGCATTGATGCCCTTGACCGAGTCCGAGCAGCTGAATTCCTCGGCCACCCCATAAGCGTGGATCCGGACTCCCGGGAACGTGCCCAGGAGCCCTTGCCCGTCGGCAGCGGCCCCGACGACGGACGCCGTCTCCGTCCCGTGCGGGCCGGCGATCGTGCGCGTGGACCCGGGCAGAAGCGTCACGTTCCGCAGGTCAGGACGGGTGAGGTCCGGCGTCTGGTCGATCACGCCCGCCGACACGGTGCCCGTCGGCGGCATCGGCAGGCTCGGCGCGGCGATCGCGCCCCGGGACCACCCGCCCGGGTCCGACTCGAGCGCCAACGCGTAGGCTCGCCGGTTCGCCTCAGCGAAGACGAGCAGATGACGCCGGTCAAGCGCGTCCGCGAACGCTCGGGCGCGTCCCGCGGACACCAGGTAGGTGCCGAGCCCGTCCAGAGCACGCGCACCGAACCTGTCCGCCACCTTGGCGACTTCACGGTGGGGACGCGCACCGACCAGCCACCCAGTCGCGTGAGCCTCGTCGGACGAGCGCGCGTGGCTTTCGGCGGACGGGAACACCAAGGGAGGGGTCGTCGGAACGTCGATGCCGGCAAGGGCGGAGGACGCTCCGAGCCAGGACGAGATCAGCCCGGCAACGAGGCCACGACCCAAAATTCGTCTCAAAGCGACCATGTCGAGCATCTTAGGGACGCCTCGCGCGTTCGCACGCAGTTGGTCGGCGTGAGGCCATTCTTGGCCTCTGGAGCCGGACGCAAACATGGGAACGCGTGTTCTGACATCCGCGCTTTCGCCCGGTGTGTGCGTGGTTTGAGGCACTCGCGCACCGGATACGACGACTCCGCGGCAATGGCCGCGGGTCCCGCCCGAGCCCCGTCGGGCGACAACAGAAAAGGGAGTCGGACATGGCCACCTCACCAACCACTCCTCGTGGCAGCGGCGATCTCGATCGCGCGCACACGACCACGACGCGCCTGTCCACCGAGACGAAGGCTGCGCCGAAGACGACGGAGTTTGCCGCGATGATCATCGTGATCCTCGGCATCCTCCTGAGTGCTGCAGTCATCAAGGGTGGCGATACGCACGGCACTGACGAGTTCATCGCTCGGCAGGCTTGGCTGTACGTCTCGATCGTGGCCGGGTCGTACTTCATCAGCCGCGGACTGGCCAAGTCCGGCTCACGTGAGCCGTACTTCGCCGGCGGCACCAACTCGGATCGCGACCGCGACCTGCACCGCTGACACTCCGCCTGCTTGAGACGTGGAGCGCCCTGAATGCGCTCTGCGTCTCGGGCGGGCTTCGGTCAGGCGCGCCCGGTTGCGATGTGGCTCACCATGGGAGCGTCGACCCGTTCGCCGAAGCGCTGACGCACGCGGGCGGTGATCGCGTCGGTCAGCGCGCTACGCGTATCAGGATCTAGCGCGTTGGCGGCGACAGCCATCGGCGAGCCCTCCATGAACGACCGCGTGTATGACTCCGGAGGGCCGAACCGTGCGGTCTTCTCGACGCGCTCCACGACGACGTCGGCGAACCCCGCGCGCTCGATCAGCGCCGCGAGTTCCCGCGCCCCGCTCAGCGCGTAGGGCGCGAGCGCGACCGCCTCAAGCTGAGGTGCGACCTCCCGCACGACCTCGGTGAGCGTGGCGTGGGCATAGGCGGCCGTCACGTCGGCCCAGCAGGCCACCACGACCTGTCCGCCGGGAACCAGGACCCGTCGGAACTCGCCGAGCGCCTGCTCCCTCGCGCTGAAGAACTGCAGCCCTTGGGCACAGGTCAGCAGGTCGAAGGTGTTCGTGTCGAAGCTGAGGCCACCGGCGTCACCGAGCACGAACTCGATCGGAGTCCCGGCAGCGACCTCCCGACCGACGGCGAGCATGTCCGGCGTGAGGTCCACGCCGATCAGCCGGTGGGCCTCCGGGCAGCGTGCGTAAGCGCGGCGCAGCACGATGCCGGTCCCGGTCGCGACATCCAGCATCGACTGCCCGGCCCGGGGTGCTCCGCGTTCGAGCATCGCATCAGCGAACGTCGTGAAGAACGCGGGGACCATCAACTCCTCGTAGACAGCGGCGAAATTCGCGGTGGTTCCCCAGCGCATGGAGCCCTGCCGGGTCAACACGAGGCGCCAGACGTTGTGATCCGCCCGCCGTTCGTAGTGCAACTCGTCCAGTGCCGCGTGAGCAAGCGCCAGCCCACGGCCGTGCTCGGAGAACTCCTCAGGCATGGTGGTGTTGTGTGGCGCCACGACGGCCGAACCGTCGTCGCGAATCGCTCCGGTGATCTGCTCGGCTGAGACGTTCACATCGAGGCGCATCGTGGGGGCGGCGAGCCCGGTCCCCGCGCTGTGTTCCGCGACGTTGCCGACGATCTCCACCACCGCCAAGGCGAAACGGTCGCGCTCGTCGGGTGTGACGTCACTACGCTCGCGCCAGACGCGATCGAGCAGGTCGTGCACCTGATCCAGACTTTCCGGCACGACGGTGACGGTCAGGGACGGCACCGCGCGCCTAGAGGTCGGACAGCGCGTCGTCGACCGACGGGTACGGCCGCAGCACGCGATCCAGTCGCGTGAGCTTCAGCACCGTCAAGACCTGGCGTCCGGCGCCCGCGATCCGCAGCTCGCCGCCGGCCTGACGTGCGTGTTTGAGGCCCGCGACGAGCGCTCCAAGCCCCGAAGAGTCGATGAACGCCACGTCGCTCAGGTCGGCGACGATGTTGACGTGCCCCGCGTCAACCGTCTTGACGGTTGCTTCACGGAGCGCGGCGGCAGAGACCAGGTCGAGTCGACCCTCGAGGCGCAGCATCGAGCGTCGGTCGTCCAGGTGCTTCAGCGTGATGTCCATCGGCTTCCTCGAATCCTCGGTACAGGGCGGCATCGACGACGACGCTCAGCATGATGATGTCGTACACGGCCCATCCGACGTTCAGCATGATCGCGCCACCTTGGGTTGTCACTCCGGCCATCAGCCTGACCAGCCCGATCACGATGGCCAGGCCCAGCAGACCGATGGCGATGAGCTGCGGCCGGATGAGCCGCAGGGACACACCGGTCTGCCGGGTCTTCGGCGTCACGACGAAGCCCAGGTCGCGCCCCAACAACTGATTCAGCGCAACGCTCGTACAAGCCTTGATCCAGAGCGGAAACAGTGCCAGCGAGTATTGCTGCCCCCGCCACGTCCGCATTCCGTGTCCGACGACGAGGAACAGCAGCTGGTTGACGAGAAGAAACGGGAGGAGGTGCCAGAAGAACTCGGCACTGAGCGCGTTCACCGGGAGCACGCCGAAGACGAGGAACAGCACGGGCGCAGCGAGATAGACGACCGCGGCAAAACCCGACAGATAGGTCCACATGGTCGCGAAGTACATGACCCTCTGCCCGGCCGACAGCCCCGATTGCCGCAGCGGATTCTCACGCAGCAGGACCTGCATCGTCCCCTGCGCCCAGCGCAGACGCTGCTGCAGCATCGAGCGCAGGTCCTCCGGCGCCAAGCCGTGCGCCAAGACCTCGTGGTGATACACGCTGCGCCAACCCATGCGATGCATGCGCATCGCCGTGGCCATGTCCTCGGTGACGGAGATCGTCGCCATCGGCATGACGGGCTGCGCCTCATGGGACTGCACGGCATCGAGGTCTTCGAGCAGACGGCGGACGGATGCGATCGCCGTCAGCGGCGACAGGTCACGGGACGACAGCGCATCAAGGGCGTCGTCGTCCAAGAGAACCCCGCCGAACTCGTCGTCACTCTCGACCAGGCCGGCGGTCAGGTCGGCCACGTCGGCTTCGAGACCGGCGAAGTCGCGTTGCACCATCCGGCGTCCGATCCCGTCCGCCGCGCGCCGGAACTCGTGGGTTGTCTCTTGGGTCGTCAGACCCGCGTCGAGGCCGTCGCGAAGGCGCCGCACCTCGCGCTCGAGGTCAGAGATCGCCTCCGCAGCGTCGGCGTCTCCGCGACGCCGTGCCTCGCGGTGTGCGCGGCGCAGGATTCGCCGTGCCGTCCGGGCAACCCGCCGTACGGCGTCTTCGGTGTCCCGGACGAACCCGACGATCCCGAGTTGCATGAGCGCTTCGCGCCGGAGAACCGCGTTGGATCCACAGAAGAACGCGGAGTTCCAGCCATCCTTGCCCTGCTGGATCGGGCCGTAGAACAGCGGGGCTTGGCTGCCCATCGGGTCGTCGTCGGGCACGTTGACGAAATACTGCGGGGTCTGCACCAGCGCGACGCGGGGATCACGGAACCATCCCAGGACCTTGTCGAGCAGATCGGGCGTGGCGATCTGGTCCGCGTCGAGGATGAGGAGGAACTCTCCCCTCGTCTGCATGAGCGCGTTGTTGAGATTGCCCGCCTTCGCATGACGCGGACGGTCCTTCCAGTCGGCGCTGCGCGTGATGTACCCGACGCCTTCTTCGGCGGCCATCGCCGCCATTTCAGGGCTCGCGCCGTCGTCGAGGATGTACGTCTCGTGGGGGAACCGGAGCGCCCGCGCAGCGATCGCCGTCGTCCGGACCAGTTCGATCGGCTCGTTGTAACAGGTGATGAACACGTCGACCGTGGCGTCCGGCGGTGGTGCCGGTGCCGCACCCCGCTCCTTGATGCGCCACATCGCCAGGCCGAAGAGCCAGGAGTCGACGAACGAGTAGGACTCCGCGACGACGAGCGGGACCGCGATCCACCAGACCGACCAGTTGACCGAGGCCGCCCAGCGCCATGTGATGTAGAAGGTGCCCAGGGCCAGGTTGGCCGCAACGAGAACGCGGATGACGTCGCGCCTCAGCGCTCGTCGGTCGTCGGGGTCGGCCGGCAGCAGGCGCGACCGCGGGGGTGACGCGGTCGCGGTGCTCACACCCGCCGTCGTCCTCCCCAACGACGTCGGCCGAGCAGCCCTGCCGTCGCCACGAGCGCGAGCAGGACGACGCCGGAGGGGACGGCCCAGACCGGAACGTCCTCGCCCAGCCCGGCATCAGGGACGGGCGCGAGCGCCACGGGGGGCCCGGCCTGCGGCGAACCCTCACTCAGCGCCTGGGGGCCGGGGGCGACGCGGACCCCGCGCCCAGCCAGCCGTCGTACGACATCGGCGCGCGTCACCGCGCGGGATGCGCGAACGACGCCCTCCGCGTCACCACGGACGACGAGCACCGTCCGCCCGTCTGCCCAGGGGGAGTCCCGGAGCGCGAGCAGTCCGTCGCCACGACCGCCGAGCGTCTCGCCTGTGACGGAAATCTGACGACCGAGGTCCCGGTCGGCGCGGTTCACGAGGATGAGCCCGTGCCCGTTCCGAGCCTTCCGGCCGAGGCCGGCGCTCGTCACCAGTCGCGGGAGTGGCGTCGCCGGGTCCGACCAGCGTCCGACGGCGGCTGCCAGTTGGAGGCCGGCGGTCAGCTCCGCCTCGGATGGGCTCCGCGGAACGACGATGTCGACGCCGCGGCCGGGCACCGCCAACGGAGCGGGGAAGCGTGAGAGGTCCTGCGCGTCGGTGTCGTCGTGCGGGAGCGTCAGCGAGGAGGTCGCCAGGACGGCGACGCGGAGGCCGGAATCGTCGACCGCCTCGCAGGGAGTTCGCGTCGGGTCAAGGTCAAACCGCAGGGAGATCGGAATGCGACGCACCGCGCGTCCGGACAGGTCGGTGTCCACGATGCCCTCGGGGATCTTGAACCGGAGCCGCTGGATTCCCGAGGCGGCGTGCAGCCGGCGCGTGCCGACCTCGTAGCCCGCAACGATGACCGTCACACCCGAGCGGCCGGTCGCCAGAGCGGCGCCGGCGTCGACCCGGAGGTCCAGCACGGCGCCGTCCTTGATGCGCCATTGCGGCGGGCGGTCGACCACCAGGTCGAGCGTCTGCGTGCCTGCGCCGACGATCTCGCGCGAGGGCAGGCCGAGCTGGGCGAAGCTCGCGGTGCGCTCGCGCCAAGCCGTGGCCCGTCGGGGTGCCAACGGTGGCGCGGCGCTCACGCGCGCCGTCGTCCCGGTCAACGGGGTGAGACGCCCGGGCGTCAGCGCGGACGCCGCGCGCCGGACGCCGACGTCGTCGCTGCCACCGATCACGAGCCTGGGCGGTCCACCCGGGACGACGAGAAGAGCGCCGAGCCCGGATCCGGTGGGAAGGGCACGGCCGGGATCGAGCAAGGAGGTCAGCCGTGAGCCGGCCGCGACCGCGACCGAAGGCCCGTCGGTCGGGGCTTGGCGTGACATCAGTACAAGCGGGTCGACGTTCCGTACCGCGGCCGCCCGGCCCACGGCGGCAGCAGCTGTTCCGGCCGCCTCCAACTCGCCCGCTGTCGGCCGTGAGGCCAGCTGGACGGTCAGCGCCGTGTCGGGTGTCCCGGGGACGAGCGTCCGCGGCATGTCCGCCAGGGAGCGGCGCGCCGGGACCAGAAGGGGTGCCACGGTGCTGTCTGCCCGAAGCCGGGCCCACAGCGCAGGATTCTGCGGGTCCTCACACCGGTCGTCGGTCAGCCTCATCGCGAAGCGTGCGGACAGCACGATGCCGCCGTCGACGTCCCGCAGCGCTGGCAGGCGGAACCGCAGGTGTCCGCCCGAAGCGGTGGCCCGGGTGAGCTTGGCGCTGGTCACCGGCCGGTCCCCGGCCACGACGGTGATGGTCGAGCGGCTGGCAAGAAGCAGCGGAGAGTGCTCGTAGTGCAGATCGACGGTCCCGCCCCGCACGTCGTAACCGGGGGGGATCGTGACGAACGCGGTGGCGGTGGCGGAGGTGCCGCGCACGTTGATGTCCCTGACGCCCAGCGCGCTGAGCTTCGTGGTGGGTGGGGCTGTCCCCTGTGCGGCGACCGCCACGCGCTGGCTCACCACGGGCTGGAGCACCACGACGGTCGCAAGGACCGCAACCGACCTTCGGCGACTCATCGCAGCCGCGCGACGACGGCGGTGACGTCATCCGGCGGCGCGCTTTCGCCGACCAGGCGCAGCAGGCTGTCGACGGCATCCTGCGCCGTAGCCGCCTCAGCAACGAGCTGCGCTGCCTCGAGCGTGGACCGGGGGCCGCCCTCGAGCTCGATCAGCCCGTCGGAGTGCACCAACAGCATGTCGCCGGCCCCGAGCAGTCGCTCGTAGGTGTCATACCGCTCCTCCGGGTCCACGCCGAGCGGCATCCCACCGTCCTCGGTGACTTCGATGCGGCCGTTCTTGCGAACGATCGCGACGTGACCGTGTCCGGCGTCGGCGCACGACACGCTCCCGTCTGGTTGCAGCCGGGCAAGCAGCACGGTGACGAACGACTGCACCGCCTGCAGGTCGGGCGCAAGGGCCCGTGACGCCAGGCCAAGGGCGTCCCCGACGTCGGCCCCCTGGGCACCGACTCGCAGGGTCGATCGCACGCTTGCCATCACGATCGCGGCAGGCATGCCTTTGCCCATCACATCGCCGAGGCTGATCGCCGTCGCGCCGGGGACCGGGTACCAGTCGTAGAAGTCGCCACCCACCTCGTTCGACGGACGGCACGCTCCGGCGACATCCCATCGAGCGTCAGCCGGTACCGTGGCAGGGAAGAGCGCACGCTGGACCGCGGCGGCCCGATCGAGTTCCTCGTCGAGGTTGAACTCCTTCTGAACCCAGAGAGCGAGATCCTGCAACACGGCGCGATCGGCATCCGTCATGCCGCGCGGCTCGGTGTCGGCGATGCACAGCGTGCCAACGCGTTGCCCTCCGGGGGCGGCAAGCGGGACCCCCGCGTAGAAGCGGATGCCCGGATCGTCGAGGACCGCGTCCATCCCGGCAAACCGCGGGTCGTTGCTGGCGTCCTCGACGACCATGCCACCGGGTTCCTGGATCGTGGTGCTGCAGAACATCTGGTCGCGCGGCGTCTGCGTCAGGGCCAGACCCTGAGCCGATTTGCTCCACACGTCATCACGGCCGACAAGGTTGACGAACGCCATCGGCACGCCGAACAGCCGCTGGCACAGACGCGTGACCCGGTCAAACCGCTCCTCCGCCGGAGTGTCGAACGCCCCGAGCACCTCGAGCGCTTCCAGCCGGTCTTCCTCCGCTGCCGTCGTCATATCCCCTTGCCTGCCTAGGTGCCCGAGGCTGCCCCCTCGGGTCCCCACGAGTCTAGCTTCGTCCGCGACCGCTGAAGCTCGTCGACGGCGCGCGCCGGCAATGGTGGCGCACCCGCGCAGCCCGCCGGGCGGCCGTGAGGGGCCACCCGGCGGGAGTTGTCAGCGCAGGGACGCCTCAGCGCTTGCCGCACCGCTTGATCGCGGCGCGGCGCTTGGACGACGACTTGATCTTCTTCGCCTTCGCGACACAGCGCTGCTGGTAGCGACGCTTCGCCGCTGCCTTCTTCTTCGCGGCTGCCTTCCTCTTCGCCGCCGCGCGCTTCTTTGCGAGTGCCTTCTTCTTCGCGGCTGCCTTCTTCTGCGCCGCCGTCTGCGGCTTGCTCGCGGACCCGTTGCCCGACGACTGCACCGCGACGTTCGCCACGGGCTTGCCGTCGACCGCCGGCGTGCCGGAGGACGATCCACCGTTCGGCGTGCCGGCGGAGGAACCACCGTTCGGCGTGCCGGCGGGCGGACCGCTCGGGGTACCGGCGGAGGAACCACCGTTCGGCGTACCGGCGGGCGGGCCGTTCGGGGTACCGGCGGGCGGGCCGTTCGGCGTTCCGGCGGGCGGGCCGGTGAGCGGCGCTCCGCCACACAGGCGCAGTGCCACCGCCTGTCCGCGATCGATCGTCAACGTGTGCGTCTCGACGACCTTGCCGTCACGCTCACAGGTGAGCTTGTAGCTCTCCTTCGTGCCGGTCGTCGTCTCGGACGTCAGCTTCGACGCCTCGACGGAGACCTTGTAGTTGCCGGTGATCGCCGCGAAGTACGTCACGCGCACGACGTAGACGCCACCACCGGCAGGGGACGCGGTGACCGACTCATCCTCACCGGGGCTGTTGCCCGAGGTGCCGAGCGACGTCAGCTTCCCGTCGGCCTCCTTGCGGAAGACCTCGATGTCGTAGTCCTCCGGCAGGGACGCCTTCAGGTCGAACGTCAGCGCCTCGGCGCCGATGTCGCCGGGGACCGTGAACTCGTGGTCCACCTGGTCACCGACGCCGCCGGGCGCGCCCGACTGCGTCTGCTTGGAGCCCGCGATCGGTCCGTAGCTCTCCTTGACCGCGCCACCACCGATGAACGGCCGGGTGGACGGGTTGACGTGCCACTGGAAGCGGCCGGAGGCCGGAACGGTGGTGGTCGAGTCCAGGCTGTCCTTCAGCGTGATCGGGTCGTTGTCCCCGGCGGGGCACAGCAGCGAATCGCCGGCCACCGACACGACAGGATCCAGGCCCGGGTTGCACCAACGGGAGGTCTTCGTGTCGAAGTCCTTCGTCAGGCGCAGCGTCGTGCCGGGAGCGGCGGTGCCGCCCACGACCGCGTGGTCGGGGGTGGAGGCACCGGCCTCCGCGGCGATGAGCAGCAGCTCACGCAGGCCCTTCCCGGGCTGCTCGGCGTAGGTGCCGTCCCACTGCTTGACGAAGCCCGTCTCGTACGGGGCGTGGAACTCGCCGTCCTTGGGACCGATCTCCACCGTGTAGCCGTACCCGCCGGTGGCGGCGTAGGTGTCGTCCTCGGTCGTCCCGGCCGTGTCGTACAGCTGGAAGGAGTACTGCGACTCGTACTTCGTGACGCCGGCCATGGCGTCGCCGATCTGCTTCATCCGCTTCTCGTCAGGCGCGAAGCCGAACTGACGCAGTCCCGGAGGACGGAGGACCAGCGCGGCCACGTTGTGCATCGTCATGAGCATCGAGACCTGATGGGTACGCGTGTAGTTCCACACGGCCTGCGTCTCGGGCTCCGACCGCGGGCCGGGGCCGTGGTAGCTCTGCGAGGTCGGGTCCGGCGAGGCGCCGGGTCCGCCCCAGAGGTTGCCGTAGTTGCGGTTGTTGTCGACGCCGTACTGCAGCTCGCACGGGAACATCGGGTTGTTGAACGCGCCGTCGCAGTTCTTGCGACGGTAGGTGAAGACGCCGCCGGGCGGCAGGATCGACGCCACGGTGCTGAAGGGCAGGCCCCCGCCGGCCGGGTCGTCGCCGAGGTTGTCGCGGGCGAAGAGGAACGGGTCGTACGGCTCTGCGTTGCGCGATGAGACGTACCCATCGACGTTGACGACCGGCACGATGACCGTCCGCTCCGCCTTCAGCAGGTTGGCCACGCGCGCGTCACTGCCCTGCTCGGTCAGCACGTGCGCGTACTCCATGGGCGCCTCGGCGGCGGCCCACTCACGCGCGTGATGCACGCCCATGAGGAAGTACACGGGACGCCCGTCGTCGGCGTTGACGTCCTTTGCGATCTCGACGCCCTGGATGTCGCGACCCTGGAAGGTCTTGCCGATGACGACCGGCCGGACCATGTCCGGGTGGTCGGCGACGAGCTTCTTGAGCTCCTCCTGGATCACCGGGTAGTCGCGGTAGCTCGTGCGGCCCGACGGCACCGTGCTGCCGGCCCTTCCGACGCGCTGGGCGAAACGGGCGTCGGCGGCACGCGACTGGCGCGAGCGCTCGGCCAGGTCGGCGGACAGGACCTTCGAGGTCAGGCCCAACGACGAGATGAGCTTCGTGTCCGCCGCGCTGTGCACGACGACATCCCCGTAGCCCTTGTGGATGTTGTGGGTGACGTCCAGACCGAGCATCTCGAGCTTCTCGAGCTGCTTCGGCGCCGCGGTGACGCGCAGAAGCTGCGACACCCCGCTCGTGGGCGGTTTGACGTCGACGAGCGTGAGGCTGACCTTCGCGCTGCGGGAGCCCCCGCTACGGCGGCAGCCCTGGACGAGGATCCGCTGACCGGCGGTGACCCAGGCCTGCATGACCTCGCGACCACCGAACGAGCGGCTTGAGCCCATCGACGCGCGGCTGGCCGCATCGCGCAGCCCGAGGTCCCAGTCACCCCGCGCGGCACGGAGGCGGACATCGAGAAAGCCGGAGATGGGTGCTCGGTAGACCGTGTCGGCGGTCTTTGCACAGGATTGGGACGTCGTGGCGGCCGTCAGCGTGCGCTTGACGGCCGGCAGCGATGCCGGTGTCGCAGCCGCGCCGGCGACGGCCGGGACGGAGAGCGCCGCCGTGGCGAGCACGGTGGCGGGGAGGATGATCCTCATGACAGGAGCTGTCCTTCGTGAAGGGGACGGGCGATGGGTGCTGCAACGATGATCGGGCGTCAAACTTGCGCTGTCAGCAGCAGGGTAGGATCACGAACATGCGGGTCGGCGTCCTGATCCCCGTCCACGGGTTCGCGCCGTACCTCGCCGAGACGCTCGATTCGGTGCTCGACCAGCGTCCCCCCGGCGCCGTGGTGGTGGTGGTCGACGACGGGTCCCCGCTCCCGGTGGTATTGCACCCAGACCACGCTCCTTCCGTGCGGCTCATCCGCCGCGACGTCGCGGGCGGGCCGGCCGCCGCGCGACAGGCGGGTCTGTTGCGGCTGGAAGCCGACGTCGACCTCGTGGCCCTCTGCGACGCCGACGACGCCTGGTGCGCTGGAGCGCTGGAAGCGACCGTTGCGGCGCTGGAGGAGGACCCGCGGGCGGGATGGGCCTTCGGCCGCGCCCTGGTCGTCGGCCCTGACGGGCGCGCCACCGGGGAGGCCTGGGCGCAGCCGGCGCAGGGCCATCACGACGCCCGGGCGCTGGGCTGCGATCTCTTCGCCTCCAACCCGGTGCCGACTTCGAGCGTCGTCCTGCGCCGCGAGGCGCTCGAGGCGGTCGGTGGCTTCGCCTCGCCGGTGCGCGTCGCCGAGGACTGGGAGCTGTGGCTGCGCCTGTGTGCCGCCGGGATCGACGCGTGCTGCGTGGACGGATCGACGGTCCGCTACCGGCGTCACCCGGGTGGCCTGACGGCGGACATCACGCCCCTAGCTCGTGCACAGCGCGCTGTGCACGAGCGCCATGCTGCGTTTGCCGGACCCGGCGGAGCCCAGACCGTGCTCGGCGACGACTGTGCCGCCCTCGCGGCCGGCCTGGCACGCGACGGTGATCACGCGGGCGCACGCGAGGCATGGGCCCGGGCCGCCGAGCACCGGCCGCTGCGCCGTGGCGAGTATCTGCGGCGCCGCGCCTTGAGCATCCCCATCCTGCGCACACGAATCGGAAAGGCAGATCCCTACCGGCGCTGAGCTCGGCGCGGACGCGGACGGTTGGGCACGAGCCGGCCCAGCTCGAAGGCCCACACCGCCGGACCGTCCAGCAGCCCGAGGACCGCGGCGTCCCGGTCGCCGCGCATCGCCGCGACGACGCCATGGACCGCGCGCACGAGCCCCCAGCGCAGGAGCCCGGGCCAGCGCCGCGCGGGAAGCGAGCCTGGGTGCTCGCGCTGGAGCCAGCCGGCCCCGGACCCGTGGCGAAAACGCTGGGCGAGCATGCGCGCCACGGTCGGGCGGCCGGCGTGGACGACGACCGCCTCAGGCCTTGCCTCCAAGACCCAGCCGGCAGCCTTCAGGCGCCAGCACAGGTCGGCGTCCCCGCCGGAGCGCACGCCCTCGCGGAACCCGCAGGCGGCGTCGAAGGCCTCACGGCGCACCGCGGCGTGGGCGGTCTTCGCGAAGGCCCAGCGTCCGCGGGCCATCGCCTCGTCCTGGGCCATGTTCGCCTGCAGGGCGGCGAAGCGGGCGGCGGGCGGGCCCTCCGGGCCGACCGGCTCGTCGAGCACGCCGCCGGCCAGGACGCCGACCCCCGGGCCCACCGCAGCGCCGAACAGCCGATCCAGCAGATCCGCCGGGGGGAGCACGTCGGCGTCGAGAAACACGATCCACGGCGCTCGACCGCGAGCCGCGCCGGCGTTTCGCGCGAAGTACGAGGTCCGCACCGCGTCGGCAACGAGGACGGCGGGGTCCTCGATCCCGACGCCGCGGTTGTCGACGACGGTCAGCGTGTCGCCATCGCGCAGGTCGAGGATCCGCATCCGGTCCAGCACGGCGCGCAGGCCAAGCGCGTCGGCGGCGACCGGGACCACGACGTCGACGGCAGGACGGGCGACCGGCACGCCGCGCACGATACCCTCGCCGACATGGCAGCCCCGACGCCGACGAAGGTCATGGGCCGCCGTGTCGTGGCGTGGGTCATCGACGCGACGCTGACGTCAGCGGTCACGCTGGCCGTGTTCTTCGCCGTCGCCGACCACGTCCCCGGTGACACCGTGTCCGACAGCGCTGCCACGACGCACGTGACCCTTGACAGCCAGCAGTACCTGCTGGA
Organism: Paraconexibacteraceae bacterium; assembly: GCA_963750375.1. GTDB lineage: Bacteria > Actinomycetota > Thermoleophilia > Solirubrobacterales > Solirubrobacteraceae > Paraconexibacter. Next base: position 469,832 of record CAVVQN010000005.1, read on the forward strand.
GGGCGGGTGGGCCGCGCTCTTCATGACGCTCACGCTCGTCGGGTGGGTGCTCTACACCGGCGTCCTGCCGGGGCTGAAGGGCTGGACCCCGGGCAAGCTCGTCACCGGTATCCGCGTCGCCGGGCCCGACGGCTCGCCGCCCGGCGCCGGGAAGGGGGTCGTGCGCGCGGTCTTCTGGCTCGCCGACGGATTTCCGTACTTCATCCCTGGACTGGCCGGGTTCATCGTGGCGCTCGCGACCCCGAGACGTCAGCGGGTCGGGGACCAGGTCGCCGGGACGTTCGTCGTGCGCTCCGGCACGGTGCCGGAGCCGCAGGAGCGACACCTGGCGGCAGACGCCCCGCCCTCCACCGCGGCGGCAGGCTGGTACGCCGACCCTCGCGGCGAGGACCGCCTGCGGTACTGGGACGGCGAGGGCTGGACGGCGCACACGGCGCCGTAGCGGGACGCCGGATCAGGTCCTCGCGCGGATCGTCATCGGCATCCCCGCCTTCGGGGAGATCGTCGGCATCTGCCGGATCGTCAGCTCGTGACCCTGGTCCAGGTCCAGCCGGAACCGACCGAGGATCTGTCGGGCGATCACAGCGATCTCGGCCTGCGCGAACCGCATCCCGATGCAGGTGCGCGAGCCGCCGCCGAAGGGGATGTAGGCCCCCTTCGGGATCGCCTCGCGCCGGCCGACGGCAAAACGCCCCGGGTCAAAGCGGTCGGCGTCGTCCCAGACGTCCGGCAGCCGGTGGCTGGCCCACGAGCTGTAGTTCACCGCGGCTCCGCCGGGGATCCGCACCCCGCACAGGTCGAAGGGGTGAATGGCTCGTCGCGGCCCGATCCACGCCGGCGGGTAGAGCCGCAGCGTCTCGTCCACGAGCAGCTCCAGGGGCTGCGTCGCCTGCTCGGGGTGACGGGCGAGCTCATAGAAGAGGAAGGAGATCGTCGACGTCGTCGTGTCGTGTCCGGCGAAGAGCAGGGTCATGACCTCGTCGCGGATGTGCGTCTCGCTCAGCGACCCACCGTCCTCGTCCTGGGCGTCGAGCAGCAGGCTGAGGATGTCCGTCCCGCGGGCACCTGTCGCCCGCCGCTCCCTGATCTCGGTGTAGATGAGGAGGTCGAGGCGCTCACGTGCCTGATGCATGCGCGCCCACGGCGTCCGGGGGCCGCGCAACGCCTGTGCGAGGTAGTCCTGGGCGTAGAAGGCGAGCGCCTGCTCGAAGTCCTGGGCCGCCTCGGGAGCGTGCTCGTTGTGCAGGCCGAAGAGCGCCCGCATCGCGATCCGCAGCGCAAGCTCACGCGTCCACTCGTACAGGTCGAGCCGTTGGCCGGGCGTCCACACGCTCAGCGCGCGCTCCACCTCGTCGTCGATGACGTCCACCGACGCAGCGATCTGCTCCTTGTGGAACGCCGGAAGCATGATCCTCCGCGAGCGCCGGTGGAACTCCCCGTCGATCGTCAGCAGGCCATCCCCGAGCAGCGGGATGAGGTCTGACAGGTAGCCGTCGCGGTAGGAGAAGTTCCTGGCGTGCGAGACGAGGATGTGGTGGTTGGCCTCCGGGCCGAGCGCGAAGACGGTGTTGCCGTGGAGGATCCGGAGCGTGAACACCGGACCGAAGCGCTCGTACGCCTCGAGGAGGACCGGGAGGGGATCGGCCGCGAAGCGCTGGGTGCGCTTCATCGAGAACGACGTCTCCCCCGGCGGGTAGGGCTCGGGGTTGCGCCCTTCGTGGCGCAGGTCCCGCATGATCTTCACGACCGAGCTGGTGGGGGCCGGCGGCGGGCCGGTGAGCGATGACATCACGACTCCTCGTTCGGACCTGAACCCATTTCATGTCCTGACGGAGGAGGCTACCGGCAGACTGGCCAGGCAGCCAGTCTGCCGCCGCCGACGGTCCCCGAACCGTCACATCCGCCCCATGCAGTGCGTATGGTGCGACGCCATGGCCGACATCACGGATCCCGCCGTCGCCGAGCAGCTCCAGGACGAGGCGCCGGACGCTTACCTCCGGCGCCGCGAGTTCCTCCAGCGCACGGCGCTCACCGCGGGCCTGGCGACCTCGCTGGCCGCGGTCCTGCCGTCCCAGCAGCTCGTGGCGCAGGCCGCGCGCCGGCAGCGGCGCGAACAGCTGCCGGCACCGGCGAACATCCCGGTCGACACGATCGTCGTCCTCATGATGGAGAACCGGTCCTTCGACCACTATCTCGGGTGGATGCCGAACGCCGACGGCATGCAGGCAGGGCTGAAGTTCGCCGACAAGCAGGGCAAGGTCCACACCACCCAGCGGATGAAGGACGACTTCCAGGGGTGCGGGCACCCGGACCCCGACCACTCGTGGAAGGGCGGTCGCACGCAGCTGAACGGGGGACGGTGCGACGGCTTCCTGCGCTCGGGCGACAACGACGTCTTCTCCATCTCCTACTACGCCGAAGGCGACCTGGGCTTCATCCAGGACGCCGCGAAGGCCTACACGACGTTCGACCGTTTCCACTGCTCGCTCATGGGGTCGACGCTGCCCAACCGTGAGTACATGTGGTCTGGCGAGTCCTACGGGAACGTGAACAACGATCTGCCGCCGCAGACGAAGTACACCACCGGCTTCCCCGACAACACGATCTTCTCCGCGCTGGACAAGGCCGGCGTCTCCAACCGCTACTTCTTCAACGACGTCCCGGTGGCTGCGCTGTGGGGCGCCAAGCGCCTGGCGAACTCCGGCCCGATCTCCGAGTACTACGCGCGCTGCGCGGCCGGCACGCTCCCGCGCGTCTCGTACGTGGACCCGAACTTCGCCGGCAGCGTCGGGGAGGGGCCGGGCCTCTCGGGGGACGAGCACCCGCACGGCGACGTGCGCACCGGACAGGCCTTCATGGCGGACGTCGTCCACGCGTTCATGGAGTCCCCGCAGTACAAACGCGGTGCGCTCTTCATCACGTACGACGAGTGGGGCGGCTTCTTCGATCACGTCCGCCCGCCCCGGGTGCCCGACCAGCGCAACGACAAGTCCGTCGACAAGGACTTCGGGCTGATGGGGTTCCGGATCCCGACGATCGCCGTCTCGCCCTATGCGCGCCGCGGCCACGTCGCGCACTCGATCTACGGCTTCGAGTCGATCCTGAAGTTCATCTCCTACCGCTTCGGCCTTCCGCCGCTGAACCGGCGCGTGCGGTACGCGAACAACATCGGGCGGTCCTTCGACTGGGTCTCCAAGCCGCGGCTGGACCTGCCGAACCTGCCACGACCTGAGCACGTCGTCTCGATGCCGTGCCCCGGCAACGCCGACGGGGACGGCGCTCAGACGCGCGCCAAGGACCACGACATGCTCGACCTCGTCACGAGCGGCTATCTGGACCGCCTGGGCTTCGACTTCAAGCCGTCGGACCCGTCGACGACCTTCCGCGAACCGTCGAAGGTCGGCCAGGCGTATGCCGCGTCGACGCCGGGGGCCTGAGACCGTGTCGCGGCGACGCTGGCTCGTCCTCACGGTGCTCACGCTGCTCGCAACGACTGCGGCGGTCGCGCAGGCCCGCACGCTCACCGGGACCAAGCGCGCGGACCGGATCGTCGGCACCGCGCAGGCGGACCGCATCAGCGGCTGGTCCGGTGACGACCGGCTCTACGGACGCGGCGGGAACGACGTCCTGAAGGGCGGCCCCGGCCGCGACCGACTCGTCGGGTCCACCGGCGACGACCGGCTCTTCGGCGGCTCCGGAGGCGACAAGCTCAACGGCGGCAGCGGCGACGACGACCTGGACGGGGAGGCCGGGAACGACGAGCTCGCCGGCAAGGCGGGCGACGACGACCTCCTCGGCGGGACCGGGAACGACGTGCTGTACGGCGGCGAGGGCAGCGACAGCGTCGGTGGCGGCGACGGTCGGGACCGACTGTCGGGCGGCCCCGGTCAGGACGACCTGGACGGCGGGCCCGGCGACGACGTGATCGATGCGCGCGACGGCGAGCAGGACACCATCGACTGCGGCGACGGGGAGGACACGGTGACCGTCGACGCGGAGGAGCAGGGCGTCTTCGACTGCGAGACGGTGCTGCGCCCGGACGGGACGCGGTGACCACAAGCGCAGGCCGCTGAGCGGCGCCGCCGACTTCGCGCCTGCGTGTCATACTTCCCGTCCCACACGGGGGCGTAGCTCAGTTGGTTAGAGCGCCGGCCTGTCACGCCGGAGGTCGCGGGTTCGAGTCCCGTCGCTCCCGCCTCTGTGGAGAAGCCCTGCATCTGCGGGGCTTTGTTCGTTGTGGGGTCTGTGCCCAGCTCGCCTTTCGCGGTCGAGCTGCCGATCGCAGGCCGCGCTCCTGACGTCGAGCTCGTGGCGATCCTCACGGGCGCAGAGCCGGCTCGCTTCCGTAGTTCTCCAAGCCCGAGACCCGTGGCCTCCCCTGACGACGCCGCCGGTTCGCGAACTTATCGTCTGGAGCACGCAGCGCCGGACTCTCCGGTCGCGCGGTCGCCGCACCGGCGCCACGAGAGGCAATCCCCTTGAGCTTCAGCTCCGCAGGATCCATCGCCGTCAACCCGTCGGTCGCGCAGTACGTCGACACGCACCGTGACGTGGTCGACGTCGGCGACACCGACTACACCGACGTCAGCGCCGTCGTGCTCTCGTCGCAGGACCTCGACGACGGCATCGCGGCGGAACTGACGGCGAACGGATTCGGCCTGCCGGTGTTCGTCGTGGCGGGCCCCGACGACGACGTCGCGCTCGACGTACACGGCATCACCGGCGTGTTGGCGAGCGACGCGCACAACGCCGCGTTCTTCGGCCGGATGGTCGAGACCGCGGCGGTGAAGTTCGACGAGGCGGTCCTGCCGCCGTTCTTCGGGGCGCTGGCGAGCTACGAGCGGCAGGGCTACTCGGCCTTCGACTGCCCCGGCCACCAGGGCGGCCAGTTCTTCCGGCGCCACCCCGCGGGACGCAGGTTCGTGGACTTCTTCGGCGAGAACCTGTTCCGTGCGGATCTCTGCAACGCGGACGTGAGCATGGGCGACCTGCTCCTCCACGAGGGCAAGCCCTACGACGCCGAGCAGAACGCCGCGACGGTCTTCAACAGCGACGAGACGTACTTCGTCCTCAACGGCACCTCGATGTCCAACAAGGTGGTCACCGGCGCGCTGCTGACCCCCGGCGACGTCGTGCTCTTCGATCGCAACAACCACAAGTCCGTGCTCCACGGGGCGCTGCTGATCGCGGGCGCCAAGCCCGTCTACCTGGAGACGGCGCGCAACGCCTTCGGGCTGATCGGGGGGATCGACCAGCACTGCTTCGAGGACGCCTACATCCTGGAGCGCGTGGGAGCGATCGCCCCCGAGAAGCAGGGCGCCGAGCGGCCGATCCGTCTGGCCGTCATCCAGCTCGGCACCTACGACGGGACGATCTACAACGCGCGCCAGGTGGTCGACCGCATCGGGCACCTGTGCGATTACATCCTCTTCGACTCCGCCTGGGTCGGCTACGAGCAGTTCATCCCGATGATGAGCGACTGCTCGCCGCTGCTCCTCGAGCTCGGTCCGGACGATCCGGGCATCCTCGTCACGCAGTCCGTCCACAAGCAGCAGTCCGGATTCTCACAGGCGTCGCAGATCCACAAGAAGGACGCCCACATCGCGCGGGCAGGACGCGCTACGTCAACCACGACCGCTTCAACAACGCGTTCATGATGCAAGCGTCGACGAGCCCGTTCTATCCGATCTTCGCGGTCCCTCGACGTCAACGCGCAGATGCACGCCGACGGCAGCGGCGAGCTCATGTGGAAGCACGCCGTGGAGATGGGCATCGAGGCGCGCAAGATGATCCTGCGCGAACTGCACGATGGTGAAACCGTTCGTCCCCGAGCGGGTCGGCGGCGCGCTCTGGCAGGACACGCCGACGGCGGAGATCGCCATCCGGCGAGAGTTCTTCGCCTTCACGCCCGGGGAGGCGTGGCACGGTTTTGAGAACTACTCCGAGAACCAGTACTTCGTCGACCCCAACAAGCTGCTGCCTCACCACCCCGGGGCTCGACACCGTGACCGGCGAGTACGAGGCGTTCGGCGTTCCGGCGACCATCCTCGCGAACTACCTGCGGGAGAACGGGGTGATCCCGGAGAAGTGCGACCTCAACTCGATCCTGTTCCTGCTGACGCCCGCGGAGACGCTTCCCGAAGCTGCAGAACCTGGTCGCGCAGCTCGTGCGTTTCGAGGAGGCGATCACGTCCGACGCGCCGCTCGGCGAGGTCCTGCCGACGATCCACGAGGCGCACCGCGAGCGCTACGCCGGCTACACGATCCGCCGGCTCGCGCAGGAGATGCACGACTTCTACGCGCAGCGTGACGTCAAGGACCTCCAGAAGGCGATGTTCCGCGAGGAGCACTTCCCGACGGTCGCCTGCACGCCGAAGTTCGCCAACGACGAGTTCTCCCGCGGTCACGTGGACTTCGTGGCGCTCGCCGACGCCAAGGGCCGCGTGGCCGCCGAGGCGGCACTGCCCTACCCGCCCGGCATCGTCTGCGTGGTCCCCGGCGAAGTGTGGGGCGCGACCCAGCGCGACTACTTCCTCGCGCTCGAGGAGGGCATCAACCTGCTGCCGGGTTTCGCGCCCGAGCTTCAGGGCGTCCACCTGAAGGAGGGTGCCGACGGCCGCATCCGCGCCCACGGCTACGTCCTGCGGGACGGAGGCGCACGGTCATGACCAAGACACCCAAGAAGCTGGGGGTCCGGCAGCTGACGATCCTCACCGCAGTGAACATGATGGGCGCGGGCATCATCCTGCTGCCCGCCAACCTCGCGCAGGTCGGCACGATCTCCGTGCTGTCCTGGGTCGTGACGACGGGTGGCGCGGTCTGCTTGGCCTTCGCCTTCTCCCGCGCCGCCACCTACTCCAACCGCGGCGCCGGGATGGGCGGCTACGCCGAGTACGCCCACGGCAAGTCGGGCAGCTTCATGACGAACTACACGTACTTCGTCTCGCTGCTGATCGCCAACGTGGCGATCGCGCTGACGGTCGTCGGCTACACCGCCAACGTCGCCGAGGTGAACCTGACGCCGTGGGCGACCGCCCTGGCCACGATCGGCGTCCTCTGGCTCGCGTCGCTGCTGAACTTCGGCGGCCCCAAGCGCACCGGCAACATCGGGGCGTTCACGATCTGGGGGGTCATCCTGCCCGTGGCCGGCATCTCCATCATCGGGTGGTTCTACTTCTCCGGCGCGCAGTACGCCGACGCCTGGAACCCGACCGGCAAGGGCTTCTTCAGCGGCGTCAGCGCGTCCATCGCCGTGACGCTCTACGCGTTCCTCGGCCTGGAGTCGGCCTGCGCCAACGCGGACCAGGTGGACAACCCCAAGAAGAACGTCCCGATCGCCGTGATGGCCGGAACGCTGATCGCCGCGGTGCTCTACATCGCCTCGACGAGCGTCATCGCCGGCATCGTGCCGCAGGATGCACTCGCCAAGTCGAACGCCCCGTTCGGACTCGCCTTCTCGACGATGTTCAACCCCACGATCGGCAAGATCATCGCCTCGATGCTCATCGTCTCCTGCTTCGGGTCGCTGTTCGCCTGGCAGTTCACGATCGCCGAGGTGGCCCGCTCGTCGGCGGGGGTCGGGTACTTCCCACGCCTGTTCAAGAAGGTCAGCGGGGCGGGCGCTCCGATCGTCGGGATGGTCGCCATCACCGCGGCGCAGAGCGTGCTCGCGCTCATGACCATCAGCCCCTCGCTCAACAAGCAGTTCACCGTCCTGCTCAACCTTGCGGTGATGACGAACCTCATCCCGTACCTGCTCTCCATGGCGGCGCTCGTCGTCCTGCAAAAGGTCGAGCGAGTCCCGACGAAGGCCGCGCGCACCGCGAACATCGTCGCGGTCGTCGCGACGGTCTACAGCCTGTACGCGCTGTACTCCACCGGCGAGCAGGCCATGCTCTACGGAGGCCTTGTCACCTTCGCGGGCTGGATGCTCTTCGCGTTCGTCAGCCCGAGGTTCATGGTGAAGGGGCCGCCGGCAATCGAGATGATCGAAGGGGAGGAACCGACGATCCTCGACCTGGAGACGAGCCTGGCCGCGGCCAAGGCCGAGCAGCACGTCTCGGCGTGAGGTGACGCCCGCGGCGGCCTGGGCGGATCCAGCGCGCGCGGTCGTCTGCCCGCCGGTGCGACATCGACCTCATTCCCCTCGACCGAGCCGTCCAAGACGTCGCGAGCGACATCGGCGATCCGCTGCTGAGAACCGTCGATGTTCTGCACCTGGCCTCGGCGCTGCTGCTCGGCGACGCCCTCACCGCGTTTGTCACCTACGACGACCGGCTCGCCGACGGGGCCCAGGCTGCCGGCCTCGTCGTGTCCGCGCCGGGTCAATCACCACAGCAGCCGATCTGAGAACCCGTCGCGCCCGCGAACCGGGCGCCAACGCCGCAACGCGCTGGCGTCGAGCGGGGGTTGTCCTGGATCGGGGCGCGACGCCGGTATCTTGTCGACATCGGAGAGCTGATGAGCGTCCAGGCAGGGAGGACCAGGCGGGCGGACGCAGCAGCAGGCCCAAACCGGGATGGTCCGCCTCACCAGTCGCCGGCCGTGACGGCGCGGCCGACCAGGATCAGCCATTGCCTCGGACCGGGTAGAAGCCCGCTCATTCGCAAACGGTGAAGACCCGGGGCCGTCACGGTCCCGGAGACGCGGTATTCAGTGCGGCTGCGGTTCTTGTTAGGCCCACAGCGGCGCTCGTCGCCGCCGCGTTCGTAATAGGCCTGTCGTAGGGGCCGCCGCCGACCTCGCCTGCATGAGCATGCTGCTTGCTCGTCCTATGCGCGGCATGAAACTGCGCCCCGAAAGCTGACTGTCCGACCCCGGACCTACGGTTCGGCCGACTGGGACAGGGGCTTTCGTGGAGAACGCAGGCTGGACAGGCCGATTTGCGCGATGGGCTTCGAGCCCGGCTTTTCAATGGCCGCCCCTGCGACCCGCCCGGTTGTGCTTCGAGCCCGAATCCGTCGATGTCGTTTGTCCACCGGTTCTCCGCCCAGTCAATCGACGACAAGGAGGAGCAGATGAGATCGATCGGCCTCGACATCCACCGCGACTTCATGCGAGGTCGCGATCGCCGAAGGAGGCGAGATCCGCATCTGCCCGAGGGCCGCGATCGAGATGACCCGAGGCGCTGGAGCTGTTCGCCCAGAGCCTCGGAGCCGACGACCAGGTCGCCCTGGAGGTCAGCGGCAACGCCTGGGAGGTGGCGCGGATCATCCGCCCCCACGTCGCGAAGCTGATCGTCGCCGCAGCCCGACCGACACCGGGATCGCGCCAGGCCCGCGCCAAGACCGACCGCCTCGACGCCAGGGCCCTGGCCAGGCTGCTGGCCAGCGGCCAGCTCGAGACGGTCTGGGTCCCCGACGAGGCGACCCGGGCGATGCGGCGGCGCCTTCAGCGCCGCAAGCCAGCTCGTCCGCACCAGATCCGCGGCCAAGAACGAGATCCACGCGGCGCTGATGCGGCGGCTGATCCCAAAGCCCGGCTTCAGCGACCTCTTCGGCAAGGCGGGCCGCCGGTGGCTCGGCCGAGCTCGAGCTGCCCGGCGGCCGAGCGCGAGACGGTCGACGGCGCGCTGCGCCAGATCGAGTTCTGCGAGTCACGAGATCGCCGCGATCGAGAAGGTGGTCGCCGCCGAGGCCCTGGGCTCGACCGGAGATCCGCCGGCTGATGACGCGTGCCCGGGGTCGACGTGATCACCGCGGCGACGTTCATGGCGGCGGTCGGCGAGATCCGCCGCTTCCCGACGCGCGAAAGCTGGTCGGCTACCTCGGCCTCGATCCGAAGGTCCGCCAGTCGGGCTCGAGCGAGGCCGACCACGGGCGGATCTCAAAGCAGGGCTCGGCCGCCGGCCGCCACGCCCTGGTCGAGGCCTGCTGGAGCGTCGGTCAAGGCGCCGGGCCCGATGCGCGCCTTCTACGAGCGCACCAAGGCCCGGCGCGGCGCGCCAGGTCGCGATCGTCGCCACCGCGCGAAAGCTCGCCTGCCTGTTCTGGTGCCTGCTCACCCGCGGGGAGGACTACGCCTACGCGCAGCCCTCGCTGACCAGCAAGAAGCTGCGCCGGCTCGAGCTCACCGCCGGCGCTCCGAGGCGCCGGGGCGGCGCGGGCGTCTGGACAGGCCAACGAGGCGGTGCGCGACGCCGAGCGGGAGCTGGCCGAGCAGGCCGAGGCCGCCTACCGGCGCAACGTCGCCGAGTTCAAGCGCGTGGAGGCGCTGCGGGCCAAGCAGCGCAAGGAGGCGGAGAAGGCACAGGCCGAACGAGGACGAAGCGGGCGCCGGCGCGACATCGGGGCGCGCATCTTGAAGTCACCCAGTCGGGGACAAGCAGCGCGGCGGGCCCATGCCCCGGGCTCCGCTCTTTAGCTCGTCGTCTACCGACGCCCGCCCACGACTCTGCCACAGGAGGTGCAATCGGGCAAGTCGCACTTGACTTTCATCCGTCGCGC
>CAVVQN010000006.1:0-9209 GCA_963750375.1 Paraconexibacteraceae bacterium
TCGTCCGGTTGGTAGACGAGCCGGACCCGCATCCGGCAGCCGGCGCCGCGCCCGCGCGCGTCGCCGAGCTGCCGGATCCCGACCGCGCGCGCCCGTGGCGTGCCCGACGCACCCCGCACGATCGTGCCCCTGCTCGTCGTGCCCGACGAAGGGACGACGCCGCTGAACCCGAGCGGATCGACGACGCCCGCCGCCGGCTCAAGCAGCAGGCGGCCGTGCGACGCACCGCCGGCCGTCGCCCGCGACGCGAGCAGCGTCGACGCGGCGTCGTCGACGACGCCCGCCGCCGCTCGGACGCGGCCGCCCCGGCCGCGCTGACCTCGCGCCGAACGCGCACGCCGAGCAGCTGGCGGCCACGCCCGAGGCGCGGGCGGCGCCAGGCCGACGGTCCCCGGTCGGGCCAGCCCTCGGGGCGGCCATGGCGAGCACCCGATGCCGCCGGTCCGACGGGTGCGCTGCGTCAGGCGTGACTTCGGGCGGCGTGCTCGCCCCGGCTCCTGTCGGCTTGCGGAACGAGAAAAGGGGCCCGGAGGCCCGCTCTTCTCATTTCCCGTCTGCGTACCCCAATGTCCGCCCCAGGGAAGTCTCTCTGCCGGGCTCCCGCGCCCGACGCTGCTGCGGTGTCGCTCCCCCAAGCGACAAGAGGAAGGATGCCCGGTGACGTGCCGCCTGTCGTCCCCCGGCCCGGGTGAATTGCGGGTGAGACAGCGGGTGATCTTCGGGTGAGGCGCCCCTCACCCTTCTGGGTGCCTCTGCCGATAGACGAGGAGGTGCAGCCCCGGAGCCCCATCACCGTCGTCGTCACGCGCTTCGAGGATCTCGTGGCCCGTGGGCTGCGTGCCTTCATCGAGGACGACGGCGCCCTGAACCTGTCGGCCGCCGACGTGAGCCTCGACGACCTGGACCGGGCGTTGACCGACATCCGCCCGAAGGTGGCGATCCTGAACTTCGGCTCACTGCGCTCACCGACGGACGTCCACCGGCTGAGCGTCGCGCACCCCGGGACGCGTCTCATCGTCCTGGCCAGCCGCCCGACGGCCGCCGAGGCCAACCAGATGCTGGCCTTCGGGGCCGCCGCGTGCCTGGGCAAGGAGACGCAGGCCCGCGACATCCTCAACGCGATCCACCTCGCCTCACGAGGGCTCCAGGTCCTGCCGCCGACGACGACCGCACATGCCGCCGGCAGCGCCATCGGCCCGAATCCAGGCGACGGGGGCAGCCGCGGCACGAACGGGAGCGACGCCGGCAGGCATCGGGTCGAGGAACCGACGGGCGGCCCGGACCTTCTGACGCCGCGGGAGGCCGACGTGCTCTCGCACCTGCAGGACGGCCAGTCCAATGCGGAGATCGCCCATGCCCTGCACGTCGGCATCGAGACCGTCCGGACCCATCGGCGCAACATCTACCGCAAGCTCGGCGTGAACACCCGGCGCGAGTTGGCCACACTGTCGCACCGCGACCGGGCCTGACCCACCCGCTCAGAGCGCGCGGATCATCCGGTGACGGGAGACCCCGCGCCCAGGAGGCCGCGCTCGTGCAGCAACTCGGCCAGCTGCACGGTGTTCAGCGCCGCACCCTTAAGCAGGTTGTCGCCGACGACGAACAGGTTGAGCGAGCGCGGGTCCGCCAGATCCCGACGGATGCGTCCCACCGCCACCTCGTCCTTGCCGGCGTACTTCACCGGCGTGGGGAGTTCGTCCAGGACGATGCCGGGGAACGCCTGCAGGGCGGCGACCGCCCTGTCGACGTCGACGTCCTGACCGAAGGTCGCGCGCACCTGGATGCTGTGGCCGACCATGACGGGGACCCGCACGCAAGTGGGCGTCACATCAAGGGTCGGCAGGTCGAGGATCTTGCGCGACTCGAAGACCATCTTCATCTCCTCGTCGCTGTAGCCGTCCCCGGCCTCGCTGCCGAGCCACGGCACGACGTTGAACGCCAGCGGCGCAGCGTGGATGGCGTGGGTCGCGGCGTCCAGCACGGCAGCGCCATCGTCCACCAACCGCTCACGCTGGGCCAGGAAGGCGGGCGTCTGCTCGGCCAGCTCGTCCATCCCGGACTGTCCGGCCCCACCGGCGGCCTGGTAGCTCGTGGCGACGAACGACTGCAGGCCGAAGGCGTCGTGCAGCGCCTTCAGCGGCAACATGATCGCCATCGTCGTGCAGTTCGGGTTGGCGACGATGCCCCTGCCGGCGCTCGCGAGCTCGTCCGGGTTGACCTCGGCGACGACGAGCGGCACGTCGTCGTCCATCCGGAAGGCCGATGAGTTGTCGACGACGATCGCCCCGGCGGCCGCGAACTTCGGCGCCCACTCGCGGGAGATCGAGCCCCCCGCGGAGAAGATCGCCACGTCGAAGCCGCCGATCGCCTCGTCGGCCAGGCCCTGGACCGTCATGCCGTTCTTCAGGACCTTGCCCGCCGAGCGACTTGACGCGAACGGCACGACCTCACGGGCCGGGTAGGCGCGCTTGGCCAGCAGATCGAGCATCGTGGTGCCGACGGCACCGGTGGCGCCGACGACGGCTACCCGGGGAGGTCAGACATGGGTGGATTCTCGCACAGCCGGTCTCGGACAGCCCCCGAGCCGCCTCCCAGCCCCGGTCGGACTCCCTAGGCGAATTCGCCGAACGGCTGCTCAGGGCGGATCGTGTCGGGCCCGGAGAGCTCGAAGGCCGTGTGCAGCGCGCGGACGGCGTCCGGGACCTTGTCGGCGGGCACGACGCAGGAGATGCGGATCGGCGACGTGGAGATCATCTGGATGTTGATGTCGTTGTCGCCGAGCGTCGTGAAGACCTTCGCCGCGACGCCGGGATGGGACTTCATGCCCTGCGCCGACGATCGAGACCTTGCCCATCGCCTCGTCCGTGGCGATCTCGATGCCGAGCTCGAGGGCGATCGGGTCCAGGGCCGCGCGGGCGGCGTTCATGTCGTCCTTGGGCACCGTGAACGACATCTCCGCGCGGGCATCGCCGCCCTCGGGCTCGTTCTGGATGATCATGTCGACGTTGACGTTGGCCTCGGCGAGGGCCGTCGTCACGCGCCCGGCGATGCCCGGGGTGTCGGGGACCCCGACGAGCGTCACGCGGGCCTCCCCGGTCGAATGGGTGACGGCGGTGATGAGCGGATGCTCCATGGTCTCTGCCTCGCTGAGGATGACGGTGCCGGGGGCGTCCTCGAAGGACGAACGACAGTGGATGCGCACCCCATGGGTGCGGGCGTACTCGACGCTGCGCAGCTGCAGGACGCCGGCCCCGGAGGCGGACATCTCGAGCATCTCGTCGAAGCTCACGGTCGAGAGCTTGCGCGCGCCCGGGACGATACGCGGGTCGGCGTTGAAGACGCCGGCGACATCCGTGTAGATCTCGCAGACGTCCGCGTCGATGGCGGCGGCCAGCGCGACGGCGGTCGTGTCCGAGCCGCCCCGGCCGAGGGTCGTGACGTCCTTCGCCGTCGACACGCCCTGGAAGCCGGCGACGAGCACGATGAGGTCGTCGTCCAGCGCCTTCTTGATGCGGTCCGCGCGGACGTCGAGGATCCGCGCCTTGGTGTGCGAGGTGTCCGTGACGATGCCCGCCTGTGACCCGGTGAGGCTGATCGCCCGGTGGCCGAGGTCGTGGATCGCCATCGCCGCGAGCGCGCAGGAGACCCGCTCGCCGGTCGAGAGGAGCATGTCCATCTCGCGCGGGTCCGGGTTGGGCGAGACCTCCTGGGCGTCGGCGATCAGGCGATCGGTCTCCTTCCCGCGGGCGCTGAGCACGACGACGACGCGGCTCCCGGCCTCGCGCTTGGCCACGATGCGGGCGGCGGCGCGCTTGATGCGCCCCGCGTCGGCGACGGAGGTCCCGCCGAACTTCATGACAACGGTGCCGGGCATGCGCGGCACAGGATACGAGGGTGGGCGTCCTTGAGCCCGATCCGCGTCGTGCGGCGCCCCCGACCCCGTGGATCTTGGAGAATCGGGGGCGTGGTCGTCCTGTCCGCCGCCGCCTGCTCGCCCTGCTCGCGGTCGTCCTCCTCGCCGGCCTCGCCGTGGTCGTGGCGGTGCGGGTCGCCGACGACGGCGCCAAGCCTTCCGCAGCGGCCAAGGTGCCACCGGGAGGGTCGGCCTTCGGCACGGACCCGGACGCCGGGGGGCGCACGCTGCTGGAGGCGCTCGCCCCGCTGCTGTCGGGGGCCGCGGCGCCCGCGACCGCCCCGGCGAAGGAGCCGGCCGCCCCGGCGCCGCTGCGGGGCGTGCCGGCCCGGCGCCTGGCGCAGCTGTTTCTCGTGGGCTTCCGCGGCAAGGCGGTCGACGACCCGTTTCTCGGGCGCCTGGCCCGCCGGCGCTGGGGCGCGGTGATCGTCGACGGGGCGAACTTCAGCGACGCCGCCCAGCTCACGGCCCTGACGGGCGCCCTGGCCGGGGCGGTCCCGGGCGGCCCGCGGCCGCTCGTCGTCGCCGAGCAGGCCGGCGGGGACGACGGGGGCTTGCGCGTGACCTGCCGCCCGCCGCCCAGCGCTCGGTCGCCTCGCGGCGCGAGGCCCGGACGACGGCCCGTCGCGCCTCCGGGCGTCTGCGCCAAGCAGGCCGGCGTCCGCATGACGCTGGCCCCGAACGCCGACCTCGGCTACGCGGGCGGGGGGGCATGGGGACGGGGCGGGCCTTCTCGGACGACCCGGCCAAGGTCGACCGCCTCGTGCGTGCCGCGATCGCGGGCTGGCGCGCCGGTGGCGTCGCGCCCGCGGGGTCGGCCACTTCCCGGGGGGGAGGGAGGCGGCGCATTACCCGACGGGGGGGGGGGGGGGGGGGGGGGGGGGGGGGGGGGGGGGGGGGGGGGGGGGGCCGGCGGCGGCGGCGGCGGCCGCGCCCGCGTAGCCGAGGTCGGCGTCGAGGGAGCTGCGTGGGACGCCGGCCGGGTGGCGCAGACGCCCGGAGGCGCGACGGGCCGTCGTCCGGGCCTCGCGCCGCGAGGGGACCGAGCGCTGGGCGGCGGGCGGCAGGTCAGCGCAAGCGGTCTCGTCCCCGCCGGCCTGCTCGGGAGCGACGAGCGGCCGCGGGCCGCCCGGACCGCCCAGCCAGGCACCCGTGCAGGGCCGTGAGCTGGGCAGCATGGCTGAACCCGGGCCGTCGACGATCACCGCGCCGGCGGGCCAGGCGCCCGAGAAACGGTGGTCGACCGCCTTGCCGCGGAAGCCCACGGGACAGGGGGCCAGGCGCCGGGGGGGAACCCGCAGCGGCGCCGGGGCGGCCGGCTCCTTCGCCGGGGCGGTCGCGGGCGCCGCGGCCCCCGACAGCAGCAACCTCCAGCAGCGTGCGCCCCCCGGCGTCCGGGTCCGTGCCGAAGGCCGACCCTCCCGGTGGCGGCTTGGCCGCTGCGGGAAGACTCGCGCATCATCGGGCGCACCGCCACGACCACGGCGAGGCCGGCGAGGAGGACGAAGCCGGCGGGGCGAGCAGGCGGCGGCGGGGGGGACGACCACGCCCCGATTCTCCAAGATCCACGGGGTCGGGGCGCCGCACGATCGGGCTCAAGGACGCCGACCCGTATCCTTGGGCCGCATGCCCGGCACCGTGGTCATGAAGTTCGGCGGCACCTCCGTCGCCGACGCCGAGCGCCTCAAGCGCGCCGCCGCGCGCATCGTCGCCAAGCGCGAGGCGGGCAACCGCGTCGTCGCCGTGCTCAGCGCCCGCGGCAAGGAGACCGACCGCCTGATCGCCGACGCCTTCGAGGTCTCGCCCGAATCCCGGACCCGCGCGAGATGGACATGCTGCTCTCCACCGGCGAGCGGGTGTCCTGCGCGCTGTGCGCGATGGCGATCAACGACCTCGGCCACCGCGCGATCTCGCTGACCGGCTCGCAGGCGGGCATCGTCACCGACACGTCGCACACCAAGGCGCGGATCCTCGACGTGCGCGCCGACCGGATCACGGCGGCGCTGGACGAGGACAACATCGTGCTGGTCGCCGGCTTCCAGGGCGTCTCCACCGCCAAGGACGTCACGACGCTCGGCCGCGGCGGCTCGGACACGACCGCCGTCGCGCTCGCCGCCGCCGTCGGCGCCGACGTCTGCGAGATCTACACCGACGTCGCCGGCGTCTTCAGCGCCGACCCGCGCATCGTCCCCGACGCGCGCAAGCTCGACGTCGTCAGCTTCGACGAGATGCTCGAGATGGCGGCGTCGGGCGCCGGCGTGCTGCAGCTGCGCAGCGTCGAGTACGCCCGCAACCACGGCGTGCGCATCCACTGCCGTTCGTGCTTCGAGGACGCGCCCGGCACCGTCATCCTCGGCGAGGAAGAGACCATGGAGCAGCCCCTGATCACCGCCGTCACCCACTCCACCGGCGAGGCACGCGTGACGCTCGATGGGCGTGCCCGACACGCCGGGCATCGCCGGCCGCGTCACCACGGCGCTGGCCGAGGCGCAACGTCAACATCGACATGATCATCCAGAACGAGCCCGAGGGCGGCGGGCTCGCGGGCCGAGATGTCGTTCACGGTGCCCGCGGACGACCTGCGCGCCGCGCGCGCGGCGCTGGCGCCGATCGCCGACGAGCTGGGCATCGAGATCGCCACCGACGAGTCGATGGGCAAGGTCTCGATCGTCGGCGCCGGGATGAAGTCCCACCCGGGCGTCGCCGCGAAGGTCTTCTCGACCCTGGGCGAGAACGACATCAACATCGAGATGATCTCCACCTCGCCGATCCGCATCTCCTGCGTCGTCCCGGCGACAAGGTCCCGGACGCCGTCCGCGCGCTGCACGCCGCGTTCGAGCTCGCCGGGCCCGGACACGATCCGCCCCGAGCAGCCCTTCGGGGAGTTCGCATGAGGCCGAGCGAGCGGTCCGCTGTGCGATCCCAGCGATCCGTAGCCGTCGTCGGCGCCACCGGCGCCGTCGGCACCACGATGCTGCGACCTGCTGCGCAAGCGCGGCTATCCCGGCCGCCGAGGTCGTGCCGTTCGCCTCGAGCGCTCGGCGGGCCGGACCTGGCGAACGGCATGATCGTCGCAGGGCCTGAGCCGACGAGACGATCGGCGGCTTCGACGTCGCGATCTTCTCCGCGGGCGGGTCGATCTCGCCGCGAGTGGGCGCCGAAGTTCGCCGCCGCGCGGCGCGATCGTCGTCGACAACTCGTCCGCCTTCCGGATGGACGACGACGTGCCGCTCGTCGTCGCCGAGGTCAACCCCGACGCGCTGGACGAGCATCCGCAAGGGCATCGTCGCCAACCCGAACTGCACGACGATGGCGATCATGCTGCCGCTGAAGGCGCTGCACGACGCCTTCGGCCTGCAGTCGATCGTCGCCACGAGCTTCCAGGCCGCCGGCGGCGCCGGGCAGAAGGGGATGGACGAGCTCGCCGAGCAGATCCCCGCCTTCCTCGAGCAGCGCGAGCGGCTGGTCGACGACGGCGCCGCCGCGCTCGACGGCGTCGACCGCACGCGATCCACGCCGCGCCGCTGGCCTTCAACGTCGTCCCGTGGCTCGGCACGAGGCCGGGGACGGCTACACCGACGAGGAGATGAAGATGCGTCTCCGAGTCGCGCAAGATCCTCGGGCTGCCGGAGCTCGCGGTCTCGCCGACGTGCGTGCGCGTCCCGGTGATGGTCGGCCACTGCCATCGAGGTGCGCGCGACGTTCGAGCGCGAGGTGGACGTCGACGCGGCGCTGGCCGCGCTGGAGGCGTTCCCGGGCGTCGTGCTCGACGAGGTCCCGACGCCGCGTGGAGTGGGCCGGCGCGCGACGAGGTCGCCGTCGGGCGCATCCGCCGCGACCTCTCGGACCCGCGCTCGCTCAACCTGTTCGTCGTCGGCGACAACCTGCTCAAGGGCGCGGCGCTGAACACGGTGCAGATCGCCGAGCTGCTGCACGAGCGCGGCCTGCTGGGGCGGGGTCGCCCGTGGCCCGTTAGCCCGACCCTCGCCGGGACAGACCGACGCTGCGGCCAGCGCCGCCAGCTCGCGGCGCGTGCGCACGCCGAGCTTGCGGTAGATGTTGCGGCGGTGCGTGCGCACCGTCTCGATCCCCACGCACAGGGCGTTGGCGATCTCCGCGTTGGACGCGCCGTGCTGCAGGTGCTCGAGCACGTCGGCCTCGCGGGCGGTCAGCAGCTCGGGCCCGCTCGACGGTTCGTCCAGGACCGGGGCCCGCCGGCGTCGCTCCCGTCCGAGCCGTCGCCACGCCCGTTGGCGGTGTTCGCGCCGATGGCGCTGCCGACGGCATGCGCAGCAGTGGTCGGCGGCAGCACCTGGAGCCCGCGTGACGCGAGGTGGATGGCGTTGAGGATGTCCCGGGCCTGCGTCTCCTTGCTCAGGCACGCGGTGGCGCCGAGGGCCAGCAGCTGGTTGGCGTCACCGGGCGTGGGCCGGTTGGCGAGCACGATCAGCCGGGTCGCGGGGGCGCGTGCTCAGCCGGTGCACGTCGGCCGGCGAGCGAAGGACCCGAAGTTCAGGACCGCGACGCTCGGCCCGATGTCGTCAAGGACCGTTCCAGGTCGTCGCGGCTCACGTCGGAGGCCAACAGGTACAGCGCGCCGTCGTCCTCGACGAACGCGCGCAGCCCACGGGCCACGAGATCCTCGAAGCGGGAGAGGACGACGGTGATGGGGCGGCGGGGCTGCACCTCCTCCTTATCGGCAGGGGTCCCCAAAAGGGTGAGGGCCATCTCACCCGAAGCTCACCCGGCCTCACCCGAAGATCACCCTCGCCGGGGGACGACAGGCGGGCCGCTCCGGGCAATCTTCCTCTTGTCGCTTGGGGGAGCGACACCGCAGGAGCGTCGGAGCGGGAGCCCTGACGTCAGAAGACTTCCCTGGGGCGGACAGTGGGGTACGCAGACGGGAATGTGAAAAGCGGGCCTCCGGGCCCGCTTTTCTCGTTCTCGCAACCGACGGCAGCCGGCTCCGGCGGCAGGCGCATCGGGTACGGGCACGCCCGGCGCGCAGACGAGCACGAGCCTCGCCCAGACCCGGATCGACGGACACGCCCGCAGGCACCGGCGCCGCGGAGACCGTCGCCACGGCCACCTGCTCCTTGAGCCTGCGGCGGGCGTCGTCGATGCGCGTGGGATCCAGCGGGGTCGAGCCCTCGTCCGGCACGACGAGGAGCGGCACGATCGTCCGCGGTGCATCGGGCCGGACCCGACCGCGGCGTCGAGCCGCAACGCGCCGGTGCGAGGAAAGCTCCGCAGCAGCTCCGCGACCCGCGCGGGCGCGGCGCCGGCCACCGGAGGA
>CAVVQN010000007.1:0-92874 GCA_963750375.1 Paraconexibacteraceae bacterium
CCCGCAAGTCGAGGTTGTCACATATAGCGGTCAAGGAACGCGGCCGTTTGCTGACAATGCGTTCGACGTGGTTTGGAGCAACGCCGTCCTGGAACACGTCGGTGACAGATGCGCGCAGCAACATTTCCTAAGCGAGGCACGGCGGGTTGGGCGGCACGTATTCCTGACTACGCCAAACCGCCTGTTCCCTATCGAGGTTCATAGTCGCCTGCCGTTAGTGCACTGGGGACCTAAGGGCATTGATCTCGCGCTGCGCGGCACGGAAGCCTCAGTTCACTGGCGATTACATGCGACTCCTCAGTGCTCGCGACTTACGGAGATTGCTGGAGTCTGCAGGCTACCATGAATATCGAGTAGTTAGAAATAGGTTCGGCGGCTACGATCCACTTCGTCATCATCGCTTAGCCGGTGGAAGCGAGCACCCCTGGGTCTCGTGTTGCGTCAGAATCGGGTAGTGGTTGTCTCGGATTCGACGCCGTTTTTGTGCGGGCTTCCACCGTTCTGTGTCGATAGCGTGCGATCGACCACGGGCACATGTGCTCAATGGTTCGGCGGCCGCCACACCGAAAAGCATTAAAGTTACCGCTAAGGCCTCCGGTGTATAGACGAAGGTAGTGGCCCTTGTGACGCCGCTGATCATGATCATCGCCACGGTTGCGAGTGAAACGCTGGTCCGATCGGGTTACCACTAGCGGCGAGTCGCCGCACGGCTACCCATACCACGCAATCAGCACGGCCAGTCCCATGTAGCCGGTGTCGAGGACTGTCTGGATCGCAAGATTGTGCGTCGAATAGGACCACGGTTCTGGGTATGCGCGAAATAGATAAGCATAGTGCAAGGACGCACCGGGCAGGGTAATTCGCCCACCGGCGCCCCATCCAAGATCTGTACCGTGGACGGGAGACTCAGGACGTTGTCCCATACAGCGTCCCAGATATAGATGCGGTTACTGGCGGTCGCGAGGTCTGCCCCGTTGCGCGAGAATACATGGGCGAAACTCACAGTCGGAGATCGCGCTCAGCCCGGAGACGAGCGCGAACGGGATAGTGCGGGCAACGCAACAGCCAACCAACCGCCTTAAAGCGCCGAGTTTCGCCGTGAACCGTAGTACGGCGATTGTTATACCCAGCGCTGCTATCAAGGTCGCGCGACTATCGTCAGGCAATAAAGAGAGGCACATGCAAGGGCACCAGTCAGCATGCGCGGGATCTCTCGTGATCGGTAGAACATCACGGACAGCAAGCCGCAAGCCATGCTGGCCAGCACCCCGAAGTTGTTGATGCCGTAGGACAACGGGAACTGCACTCGGTATGCGTCGACGTGGTAGCCAAAGAAAGGTGGCCGCGTCACCCTCGGCAACACTCCGAGTGGCGGCATCTTCAACCGCGGGCGAAGGTACACCGCCCAGGTGTAGGGCTGCATTGGCGAGCATGTACACGCCAAGCGCCAAACCAATTGCAGCGAATACCTGAACACGTTGTCGCTCGCTGGTGCAGGCCGCAACTAACAGCAAGGCGAACGCAGCGACGGCGAGGTAGGTAGCGGCGACAATCGCGCCGTCTTCCAACGATTAAGACAACGCCGTGTCGGGCCCCTGCGCAACGCGGCGCAGACAACAAGCGTGGTGTACGTTAAAAATAACACCGTCGCAGGCCCCGCGACCGTCCCTTCTCGGCGACGGGGTGCCAGCCAAGCGCACGCCAAGGACCGGCAGAAAGTCGAGCGGCCGGGATTCACGGAACCGCCCCGGTCAGCGTCGGCAGTTGCGTGAGCGTGAGGCTTCACGCCGCAAGAACGATGACCAGTCCACCCACCGGACGCCTTGTTATCGTGCATCACGGAGCCCGGACGGATCGGTCAAGACCATTGGAAGATTAGATGCAATTTCCCGTCGAGTGTTGGCTGTCTACACGTGTCAGGCTCGCTAAGCGATCGATGAGGGGTCGCCGCCCATCATTCGGCGGAAGTACGATCTCTGGGGGACCGAACGCTGCGGTTGTCCGGCGCACGATTGCGCTTAGCATAAACGTCGTGGCGCCCGCAGGTCGGAACCCTTCATCGTGACTAGTTGCTCGCGCCGAGCACGCAGCGGGACTCCGCGGCCAGTCGGGGAGGTCGCTGGCGCCGACCCAGCCATGAGCAGAGCTTCCGCGGCCGCCACTGGCGCGAACCATCTCCCCAACGTCGGACTCGCCATGCTTCCGCGCGCCGCGCGCCAATCGACGGCACGAACCAGCGACACCTCGAGGGTCGCTTCGCTCAGTTGGTCCGGCACCCGAGAAGCGCGCGGAAGCCGAGGCCCAACCGGCGCCACGGGGTGACACCAGGGGTTCTGGCCCGCTCGCTGGCGCCGTGACCCCCGGTCGAGGTCCGCACGTCGGGTACCGCGGCGCCAGCCGAGAGCCAGTAGTTCGGTTGTTGAGAGGCCCTTCTCGACGCGTCGGGGAGGGTCTTTCTCTTTGCCTGTGAGGAGGGAGAGAGATGGACGGACTGCTGCGCAGAGAGGTTCCCGCGTCGTCGTTGGTGGTGGCGATCGATCCGGGAAGGCGTTTAACCGGGTCTGGTTGACGTCGGGTGAGCGGGGGCTGATCGGCAAGCCGGTGTCGTTGCCGGTGCTCGAGGACGGGATGGACGAGCTCGGGCGGTTGATCGCGGCCAGCGGGATCGTCGGGCCGCCGGTGATCGGTTTGGAGGCGACGGGGTCGTTGCACCGGGCGTGGGCGGCGGAGATCGAGCGGCGTTGGCCGGGTTCGCTTCGGTTGTTCGCGCCATCGGAGACCGCGGCGGCGCGGGGCCAGCTTGGCTCGCGCCGGATGAAGACTGACGATCGTGATTGCGCCGCGCTGGTCTGGCTGGTTCGTCAGGGCGCGGGCCGCCCGGCGTTGAGCCGGGCGTCGAGGCGCTTGCCGGGACGGTCCGCCATCGCCGCCAGCTCGTCGAGCGCGCCGGGTGTTGCAGCAGCGGCTGCATGACCAGCTCAACGCGTCGTGCCCGGGTCTCTCGGCGCCGCCCGGTCACGGCCGGGCGCTGGCGCTGGAGTCGCCGATCGGCCAGGCGGTCCTGGCCTGCGCGGCCGCGTTCGAGGGCGGCCGCCGACGACGCGGTCGCTGCTGGCCCGGGCGCCGGGGCCGCGTGACGCCGGCGCAGGCGGCGTTCTGGGCCGGGCGCTGGAAGCAGCTGCTGGCCCCGCCGCCGGACGCCGAACTCCGCGCCGCGCGCTGGGGCGCGACTGCGCCGCTGGCAGGAGCTGCAGCGCTGACATCGGCGAGGACGAGGACCAGCTCGAGCTGCTGCTGGCCCAGACAGCGCCGGGCCAGATCCTGACCACGCTGCCCGGCGTTGCGTCGTCCGCGCCGCGGCGTTCTGCCGCGCTTCACGCTGCCGATCGAGCGCTGGGCCAACGCCGGAGCGCCTCTACTCCGCGACCGGTCTGGCGCCGGCGACCTATCAGTCCTCGACGATCACCCGGCGCGGGCGGATCAGCCGCCAGGGCCTGCCCGAGCACCGCGACGCGCTGATGGGCATCGCCTGGGGCCTCTCGCTCTACAGCCCCGCCTTCAAGGCCCGCGACGCCGAACTCCGCGCCCGCGGGATGCGCCCGATCCAGGCCCGCGTCGCGCTCGCCCGCCACGCCTGCCGGCTCTGCTGGCGACTGCTTCAGACCCAAGAACCCTTCGACGAACAGCGTTACGCTCGCGCCCGGCAGCGCGGGCGGTGACGGCCCTCTCAGCTATGCCGCTCGACGGCGCAACCTAGCTTGCCGCCCGCCCGCGCAGCCGCCCTCACGGCGCACACGAAAGCCTGCCGCACGACGGCGCCTGATCAGCCTGCCGCACCCTGAGCGGCCGCCCGCGGACACGCACCACCGCTCTTCCTCGCAAAGTACCACGACCTACGGTCGCGGCGATGACCTACGGCCACCGCCGCCCTTGACCCGTCGCTGCGAAAGCTAGCGCCGGTGGCGGCGTCCTTCGTTGCGTGCGAGCGGCCGCGGCGATGACCTACGGCCATCGCCGCTCTTGACCGTGCGCGCAAGCTAGCGCCGGTGGCGGCGTCCTTCGTTGCGTGCGAGACTAGATGGATGCCCAAGGCGAAAGTTTCGCGTGACCAGAGAAAGTGAGTCACGTCCCACAGGTCGCCATAGGTTTTCGGCCCTCCGCTACTACCTGCACATTGCCCGGGGTCGACGAACACTTTTGATGCCGCGCGTCGCGCTCTCGCTGGCGGCGGCGCTGGGGTATAGCCCTACGCGAGCGCACGAGTACCAGGTAACCTCACAGGTCGTCTCGAACGCGAATTGGCGAATGCGTTGACGAATACGCCTGACCCAGGCAGCCAGGCGAATGACTTCTTGCGGATCGTGCAAACTCAGGCTGACGTCGCACGATCGCCTGATGTAGCCCTCCGGGTCGTCCGGGCGGTACCGATGTCTGGGTACACGTTTCGTGAGTTTCTGAACAATTCGGACGTTCAACCAAAAAGCGTGACGCCGACCTCCTCTTGTTCAACGTCCGGGCGGGCCAGTCAGCGCTTGCTGCGAGGCTTGCTACCGCCTACGCGCGGGAGTTCGTCGCATATCGCAGGCAACTAGACACCGCATCGCTTCAGAGTGCCCTCAGCCAACTCGACGAGCGGTTGCGACAGTTGCAGGCCGATCCAGGGCCTAATCGGCAGCTCATCGGCCAGTTGACCACCAAGGAGCAGGAGCTTAGGACGTTGATGGTGTTGCAGACTGCCAACGCCACGGTCACCTCGAAGCAACGCAAGCACGACATGCAACGGCACCAAGAAGTATCTATTCTTGGGACCTTTTTCGGACTCGTTTTTGCTGTCGCCGTGACGGCGGCCGTCGAGGCCCTCGACACCCGCGTTCGCTCGGCGGCGGAGATCGAGGAGATTCTCGGCGTGCCGCAGTCTGCGGCGCGCCTGACCCCCCCGCCGGCTGACCTCGATGGTCGCCTGTTGATGCTCGCCAAGCCTCGCGGCACGGAAGCCGAGGCTTTTCGTGTACGACAAGAACCAACTTGAGTTCGCCACCCTTGGGCGTGACATCAAGACGCTGATGATGACCAGTTCCGGTTGAGCGCGAGGGGGAAGTCGACCACGATCGCCAACCTCGCTGTACTATGGCCCGGGCCGGCTCAAGTGTGATTCTCATCGACCTGGACCTACGCCGGCCGACCGTCCACAAACAAGTCGGGGAGGCGGCGGCTATGGATGTAGCGCTCAAACGGGTCTCGCTCACCGATGCACTTGTTAGAGCACAACTTCCCGGACATGAAGTTGGCCGAAGCCTGAACTGGCGACACACAGGGCTCGCTCGAGGTCTCCTGCAGTCCGGCCCGCTGCCCCCGGGATCCTGGCGAGTTCGTCGGATCGGAGGCTGTGGCCGACATCCTCCGTCAAGCGCGCGACCGAGCCGACATTGTCCTCGTCGACGCGCCGCCTTGCTTGCAGACCGGAGATGCGATGGCCCTAAGCTCAACGGTGGATGCGCTGTTCCTTGTGGTCCGTCAGCCGCAGATCCGGCGACCGATGCTCGAAGGTCTGCAGCGGGCGCTCGGAAGCACCCCCGGGCACGTCCTCGGCTTCATCGACCCACTGGGTCGACCCCGGAGGAGGCGACCTAGGGCTACGGCTACGGCTACGGCTACGGCTACGGCTACGGCTACGGCTACGGCGGCCGGTTACGCATCGACCGCGGACGCCCCTGTGCTCCAAACCGATGCCAGCGACCACCGAACGTAAGCCCGCAGCGGCCAGATAAACTCAGAATTCGCCGTGGTAGGCGCGAAGAACGATCCGCTGCCCGGAGCGACGACGCCGGAGTCGCGCGACTCGCCCGCGGTGGCGGGCTAAATGTTTGAGACAGCGGCCACAACAACCTGATGACGGTCAGGGGTAGCACGACAACCTGGTTGCCGTGCTCCTCATATGTCCGAAGGTTGAAGCGGTTGCGGGTCACATGTGTAATCAGTCTGGCGACGTAGCTTCGGACGAGGCAGTCGAGCGGTCCGAGACTGAGTCCTTACGTCCGGCGGGGCGCAGGACGGATCACGAGCAACGATCCCGCCGGTAGCCCAGGGACCAGTCAGCCGCGGCGCAGATACTGCATGACGAACCCGAGGACGAACAGCGGGTTGTACGTCACGTAGCGCCTCCACAGCCGCCGCGGCTCCGCGACAGCCGGAAGGCCCACTCCATCCCGAGCGACTGGATCCAGTTGGGCGCCTGGGCACGCGGCCGGCGTGGAAGTCGAACGCGGCGCCGACGCCGACGAGCACCGGGCGCGTCGAGGCGGTCGCGCATCGCCGCCATCCACTTCTCCTGCTTGGGGACGCCGATGCCGACCCAGACGACGTCGGCGCCGCTGACGGTTGATCTCGGCGACGACGCCGTCCTCCTCCTCGTCGGTGAGGGCGCGGAAGGGCGGGCGTAGCCGCCGACGATCTTCAGGCCGGGGTAGCGGCGGCGGAGGTTCAGCGCGAGCTGGACCAGGGCGCCCTGGTTGCGCGCCGCCGTAGAGGAAGATGCGAGCCCCGGTCTTGGCGGAGCGCTCGCAGTAGCGCGCCATCAGCTCGGGGCCGTAGACGCGGTTTGACAGCTAGTGCCCCAGCGCGTTCATCGCCCAGACGAGCGGCTGGCCGTCGGGCACGGTGAGGTCGGAGTGCAGGACGGCGTGGCGCAGCTCCTCGTCCTCCTGGCAGACCATCACGGTGTGGACGGCGGCGACGCAGACGTAGCCCTGCGGCCCCCTGCTGCGACCGTCGCGTCGATCCAGTCCATCGTGCGCTCGTAGTCGGTCAGCGCGAGCGGCACGCCGAGGACGTCGACCGCGGCGGCGGGACGGCGGCCGCGTCGGGACGTCGAACTCGGCGGGGTGTCGTGGATGGGGAGAGGCGTGGACATGCGGTGGAGGGGGCTCATAACGCCGCTCCTTCCGGGCTGAGGGTACGACATGTCAACGCAGACGCACTCGAAATCGGAATGTTGCGCATGGATTGCGTGCCCGATCGAGGACGTGCTCTACCCAGCATCGGTACCCCGCTAACTCCCGGCCGGATACGCTGCGGCGTGGCCAGCCCCGCGCGCTCATCACCGGAATCGCCGGTCAGGACGGCTCCTACCTCGCCGAGCAGCTGCTCGAGGCGGGCTACGAGGTCGTCGGGATGGTCCGCGGCCGCCGACCGCGACGCAGCCCGAACCTCGGGCGCATCCGCGCGACGCGTGCAGCTCGTGCACGGAGACCTGGTGGACGCCGCGTCGCTGCGCCGGGCGGTGCTGCGAGCGTCCGCCCCGACGTGCTCTACCACCTGGCGGCGCCGACGTTCGTCCCGGACTCGTGGGCCGACCCGACCGGCGACGATGGCGGCGATCGCCGGCGGCACCGCGACGCTGCTGGCCGCGGCGCGCCAGTCGTCCCGGCGATGCGGGTGTCGTCGTCAGCTCCGCCGAGATCTTCGGCGACGCGGGCGAGTCGCCGCAGCACGAGCGCTCGCCGATGCGTCCGCACAGCCCCTACGGCGTGGCCAAGCTCGCCGCCCACGGCCTGGTGGGCGTGATGCGCGCGCACCACGGCCTCCACGCTGTCCAGCGCGCATCACCTTCAACCACGAGAGCCCGCGCCGCCCGCCGCGCTTCCTGCCGCGCAAGGTCACGCGCGGGGTGGCGGCGATCAAGCTCGGCCGCAGAGACGAGCTCGTCCTCGGGGACCTGGACGCGGTCCGTGACTGGTGTGACGCGCGCGACGTGGTGCGCGGCCTGCGGCTGATGGCGGGCGCCGACGAGCCGGGCGACTACGTGCTGGCCTCCGGGGTCTCGCGAACGGTCGCGCGACCTCGTCGACGCGGCCTTCGCCGCCGCCGGGCAGTGCGAGCCGGCCGCGTGCGGGTGGACCCGGCCTTCGTGCGGCCGCCGAGCCACGCAGCCGCTCGGCGACCCGTCCCGGGCGCGAGAGCCTGGGGTGGAGGGCGGAGATCCCCTTCCAGCAGACGATCGCCGACATGCTGGCCGCGGTCTGCGAGATGGCTGCCCGGGTGGGCCGTTGGGATGACGCCAGGAGCGTGTCAGCATTCCGACAATTGGCGCGTAAGCGTTGTCGTGAGCTCACGTGCAGTGGCCGAAAAGTTCCGCGACCGCGACACGAGGCCGGGAGGCTGGCGCTGTGGTTACTCCAGCCGTTCTTCCGACACTCCAGTGCGCAACGCATGGGTGCTGCGCGTCGTGGGCAACACCCGCGGGCCAGTGCTCGTGCGACGCGACTCATCCGACCGGAGCGTGGTTTCGCAGTTGGATCCCCGCTGAGCGGTGCGCTTACCCTGACGCGATGTGACCGGGTCGCGTGAGCGCCTGCGCCCGGATGGCGAAATTGGTCAGACGCGGCTGGCTTAAAACCGGCTGTCCGTGAGGACATGGGGGTTCGAGTCCCCTCCGGTAGTGTCCACGCTGGCGGCTGCGACCTACGCCGCCAGACCGACCTGTATGTCAGGCTAGGGACATGTGGCGCGTGAACCGTGACGTCCTTGCTCGCTCGCCCCGCCACACGCCGCGTCGGCGGCGCGCGGTGAGGGCCCGTGGTGCTGTTCATCTGTCTCGCGGTCTTCCGATACTCATTCGAGCGTGACGCCTGGATCCTGCGCCTTGTAGGAAACACTCACGGCCCCGTCCTTGTCCGCCGGGAGAGGCGCGTACGAACGGTGGCGTAGCCTCGTCCCCAAGGCATGGCAGCGGCCTCCGGGGTCGATGCAGTACCTCCACCGCGGGATGATCGTGCCGACGGCGCTGCTCGCGGTCCTGGTGGCCGTCGTCGGCGGACTCGTCATCACGCTGTCAGGCGGCGACAGCTCGGACACGACGCACCCTGGCCGCCACCCCGGTGAAGCGGCCCGCGACCACCGCCACGGCAACCACGGCAACCACGGCGACCACCACCACCAGCGCGACCACGTCCACGTCCGCAGTACGCTCCGACCACAACCGCTCGCGCCCCCCGGCAAGCGGGACGACGCAAGCCCCCAAGGCCCTGTCCCTAGGGGACGGACTCACGATGACGGTCCGCTCGGCCACCTACCTGCCGGCCACGACGGACCGCGGACGGGCACGTCAGCGTGGGCGCATCAGCGTGCTGGTCACGGTGAGCAACCACGGCTCCAAGGCCATCAAGCCGGACCTCATGCGTGTCGCCGTCCATCCGGGTGGCACCACCGTGCACCCAGACCACAACGCGATCGCTGCCGCGGGCGTACTCTCACGCCCACTCCCCGCCGGCAAGGCCGTCCGCGCGATGCTGAACTTCGAGACCATCGGATCCTCCACCAGGGCGGCGAGCAAAGCCGTCCGGGTCAAGGTGTTCACCGCCGGCGGATCCGTCGCCGTCAAGCTCGACTGACGGCCGTCCGCGGGTCGGGGCGGGCCCCCCGCCAGCGATCGGGCACAATGCGCGGTGTGTCGAATCGGTCCCGCGACGTGCTCAAAGTCTGGCTGAAGGTCCTCGCCGTAGCCGTCGTCGGGCTGGCGGTCGGACTCGGGCTGGGCCTCGGGTTCGGCGAGCTCACCAAGGACGACAAGCTCGACACCCCGACGGCGCCGATCTCCGCGTCCACGACGACTGCCACCGCACCCGACGACGACCGCAAAGCCGGCGACGACCCGGCGGCCCACACTGATCCTCGGCCGCGGCCTGACGCTGGCCGCGACCTCCGCCCGCTTCCAGCCCGCGATGACCCACGCGGCAAGGCCCGCAAGCGCGGGCGGCTGATCGTGCGCGTCACCGTGAAGAACACCGGGACGAAAGCCACCGCACCCAGAGCCCTCGTCCTGCGCGATCGGGGTCCGGGGCGGCGGGCAAGGTCGTCCACCCGGATCCGGTCGCCGAAGGCACGCGAGGCGTCCTGACACGCAAGCTCCCGCCCGGCAAGACCGTCAAGGCGACGTTGCACTTCGAGACCGCGGGTACGCCACGGTCGGCACTCGCCAAGGCCGACCGCGTGCGCCTGCGTTTCGGCGGGCGAGCCGTCGTCGTCGACGTCCGCTGACACCGCACGGCCGGGCGCGACCGCGCCCGGCGCGGCCGCTACGGCTTGAGCAGCTCCAGGTCGCTCTTCGTCATCAGGCGGATGAGCTCCTCGAAGGTCGTCTCGGGCTTCCAGCCCAGGTCGCTTCTCGGCCTTGTCGTAGCTCGCCGATGAGCTGGTCGACCTCGGCCGGGCGCACGAAGGCCGGGTCGATCACGACGTACTTCTCGAAGTCGCCGAGGCCCGCCTCGTCGAAGGCGATCTCGAACGCACTCACGCACCGTGTTGGACGTGTTCGTCGCGATGACGTAGTCCTCCGCCGCGTCCTGCTGGAGCATGAGCCACATCGCCTCGACGTAGTCCTTGGCGTAGCCCCAGTCGCGCTCGGCGTCCAGGTTGCCCAGGTGCAGCTCCTGTCGCGCAGGCCGTGCTTGATCGCCGCGGCGTGCCAGGTGATCTTGCGCGTCACGAACTCCAGCCCACGGCGGGGGGAGTTGTGGACGACGACCCGGCCGACGCCGGCGGCGAAGACGCCGCTCTCGGTCTCGAGGTCGAAGACGAACTCGTCGTCGACGGTCGGCGTCGACCTCGACGATGCGGCGGACCTCGGACGGGTCCTTGCGCAGGTGCTGGCCCTGCGCGCCCGACCGGAGCGCTTCGCTCGGAGGTTCAGCTGGTAGTAGGGCCGTCCGGCGCGCCGCTCGGTGTAGACCGACGCCTGCTGGCCCGTGCAGCCGTAGAGCCAGACGAGGCCCTGGGCGAGGACCGGGCTGTTCGTCGTGACCGAGTCGCCGTTGCCGCGTCTTGAGCCCGTCGCCCGCGTAGTAGCCGTCGAGGAACGCCGCGTGGACGTCGGCGGTGGCGTTCAGCACGAGCGGCGGCACCTGCTTGCAGGCCGGTCGCTCGTGTAGAGCTGCGCGCGCAGCCACGGCGCGACCCCGGGCGCGCCGTCAGAGCGAAGCTGGCCGACGGACTGGATCGGGTCGAAGCCCGACGGCCGCTCGCTGCTCGGTCGAGGTCCCGAGGAAGCAGCGGGACCACAGCTGCGGCCACGCGGGCGCGCAGGACGCTGTCGTTGTTGGCGAAGTCGGCGCGTGACCGTGCGCGCGCTGACGCTGCCGTCGGCGGCGAGCAGCCCGAGCAGCTCGGCGAGCTCGGCGTGACAGCGACGTCCACTCGGCGTCTGCGGGAAGTCGCTCGTCGAACGCGCGAGGCGGTCGCCCTCCTCGACGTCGCGCGGCCACGACCTGCTCGTAGTCGTCGTCGAGCATGTGGTGGTGCGCGGTGACGTGACCTCGCCGCCACGGGTCTCGATGCGAGCGCAGCTGGTGGTCGGGGTCGTCGCGCGGCGCCGGCGGTGGCGGTGATCGCCAGAACGGGGTCCAGTCGTCGCCGTCCCAGACCTCGGTGACGCCGGCGGGTGCGAAGCTCTGGACGCTGCGGCCCTTCTGTTGAAGCGGCACGAGGTCAGCGGCCGTGAGGACGTACACCAGGCCGTTCTCGACGGACCAGCAGCGGCGTGTTGGCGACGGATGCACTCGTGGTTGAACAGGATCCCGCTCGTCGCGTGCAGGTCGTAGGACTCGCGGTAGTTGACCGTGATGAAGTGGCCGTAGGCCTTCGCGACGCCGTACGGCGAGCGCGGGTAGAACGGCGTGTTCTCGGTCTGCGGGATCTCGCAGGACCTTGCCGAACATCTCCGAGCTGCGAGGCCTGGTAGAAGCGCGCCTCCGGGGCGGCCTCGCGCATCGCCTCGAGCATGCGCGTGACGCCCACGCCGGTGAAGTCCGCCGTCAGCGTCGGCTGGATCCACGACACGGCGACGAAGCACATCGCCGCGAGGTTGTAGATCTCGTCGGGCTTGGAGGCGCGCATCGCGTCGACGAGCGAGCGCTGGTCGAGCAGGTCGCCCTGGTGCAGGGTGATCTGGTCGCGCAGGTGCTCGATGCGGTCGAACTTCTCCGTCGACGCCCGGCGGACCATGCCGTGGACCTCGTAGCCCTTCTCGAGCAGGAGCTCGGCGAGGTAGGAGCCGTCCTGTCCGGTGATGCCGGTGATGAGCGCAGACTTCTGGGTCATATGGGCGGCAAGGCTACCGATCGACCCGCCCGTTACGCTCGCCTGCGGTGAACGGTACGACTGCATCCGGCCCCGCGGGGACCGTCGACCCTGCGTTCTGGCAGGGCCGTCGCGTGCTCGTGACCGGGCACACCGGCTTCAAGGGCGCGTGGCTGACGCTGTGGCTGCAGGCGATGGGCGCGCAGGTCGTCGGCCTGGCGGCGGGGCGTGCCGACCGAGCCGTCGCTCTTCGCGCTGGCCGGGGTGCGCGACGGGCTCGTGGACGAGGTGCAGGGCGACATCCGCGACGCAGAAGCAGTCGTCGCGGGCGGTGCAGGGGTCCCAGGCGCAGGTCGTCTTCCACCTCGCCGCCCAGCCGATGGTCCGCCGCTCCTTCGCCGCGCCGCGCGAGACGTACGAGGTCAACGTCATGGGACGGTCAACGTCCTGGACGCCGTGCGCACGGCGGGACGAGGACAGCGTGCGCGCGGTCGTCAACGTCACCTCCGACAAGTGCTACGACAACTCGCCCGGTCGCGAGGCGCGGCCCTTCGTCGAAACCGACCCGATGGGCGGACACGACCCGTACTCGAACTCCAAGGGGTGCGCCGAGCTCGTCACGGACGCATTCCGGCGCTCGTACTTCTCTGCGGTCGACGGCACCCGGGTGGCCAGCGGACGCGCGGGCAACGTCATCGGGGGCGGGGACTGGGGTGAGGATCGCCTCGTCCCGGACATCATGCGCGCGGCGCAGGCCGGGACGACGATCCCGATCCGCAACCCCGAGGCCGTGCGCCCCTGGCAGCACGTGCTGAACCCGCTCAGCGGCTACCTCGTCCTCGCCCAGGCCCTCCTGTCCGCAGACGCCGCGATCCGCGACGGCGCGGCGGCCGGGTGGAACTTCGGGCCCGCGCTGGATGACGCGCGCCCCGTGCGCTGGATCGCCGACCGCCTGACCGAGCGCTGGCCCGACGAGTTGCGCTGGGACGTCGACGCCGGCCCGCACCCGCACGAGGCGCACTTCCTGGCCCTGGATTCCACACGCGCCCACACGCAGCTGGGCTGGCGCCCACGCTGGGACCTTGACCGCGCGCTCTCGTCCATCGTCGACTGGCACCTGGCGTTCCGGGCGGGCGAAAGCATGCGCACCCGCACCCTGCAGCAGATCGAGGAGTTCACCGCACCATGAAAGCCGTGATCCTGGCGGGCGGCTTCGGCTCCCGGTTGAGCGAAGAGACGACCCTGCGTCCCAAGCCGATGGTCGAGATCGGCGGCAAGCCGATCCTCTGGCACATCATGAAGATGTACGCGGCCCACGGGATCGACGAGTTCATCGTCTGCCTCGGGTACAAGGGCTACGTCATCAAGGAGTGGTTTGCGAACTACGCGCTGCACACGTCGGACGTGACGTTCGACATGCGCACGGGCGAGACGACGGTCCACAGCTCGACGACCGAGCCGTGGCGGGTGACGCTCGTCGAGACGGGCGCCGACACCCAGACCGGCGGGCGCCTGGCGCGCGTCCTGCCGTACGTGCAGGACGACGAGGACTTCTGCTTCACCTACGGCGACGGCGTCGGGGACGTGGACATCACCGCGCTCATCGCCTTCCACCGCGCGGCAGGCGTCGAGGCGACGCTCACGGCGGTGCAGCCGCAGGGACGCTTCGGCGCGCTCGGCCTCAACGGCGATCGCGTCGAGCACTTCCAGGAGAAGCCGCGCGGGGACGGCGCGTGGAGCAACGGCGGCTTCTTCGTCCTCAAGCCGTCCGTCGGGCGTCTGCTGCCCGACGACAGCACGGTGTGGGAGCAGGCGCCGGTGGAGGCGCTGGCCCGCGCAGGGCAGCTGGCCAGCTACCGCCACTCGGGCTTCTGGTACGCGATGGACACCGTGCGCGACCGGACCGTGCTGGAGGAGCTGTGGGCCTCCGGGGCGGCGCCGTGGAAGCGGTGGTGAGGATCAGCCGGGCTTGACGAGCGGCAGGCAGACCGACGTGAACGTCGAGAAGCCGTTGCTCACGAGGACGTGCGGGTAGACCTCACCGGACTCCGTCGTCGTCGTCCCGTCCGGCTGGACGGTGTGTGCGTTGGTCAGCGTCGCGCCCGTCGGCTCCAGCAGCAGCGGCTGCTCGAGCCGCAGGCCGGACGGCTTGACGATGAGGCGCTGCAGCTCGCCGGCGCTGAGGACCTCGGTCGACGCGGTGCTTGAAGTCGGCGTCGGGGCATCGCTTGCCGAGCGTCAGCGCGCGGACGAGCACCTGCACGCCGACGGTGTCGATCGGGTGGCGCTTGACGAAGACCTCGGTGACGAGGAACGCGCGGCCGCCGGGACGCAGGACACGGCCGATCTCCGCGGCGGAGGCCCTGATGCCGGCAAAGCCGCCGAAGTGCTCGATGGACGAGAACGAGACGACCGCGTCGAACGAGGCATCGGGGAACTCGAGCTTGCGCGCGTCCATGTCGCGGACGTGCAGGCGGTCCTCCGGGTAGGGGTAGGGCGCAAAGCTCGCGGGGTCGGTGAGCATCGTGCCGGCCGCCTCGCGGTAGCCGAACGCACCGCGGCCGTAGATGTCCACCGCGGTGACGGACTTCGCCCGTGCGGCCAGCCAGAAGGCCATCTCCTCGCTGCCGGCACCGACGTCGAGGATGTCCTTGGTGCCGTCGAGCATTCCGCTGTCCTGCAGGTAGGAGGCGCCCATCGCGAACTCCCAGCCCTTGCGGTGGGGGCGCTGCGCCGACTGGCCGGGCGCGATGTCGCTGACGAGCGCGGCGAAGGCGGGATCCGCGAAGTCCTCCAGACGACAGACGGTCGCGTACTGGCGCGAGAGGCCGGCGGACGGCGAGGGCGCGGTGCTCATGCTGCAAGTCTCACACAGCCTGTCCGTAGGATGGCCCGCGATGGCGGCCGAGCAGGACCTGCTGGACACGAGCGCGGCAGGCCCCGCGGCGATCCGCGGCGGGGCGATGCGCCTGGTCGCCTTCGGGGTCGGATCACTCCTCAGCGTGCTCTCGGTGGCGCTCATGTTCCGCCACCTCGGCCTGGAGGACAGCGGGCGCTACGTGACGATCCTCGCGCTCGTGGCGATCGCGGGCGGCGTGACCGACGCGGGGCTGGTCGGCATCGGCGTGCGCGAGTACGCCCAGACGCACGGTGAGTCGCGGGACACCGTCATGCGGCGTCTGCTCGGGCTGCGGATCGTCCTGACGTGCGCGGGCCTGGCGGCAGCGGTGATCTTCGCGCTGGCCGCCGGCTACAGCGCGACGATGGTCCTGGGGACGGCGCTGGCCGGCCTGGCGTTCCTGCTGATCGCGATCCAGTCGGCGTACTCCGTCGGGCTGCAGGCGCAGCTGCGGCTGGGGACGGTGGCCGGCGCCGACCTCGTGCGGCAGGTCGTCAACGTCGTATCCGTCGTCCTGCTCGTCCTGCTCGGCGCGTCGCTGCTGCCGTTCTTCGTCGCGAACATCCCGGCGGCGCTCGCCGCGCTGGCGATCACCGCCTACTACGTGCGCGGCACGATGCCGCTGCGCCCGACCTTCGACGTGCGCCGCTGGGGCGCCCTGTTGCGCGACACGATCCCGTATGCGGTGGCGACCGCCGTCGGCGCGGTGTACTTCCGCCTGGCGATCATCCTCATGTCGCTCATCGCCTCCGCCGAGCAGACCGGCTACTTCGGGGCGTCCTTCCGCGGGGTGGAGGTCCTCATCGTCGTGCCGCAGCTGCTCGTGAGCTCGGCCTTCCCGATCTTCTCGCGGGCTGCGCGCGACGACCACGGACGCCTGAGCTACGCGCTGGGCCGCGTCTTCGCGGTGTGCCTGCTGCTCGGCGTCGCGGTCGCGGTGCTGCTCGTGGTGGGCGCGCCGTTCATCATCGACGTCGTCGCGGGCCCGGACTTCGGGCCGGCCGAGGACGTGCTGCGCGTCCACGGCGTCGGGCTGGTCGCGTCCTTCGTGTCGGCGTCGTGGGGGTACGCCGCGCTCAGCCTCCGCCGGCACCGCGGCATCCTCGTCGCAAGCCTCGTCGCGCTCGTCGTCTCCGCGGCGCTGGTGAGCATCCTGGCCACGACGCACGGGGCGGTCGGTGCGGCGATCGGGACAGCGGTGGCCGAGACGGTGCTGGCGGCCGGACTGGCCCTCACCGTTCGAGGCGCGGGGGTGTCGCTGGGGATCGACGCGCCGGTGACCGCCCGCGTCGTGCTCGCCGGGGCGCTCGCGGTGGCGGTGGGACTGGCGACGATCGGGCTGCTGGGGCTGCCGTCTGTTGTCGCCGCGGCCGGTGCGCTGCTGGTCTACGCGGCGCTGGTGATGGCCCTGGGCGGCCTTCCGGAGGAGCTGCTCGCGGCGCTGCGCGCCCGGCGAGCCGGCTGACGCCCGGCGCCGCCGGCGCGGACGCTCAGCCGACTGAGTCGCGCACGCCCCAGACGACACCCGTCCCGTCGGCGTGCTCCTCGGCGGACCGCACGGTGTAGCCGGCGCCCTGGAGCGCCTGCGTGGCGACGGTGGCCGGGTCCCCGGGAGCGCCGTGGGGATGGTGCTCGAACATGACGACAGGGTTTGAGAGCTGCGCGAAGCGCGGGTCGGCCACGAGGTCCCATTCGGCACCCTCGATGTCGATCTTCAGCAGGTCCACGCCGGCGGCGAGCGCGAAGGCGTCGCGCGCCTTGACCGTCACCGCGCCCTCGCCGCCCCCACCGATGCGACCCGTGGTGAAGTCGCCGCCGCCGAAGGTCAGCTCACCGTCATGCGTCGTCGCGGCGGCCTCGACGACCTCCGTGGCGACCGCGGGGATCGCGCGCTGCAGGTTCGCACGCAGCTGCGTGGCGTTGCGCGGCAACGGCTCCACGGCGGTGATCCTCGTCACGTCGAACGTCGAGGCCAGCCACACGCTGAACATGCCGATGTTCGCGCCGAGGTCCAGCGCGGTCAGGGGGCGCCCGAGTGCCCTGAGCGCCTGCGTCGCGTGGGCGGTCGGCGTGAACTGGTGTGAGTAGTAGGCCTGGTCGAAGGCCGCGATGTCCGGCGTCCCGTGTTCGAGGAGCAGCTGCTTGCCGGTGGACCTCACGGTGTAGGGGAAGACGCCGTGGCCCCGGGCGTCCCGGATGAAGAAGCGCACCGGGCTCGTCGTCAGGCGGGCGCGCAGCGCGCGGGCGACGGACGGCTCGATCCAAGGGTGGCGCAGCACGGAACGCATCGCTGGACTGTAGAGCGGGCGCCTGGCGCAGGCCGCGGCGCTGGGTTCGTCGATAGCCTCGCCGCGTGGCGCCCGCCCCCCTGCATCTGGCCCTGAACCTCTTCTACCTCGTCGAGCGCTCCGGCGGCGCGGGCACCTACGCGCAGGAGCTCATGCGCGGCATCTTCGCCGCCGAGCCCGGGACGCGGATCACGGCGTTCGCCTCCAAGGAGGTCCCCGACGAGCTGGTCGCGCGCGACTGGGGTGGCCACGTCGACTGGGTCCGTCTGCCGTTCACGGTGACGCACGGGCCGCCCGGCAACTTCGTCCTGACGATGGGGTCGCAGTGGGGGGCGATCCCGCTGATGGCGGCCGCCCGCGGCTGCGACGTCGTGCACGGCCTGGCGAACATCACGCCGCTCTTCGCACCACGGATGGCGTCCGTCGTGACGGTCCTGGACCTCATCTGGGTCCGCTACCCCCACACGATGGAGCGCCGTGCGACGGTCGGGATGAAGCTCGTCACCCCGCCCAGCGCGCATCTGGCGGACCGGACGATCGCGATCTCACACGCCGCCAAGGCCGACCTCGTGCAGACGCTGGGGCTTGATCCCGGCCACGTCGACGTCACGCACCTGGGGGTCGACCCGGGGTCCGCACGCGGTGCGGCGTTCACGCCGGCCGACACCCTGCGCACGCAGCTGGGCCTGGCGCCGGAGGTCCCGGTCGTGCTGTGCGTCGCGCAGAAGCGCGAGCACAAGAACCTGCTCGGGCTCGTCCGGGCGATGGCCCAGCTGACCGCGCCGGACGCGGTCGTCGTCCTCCCCGGAGCGTCCACGCCGTACGAGGACGAGCTGCGCGCGGAGGCGCAGGCGCTGGGGATCGCCGACCGTGTCGTCTTCCCGCAGTGGCTGTCGGGCGAGGACCTGGAGGGGCTCTACCGCCTGGCGGCGTGCTTCGTCCTGCCCTCGTTCGAGGAGGGCTTCGGCCTGCCCGTGCTGGAGGCGATGGCCCGCGACGTCCCGGTGGCGACCTCGAACTGCTCCTCGTTGCCGGAGGTCGCCGGCGACGCGGCGCTGCTCTTCGACCCCGCCGACCCGGGGGACATCGCCCGCTGCATCGATGCGCTGCTGCAGGATCCGGCGCTGCGCACCTCGTGCGTGGCCCGCGGGCGCGAGCGCGTGGCGGCCTTCACGTGGCAGGCGACCGCCGAGGCGACGCTGGACGTCTACCGGCGCGCGATCGCCGATCAGCAGCGCGGCGGGCGCCGGATCGCGCGCCTGCGGGCTGCCGGTCGTGGGACACGTCGCATGTGGCGGGCCTGACGTGCACGTCGGCCTGAACCTCGTCTTTCTCGTCCCCGGCGAGACGGGCGGGATGGAGATCGCCGCGCGGGAGCTCATCGCGGCGCTGGCCGAGGCGGACGTGCCCGACGTGCGCTTCACCGCGTTCCTCAACGAGGAGGCCGCGAGCGCTGGCCTGGACCTGCCGTTCGCGACGGTCACGGTGCCCGTGCGGGCGACGAACCGGGTGCAGTGGGTACGGGGTGAGCAGGTGCTGCTGCCAGGGCTGGCGGCGGCGGCGGGCTGCGACCTCGTGCACTCCCTGGCGTCGACCGCGCCGCTGCGCGGGCGCTTTGCGCGCGTCACGACGATCCACGACCTGAACTACCTGAAGGTGCCCGAGGCGCACTTCGGGCTCCGCGGCCTGGGGATGCGCGCGCTCGTGCCGGCCGCGGCACGCCGCTCGCACCGGGTGATCGTCGACGCCGCCTCGAC
Source organism: Paraconexibacteraceae bacterium (assembly GCA_963750375.1). Classification (GTDB taxonomy): domain Bacteria; phylum Actinomycetota; class Thermoleophilia; order Solirubrobacterales; family Solirubrobacteraceae; genus Paraconexibacter. The sequence goes on from CAVVQN010000007.1 coordinate 19,017, forward strand.
GGTGCAGGACCTCGTGGCGGAGCTCGGGACGCCGCCGCGGGAAGATCGACGTCGTACCGCTCGGGGTGCGCCCGCCGGACGGGGCGGTCACCGCCTCACCGGAGGCGGCGCTGCGCGCCTCGCTGGCGCTGGGGGACCGGCGGGTGCTGCTCAGCGCGTCGGCCAAGCGACCCCACAAGAACCTGCTGCGCCTGCTGGACGCCCACGCGTCGCTCGTGCCGGCCGAGCGGCCCGTCCTCGTGCTGCCGGGGTACGCCACGCCGCACGAGGCGCAGCTGCGCGCGCGCGCCGCTGCGCTGGGGACGGCGGACGACGTGCGCTTCCCCGGCTGGGTCAGCGCCGCCGACATGGCGGGGCTCTACGCGCTGGCCGACGCCTTCGTCTTTCCGTCGCTGTACGAGGGGTTCGGCCTGCCGGTCCTGGAGGCCATGGCCCGCGGCGTGCCGGTGGCCTGCTCGGACCGGTCCTCGCTGCCGGAGGTCGCCGGGGACGCGGCGCTGCTCTTCGATCCGCTGGACGTCGGCGCGATGGCCGGGACGTTGCGGCGCCTGCTCGGGGACGAGGCGCTGAGGATGCGCCTTGCGGAGGCCGGGACCCGGCGGGCTGCGTCGTTCACCTGGGCCCATACCGCCGAGCTGACGGTCGCGTCCTACCGACGGACGCTCGCCGAGCGGCCCGCGTAGGCGTCGAGGATCCGCGCGAGCGGGTCCTGCTCGGCCACGCGCTGCAGGTGTCGCCGATGCCACTGCAGGGTCGACCGGCGCAGGGCCGGGCCGGCGTCGCGCACCGCGACGATCGCGTCCGCCAGCGACCGCGCGGAATCGTCACGGCAGACGAAGCCGTTGACCCCGTCCTCGACGAGCTCGGTCGCAGCGTTGTCAGCGCCGGCGGCCAGGATGACCGGGACGCCGAGGGCGGCGGCCTCGATGACGATCAAGCCGTACCCCTCGCGGCGGGTCGGTGCCAGGAGGCACAGCGCGCCGCGCATCGTCGCCTGCAGGACGTCGGCGTCGACGAAGCCCGGAGCGGTCACCGTCCCCTGGGCGCCAAGGCGCGTGATCGTCGCCCGGACGTCGTCGCGCTGGGGCCCGTCGCCGAGGATGACGCCGGTCAGGCCCGGGATGCGGGTGCTCGCCGCGACGATCGCCTCCACGGCCCGGGGCGCCTGCTTCTCGGCGATGAGCCGCCCGGCGAAGACGACCTCCTCCCGCGCCGGGACGGTCTCGTCCGGGCCGACCGACGACAGCTCCGCGTGGGCGTCCTGCGCCCACTCCTCCCAGATCACCTGCGGACGACCTCGGTGGCCCTCGTCGCGCAGGCGCTCGGCGTGCAGCCGGGAGAAGGCGAAGGCCGTGTGCGGAAGGCGGGCACAGGCCTGCTGGACCTTCCGGGCCACGACCGCCTGCGGGCCCCCGACGTACGTCCGCCAGTACTCCGCGCTCCAGACCTCGTGCCAGTCGCCGACGAGGTGATAGCCGCCGCGACGGCGTGCGGCCCCGGCCGCCAGCATGCTGAAGTACGGAAACGACGCGGTGTGGACGACGTCGTAGTCCCCGCCGTGTCGCAGCAGGTGCTTCAGGACGCCGATCCCGAAACGCACGGGCTCGCCGATGGTCCGGTTGCCGTCAGCCCCGTAGAGCGGCTCATCGCGAGAGACCGCGATGACGTCCACGCCAGGGAGGTCGGGCGGGTCCTCCGGCGTCCACTGCAGGCGCGTGAGGTACGTGACGTCGTGCCCGGTGCGGGCCAGGGCCTCGGCAAGACCGCGCATCCTGCGTTCGGCGCCGCCGACCGTCCACGGGAAGAGGCAGTCGTAGATGAGGCAGATGCGCACGCGGCGCTAGCCTAGCCGTCGGCCTAAACCGCGACCTTCGGCCGACCGGGGCGTTACCACCGGTGGACGCTGGGGTACCGTTTCATGCGCCCCGCGCGCTTCTTCATGAGCACTCTTGAGCAGACTCCGGCCGCAGGCACACCGGATGACAACAGTCGGTCCGACGAGCTCGTCGTCTCGGTCGTCATCCCCTGTCTGAACGAAGAGGAGAACATCGAGGCGTGCGTGACGCAGGCTCTCGGTGCTCTGGCCGCCGCTGGGATCCCGGGCGAGGTCGTCGTCGCCGACAACGCCTCGACCGATCGCAGCGCGGAGCTTGCGACCGCCGCCGGCGCACGCGTGATCTCCGAGCCGCGTCGCGGTTACGGGTCCGCTTACATGGCCGGCTTCGCCGCCGCCCGCGGCAAGTACATCGTCATGGGCGACGCCGACCTCACGTACGACTTCAACGAGATCCCGCGCTTCGTGCACGAGCTCGACAAGGGCGCCGAGCTCGTCATGGGCGACCGGATGGACAACATCAAGCCCGGCGCGATGCCGTGGCTGCACCGGTACGTCGGCAACCCGGTCCTCAGCGGGATCCTCAACGGCTTCTTCAAGACCGGCATCAGCGACGCCCACTGCGGCATGCGCGCGCTGCGCCGGGACGTGCTGCCGCGGCTGGACCTGCGCACCACCGGGATGGAGTTCGCGTCGGAGATGGTCATCCGGGCGGGCAAGGAACAGCTGCGCATCGCCGAGTTCTCGATCGACTACCACCCGCGCGGCGGCGAGTCCAAGCTCAACACGTGGCGGGACGGCTGGCGGCATCTGCGCTTCCTGCTCGTGCACTCGCCCGACGCACCTGTTCGTCGCGCCCGGGCTGGTCCTCAGCTTCCTCGGCCTGCTCGTGACGCTCATCTCCGTGGGCGACGTCCGCGTCTTCGGCCGCGCCTGGCAGCTGCACACGACCGTCGGCGGGTCCATGCTGATGATCGTCGGCGTCCAGGTCGTGGCGCTCGGGCTCTGCGCGCACGCCTACGGCTCCTACTTCATGGGCGAGAAGGACCCGTGGTTTGACCGGATGCGGGCGCGCTTTCGCCTCGAGCACGGACTCGTGCTCGGCGCCCTGGCGATCGTCGCCGGCCTGGTCAGCGGCGGCGTGATCCTGCTGGCCTGGATCGACAGCGGCTTCGGGTCGCTCTCGGAGGAGCGCCTCGCGATCCTCGCGACGACGATGGTCGTCATCGGCCTGCAGACGATCTTCTCCTCCTTCCTGCTCAGCATCCTCGGGCTGCGGCGCCGCGACGGGTGAGCGACGCGGCAGGGGGGCGCGAGAGCGTCCGGAAGGGGGGACTGCGTGCGCGCGTGCTGCCCGGCTCGACGGCGGTCTGGGTCACCGGCGCGCTGATCGTCCTCGTCGGTGTCGTGCTGCTGGCCCGGATCCTCCTGGCCCACACCGCGTCCACGACGGGCACGAACTCGGTCGACGTCGCGGCCGTCATCGCTCGCGCCGAACCCGATCGACCGACGTGCATCAAGGACCTGGTCATCCCGAAGGAGACCGGCCGCCTCGAGATCTGGCTGGCACCGGTCGAGCTCCGCTCGGCGAGCCCGAGGATCGAAGGATGGGTCCAGGGGCGCGGCGGTGTGCGAGTCCCGCTGCACTACGTGGGGGCCGACGACCGCCCCGACTTCAAGCCCTTCGACCTCACCCGTCGGCTCCCGCGCGACCTGCAGGGCGCCCAGGTCTGCATCGTCGCGCGGGACGAGTCGCTCGACCTCGGTGGCGCGTCGGTCATGCGGCTGCCGGGTGTGGCGGTGACGACCGTCGGCGGTCAGGAGCTGGCAGGGACCGACATCGGCGTGCGCTTCCTCCGCTTCCCTGGCGACTCGCCGCGGGTGCTCGACGCGATGGCGGCGGCGATCGCCCGCGCGACGCTCTTCGATCCGGGCTTCGCCCGCGTCGCGCTCTACCTCGTGGGGCTGCTGCTGCTGCTGGCGATCTACCCGATCCTCCGTGTGGCCGCGACGGTGGAGCGCCACACCGTCCGGCGGCTCGCGGCGGCCGCGGCCCTGCTCGCCTTCGTCCACTCGTGCGTGTGGATCCTGCTGCTGCAGCCGTTCCACGGCGCGGACGAGAGCGAGCACTTCGCCTACGCACAGCACCTGGCGGCGACGGGGCATGTGCCGGACTCCCGCCAGAGCTCGACGCGGCCGCCGTACTCAAGCTCCGAGAGCCGGCTGCTGGAGGCGGTCAACCACAACTCCACGGTGCTGAACAGCTCCTCGCGGATGCGCTGGGAGCCCTTCTACAAGGCGCAGTACGAACGCAGCCTGAAGGCCGACCCGACCGACACGGACGGCGGCGGCTACACGGAGAGCGCCACGGGCCACAGCCCCCTCTACTACGGGATCATCGGCCTGCCCTACCGGCTGCTCGGCCGCCCGGACAACCTTCTCTCCTCACTGCTGCTCATGCGGTTGTTCAACGCGCTCCTGGCTGCCGCCGTGGCGGCGCTGGCGGTCCTGACCGCGGCGCTCCTCTTTCCGCGGCGCCGGGCGGCGGCGTGGCTGGCCGGGGTGCTCGTCGCCCTGCAGCCGGTCTTCGGCAGCGTGTCCGCCGCCGTCAACAACGACACGGCCGTCAACGTCCTGGGTGCAGCGCTGCTGTATCTGCTCGTGCGCAGCTGGCGGTGCGGGTTTCGCGCGCGCGACGCGGCGCTCGTCGGATGCCTGGCGATCCTGCTGCCGGTCGCGAAGATCACCGGGTTCGCCCTGCTGCCGACGATCGCGCTGGCCGGGGTGGCCCTGGCCCTGCAGCACGGCCGGCGCTCAGCCGTCCGCTGGGCCGGCGTTGCCGGCGCGGCGGCGCTCGCCACCGCCCTTGCGTGGGTCTTCGTCGTCTCGCCGGTGATGGGTGGCGGCCGCGGGGCACTGCGTAACGTGCATCCGCCCGCGGTGGCGGTGGCCGCGCCCGCGGAGCAACCGGCGCCCGAGCCCTCTCCCACCAAGGAGAAGGGGGCCGCGGCGACCGCGCCTCCGGCGGTCGCACCACCACCCCCGCCCCCTGGCCTGTCGACGTCGATCGTCGGCAAGACCGAGTACTTCGTCAAGACGTTCATCCCCCCGGCCCCGTTCGGTCCGCGGCGCTGGGCCATCCCCGGCGACGAGGGTGGCGCCCTGACCCGCTGGCCTGCCTTCGTCATCTACATCGACCGCGGCTACGGCCTCTTCGGCTGGCTCTCCACGTCGCTGTCGTTCAACGTGCTGCGGGGGATCCTCCTCGTGCTGAGCGTCGGGTGGCTGCTGGCGCTGGTGGCGGCGGTCCGCGCTCGTCGGCGTTGGCGCACGTGGGCCGGCGGCGTGATCATCCTCGGCGGGGCGCTGCTGTCGGTGCTCGCGTTCGTGAGCTTCGCCTACGTCAAGCCGGACGTCGCGACCGACCCGGGCGAGCAGGGCCGGTACGTCTTCACCGCCCTCGTGCCGCTGGCGGTGCTCTTCGCCGGTGCGGTCCACGCCCTGCGTGGACGGGCCGGCCGGGCGATCCTCGGGGCCGGGTCCGCCGCGGCATGGGTCATCGCGCTGATCGCCGCCACGAGCGCGCTGCGCGGCTGGTACATGTAGGACGCGGCGTCAAGCGACGCGCTGCAGCGCTTCGCGCAGACCCGCCTCGACCTGGCCGGCGGCGTGCTCCCACGTCCGTGCGGCGGCCAGAGCGGTGCCGTCACGCGAGCGCTGTGCGCGGTCCAGCAGGTCGTCGACGAGCGCCTCGATGGCGTCGGCGAGCACGACCGGGTGCGCCGCCGCCAGCCGGATCGGCCCGTCCGCACCGAAGGTCGCGAGCATCGAGGCGCTGGCGACGTCGACGACCGGCAGCCCGCAGGCGAGCATCTCCGTCGGGACGAGCGACGGGTTCGTGAGCGACAGCACCATGCCGACGGTCGCCGAGGCGTACGCGTGGGCCAGGTCGTCGGGCGCGAGCACGCCGAGGTGGCGGTGGGGGAACGGCGTCGCCAGCGGGCGCCCGTCGCCGAAGAGCGCGATCTCGAGCTCCGGGCGACGGCGGTGCAGCTCCGCCAGCGCCAGGACGCCCAGCGGCGCGGCGCGGCGCGGGGTCACCGCACGCGCGTAGAAGAGCACGAGGTCCTCGCGCCGGTGGGTGGGCAGCGGCCCGTAATGGGCGTGGTCGACGCCCAGGTCGAAGGCGGACGCGGTGGCCCCGTAGGCCCGCTCCACCGTCTGCGCCAGCCACGGTGAGGCGCAGATGCAGTGCAGGCCCTGCCCGTAGGTCCAGGCGGCCCACTCGTGCTCGGCGGAGGTCGCGTAGAAGGCGGGCTCGTGGTCTTGCACGAGGTAGGCGCGCGCCCGGGCCCCCGGCAGCCGGAGCGCTGCGGGCACCGTCTGCCAGCCCGTCGCCACGAGGACGTCGACGTCGCCCGGTCCGTTTCCGCGGCCGCCGTCCGTCCGCGTCGACGTCGACGTCGACGTCGACGTCGCCGACGACGAGCCGGGCGACGGGCGCCGCGACCGGGCCGAAGAAGCGACCGAAGAGCTCGCTCAGCTCACGGTCCCCCTGCCCGTCGTGCCGGCCCTCCTCGTCCACGACCCAGAGCGAGAGCGCGTGACCGCGCGCCTCCAGGCCCCGGACGAGGTCGGCGATCGTCCGGTGCCCACCGCTGCCGCGCCGGAACTGCGGGACGAGGATTGCGACCGACAGCGGCGCGTCCGCGGTCGGCGTGCCGACGGCACCGCGACGCAGCGGAACCGCACCGTCCCTCAGTGCCTCCAGCAGGAGCGGGGGGAGGCGCAGTGGGCGCGGTTCGCGCGTGTCCGCGCCCGAGCGCCGCAGCCGTGGTCGCGGGCTCATGCGGCGGCCAGGCGCAACGCCTCGCGCAGCCCGCGCTCGACCTGCTCGGCCGCGACGTCCCAGGTGCGCCCCTGCGCCCACGCCATTCCCTCCGCCGAACGACGCGACCAGAGGGCGCGGTCGTCCAGCAGCTGCTCCATCGCGTCGGCCAGATGCAGTGGGTTGAAGTCCGTGAACGTCACGCCCCCGTCCTGGCCGAAGATCCCCTCGCCGCTGACGCCGCCGAGCTCGACGACGGGCAGCCCGCAGGCGAGCATCTCCTGCGGGATGACCGAGTAGTTCGTCATCGAGAGCACGAGCCCGATCGTCGCCTGCGAGAACGCCCAGGCCAGCTGGTTGAGGCTGAGGACGCCGAGGTGCTCGTAGTCGAAGGGCGCCTGGATCGGGTGCGCGTTGCCGAAGCTCACGACCTTCGTCTGCGGGCGTCGCTCGAGCAGTTCGGCGACCGCCATCACCGCCAGCGGGACGGCGCGGCGCGGCGTCACGTCACGGCCGTAGATGATCACGGTGTCGGTGTCGCGGACCACCGGGCGCGGGTGGTAGCGCTCCAGGTCGATGCCGAAGGAGAAGCGCGACGTCGTCCCGCCGTAGCGGTGCACCATCTCCTCCAGGTACGGGGAGCCGCAGAGGTGGTGCATCCCCAGCGTGTACGTCGCCGCGGCCCAGCGCGCCTCGGCCGAGGTCGCGTAGAACTCGGGCTCGTGGTCCTGCACGAGGTAGGCGCGCGAGCGGCAGCCGCCGAGCATCGCGACGCTGTGGGCGGTCTGCCAGCCGGTGGCCAGCGCGACGTCGGCGCCGAACCACTCGTCGAAGCCCTTGTAGACCGGGGCGTTCAGCGGGACGAACCAGTCGCGGATCTGACGCCGGATCCGGGCAGCGCGGAAGTCGCGCATCGTCTCCAGCTCGTCGTCGATCCAGATCGAGACCTCGTGGCCCATGGCCTCCAGGCGGACGAGCAGCTGAAAGAGCGACATGTGCCCACCCGATCCGCGGCCGAACGGCGGGATGACGGCGGCGATGTGCAGCGGACCCGTCTGCTGCGGGCCGTCCGGCGAGGGCGCCAGCAGCGGTGCGGTGCCCAGGCGGTGGTGACGGCGGATCGACTCCCAGATCGGGCGCTCGAGCTGGGCGGAGACCGGAGCCCCGAAGGCCGGCTTGTCGTCCTTGCCGCTCTCGCCGCGGGCGTCCCGCGGCGGCTTGCGCACGACGGTCCCCTCCAACGAGAGGCGGCGCTGCACCGGTGCCGGAAGGTCTTCCGCCCGGGAGCCCAGCGCACCGAACGCCTTGCGCGATGTGTGGTGCAGCAGGGAGCGGCGCGTCCACCGCCCGCGTGCGGCGTCGTCGTAGCCCTGCTCGGCCATCCAGCGCCGGTCGGCGGCCACGAGCGCGCGCACGTCCCCGAGCGACCGCACGACGTTCAGCGACTCCACATGCCCGACGGACTCCCGCAGCCCGCGGTACTCGTCGAAGTAGCGGCGCGCGAACTGCGCCGGCGGGTAGTCGTGCGCGTGCGCCACCGCGGCGCCGGGATGGAAGACCTTCGCCCAGCCGGCGGCGAGCATCGCCAGGCCGAAGGCCTGATCCTCTGAGTAGGGCAACGCGTCGTCGAAGCGCACCTGCTCCCAGCACGTCGCGCCGGTAGGCCGCGTTGACGTTCGACAACCACGCCAGATCGCCGCGACGCTGGACCGCGGGGCCGCCGTCGGCCGCGGCGTGCCCGGCGAAGAACTGCTCGAGCTCGCGGGCGATCATCGGCGAGGTGTCCGGCCGGGCGCGGTGCGGGCCGTAGACGACGCCGACGTCGTCCGCGAGGGCGAAGCCCTCCAGCACGGCGTCCAGCCAGCCTGCCAGCGGCGTGGCGTCCTGGGTCAGGAACGCGACGACGTCGCCGCCGGTCGCGCCCGCCGCGACGTTGCGCGTACGCCCGTGGCCGAACTCCCCTGCGGGGATCTGGAGGATCTGCGCCCCGGCGGCCCGGGCGATCGCCAGGCTGCCGTCGGTCGAGCCGGAGTCCACGACGAGGACGTCGACGTCGACGTCGCTCGCGTCCGCCTGTGCGGCGACCGCGTCAAGGAGCTCGGTGAGGTAGCGCTCACCGTCCTTCACGGGCACGACGACGGAGACGCTGCGGACGCCGGAGCTCACCTCGAGCGCCTCAGGTCCCGAGGTACTTGCGCTTGGTCTTGCGGGCCCGACGGGCCACCGTGCGCGCCTTCTTCAGCGATTCGAGCGCCGTCTGCGCCCCGGGCCGGCGCATGACGGAGTCCAGGTCCACATGCCAGCGCTCGAGCCAGTAGAGCTTCTCCTGCGAGCGGGCGACGAGCTCGTTCGTGGCGCGGGCCTGCGCGGCGAGCTGGGCCTCGAGCTCCTGCACGCGCGCGCGCAGGACGAGGACCTCCTCGGCGGGGGACAAGGCGGAGGCGTCGTCGGCGGTCGGCTTCATCGCGGGGGATCTCTCGTGGGTCATGGGCGACGCTCCAGCACGAAGACGTCCTGGTTCTGCGCGAGCATCGCCGGGCGGAACAGGCGGATGCTCCATGCCGGGGTGACGTGTTCGGCCAGCCAGTCAGCCCCGGTGTAGGAGTTGCCCCAGCCGGGATCCTTCACGCCCCAGTCACCGTCGTCGCCGAAGACGTCGAAGTACTTGTGGCCGCTCTGCAGGAGCGCTGTGGCCGCCTCCGCTGCGGAGTCGTCGGTCATGACGTCACCTCGCAGCTGCTGACCCAGCGTGTCCAGCCCGTGGGTGCTCAGCAGGAGCGCGCCGCCGGGCTTGATGACGCGGTGCATCTCCGCAAGCCAGGCGAGCGCGGGCTCGGCGGCGAAGTGCGACCAGATCGAGATGGCGTACGCGCAGTCCACGGACGCGTCGGCCAGGTCCAGCGGCGGCGCGGTGGGGCTGGCGAAGAACCGCGCCATCGGCAGCGTGTCCGTCGCCCACGCGATGGCCTCGCCGTTGGGGTCACAGCCGATGCACTCGGCCTGCGGGCGGTAGGCGGCAAGGACGCGCAAGACCCGTCCAGAGGAGCAGCCGAAGTCCAGGATCGTGCCCTGCTCGGGCATGTCGAAGCCCGCTTCGCCGAACGCATGGGCCACCATGTCGGCGATCATCGGATCGCCGGCGTGCGACAACACCCCACGCGCCATGGCGTGCACGTCGTCGGGCGGGACGGCGTCGATCAGCCCGGTCTTCTCCAGCACCGAGGCGATCGAGTAGTACGCGCCGAACAGCAGCGTCAGGACGGGGCGATGCTCGTGCGGGGTCTCGTGCCACAGGTCGTGTGGTCCGCCCTCCAGCGCGGCCTCCACAGCCGCCACGTCCTCCGGCGCAAGGCGCTCGAACAGCGCGGCGGTCACCGGGCCGGGCACCGGCACGACAGGCTGCTCCTTGCGGGCGCGCAGCGGGTCGACCATCGCCGCGATGCGCGCGGCGACCGCGGTGTCCCCGTCGGTCACCGTCGGCGGGGCGGGCGGGACGGCCTCCTGCTCGGGACGACGGGCGCGCAGACGCATGGCGGCGAGGCTAGAGGTTCTCCGCCACGCGCGGGCTCTCGCGCCGGAAGAACCAGACCCCGAGGGCGAAGATCCCGAAGATGATGCCGAGCGGGATCAGGGCGTACTCCGGCTGCTCGAAGGCGTGGGTGATCGACGGCGCGCTGCGGGTCGACCATCGCCCGGCGCATCTGCGTGAAGAGCGCGGGGAGCGGATTGCAGAGCAGGATCCGGTAGAACTGCGGCGCCTTCTCGGCGACCGTCGTCGGGACGTACAGGATCGCCGAGGCGTAGAACAGGATCTGCGTGACGACGTCCCAGATCGGCTGCACGTCGCGGTAGCGGACGTAGAGCGACGCTCAGCAGCATGCCGACGCCGGTCGCGAACATGAAGAGCAGCGCGACGATGATCGGCAGCTCCAGCCAGGTCCACGTCGGGTACACGCCGTTGCCCAAGGCGAAGATGAAGACGGCGATGAGCGTCATGCCGAGGTTCAGCAGCGCGGTGACGCTGATCGCCAGCGGGATGACGATCGGGTCGAACTGCATCTTGCGCAGCAGGTTCTCGCGGGAGACGAGCGCGGTCACGCAGCTGCCGGTCGTCTCGGCGAAGAACGTGAAGAGGACGAGCGCGAAGAGGATGTAGAGCGCCGTAGTTCTTGACGTTCTTGTCCAGGCCGGCGATCTCGGTGAAGACGAAGTAGATGACGCCGAAGAGCGCGAACGGCCGCACGAGCGTCCACGGCAGGCCGAGGACCGAGCCGTAGAAGCGCAGCTTCCAGTCGGAGAGCGCGAGCGTCCAGGTCAGGCTCACGAGCCGCGCCAGCTCGTCGCGGCCGCGTGGGCTTGGCCGTCCGGGGACGGCTGCAGGTCACGGGCGATGTCGGTCATCCCAGGCGCTCGAGCTCGAACGCGTGGGGCAGGTCGACGAGGCCGCCGGTGACGCGCGTGCCGTGGACGTAGACCGAGGCGAGGTCCTCGCGGACGTCGAGCACGTCGGCCCCGCCGGCCCGCGCGACCGACGGCGTCAGGTCGTACTTCGTCGGCGACATGACGGCGTCCACCGTCGATGCGCGCCAGCAGCTCGTCGCCGGCCGCGAAGCGAGCCGGTCGGGGTCTCCGCCCACTCGCTCGTCGTGATGAAGAAGGTGTGGCCCACGTCGTTGCGCAGGCTGAAGCCGATGACCGGATCGTCGACGGCGCGCGTGGAAGCGGATGCGCGCACAGAGCGTCAGCCGCGTCGTACTGGGCGACCTCGCCGGTCCGCACGCCGTCGTGCGTCGAACCAGGCGTCGGTGATCTCGCAGACGGCCTGGTCGCCGTAGCGGCCGCTCTCGTCCTGCTCGTGGACGAGCCGCCCGAAGTTCAGCTCGTTGTACGCGCGCGAGATGGCGTGCGGCTCGCCGATCTTCAGCACGTCGCCACGCTCGATCAGCATCGCCCGGTCGCAGTAGCGCTCCACCGCGCTCATGTCGTGGGTGACGAACACGACCGTGCGGCCCTCGGCCTTCAGGCGGTTGAACTCCTCAAAGCACTTCTGCTGGAAGGCGGCGTCGCCGACCGCCAGCACCTCGTCGACGAGCAGGACGTCGGCGTCGAGACCTGGATCGCGGTCGCGAAGCCGAGCCGGACCGCCATGCCCGAGGAGTAGTTCTTCAGCTGCAGGTCGACGAACTCCTCGAGCTCGGCGAACTCGACGACCCGGTCGAAGCGCTTCGTTGGCCTCGCTTGCGCGTGAGGCCCATCATCACCGCGTTGATGACGACGTTGTCGCGCGCGGTCAGGTCGGGGTTGAAGCCCACGCCGAGCTCGATGAACGGCGACAGCCGGCCGTGCACGGTGATCTGGCCGACGTTCGGGCCGGTAGATCCCGGCCAGGCACTTCAGGAGCGTGCTCTTCCCCGAGCCGTTGCGTCCGACGATGCCGAAGAACTCGCCCTGCTTGATCGTGACGTCGACGTCCTTCAGCGCCCGCAGCTCGTCGAAGGTCGTCGAGCGCAGCGGGTGCAGCATGCGCTCCTTCAGCGTGGAGTACTGCACGTGCGGCAGGCGGAACGTCTTGGAGACGTGGTCGATGACGACCGCCGGCGGGGCGGTCGCCAGCTGTGCAGCACGGGCGTCCGCCGGTGAGTCGACAAGGGCGCTCAAGCCGCCAATGATAGTGCGTCAGTAGCCTTTCCGGGCCTGTGGTGTTGTGTACGTCGGCGCCGCTCTCGGGCCTCTGTCGTACTCGTCCTGGGCCTGGCCCACCCTTGTGAAGCTCTCCATCGTCATCCCCGCGCACAACGAGGTCGGCTCCGTCGGGGAGACCGTGCGGACCCTCGTCGCGACGCTGCGTCGTGAAGGGATCGACTACGAGGTCCTCGTCGTCGACGACGCCAGCTCCGACGGGACGGCCGAGGCCGTGGCGCAGGCGGCGGCCGGGGACCCCGACGTGCGCTGCGTCCGCTCCCACCACCCCGGCGGCTTCGGCTTCGCGGTCCGGGCCGGGCTCGAGCTCTTCACGGGTGACGCGGTCGCCGTGATGATGGCCGACGGCTCCGACAGCCCCGAGGACCTCGTCCGGTACAAGCGCGTGCTCGACGCGGGCTACGACTGCGCCTTCGGCTCGCGGTTCGTCCGCGGCTCGGTCGTCCAGGACTATCCGCGCTTCAAGCTCGCGATGAACCGCCTGGTGAACGTCGGGATCCGGGTGCTCTTCCGCCACGGCTACAACGACACGACGAACGCGTTCAAGGCCTACCGGCGCGAGGTCATCCAGACCGTCCAGCCGCTGCTGTCCAACCACTTCAACCTGACGGTCGAGCTGCCGCTGAAGGCGATCGTCCGCGGCCACTCGTTCGCCGTCGTCCCGATCTCGTGGCAGAACCGGCGCACCGGTGAGTCCAAGCTCGCCCTGCAGGAGATGGGCAGCCGGTACCTGTTCATCGTCCTGTACGCCCTGCTCGAGCAGCACCTGGCCCGCGGCGACTACGGGCGCGGCGCACCGGCGGCAGCCCCGACCCCGGACGACGCCACTGCGCTAGCGCGGCGGAGGGGCAGCGTGAACCGCGGGACCCCGACGCTCGACAGCGCCGCCGCGACGCCGGCCCCGAGCCCGGCGGCGGCGCACGACGCGCACCGCCACACCCTGCGCCGCTTCGCCGGCCTGGCGATCTCGGTCCTCTCGGTGGCAGCGGTGGTGTGGTGGGCGAGCAAGCAGGACGCCCCGACGTTCCCGCGCTCGGGGGGCCATCTCGCGCTGCTGGGAGCGGCCGTGCTGGTCCACGTCGGCGCGACGCTCAGCCGCGGCTGGCGCTGGCACCGCATCCTGCGCCTCTCGCACATCGAGCACAGGGCGATCGACGCCTACGCGCTCACCGCTGTGGGCTACATGGGCAACACGGTCCTTCCGGCCCGTGGCGGCGAGGCGCTGCGCACCGTGCTGCTGAGCCAGCGCTCATCGGGGCGCAAGCGCGACGTCCTCGGGTCGATCGTCGCCGAGCGGCTGCTCGACGTCGCCGCGCTCGCCGGCCTGCTCATCCTCGTCACCTTCGCCGGTGTGGCGGGGACGCCCGTGGGCTGGGCGCCGGCGCTCGCGTCCCTCGGCGCAGCCGTCGTCGCAGCGGTCGGGCTGCTCGTCTACCTGCGGGGCCGGCGCGCCGGACGCTGGAGCGCCTTCGCGCAGCGCGTGCGTCCCTTCGTCTTCGCCGTGCGGCGGATGCTCGCTCCCGTCGGCGTCCTGCTCGTGCTGGCCAGCGCCGCGATCTGGCTGTCGGAGGGCGTCATCTTCTACCTCGTCGGCCGCTCGCTCGAGCTCTCGATCAGCCTTCCCGAGGCCGCCTTCCTCGTCGTCATCGGCTCGTTCTTCGCGCTCATCCCCGCCGCGCCGGGCTACGTCGGGACCTACGACGCGGCCGTGCTCTTCGGGCTGAAAGCGCTCGACATCTCCGGCGGGCCGTCGATCGGCTTCACGATCCTCGTGCGCTTCGTCCTCTTCGTCCCCGTCACGCTCGTCGGGTTGCTGCTCATGCTCACCCGGTACGGCGGCCTGACCTTCATGCGCGGCCGGTCGCCCGCCACCGCCGAGCCCGCCGACGACGACCGCCTTCCTCCCGCCCCCGAACAAGGATCCACAACGTGAGCACCGAGCCGACGCCAACCACCCCCGCCCCGCCCTTGGCCGAGGCCGACGCCGCGCTTCTGCAGGACAAGACGATCGTCGTGGTCATGCCGGCCTACAACGCGGCGAACACGTTGCGGCTCACGCTCGACGCGATCCCGCAGGGCTGGGTGGACGAGATCATCCTTGTCGACGACAACTCGTCGGACGCCACGGTGGCGGTCGCCGAGCAGCTCAGCCTCCGGGTCATCTCCCACCCGCACAACGTCGGCTACGGCGGCAACCAGAAGACGTGCTACATGGAGGCGCTGCGGCACGGCGCCGACGTCGTGATCATGCTGCACCCCGACGGGCAGTACGACCCGAGCCTCATCCCGTCGCTCGTGCGCCCGATCCTCCGCGACGAGGCCGACATGGTCCTCGGGTCACGCTTCAAGTCGCCGGGCGGCGCCCTGAAGGGCGGCATGCCGATGTACAAGTTCGTCTCAAACCGCTTTCTCACCGAGACGGAGAACCTCGTCCTCGGCCAGAAGTTCACCGAGCTGCACACGGGCTACCGCGCCTACAGCCGCGCGTTTCTGGAGACGGTGCCCTTCCTGCGCAACTCGACGGACTTCGTCTTCGACTCGGAGGTCATCGCCCAGGCGGTGGCGCTCGAGCAGCGGGTGACGGAGGTCGCGGTCGAGACGCGGTACTTCCCCGAGGCGTCCTCGGCGAGCCTGAGCCAGAGCCTCGTCTACGGCAGCAAGACGCTCGTGACGATGGCGCGCTTCTGGCTGCACAAGCGCGGCGTGCTCCGCTCGCGGCTGTTCCGTCCGTAGCGCCGGGACCGCTGGACCCATGCCGATGAGCCTGCTCCGATTCCGACTGGCAGCTGCCGCGGTCATCGCCGCGGCGGCGGCTGCGCTCGTCGTCGTGGCCGCGGGCGGCTTCTTCTACCAGGACGACTTCCTCTTCCTCGCGTCAAGGTCGCGACGCCCGCTGGGCTTCACTACCTGCGCGAGGGGGCGTTCGGTCATTTCTTCCCGGGCTTCCGCGCGGTGTTCTGGCTGCAGGACCGGACCTTCGGCCTGAACCACGACTGGGCCGTGTCGCTCGTCGCGGCCGTGCATGTGCTCGCTCGCCGCGATGGCGCGGCTGCTCGCCCTGCTCTTCGGCCCGCGTCCGGGGACGCTCGTGCTCCTCGGGATGTTTTCGCTTCTCGGGGCTCTGGCTGTCGGGGTACCTGTGGTGGGTCTCCGCGCTGCAGGTCATGCCCGCGATGCTGCTGACGATCGTCGCGATCGACGCGTATGTGCGCTACCTCGTCGGTGGCCGCGCACGTCACGTCGTCATCGCCGCGCTCGCGCTCGCACTGTCGCTCTGCTTCTACGAGAAGCCCGTGCAGCTGCTGATCTTGCTGCCGCTGCTGACGGTGCTGGCCTTCACGCCGTCGCTCGCGCCGGCCACCGTCGTCCGGACGCTGCTGCGGCCGTGGCCGATGTGGATCGCGTTCGCCGTGCGTCCTCGGTGCTGTACGCGGTGGCGTACCTGACCGGGGACTTCTTCGTCGAGACCGTTCATCCGACGCGCCGACACGTGCCTGCGCACGGTCGCAGCTCTGGCTGGCATCAGGGCTTCGTCCCGTCTTCTCGGTGGGCCCGTGACGCTCCTCCAGCACGGCGCGCTCGGCTATCCGGACCCGTCGCGTCTGCTGACGGTGGTCGACCAGCTGGTCCTTCGGGCCTCGTGGCGCTGTCGGTGCGCCGTCGCCCGGTCGGCGTGGCGAGGCTGGGCGTTTCTTCCTCGACCGCCTTCCTCCTGAACGTCGCTGGTCATCGCCTGGACCCGTGCGGGCTTGTCGGCGAAGGGGTGGGGCGCGAGCTGAAGTACCTCATCGACATCCTGCCGTTTGCCGTCATCGGCGTGGGACTCGGCCGTCCTGCCGCTGCGGGTCGGCCCGCGGGCACGACGGGCAGCCTCGCGCCCGTCAACCTGCTTCCGCGCGTCTCCGCTGCGCTGCTTCGCAGGTCGCCTGGCGCGGCGTCGCGGCTGGTGTATCTCGCGGCATTCGGGGTCTCGGCGGTCGCGGGTCGGAGGCTTCTGGCACCGGTGGGAGAGCGCCGATGTTCGGCCGCGGGTATCAGCAGTCCGAGCGGCGGTTGCCGGCGGGGCAGGACGTGGTGTTCCTCGACCAGGCCGTCTCTGAAGGCGTCCTCGCTGCGGCTTTTCAGCCCTACCAGCGTCATTCGGTGCTGCTCCGGCTCTTCGGGACTCGACCTGCGCTACGCCGGGCAGGCCACCCGGACGTACACCGTCGAGAAGGGCGGCACGATCGGACCACGCACGGTCCCGGCCCAGGTCGCCCTGCGCCCGGAGGCCGCGACGATCGACGGCCAGCCGCTGACCGCATCGGGCAGCCGCGGGGCGTGCCTGCCCTCGGACGACGCCGCTCACGCCATCAGCATCCCGCTGACCGCGCCGTTGCCGCCGGGCCGCCCCTACCTGCGTCTCGTCGCCCGCTCGCCGAAGCCGATCACCCTGCGCTTTCCCGCAGCAGGCCGGCATCGGCCAGGGCGCGATCGACCCGGCGCAGCGCACGACGCACGATGCACCTCGACGGCTCCGCACGCCCGCTGTTCCTCCCGCTGGAGGCCCCTGGAGCCGCGACGGTCGACGTGCTCGTGGAGCCGGGCAACCCCGTGTGCTTCCAGGCCGGTATCGCCGGGGTGCCGACGCCATGACCCGTGTGAACCGTCGGGACGCCGTCGCGGTCGTGCTCGCCGCCGCCCTGCTCGTGCTCTGGGCCGTGCAGGCCTTCGGGGAGCCGCTGACGCTCGACGTCGGCCTCGCTTACGAGGGGGGCCGCGTGGCGCTGGACACGGGCCGGCCCGAGACGCTCGACACGTGGATCTCGACGCCGTTCCTGGCGGTCGTCATGGCGCAGGTCACGCGCGTCATGTCCGCTGCGACGGCCGCTGACCTCGTGACCGTCGCCAACCTCGCGGTCATCGTCGCGCTGGTCGGCGGGACCTGGAGCCGGCTGCGTACCGTCCTGTCGCCGTGGGCCTGGCGCCTGACCCTGTTGGCGGCCGTGGGCTTCGCGCCGATGGTCTCCTCCCTCTGGTGGAATCAGCTGAACCTGTTCGCCCTCGGCCTCGCGGTCCTCGGCTTCGTGCTCATCGGCCGGGACCGCCCGGTCTGGGCTGCGGTCGCCATCAGCCTGTCGCTGGCGGTCAAGCCGCTGGTCGTGTTGCTGCCGCTCGCGCTCCTGCTCAAGCGCGACACCCGGCGCGTCGGCGTCCTGGCGATCGCGTTCACCGTCGGGCCTGATGCTCCTGAGCCAAGGTGTCCTGGCCATCTGGGCCGGGGAGCTCAGCGCGATCGATCCGCTGCCCGCGCTGCGCAGCTTCTCCCACAAGTCGCTGCCGGCGAACGTCTGGGCCTGCCAGTTCGAGAACTTCTCACCGAGCTCGACGCTCTGCCGGCTGTCGGGCGCCGAGAACTGGAACTACGTGCGCGGCGCGGCCCTGGGCGGGGTCGGCCTGCTCGCGCTGCTCTTCTTCGATCTGCTGCGCGGCGTCCGCGGCCGCTCGTGGGAGTGGTTTGCGATCGCCGTCGCGCTGTCGCCGATGGTCAGCCCGATCGCCTGGAGCCACTACCAGGTGCTGCTGGCGCCGCTGCTCGTCGTCCTCGTCGTCCGCATGGTCACGCGCGGCGCGCCGGTGAGCACCTGGGCGTTCCTCCTCGCCGGCTACGCGCTGACGATGCTCGTGTGGCAGCCGTACGGCACGCTGCCGGGCAAGCTCGGCGAGGTGCTCTTCGACAACCCGCGGACCCAGCAGCAGCTCATCGCCGCGACCGGCGTGGCGCAGTTCGCGCAGTACATCGTCCTCTTCGCCGCCGCCCTGCACTTCACGGCCCGGCCGCCGGTCACGCCGCCCGCCGCCGGCCGACGACGCGCGCTGAGCTTCAGCGGCCCGCCGCGGCGGTCCACGCCTCGACGTTGACGTCGTAGCTCTCCTGCAGCACCTCATCGATGCCGTAGGTGAGCGACCACTCCGGGTGGTCGCGCTCGAAGGCCGACAGGTCGCTGACCCACCAGCGGTGATCGCCGATGCGGGCGTCGGGGGAGAGCGAGTACTGCAGCGTGCGTCCGGAGATCGCCTCGCACTTGGCGATCGCTTCGAGCATCGACACGTTCGAGGCGCGGCCGCCCCCGAGGTTGTAGACCGCGGCGGCCTTCGGGTTGCGGTGGAAGGCCTCGAAGGCGGTGACGACGTCGTGGCAGTGGATGTTGTCGCGGACCTGCTTGCCGTCGTAGCCGAAGATCGTGTACGGCTGGCCCGTCACGGTGCACCGCATGAGGTACGCGAGGAACCCGTGCAGCTGGGCGCCCGCGTGCTGCGGGCCGGTCAGGCAGCCGCCGCGGAAGCAGACCGTCGGCATGTCGAAGTAGCGCCCGTACTCCTGCACGAGCAGGTCCGCCGCGACCTTGGAGACGCCGAAGAGCGAGTGGGTGCACGTGTCGATCGGCATCGTCAGGTCGATGCCGTCGTACCACTCGTGGTCCTCGGGCAGCTCGAGCCGCGTGTCGGTCTCCACGAGCGGCAGGAAGTTCGGCCGGTCGCCGTAGACCTTGTTCGTCGACGTGAAGACGAAGGTCGCGTCGGGCGTGTGGTTGCGCGCCGCCTGCAGCAGGTTGAGCGTCCCGTTGGCGTTGACGGTGAAGTCGGTCTGCGGGTCGCTGGCCGCCCAGTCGTGCGACGGCTGCGCAGCGGTGTGGACGATGAGCTCCACGTCCTTTGCGTGCTGCGCGAAGACCCGCGCGACGCCGTCGGCGTCGCGGATGTCCAGGTCGTGCGCGTGGAAGCCCTCGACCTCCGCCAGCAGGCGCTCGGTCGTCGGCCGCGTCGTCGCGTCCGGCCCGAAGAACGTCGCCCGCATGTCGTTGTCCAGGCCGATGACGTCAAAGCCCTGGGCGGCGAAGTGGCGCACGGACTCAGACCCGATGAGGCCGCCTGAGCCGGTGACGATGGCGATGGGCACGAGGTCTGCTTTCCGTTGGGGTCAGCCGAGCGCGCCGTAGACGAGCGCCTGGTTGTCGGTGATCCACGCCGAGATGTCGGCGAGCACGTCCGCGGGGCTGCGGGTGGGGCGCCAGTCGGTGTGGGCGTACAGGGCGGTGCAGTCAGAGAGGTAGATGCGCACGTCGCCGGGCCGGGACTCGCCCGCGGAGCGCACGTCGACCGTGCTGCCGGTGATCTGCGCGCACAGGTCGGTCGTCTCGCGCAGCGAGAGGCTGCCGGCGCGGCCGCCGCCGACGTTGAAGGTCTGGCCGGCCCAGTGCGGCCGGGTCGGTGAGCTGACGGTCGATGAGGTCGGTCAGGTCGTCGACGTGCAGCAGGTCACGGACCTGCTTGCCGGTGCCGCCGTACCCGATGTAGCGCAGGTCCTGGCCGCGGTGGTGGCTGAGCATCCAGTGGGTGAAGACGCCCTGGTCGACCTTGCCCATCTGCCACGGGCCGGCGATCACGCCGCAGCGGTCGATCGTCGTCGGGATCCCGTAGGTCTCGGCGTACTCGGTGATGAGCAGTTCGGCGGCGAGCTTCGTCGCGCCGTAGAGCGTCCGCGACCCGGCGAGCGGGAAGTTCTCGGTCACCCCGGCGCTGCCGTCCAGCTCAAAGCGCGTCTCGGCCTCGACGTACGGCATCGCCTCCAGCGCGGCGACGGGGTAGACGCGGCTCGTGGAGAGGAAGATGACCTGCGCCTGGTGGCGGGCGGCCAGCTCGAGGCACCGGTAGGCGCCCATGAGGTTCGTGTCCACGACGTAGTCGGTCGGCCCGCCGACGGCCGCCATCACCGACGGCTCGGCGCTGCACTCGACCAGCGCGTCGATCGGGCCGATGCGGGCCAGGTCGTCGCCGTGGCGCACGTCGGCGTGCTCGAAGCGGACCCCGGCCGCCTTCAGGCGCGGCAGGTTCAGCTCCGAGCCGCGGCGGAAGAGGTTGTCGCAGGCGACGATCTCCCAGTCCGGGTGGCGGGCGACGAGGTCCAGGGCGAGGCTAGAGCCGATGAATCCGGCCCCGCCGGTGATCAGGACACGCTTGGTCATCAGATCGGCGGGCGGGTCATCGTCGGGGCGCGCCGCGACCGGCTACGGGGCGGCACGGCAGACGGTGAGGTTACCGGCGGAGGCGAGCTCCAGCTGCCACGGGTCGGTGGCGGCGTCGGCGCGCGTCTGCAGCAGGACGGTCGCGCCGGCGGGGATCTCGGCGCTCGGCTCGGTCGGCAGGTCGGGCCCGAAGCGCCGTGCGAGCACCCCGGTCGCGTCGGCGACGGTCACGAGCACTGCTTCGCCGTCGGGGACGGTGACGTTAAGGCGTTCATCGGTGCTCGTGCTGCGCGTCAGGACGCAGGTTCCCCGCGCGCGAAGCTCGCCGCCGCGAACTCCCGTGGTCACGGGCGGTCCGCCGGTGCGGGCTCGTGCGGTGGGGTCGGCGGGGACGGCGGTGATCGCGCCGGAGCGCCGCAGCACGTCGTCGGCCGCGGCGCCCTGCGCGGGCGGGGCCGCGTCCAGGGCGGCCGCGCTCAGCCCGACCCGGCCGAACGAGCGCTCGGCGTAGAGCGCGGACCCGGCGATGATCTGCGGCGCGGTCGTCGGCGCGACGGACAGCGCCGGGTCCACAGCCCCGCCGGCGAGGTCCAGGGCCCCGAGGCGCGCACGCGTGTCCTGCGCCTGCGCGCGGAGGAAGGCGCCGGTGGTGTCGATCGTGTGGGCGTTGGCCACCGCCGCAAAGGTCAGGACGAGCGTGAGCAGCACCCCGGCCTGCGCGTGCGGGACCCGTCGCCCGCGGGCAAGTTCGCACCCCAGCAGGACGAGCAGCACCGCGCCGCAGTAGATGTAGCGCGGGGCCGACGGCTCCTTGAACTGCGCCCGGCTGAGCGCGGTCAGCACCCAGAGGGCGACCGGGGCGGTGGCCAGGGCCAGCAGGCGCGGCGAGACGCGGTCCGCGCGCCAGATCCGCACCCCGACGGCGGCGGCGAAGCCCGCCAGGACGATCCGCCCGTAGTCGATCGTCAGCCCGAGGATGCCCCCGGCAGCGGTCGCCCCGGACTCGGCGGCGTAGACCGGGGTGGCCCCGAGGTTCTCGCGCTTGAGCTCCGGCTCGCCGTAGCCCAGGTACCAGAGGGCGTAGAGCGCCAGTGGCGCGGCGATGGTCCACCAGCGCTCGCGGCGGCGCGGGTGGGTGGCGAGCTCGACCGCCGCGGCGATCGCAAAGGCGGCTCCGACCGAGGCGGACCCGAGCGAGAGCGCCAGGAGGGCGGCGGCGGCCAGGTCGCCGCGGCGGCTGTCGCGGTCCAGGGCGAGCAGGGCGCCGAGGCCGAAGAGGACACCGAGCAGGAAGCCGATCTGAAAGGCCCACAGGAGGTCGTCACCTGCCGCGCCCAGCACGGCGACGAGACCAGCGGCAAAGAGGGCCCCCGCGGCGCCCACACGGGTTCGCGCCAGGAGGAAGACGAGCACGGCGCAGCCCAGGTGAAGAGCCGTGAGCACGAGCCGGAAGAGCCAGTACTCGGTCAGGCCGCCGATCTGCAGCAGCAGCTTGTAGAGGACGACCGGGACGAGCGAGAGGTGGCCGTTGTGGGGTGCAAGCAGCGTGTCGCCGCTGATCCCCCGGCGTCGCGTGATCCAGTCCCATTCGTCGAAGAACGGCACCGTGCCGCGGCCCGCGTGCAGCAGGTAGGCGCCGACGATGAGGAGCAGCAGCGCCAGGGCGGCGGCGGTCGCGCGCGTGATCCTCGGGGTGTCGGGGGCGATCGGCGGCAGTGTGGTCATGGGGAGGGCGGCCGACGGGCGGGCGCCCGCCGAGGATACGGCGGGCCGCGGACCGGCGCCGCCCACGGGATCGCGACTACGCTTGCCCGCGATGGCGCTCACGATCCTGACCGCAGGCCAGCAGCTGCCGCCGACGCAGGACGGCACGGTCGTCGTGATCCCCGTCTTCGGCCAGCACGAGCTCTTCGCGCAGTGCCTGGCCAGCGTCCTGCAGCACACGCCCGGCGGACGTGCCGGTGCTGGTGGCCGACGACGCGTCGCCGGACGACGCAAGCCGCCGCTGGGTCGCGGAGCTCGACGCCGGCGGGCACCTCGCACCACCCGGTCTTCTGGTCCACCGCCGAGGCCAACCAGGGCTTCGTCGGCAACTGCAACCGCGCCTTCCGCCTGCGGGCCGCGCGGACGTCATGCTGCTCAACAGCGACTGCGTCGTCGCCGAGGGCTGGGTGGAGGGGCTGCGCGACGCGGTCGGGCTCCGACCGCTCGATCGCCACCGCGACGGCGCTGACGAACCACGGCTCGATCGTCTCGGTGCCCGTCCGCAACACGCCCGTGCCCGGCGCTCCCGCAGGACACGACGCTCGAGGCGCGCGGCGCGCGCCGTGCGCCGCGCAGCGCTCGCGGCGCCTGCACCCGCGCCTGCCGACCGCGATCGGCCACTGCGTCCTCGTCCGCCGCGCGGCGCTCGACCTCGTCGGCAGCTTCGACCTCGCTCTTCGCCCCGGGCTACGGCGAGGAGGTCGACTTCTCGCGGCGCTGCATCGCGGCCGGGCTGCAGCACGTGCTCGCCGACGACGTGCTCGTGCTCCACCAGGGCGGGGGGACCTTCGAGCGCGGAGCGGCGGCGGGGAGCGCGCAGCCGCATCCAGCAGGACGCACGAGAAGCGTCATCAACGCGCGGTACCCCGCCTACGCACCGCGGCGCGTCCGCGCCGCGGAGGTCCGGGACGGCGACGCCGCTGGCGCGCGCGCTGGCCGATCGCGAGCGAGCGCGATCCTCGGCCCGCGGGTGACGGTCGACGCCGCTGCCTCGGGCCCGTACCTCACCGGCACGCAGGTCCACGCGCTCGAGCTCGTCCACGCGCTGTGGCGCACGCAGCGCGTCCAGCCTGCGGCTGCTGCTGCCCGACGACCTCGGGCAGCTACGCGGAGCCCGTCATCGCCTCGATGGCCGGGGTCGAGACGATCCGCGAGCGCGACATCGACCGGCGGCGTGCGCCGCGACCCGCTCGTCCACCGGCCCTTCCAGATCAGCTCCCTGCGGGACATGAGCCTGCTCGAGCAGCTCGGCGAGCGCCTGGTCATCACCCACCAGGACCTCATCGCCTACCGCAACCCGGGGTACTTCCCGTCGCCCCAGCGCTGGAAGGCAGTACCTCGCAGCTCACCGCAGGAGGTCCTCGTCGCTCGCGGCGATGGTCGTCTTCTTCAGCCGCCACGCCGCCGACGACGCGCTGGCGGAGGACCTCGTCGAGCCGGAGCCGGATGCGGGTGGCGCCCTCGGGGTCGACCACCAGCTCGACGGCCTGCAGCTCGCGCCGCGCGCCCCCGCCTTCGCCGAGCAGCTCGAGGGCGCGCCGTTCCTGCTCTGCATCGGGACGGACTTCAAGCACAAGAACCGCGCTCTTCGCCCTGCGGCTGCTCGAGGCGCTGCGCGAGCGGCACGGGTGGCGCGGGCGGCTGGTCTTCTGCGGCCCGCACGTCGTCCACGGCTCGTCCGCGGGGCAGGAGGCGCGTGGCTGGCCTCCCGGCCCGAGCGTCGGCCGACGCGATCCTGGACGTCGGCGGCCGATCGACGAGAGCGAGAAGCGCTGGCTGCTCGGCCGCACCGCGGCGGTCGTCTACCCGACGACGTACGAGGGCTTCGGCCTCATGCCGTTCGAGGCGGCGGCGGCCGGCGTGCCCTGCCTCTTCGCGCCGGTCTCCTCGCTGGCCGAGGTCGCTCCCGACCGGCGCCGCGACCCTCGTGCCGTGGGATCCGGCGCGCAGCGCCGACGCGCGTGCGGCCGCTGCTCGAGGAGGGTGCCGCACGCGCGCGCACGTGAAGCTGCTGCGCGCGGCCGCGGCGGGCCTGACCTGGGACACGACCGCGGCCGGCGTCATGCTCGAGGCCTACGACGAGACCCTCGCGCTGGCCGACCGCGACTCGCGCGCGTCCACGAGCAGCACATCCCGGACGCGCGGTACTGGACGCTGCGCCACGCGATCGGCGGCACCGGCCTGTCGCTCGTCGGGCCGGAGGAGCCCGCTGCTGCCCGAGCCGGCCCAGCGCGCGCTCGCGGCGCTGGCCAAGCGGCCGCTGACCCGTGGACCGCTGCTGGGGCTGCTGCGCCTCCTGTCGGGGGCGGGCGGCCGGGGCGGCACAGCGACGGCGGCCGAGCTGCCGCCGGCCGTGGACCCGGAGGATCCCGACGTGCCCGACGGCGAGGACGACGACGTCGAAACGGTCGCGGGCGACACCGAACCGGTCCCCGTTCGCCTCGGTGCTGAGCGACGGCGCGCCAAGCTCGATCCCTGACCCGGCCGCTTGAGGCGGATCCCGTATCCGTCAGGCCGGCGACCTTCGCCGGAGGCCGGCGCGTCGATCCCCGGGGAGGTGTGTTACCCATCGAGTGATGCACGTTCACCCGTCCCGACGCCGCTGGGTTGATCCGCGGCCGAGCGTCGCCGTCCTGACGGCGATCGTCCTCGGGGCTTCGCTTGCCGTCGCGCAGGCCGACGCGGCGATGAGTCCCGGGGCTGCCGTCGCGCTCGGGACCGAGATCTCGGCCCTCGCCCCGGAGGCGTCGGGGACCGTGATCGCCGCCGGCGCCGACGGCGACGAGATCCTGGTACGACGTCTGGCCGCTGACGGGACCCTTCGAGACAGATTCGTTGTCGGCCGCGGTGCGGGCACCGGGGTGACCGTGCAGAACGACGGCGGCATCCTCGTCGTCGGGACAGGCCCGCGGAACCGCTTCGGAGGTCCTGGGCAGGGCTTCGTCAAGCGCTTCACCGCCGACGGCCGCCCCGACCTCGGGTTCGGCGCTGCCGGCACGGTGCCGCTGACGACGATGCGCCCGCGCGCGGTGACGATGGCGCCGGGGCGCCGGATCGTCATCGCCGGCACGGTGACCTCCCGCGACGGCGTGCAGCGCGGTGGCCTCATCCGTCTGCTCCCCACCGGCGAAGGCGATGACAGGTTCGGCCGCGGCGGGGTCTCGACCTTCGACATCGGCCGCAACTCCACGATCGATGCGACGGTGGTCAACCCGACGGGCGCGTGGTGTTCGCGGGCAGGCGGGCTCCCGGCCTGCAGGTGACAAGCGCCATCGTCGGGCGCACGACGCTCAGCGGCGCGCTTGATCGGAGCTTCGCCAGGACGGGGCTCGTCGCGCGTCGACGCCGGCTCTGGCGCCTTCGCCGCCTTCAACGGGGTGACGCTGGAGCCGTCGGGCAACGTCGTGGCCGCCGGGGGTCGAGCAGGGCTCCGGTGGGGCGCATGGCGCTTTTCGCCCGCTTCACCCCGTCAGGGTCGGCGGACAGCACGTTCGGCAGCGGGGGGCAGGCGCGTCTTGGTGCCCAGTCCAATTCAGCGGCACGGCCGGGGCGAACGCCGTGCTCGTCGCCGGCGGGGGTGAGATCGTGGGGGCCGGGGCGTTCCAGGACTCAGGGCAGCGGATGGCCGCGCTCTGGGCGCTGACGCCGGCCGGGGCCGCCGACCCCTCTGCGGCCGCTGACGGGATGCTGAAGATGCCGACGACGGAGGCGGACGGCGCAGAGGCTCGCGCCCTGGCCGTGACGCCGTCCGGCGGCCTGTTCATCGCCGGGCAGGACACGCGCTTCGACGGCACCGCCGCTGGTGTGGTGCGCCCGGTCTCGGGTTTCGGGCCGCCCGCGCCTTCCCCGCTCTCGGACGCCGTGCCGGTGCCGCCGTCAAGGAGATCCGGCGACAAGGCTCCCGGCACGGATGAGCATGCTGCGCGCACGCGTCAGCGGCAGTCGCTTGGATGTCGCCGTCAGATTCGCCTCACAGGCGTCGGGCCGTCATGCGGATCACCTATCGCGCAAATCGGTCCGCCAGAGCCTTCACCGTCGCCGTGCCGCGAGGAGGGCGGACGCTGGTGTTCCGGCGCTCCCTGCCCAAGGCACTGCGGCGCGGCGGGACCGGCCTGGTGTCCTTCGCCTACACCGGGAACTCAGCGGTCCGCCCCGAAAGTGCAACGTTGCGTGCAGGCCGACACGCCGCTGCCCTGCGCCTGACCGCGGCCCACATCGACGGTTCGAGCTTCCTCGTCGCGACCGGCACGGTCGCCGCACGGGTCACGGGCCGTCTGCTCGTCCGTGTCACGTACGTCGCCGCCGACGGACAGCCTGTCGGACTCGATTACCGGCCGGTTGTGCGGAGCGGGCGCTGGCGCGTCGAGGAACGCTTGCCCGACGCAGCCGCGTCATCGGGAGGCGCCCTGACGGTCCGCTACACGGGGTCGGCCCGCAGCGCGATCCGTGGGGAGCAGCGCGCGGCCGGCCTGCGCGGCCTCGCCGACGGGGCGGCGGGGGCCCGGTGACCGACTGTGAGGACTCGATGAGAGTCGGATCCGGTCGTCCCGGGCGTCGCTAGTACGTTTGTCGAGAAGTCACCACCGAAGGAGAGCGAGCACGCATGAAGCAGGACACGATCCATCAAGCCCGTCGAGCCCGTACCGCGCTGGCGGTGTGTCTTGGCGCGGCGGTCCCGCTGGCTGTCGTCGGGGTCGGCGGTGCCACCGCCACGGCCAAGACATCGAAAGCCTCGAGCCGGACCAGTGCCCATTCGGCTGCGTCTCTGGGTCGCCGTCACTGCTCTGCGCCGAAATACCCCCGCCGTAGCGGCCGGTCGCTTGACCTGACGACCTTCCACCTCAGCTGCTCCACGGGACGGCGCCTGGCTCTGGCCCACTATCGATGCCGGGTCAAGCGTGGCGGTGCCCTCGGCCGCTGCAGCGAGAGCAAGAACAAGCGCATCCTCGGCTACCGGTGCAAGGAACAGCGCCTCATCAACCGGGGCTACTACGACGGTCGCGTGCAGTGCGAGCGCGGAAACCACACGGCGGTGTACATCTACCGCCAGAAGAGCTCCAAGCTCCGCGGGTAGCACCCGGGAGCGTTGCGGCAGGCGGCGGCCACCTTCGGGTGGCCGTCCGTGTTTCTGGCACGCCGCATCCCACTTCCCCCCTACACGGCCCGGTGTTCGGCCTGTGAGAGGTTGAGCACGCACAGGCCGGGACGTCATTTTGGTCGAAGGCTTGCTCTCCCACCGGGCAAGTGTGGTAGAAGTTGGGCCGTATCGGTGGCTCGTTGGGCCTCCCACGTAACTCGAGACCCATTGAAAGGGGTTCCGGTAACTCATGTCTCTCCTGTCTAAGCGCACTTCTGCGCCTCTCGCGGTCCTGGCCCTCGCGGCCTTGCCGCTTGCTCTTCCCGCGGGGGCGAACGCCTCCATGGGCGGCGCGCTCACGCTGAACTCCACGCTCACGCCCGATCTCATCTCGGCCACGGTGACGAGCGCGTCGGCCACCGGCACGACCGTCCGTTACTGCTTCAACAAGACGATCGGAACCACCCCGGTCCCCGCACGGTTCTCGATCGGCCAGTACGACCAGACTGCGCCCGCCACCGGTACCTCGGCCTCGGCCTCGGGTCAATGCGCGGACGTCCTGTTCAACGCCGTCTCCGATCCGACTCAGTACACGTACGCGGGCATTGCCGACAACGCCGTGGTCAACGCCGCGACCGGTACCTTCAGCAACCGTGACTCGGGCGCGCTCGTGGGCTCCAGCACGAACAACGGCACCCGCGGCCGTTCGACGGCTCCGGACCTCACGGGTACTGCTCGCTCCGGCAGCACCGTCTCCTACGTGTTTGACGAGGCTCTGGCCAACGTCCCGACCGCTGCCCAGTCGGCACAGTTCACGCTCCAGGACGTCAACAACGCGACCACAGCAACCGGCACCGGCGCTGCGCTGAGCGCCGATCGCCGGACGGTCACGATCACGTTCCCGGTCACCCCGACGGTTATCGCGAACGCCGTCCGCGCGACGTACAGTGGTGCCGGAGCCGTGACCTCGCTCGCCACGGGTGACGCGACGCCGGCTAGCGCCGCGCCGATGCCCGGAAGCACGGGTGCCACGACAGCTCCGGACCCGGTCTCGGGTGAGCTCGTCACCGACGGTACGGATGGTCTCATCGACATCGTGTTTGACCAGAACGTGGTCCCGGCGGGCGACAACCCGGCGGCGCTGCTCTCGAACGGCAGACGGTCAACCTTGGTGCCGGGGCCCAGCAGACGGGCAACACGCTGCGGTACACCGCGGCGTTCCTGAAGACCCAGGCCGAGTACGTGGTCGGCGTTGATCGTCCCGGCCGGTGCCGCGAACGATGCCGTCACCGCCGCTCCCAACTCGATCGCCACGGCGCCCTCGGGCGGCAACGCCGGCGCGTTCGCGTCCGGCTTCACCACCGGTCCCGAGGCTCTGGCCACG
The DNA here is from genome assembly GCA_963750375.1 of Paraconexibacteraceae bacterium. GTDB lineage: Bacteria > Actinomycetota > Thermoleophilia > Solirubrobacterales > Solirubrobacteraceae > Paraconexibacter. Next base: position 47,610 of record CAVVQN010000007.1, read on the forward strand.
ACGTTCGATGGTCCGAGCAACACCGCAACGGTGACGTTCGACCAGCGTTACGCGACCGCCAACGCGCGGCCAGTTCCGCCGCGTCGACAACACGGGTACGGTCAACACGACCGACAACGCCACGCTGTCGTTCGGTTCCACGACGACCCCGGGCAAGACGACCATCAAGGCCGCCTTCGCCAGCATCGCCGGAACCCGCGGTCTGCAGATTCGCGCCGGTGGCGTGACGACCGCGATCACCGCCGCTAACGGTGGCGACAACGTTGACCAGATCCTCGCCCCGATCGCGAGCAGCGCTGGCTGACCCTTCGGGTGACCACCGGCCCGCGCTCCGCGGGTCGGTGCCTCCCGATCCGTAGGTGCTGAATACGACGCCGCGGCCCACGGGCCGCGGCGTTCGTCGTTCCGAGGCCGCCTCCGACCGCTGTCTGTGGGTTGCACGTCGCTGCGGTCGGATGACCGTCCAGAGGCTGCGTGCGCGCGGCAAGGCTCTGGTACGTTCGGTCGATGCTGCGACCCGCTGCGCGAACTCTTGTGATGCTGGGCTGCGCGCTCGCGCTGGCGGCTTGCCCGGCCGGCGCCTCGGCAGCCGGCGAGGCCGTGAGCACGGTCAAGCCCGGGGACTCGATCCTCGGCGATCGGCGCCGAGACCTCGGGATCCGCGATCGCCGTCGGCAAGTCGTCCACCGAGATGCTCGTCGAGCGCATCAACACCGACGGTTCGCTCGGAACCGTCTTTGCCCCGTCGACAGGGGTGGCCCGGGGCGTGGCGGTGCAGCCCGACGGCAAGGTGCTGGTGGCCGGCAGCGACAACGGGGCGGTCGTCCGTCGGTTTCTCGCGAACGGAACGCTCGATACCTCGTTCGGCAGCAGCGGCACCCTACGGTTCCCAGCTCGGATGGCGAACGCGATCGCGGTCGGACCATGCGGCGACATCGTCGTCGGGCGGCAGCGCGACGGCGGCTGACGGCTTCGATCGCGTCGCCCTCGCGCGCCTGACAAACGCGGGCGTCTTGGACGGTAGCTTCGGCTCTGGCGGCGTCAAGATCCTTGATTACGGGCGGAACTCACAGGCGAACGGCGTGGCCATGCAGCCAGACGGGAAGATCGTCTTCGGCGGGCAGCAGGCGCCCAGGGTTGCAGGTGACCGGTGCGCATGATAGGGCGGGTTGATGCGGACGGGAACTCTGACCAGGGCTTCGGTCAGGGCGGGACGTACTACTACGACGGACAGGGCAGCGCGAACTCGATCATCACCGCGGTCGCGGTGGATGCTCTTGGGCGCGTGCTCGGGGGCGGGGCGGACGTGCGGAACAGCGGGTCACTCGCCGTCTTTTTGAGATTGAATCCGAACGGGACCCTCGACGGGGGTTTCGGTGCCGGCGGCGTGGTACGCCCGGCTTCGTCGAGCGCGGGCAACGCTGAGCCTCTGGGAGCGCGTGGGCTTTCCGTGCTGAACTCCGGGCGCATCCTCGGTGCGGGCGCGACGCAGGACAGTGGAGAGCGCTCGGTGACCCTGTGGGCGCTAACCAGCAGCGGGTCGCTCGACAACAGCGTCGCACCGGCGGCCGCGTCCTGACCTCCCCCGGGGGGGGTGGCGGCCAGGGCAACGGCCTGGCGGTGGCGCCGTCCGGCACCATCTTCGTCGGCGGGGAGACGCGTGAATTCGTCGGGAGCAACAAGGGATTTGTCACCCGACACAGCAGCCTCGGCGGACCTGCGGCCCGGCTTGTCACGTGACCCGCCCGGTCCCGCCGACACCCGGACCGACCCGCCGCCCGGGCCGACTCCGACCCCCGCGCCGACCCTGCGCCGACCCCGACCCCGACGCCCTCACCCGGGCCGACCCCGAACCCACCCCGACACCGGGACCAGGCCCCGCGCCGATCAGCGCCCGTCCCCAGCTGACCCGCACCACCCTCGCCAGCCGGACGATCAGCACGACATCAGGCACCGTGCTCACGTATTCCCTCTCGCGGCAGGCGACGATCTTCCTGACGCTCGAGCAACGGCGCGTCGGCCGCCGAGGCGATGACGGTCGCTGCTCCTCGCCAAAGGCCAGCAACCGCGGCGGGAGCACGCTGTGCGTACTACGTGCGCATGGCCGGGAGCAAGCGCTTCACCGGGCGCGCCGGGACGCACACCGTCAAGGTGACGACACGGATCAGCCGCCGCCGGCCCGCGTCTGGCAGCTACCGACTCAGGGTTCGCGTGGTCGACGGAAACTCGCGGATCTTCTCGATCCAGATCGTCGAGCGCGGTCGGACGGTCGGCAAACGGCGCTAGGCAAGAACCCCGTCCGCCGGCGCCGACCGTCCTCAACGCGGTAGCGATGCCGGCGAGCCGGACCGAACACCCTGAATGGCTCCGGCGACTCGCCGTTGCGCAAGCCGACAGCGTGCCCTGGGTCGAGCGGCACATTCCGCTTGCCGGGCGCACCGTCCTGGAGTACGGCTGCGGGCAGGGTGCGATCGCGTGCGCGTTCGCTCCGCGGTGTGGCGCGCCACATCGGGGTGGACATCGACGCGCAGAGAGGTCGACCTGGCTCGCGGGCACGTCGGGACGAGGCCTCCAGAACGTGGAGCTGTTCGCTTGGCCGGCAGAGGAGATCCAAGAGCGGCTGGCGGAGTTCCGCGGCGAGGTCGACGTCCTGCTTCTCTATGCCGTCTTGGAGCACCTCACGATCGATGAGCGGCTGGCGATGCTGCGGCTCGGTCGCGAGCTTCTAGCGGACGACGGACACATCGTCATCTCCGAGACCCCGAACAGGCTCACGCCGATCGATCATCACACAGGCAACTCCCGTTTCTGCATGCGCTACCCACGTCGCTGGCCGGCGAACCTACCAGCGCTCGGAGCGAGCCGACTTCGTCGCAGCAATCGATGCTGCGGCCCGAGCCGGGGCCGAAGCCCGCGACGAGAGCACTCGCCCGCTGGGGCACCGGGGTGTCCTTTCACGAACTCGAACTGGTCTTCGGGGACCTGGCCGCCCAACGGTCGCGTCGAGCTACGACGCCGCGCTCTATCGGTCCCGCCCGGTGCGGTGGGAGGAGCTGCAACTGGCGGCCGTGCTGGAGGCGTGGCGCCCGGAGCTTCCGCCGTGCTGGTCCCGCACCTGGATCGACACCATCCTCACGGTGAGACCGCAGCGCTCGCTTCGTCCCCACGTTCGCCCTTGGCCGTTGCGGCTCCCGCATGACGTCCCCGGGGCGGCGATGCTCGCCGACGGTCGTATCGAACTGCGTCCGGGGGCGGCGCTGCCGGTGGCGCTGCCCGAACCGACGGACGAGCTCCACGTCGGGCTCATGGCGTCGGAACCAGCCACCGCCTTACGCGTCCATGTCGGGGACGAGGTCTTCGCGCCCACCGCCGAGGGGAACCGCGACGGCGTGCCTCCGTGGCACGTCGCAGTGCGCCTACCGCGGGCAGTCGACGAGCTTCGTCTTTCCCTCCCCCACGGTGGGTGTCTCACCTACGTCGGGTACCGCGGCGGCCCCGACCCGGCGGCTGCAATGCGGCGGCCGATGGGCTGGTAGCCGGCGGCGTCTGGATCCGGTCAGCGGTAGACGCCCGCGCTGATCAGCCACCGGCTCCCGCTCCGGGTGAGCTTCAACGTGCCCGACGCCGTCGACTTCACCGACGCGGTCTTCCCGTTCACCGTGAGCTGGTTCAGCCGTGCGCTGCGCAGCAACTCGGCGGACGCCTTGTCGTTCTCCTTGCTCAGCCGAGCGATCGCCGCGGGACAGGAGTTGATCTGGTCCTTCGGGTATGACGTCGATGCGAGCTTGACCGCGGCTTTGCCGACCGCCGTCGTCAGCTGGGCGCAGGCCTTGTCTCCGTCGCCGTCGGCCACCGCCCGGAGGTAGGTCTTCGCGACCGCTCCGGGGTCAGTTGGGTCCTCGTTGGGGTTCGTCGCCCCCACCGCACCCGGCGAGTGTGGCGAGCACGATGGCGGTTGCCGCGGCGGCCGGCGCCACGCTGCTTCGCTTGACATGCACGCTCCGGCAGGGTACCCCGTCTCATCGGCTCGGTTCCTGGCTCCGCCACCCGCCGCTCCAGCTCGTCGATGCGGGCGTACGCGTCGCTGAGCCGTCGCGTCCGCGCATCAAAGCGCCCGTCACCGCCGTCGGGCGCGGCTCCCGGCGAGCACGTCGCGGGCGATCGCGAGCAGCTCGCCGCCGTGGTGGCGGTCGGTCTGCACCGCAGGCCCGCTGCCGTAGGCAGGCCGGGCGGCGTCGACGACGATCAGGCCGAGCCCGTACCACAGCTCGCCGGGGAAGCGGTCCCGCCCGAGGTGGCCCGGGACGAAGTCCAGGTCGACGTGCGCGACCTTCGGGTACGCGCCGTAGGGCACGGCGTCAAGGCCCGCGCGCACGTGCTCGTTCGCCGGTGTCGTGGGTGACGATGACGCAGTCGGCGACCGCCGGGGAGGCTCAGGAGCGCCTCGACGTCCTGGCGCACCCCGTCGGCGGAGTGGTCGCCGTCGACCAGCGCGAAGTCCACCGTAGCGGCCGGCGGCGGCAAACTCGGCCAAGACCTGCGGCAGCAGGACGTGCGAGTCGCCGGTGTGCAGGCGCACGTTCTCCGGCAGGTCGGGGATCGACGGCTCGATCAGGTCGAAGGAGTGGACCTCGCCGGCGTGGGGGGCGATGCGGCGCAGGCACGCGCCCTCGGCGGTGCCGACCTCGATGGCCAGCTCCGGCTTGCCGGCGCTCAGCAGCCCCTCGATCGCCGCGCGCTCGCCGAAGGCCATCTGCCAGACCGGATCATCGAAGCAGGTCGAGCGGTCATGGACGCTCGAAGCGGTGGCCGGCGAGGCGGGCGGCGAGGTTGGTCAGGCGGCTGGAGCGCACGGCGACGAACGCCCGGCGGTACTCGTCGCGCTCGGCCTCGGCCGCCGAGGCGCGGTCCGCGGCGGCGGCGAGCTCCGCCTCCAGCGTCCCGATCCGGTGACGGCACTGGCGGATCTCCTCGCGCGCCTGCTCCAGCGCGTCCTCCTTGCGCAGAGCCGCCGACGCGCCGCCTGCGGCCCCGAGCCCGAGGCGCTCGCGGGCCAGGCGCCCGTTCTCCGCCAGCAGCGCGGCGGTTGGCCTCCTCCAGGCTGACGCATGTAGCGGTGGTTGACGGGTGCGGCGGCCAGGTGGACCGTGCCGTCGGCGACCGCCGAGCAGCGCCTCGGCGTCGACGCCGGCAAGCAGCAGGAAGTGGTTGGCCCAGTCCAGGTCCTGCTCGCCGTCGACCTCGATCCGCACCGTCGCCGGCCCGCCGGCCGCCGCTGGATGAGCGAGCCCTCCGCGTGCGTCTGGTAGGCGACGGTCACGTCCGGGCAGCTCGGCGAAGAGCGGCCTGGGCGGACGGGCAGGTCGAAGTCGGTGACGTGGAACTCGTTCACCTCGCCGAAGGTGGAGCTGTTGGGGACGGAGACGATCAGCCCGACGCCGCCCGCGACGAGCCGGACGAGCTGCGCGGCGACCGCCTCGACGTCGGGCACGTGCTCGAGGCCCTCGAAGCAGACGACGAGGTCGACGCTCCGCCGGCTCGAGCGCGCGCAGGTAGTCCAGGGCATCGGCCGCGACGAAGCGTCGCGCCCGTCCCCTGCCCGACGGTGGCCGGGGCGGTGTCGACGGCGGCCGCGTCGCGGTCCACGCCGACGACCGACTGGCCGCGGCTGCGCCAGGATCGCGCTGCCGTACCCGACCCCGCAGCACAGGTCCAGCACGCGCAGGCCCGCGCACGCGCGGCCGGCCAACGCGTAGCGGTGGCGGTGCTCGACCGCGATCAGCGTGTGCTCGCTGACCGCGTCGAGGCTCAGCCGTTCTTCGACACCCATGCGACCTCCTGCTCGCGGATCAGCGCATCCATCTCGGCCTGCAGGCGCTCCTCGTCGCGCGAGCCCGACCTCGCGGAGCATCGAGTCGTCGCCGCACGCGGTAGCGCCACAGCATCTCGGGGATGACGCGGCCGAAGCGGCCCGGCGCGTGCCAGCTCCCGGTACAGCGCCCAGTCCTCGAAGCTCGTGAGGTCCTCGCTGAAGCGGTGGCGGTCGAAGATGCTGCGGCGGAAGACCGCGGTCGCCGTCCCCGGCGACGTTGCGCTCCTCGACCAGCGGCGTCCAGTTGCCGACCGGGCCGGTAGCCGCCGTCGGGCGGCGGGAGCAGCGGGGCGCCGTCCTCGCGACGTAGCGGCTCCACGACGTGACGTAGGCGCAGCTCGGGGTCGGCCTCGAGCAGCGCCACGCACGCGCGCGACGAAGGTCGGCTCCAGGACGTTGTCGGCGTCCAGCGGCAGCACGTAGCGCCCGCGGGCGAGGGCGATGCCGAAGTTGCGGGCGCCGCCCAGGCCGCGGTTCGCCTGGGTGACGACGCGGAGCGGGTAGCGGGTGGCGAGTTCGGCGAGGACGACGTCCTCGGGCGCGAAGGAGCCGTCGTTCGACGACGAGCACCTCGATCCGCGGATGGGTCTGCGCGCACGACGGAGGCCACGGTCTCCTCGACGAAGCGCGTGCATGCCGTGGTACGGGATGACGACGGAGACCAGCGGCGGCGGGTCGGCGCCGGGCCGCGGGCGGTGCGCCGCGCGGCCGTGACGCTGCTGGTCGCATCGGGCGCAGCTGCTCGGCGTCGGCGGCCAGCGCGAGGTACGCGCCGCCGGAAGGTCGCGTCGGCCAGGTCGTGCACGGTGGGCGGACAGCGCTCGGCGATCGCGGGCGGCGCGGACGCAGCGCCGGGTCGGCGACGAGCGGCCCGAGCAGCTCCATGAGCGCCTCGGTCCCCGTGCCCGTCGGCCAGCCAGCCGTTGACGCCCGGGCTCGACCATCTCGCGAAGCCGCCCACGCGGGGTGGCGATCACCGGCATCCCGGCCGCGCATCGCCTCCAGGGCGACGTAGGGCCAGCACTCCCAGCGCGAGGGCAGCACGACGAGGTCGTGCGCGGCCATCCGCGCGGGCAGTCGGCGCGGGCGACGCTCTCGCACGAAGGTGATGCGCGTGGTCGCCCGCGGCCTGGAGCTCGAGCGTGCGGCGCATGGAGCGCCCGAGCGGGCGCGGTGGCCGTGTCGCCGCCGAGGATCGTCAGCCGCCAGTCGCGCGGTGAAGGCGGTGAGCGCGTCGAGGAGGTCCTGCACGCCCTTGCGCCGCTCGCAGCGGCCGACGTAGAGCATCCGCAGCGGCCCGTCCGCCGGCGGATCGGGCACCGGTCGCCTCCTCCGGCCAGCTCCAGCGGGTAGCGGATCGCGCACGGGCGGGGCGAGCGCGCCGGGGCCGTAGAAGCGCTCGTAGGTCCCGAGATGTCGCCGCCCGAGTCGAGGAGCACGTCGGCCTCGCTGGAGCGCGCGGCGCTCGAGCTCGCGGGTGACGCGGCGCTCGAAGTCCCGGTCCGAGGTGGCCGTTGAGGACCTCGCACATCTCCGCGCTCGTGTGCAGGCGGACGGCGATCGTGGTGTCCGCGCAGGAACGGGGTCGCCGGCGCGGCGGGCCTGCGGTCGCCACGAAGCCCTCGCCGAGGTAGTCGGAGAACTCGATCGAGGTCCGGGCCCGCGGTCGCCGAAGAGCTCGCGCAGCCGCTCCAGCACGCCGGTGGGAGTAGAGGTGCATGTGCGAGTAGAACGTCCCGTGCTCGTCGGGGCTCGGGCACCTCGACGAAGGCGACGCTGCGCGCCGCCGTAGTCCACCCGCGGGTCGCCGAGCCCGCGGAGCTCGTGCGTACTTCGCCGCGTACCAGGCGGCGGTGAGGATCGTGACGTCGGCGACCGGGCGCGAGCGCCTGCGCGGTCTGCGCGACGTACGCGCCGATGCCGCCGCCGCCGAACGGGAACAGCTCGCGCGAGGAGAGGACGATGCGCGGGCGGCGTCATCCGAGCAACTCTGGATGCCGCTCGAGCATGTCGGCCAGCGGGCCGAGCCGTGACAGCTGCAGGCCCGCGCTCATCGATCCGGGGCGCAGCCGGTAGCGGGCGACGATCTCCGGCACCCAGGTCCCGTGGCCGCCGCTCTCGGCGACCCGGCACCAGAGGTCCCAGTCCTCAAAGCCCCAGTCCATGTCGAGCGTAGCCGCCGAGCGCGAGCAGCGCGTCGCGACGGATCAGGGCCAGCGCCGGGATGTGGTTGCCCGTCCGCAGCCGCTCCGGGCGCCCACGGGTAGAGGCCGACGAGCCCGGTCGGTCCGGAGGCGTCGAAGCGCTCGAGGATGCCGTAGGCGAAGGCGGCGTCCGGGTCCGTCGCGCAGCGCGGCGAGCAGCCGCGCCAGGCCACGGGGGCGCAGCAGGTCGTCGGCGTCGAGCGCGAGGACGAGCGGGCCGGCGGCGTGTGCGGCGGCGGTGTTCCGCGCCGCGCTGAGCCCGCGGTTGGTCGCGTGACGCAGGACGGTGACCGGGAGGTCGGGGTGCTCCTTCGCCCAGGCGACGGCGACCTCGGCGTCCGGGCCGGGGGAGGCGTCGTCGACGACCACGATCTCCATGCTCGGCGCGTCCGGCTCGGCCGCCGCCGCTGCGACCGAGGTGAGCGTCGCCTCGATCGTCCGCGCCGCGCCATGGGCGGGGACCAGGACCGAGACCTCGACGGGGGCGTCGTGCGCAGAGCGGTACAGCTGCGCGACCGCCGTCTCCTGCTCGGGCGTCGTCCCGGCTTCAAGGCGGTCCACGCGCTTGCGAAGGGTGCGGAGGGAACCCAGCGCCTGCTGCAGCCCCGCACGGACCGCGGCGTCGTCGGCGCCGGACTCGCGGCGGATGACCTCGGCGATGGGTGGCGGCGGCTCGGTGGGCTTGGCGTACTGGCTGAGCGACGCGGTGCGCGGAGAAGAGCGGGGTGCGGGCGACTCGAGAGCGAGCATCTCGGCCAGACCGCGACCCGTGTCCGCAAGGGCCGCGTGGGCGAGACAGGCCGCGTGGAGCTTGCGGGCGTGCTCGGCGGCGGCACCGGCGTCGGCGGCCAGCTCGCGCGCGCGCCGGAAGAGCGTCGCCGGTGGTGCGCTCGTCACGGCCGCCGAGATCGCTGCGGTGGGCCAGGTCCCCAGCCGCTCGCTCACGACGGCGGCGCCCGCCTCGGCGGCAGCCAGCAGCACGGTCAGGTCCGGCGCGGCATCGTCGTCGGGCGCGACGTCGACCAGGACGCGCGCGTTGCGAAGTGGCGCCGTCCCGAAGACCCGCGTCGTACTCGGATCCGCAAAGAGGTGAGAGCAGCGCACGTCGTCGAGGTCCCTCGCGCCGCCGGCGAGGACCCGCAGCCTTCGCTCGGTGGGCTCGCCGTAGCTCGCCACGTGAACGGGACGAGCCTGCGATCGGTCATCGGCGGTCGCGGGCCGGCAGCCGAGCGGGACATGCACCGCGCGGCATCCGAGGTGGCGCAGGTGCTCGGCACAGCGCGCGTCCGGATGCGCGATCGCCCCCAGGCGCCGCCCGACCTCGGCGTCGTCCTGCAGAGCGACCGAGCCGTAGGGCGCCAGCGAGTAGCCGACGGCCAAGGCGCACCAGGTCGTCCGGCGGGGGGGCGGCACACCCCGCGTACCACGCGGCGGGCTGCAGGATCAGCAGGCGGTCGGCGGCCGTCCCCGGCTCGTCGGCGCGGACCGGGACACCGGCGGCGACGAGCGCCTCGCGGAGGCGAGCGGCGGTGTCGCCGCTGCTCGCCAGGGGCGGGCTCCGGGCCGATGACCTGCACGTACTCCACGGGCGGGAGTGTACGGCGGGGGCGTCGGCGGCGGACCCGTGGTCGCCACGACCCAGCGCCGATGTGATTGCATCGCACGTGATGTCCAACGACACGCCGGACGACGCCGCGGCCCTCACCACCGACCAGCTGCTCGCTGCGCTCGAGGCCGAGGTCGTCGATCTGCGGACACGGGAGGCGCAGGTTGCCCGCGAGCAGGCCGCGAACGCCCTCGAGCGGACCGGAACGACGAGGAGCGCACAGGCTGGCGGGACAGGTGTCACGAGCCTCGAGCAGCGATGCGTTGCGCTCGAGCACGAGCGGGACGAACTCCGCAAGGATCGTGACGCTGTCCTGCGTCGACTCGACGGCGTGACGGCGGCCCTCACCGCGCGCGAGGCCGAGTGGGCTGCTGCCAGCGCCGGCATGGACGAGGAGCGCGCCCGCTGGGTCGCCGAGGAGGCCGACTACGCGCGCCGACGCGACGAGGACCGCGCGCGCCTGGAACGCGCGCAGCGCTTCTCCCCCCGCCACCGCCTCGGCGTCCTCATGCACCGCCTGCGCGGCTGACGCGGGCCGCCTCTCAGAACGGCAGCTGCGGCGCGAACTCCGCCAGCGTCGGCGCGCCGGAGTCGCGCTCGCTGTAGATCCACTGCTCGCGGGGCACCGGCCACTCCACGCCGATCGCTGGATCCAGGAACGAGATCCCGCGCTCGACGTCGGTCGAGTAGTAGGCCGACTGCTTGTAGAGGACGTCGGCGACGTCGCTCGTCACGCAGAAGCCGTGCCCGAAGCCGATCGGCGCGTAGAGCACCCGCATCGTCTCGTCGGTCAGCTCGAAGGCCTCCCACTCCCCGTAGGTGGGCGAGGACGGCCGGAGGTCGACCAGGACGTCGACGATGGCGCCGCGCCCGCAGCGCACGAGCTTGGACGCCCCCGCGCCGATCTGGAAGTGCAGACCCCGGATCGTGCCGAACTTCGAGCGCGAGTGGTTGTCCTGCACGAAGCTCTCGGTGATCCCCAGTTCGGCCAGGTCGTTGGCGCGGTACGTCTCGCTGAAGAAGCCGCGCTCGTCGCCGAAGACGCCGGGCTGGAGGAGCAGCGGACCGTCAAGACGGGTGGGGATGACCTCGAAGCGCATGGCCGGAAGACTCTCAAAGCCCTCCGGCCGGTGCGCTGTGGTGAGTCACTGCCGTGAGGCGATGACGTCGACGGCGACGGTGACCGAGGGGTCGCCCGTCGGGCAGGTGCCAGGGCTGATCAGCGCCGTCAGGGTGTGCGCGGCAGCCGTCCCGCTCAACCGTCGAAGAGCCGCACCGTCATCAGGTGATGAGTGACCAGATCGCCCAAGCGATCAACGACCAGGCCACGACCAGGTAGAGCGCCGCCAAGGCGAGCGGACCGTGGGGGCGTCGTTCAGCGCGAGGTGCTTCCTCTGCCGCTCGGCTTCGTGTGGCAACGTGTTCTGAGGCCTCATCACCTAGGACGCGGAGCGCATTACCGCGTGGGTCCGCTTGCCGAGGCGGGTTGGCTTCACCGAGATTCCGACAAGCAGACGACTCCATGAACCTTCTATTCGGTCGAATCTAGACCTGTTGCAAGCGGGCTGCGGCTAGATCTGTAACCCGGACAACACCCGTCGAAGCTTCTTCGGCGACACCGACACCTTCGTCCCGAGGCCCTGGGCGAAGAGGCTCACCCGCAGCTCCTCAAGCAGCCAGGGGACCTCCTGAAGCGCTTCCGGGAGCTGACGACCGGCGGGCCACGCGTCTCGTAGAGCACGAGCTTCTGCTTCGACCTCCAGCGCCACGGCCATGCTCTGCGCGTCTGGACCTGGCGCGGCAGAACTCAGCCGTTCCAGCCGGCGAAGGATTCCCGTCAGGTAGCGCTTGATGTCCGACAGGCGGTCCGCGCCGGCGTTCGTCACGAAGCCGCGGTGCACGAGGCGCGCCAGATGGGCCTGCAGATCGGCCCGCACCGGGGCCTGCTCCGCAGCGATGAGCGGCGCGATGCCCGTGATGATCTGTGCCCGGAGCTCGAGCAGGTCGACGACCCGTGCGACGGTCGCCGCGGTGGTGTCGGCCAGCTCGCCGGCGACGTGGCCGCGCAGTCGGGCGAAGCGCTCGGGGTCCCACGCCGGACCGCCGGCCCGGGCGACGAGCTGGTCGACGCTCGCGTGGAGGCAGTCCTCCAACACGATGTCGATGCCCCCCATCACCGGGTCGCCGAGCGCCACCTGCGCGCGGAGGTCCAGGCGATCCTTGACCCAGCGGGTGGGGGACGGCGCGCTGAGCAGCAGCAGCCGGCGGGTCCCCGCGCGCATCGCGACGGCTTGCGCGTCCCTGGTGTCCAGCACACGCACGCCCACGGTGTCGCCTTCGTCGACCAGCGACGGGTAGGCGGTGACCGTCCCACCCGTCCCGGGGAGCTTGATCTCGCGCGGCAAAGTGCCGATCGTCCAGCTCTTCAGGCCGGTTGCCTGCAGGTCGGGCGCGGCGGCCGCCAGCTGCTGCTGCAGCCGCGGGCGCAGCTCGCGCCCGGAGCGCGTCCAGGTCGGTTCCGGCGGCGAGGACGGCTTCCCCGTCGCCCTCCACGACGAAGCCGACGCGCAGGTGCGACGGCAGCTCGACGTGCGTCCAGAAGCCCGCCGGCACCCGGACGCCCTTCAGGCGCTCGAGCTCGCGGGCGACCGCGTCGTGCAGGCGCTCCCGGCGCGGCTTGACCGCGGCCAGGACGGCGGTCGCGGTGTCGGGCACGGGGACGAGCGGACGGCGCAGGTCCTTCGGCAGCACGCGGATGAGCGCCGTGACGAGCTCGTGCCGCAGGCCAGGGACGAGCCATTCGAACTCGTCCGGCCTGACGTTCGCGATCTCCGTGAGCGGGACGTGCACGGTGACGCCGTCGTCGGGCGCGCCCGGCTCGAAGCGGTAGGTCAGCCGCAGGACGAGCTCGCCTTGGCGCCAGCCCGTCGGGTAGGCCTGGGGGTTCAGCTCGGCGCGGGCGGCGGGGTCCAGCAGCAGCTCGCGCGTGTAGTGCAGCAGCTGCGGATCGGCGCGCCTGGCGTCGCGCCACCAGCGGTCGAAGTGCGCGCCGGAGACGACGTCATGCGGAAGGCGCTTCGTCGAAGAAGGCCTGGCGGACCTGGTCGGGGGCCAGCAGGCCGCGCCGCCGCGCGCGGTCCTCCAGCGACTCGACCTGCGTCGACGAGCTTGCGGTTGTCGGCGTCGAAGTCGTGCCGGGTGTCCCAGTCGCCTTCGACGAGCGCACGCTGGATGAAGAGGTCGCGCGCAGACCGACGGGTCGATCTTGCCGTAGGCCACGGTGCGGCCGGTCACGACGGGCAGGCCGTAGAGCGTCGCGCGTTCGGTGGCGACGACGCCGGCCTTGCGGCGGTCCCAGCGCGGCTCGGAGTACGTCCGCTTGAGCAGGTCGCCCGCCAGCGGCTCGATCCACTTGGGCTCGATCTTCGCGGCGGTGCGCCCGAAGAGCCGCGAGGTCTCCACGAGCTCGGCGGCCATGATCCAGTCCGGTCCGTTGCGGGCGATCACCGACCCCGGGAAGACCGTGAAGCGCGAGCCGCGGGCGCCCTGGTAGTCGCGCTTCTGTGGCGTCCTTCAGGCCGACGTGGGACAGCAGCCCGCTGAGCAGGGCGATGTGGATGTGCTGCGGGTCGCCCGGCGTCTGGTTGAGCGTGACCTTCGTCGTCGCGGGCGCGTCTGGCGCAGGCGGGCGACGAGGTCCTGCCACTCGCGGATCCGCAGGAAGTGCAGGTACTCGTCCTTGCAGCGGCGGCGGAACTTCGAGCGGCTGAGCTCGGCCTGCTGCTCCTCGAGGTATCGCCAGAGGTTCAGGAAGGCGAGGAAGTCGGACTCTCGGGTCCTTGAAGCGGGCGTGCAGCTGGTCGGCCTGGGCGCGCTCGTCGGTCGGCCGCACGCGCGGATCCTGGATCGACAGCGCGGCGACGATGACGATGACCTCCTCCGCGCAGAGAGCCGGTCGGCCTCGAGCACCATCCGGGCCAGGCGCGGGTCCACCGGCAGCTGCGCGAGGCGGCGACCGGACGCGGTCAGGCGCGGCCCGCTCGCCGCCTGGGCCGCGGCCGGATCGATCGCGCCGAGCTCCTGCAGCAGCAGGACCCCGTCGCGGACCTGGCGGGCGTCCGGCGGGTCCAGGAACGGGTAGTCGGCGATCGAGCCCAGCCCGAGCAGCGCCATCTGCAGGATGACCGCTGCCAGGCTCGTGCGGAGGATCTCGGGGTCGGTGAACTCGGGCGGGCGTCGAAGTCCGTCCTCGCTGTAGAGCCGGATGCAGATGCCGTCCGACGTCCGGCCCGAGCGGCCCGCGCGCTGCTTGGCCGAGGCCTGGGAGATCGGCTCGATCGGCAGCCGCTGGACCTTCAGCCGCGTCGAGTAGCGGCTGATCCGCGCGGTGCCCGCGTCGACGACGTACTTGATGCCCGGGACCGTCAGCGATGTCTCGGCGACGTTCGTGGCCAGGACGATCCGGCGGTGCGCCTTGGACTGTCCGCGGCGGAAGACGCGCTGCTGCTCCTGCGTCGTCAGGCGCGCGTAGAGCGGCAGGATCTCGACGTCGTCGGCCACGTGGCCGGCGAGCGCGTCGGCGGCGTCGCGGATCTCGCGCTCGCCGCTGAGGAAGACGAGGATGTCGCCGGGGGCCTCGCGCAGCAGCTCGTCGACGGCGTCGGTGATCGCCTCGGCCTGGTCGCGGTCGGTGATCGTGTGGCTCTGGCGGGCGTCCGCGGGATCCTCGTCCTCGTCGGCCTCGGGGTCCGGCGCCTCGTCGTCGGTCAGCGGCCGGTAGCGGACCTCGACGGGATAGGTGCGGCCGGAGACCTCGATGACGGGCGCGCCGCCGAAGTGTTCGGAGAAGCGCTCGCTGTCGATCGTCGCCGACGTGATGATGACCTTCAGGTCCGGCCGCTGCGGGAGGAGCCGCGACGAGGTACCCGAGCAGGAAGTCGATGTTGAGGCTGCGCTCGTGCGCCTCGTCGACGATGATCGTGTCGTACCGGCTCAGGAGGCGGTCGCGCTCGATCTCGGCCAGCAGCAGGCCGTCGGTGACGAGCCGGACGAGCGTGTCGTCCGTCGCCTTGTTCTCGAAGCGGACGGCGTAGCCAACCGCCGTCCCGAGCGGGACGTCGAGCTCGTCGGCGATTCGCTGCGCGACGGTGCGGGCGGCGATGCGACGGGGCTGCGTGTGGGCGATCGTGCCGTCGATGCCCCGGCCGAGCTCGAGGCACAGCTTCGGGAGCTGGGTCGTCTTGCCCGAGCCGGTCTCCCCGGCGACGATGACGACCTGGTGTGCGGAGATGGCGGCGCGCAGGTCGTCGAGGCGGCCCGTGACCGGAAGCTCCGGCGGAAAGCTGATCGCAGGCAGTGCGGCAGCTCGGCGCAGTCGCCGGGCCGCGACGGCCGCCGGGTCCTCGGGGGCACGCGGAGGGCGTCGCCCGCGGCGACGCGGCGGTCGCTCGGAGGACGCGGGCACCGACTGAGGATAGGACGCCCGATCGTGTCCTGCCTGCGCCCGAGCGGAGCATCTTGGTTCGCAAGGTTCCCCGGGGCGTCAAGACGTCGAGGCCGGGGCCGAGAACGAGGCTGGAGAAACCGCCGACCTGCCCGTGCGGGTCGCGATCAAGGAGAGACGGATGCAAAGCGGGAGCGCGAGACACATCGCGGCGTTCGGGCTGTGGACGCAAGGACGTCCTGGCAACGAAGGAGAGGTAGTGATGACGCACGGTCGGCACATTTCGCGCGGCGGTTGGGGCCTGGTACTCGCCATGGCCGTGGTTCTCGTCCTGATCCCGGTCTCCATGGCGAGCGCCGGGACGTACGAGGTGCGCAGCTGCTGGGACGCGCAGCACCCGGGGATCACCGGGTGGGTGCCGGAGGTTCCGAGGCTCGACCTGTCCAACGAAAATGCCTGCGCGAGCGGGTGGCGCCTTCGGCGGCGCCTTCGGGGCGGCGGACCACGCGCCGAACGACGTTGCCGACTTCCTCTTCCAAGCACCCTCGGGCACGACTGTCAGCGCTCTGGCTGGCCTGCGCTCCGTCGGCAGGCCGGCCCGTACCACTGCGCCGAATTCGGTAGCTGAGCTCGACGGCGGACCTTGATTTCGTCGAGAAGACTGCCACAGCTTCAGACGACTGCGAGGGTGAGGGCGGAAGGGCCGGTGACGATCGATCCGGGTCGGCTCGACCGATCCGGTTCGGTGCCTTCTGTCGTGGCTCGGCACTTGTCCCGCAGGTAACGACACCTACTACCGCCTGCGCCGTGTCGCGATCACCCTCGTGGACTCGACGAACCCCACGTTCACCGCTCAGCCTTCCGGCTCGCTGTTGGATCCGGCGTCTCGCGTCCGCAACCGCTCGCTCGCCTACGCCGCCCAGGACGTAGGAGGTGGAGTGTTCCGTCAGCGTCTTTTCGTCGACGGCACCGAGGTCCGCAACGACATCGTCGACACGAACGGCGGAGCGTGTGGCGCTGAGTTCTACGTGCCGGTGCCCTGCCGTACCGCGGCCGGCCCCGGCAGCTTGGACCTCGACACCTCGACGCTGACGGACGGGACGCACTCCCTCCGCTTCGAGGTCCGCGACGCGACCGACACGAACAAGGTCGAGATCTCGCCGTGGACGATCACCGTCGACAACCTGCCGCCGACGATCGGTGCGGTGGAGGTCTCGGGGACCGCGCGCGAAGGCGAGACCCTCACCTGCGGGGCCGCGCCGGCGGGCCAGTCGGCCACCGTGACCTACGCGTGGCTTCAGTCTGCGTCGGATGGCTCCGCGAAATCGGTCATCGCCGGCGCCACGGCCACGACATATGTCCTGCGGGCGGCTGACGTCGGCCGCAAGATCATCTGCCGGGTGACCGCCGCCGACGGAGGCGGCACCTCCACGCAGGAGTCGTCGATCACCTCCGGTCCGTTCGCCGGCGGCGCCACCGTGGCCAGCGCCCCGGCGCCGGCCGGTTCGCAGAGCCAGACCGGCACGACGCCATCCACTCAGCCAACTCAACCGAGCACCACGACGACTCCGTCCAGCTCATCGTCCCAGCCCGCTACGACTGCCCCGGAAGGCTCGACCGGCAACCCCGGAACGCCGACGGGCTCCAACGGAGCACCTGGCGCTGCCGGAGCCCCCGGGGGTGCCGGTGGGACGGGTGGCAACGGCAGCGCCGGAGGGGATCTGAACACCGTCCCGGGGGTCACCAACCCGTCGCCGGCCGGTCAGTCCAACGGTCATCCGGCCAGCGACGATGCCCGCCTCTCGGTGAAGTTCGTCATCGGCGCCGGCGCTCACGCCCGCACGAGCACCCGCGTCGTCGCCGCCTACGCCCAGCGGCTGAGCGTCCGCGGGGAGCTGCGGACAGCTGCCGGTCTGCCGATCGCCAACGCCCGTGTCTTCCTGGCGCAGAAAGCCCCGGGAGCACCCGATTCCGCCTGGCGCTCCGGCCGGTCGGCTGTCACCGCCGGCGATGGCGGCTTCTCGGTGCCGTTGGCGCAAGGTGGCACGAACCGAGAGATCCGCGTCGTGTACTTCCCCCACGGCGACAGCAGCGTCAACCGCGGCAGCAACATCCTGACGTTGCAGGTGCGTCAGGACGCGACGCTGCGGCTCTCGCGGCGCATGCTGCACAACGGCGGAAGCCTGAGGTTCGACGGGCGGGTGCTGGGGACGGTCCCGAGCACCGGGGTGGACGTCCGTGTGCAGGTGCAGGTCGGCCGCTCGTGGTTCACGTTCGCCAAGATGACGACCTCACGGGCCAAGGGCGGACGCTTCCGCACGTCGCACCGCTTCACGAAGACGACCCGACCGGTGACCTACCGGTTCCGGGTGCTGGTGTTGCCGCGCAACCGGATCTCGTACGCCAAGGGCTTCAGCCGGCACGTGACCGTGCGGGTCCTGCCCTAGTGCCGGGTCCAGCGCGCGAGCCGCCCGCCTCCCCGGTCCGCCACCTGCGGCGACCGCGGGAGCGAGCGCCCGCCCAGCCGACGACGAAGGTGACGGACGAGTTCGTGCGCGAGCTGCACGCCATGCTCACCACGCTCGTCCGGCGCGCGCCGCTGTTCAACGACCTTGCCGGTCGCGGCCTCACCGACGACCTCGTGCAGGACGCGCTCCTGGCGGTCACCCAGCGCATCGAAGCGGGCCATCCCATCGACGAACCGTTCTCGTACGCGCGTCGCTGTGCGGAGAACCTCGCCAAGCGGGCCTACCTCCGGGCCGCGCGCGAGGCGGCGGTCGGGGCCCCGGCCATCGAGCGTCTCGCTCCTGTGGTGGAGGACGTGGCCGAACACGCCCAGCAGCGGGCAGCGATCGGCGAGGTGCTCGAGATGATCCGCTCGGTCAACGCGGTGATCGTCGATCTCGACCCGCTCGCACTCGAGCTCGTCCGGGCCGAGCTGGCCCGGACCGACCAGAAGCAGCTGGCCGCGCGGCTGGGCATCTCGCGGCCGACGCTCTATCGCCGCAAGGGCCCGGCGATCCAGGCGTTCGTCACCGCGGTCGCCGCGCGGGCCGGGACGGTCCCTTGCCCGCAGTTCACCGGGGCGCTGCTCGCAGCCGCGGGGGACTCGGGCTTTGAAGGGGCTCGGAGCGCGAGCATCCACGCGGCTGGTTGTGCCGGGTGTCGCGAGACGATCCGCCACCTCGCGGTGGCACGCCATGGCTTGGCGATCATCACCCCGATCCCACTGATGGCCGGCGCGACAACCGACCCCACCCGGGGGCTCGAGCGCCTGCACGCTGCAGCCGACACAGCGGCCGACTGGGCGCGGAACCTCATCGTCCGCGTCGGCGACCCGACGCCGGTCGGCGGCTCGGCCGCGAAGACCGCCGCCCTCGTCGCAGCGGCCTGCACCGGCGGGGGCGGGATCTACTGCGCGGTGGACGGGATCCCGGCCACGCTGAAAGCGCCCTTCGCCCACAGCGCCCCGGCCTCACGCCGCGCGGTCGTCAGAGCGAGCACACCCGCCGCAGGCCCGCAGGGACGCGCCGTGCCGGTCGTGCTGCGCGTTCCGGCGGAGGCCGCGGTGGCCGCGGCCCAGACCGCGACCGCGCAGGACGTCGCGCGGCGCCGAGCCCGCGCCAAGCGCGCCCGTGAGTCGGCGGCGGCACGGAGGCGCCGGGCGGCCACGGTCGCCGCGCAGGAGTTCGCGGCGCGCCATGCGCCGACCAAGACCCGCGCCACCCAGGAATTCGCTGCGCCACCGGTGGTCAGCGCCGGGACGATCGCCCGTCAGGAGTTCGCGCAGCCCGCCTCCGGCCCCGCCCCCGCTGTGGCGGCCCCCGTCGCCGGCCCCGGCTCGCCGGCCCAGCAGGAGTTCGGGGCTCCGTGAGGCGGTGAGCACGCAGCACGACATCCGCACGGCACGGACCCGCGCGATCGCTGTCGGTGGGCGCACGATCAACCGCGACCACGAACGGCTCGCGCTGCCGGTGGACCTCCTTGCCTCGGCCATCAGCGGCCTGCCTGACCTCACCGCGGCCGCGCTGCTCGGCATCGACCTGGCCGACAGCGACCTCCCGGGTCACACGCTGCGAGCTGCCCGTGTCCAGGCCCGCCGTGCGGCGTGCCGTGCGCTCCGCCTGGCCCAGCGCGCACTGGAGATCGACGCCCGCAACGCTGGGTACGACTGGCGTCCGTGGGTCGATGCCGCGATTCAGGACGCCGCACACACGATCGAGCAGCCGCTGAGCGACGATGAGACCGTCCGCACGAGCCTGTGGCACGCGGCGGAGCTCGCGCACCACCTCGGTGGGGCGACGCGGGCGCTCACCTACGACCGCATGGCGGTCCCCGAAGCCCTCTGCGGCGCCCAGACGCAAGCTCTGCTCCTGGTCGTCGCCGCCGAGGGGTAGTGGTCCGGCGCCCGTCCATGCCCACGAGCGGCTGTCCCTGGCCGCGATGCGGCATCCTTCGCCGGACCCGATGCACGAGCGCTACACCGTCACCCCCGAACGCTTCGCCACCCTCACGAAGGCGGCGCTCCTCCTCCTCATCCTGATCGTCTTCACCGGCGCGGCCGTGCGGCTGACCGGGTCCGGGCTCGGCTGCCCGACGTGGCCCAAGTGCACCGAGACATCGGTCCACTCGTCGCTGAACGACCCACGGCGTGATCGAGTTCGGCAACCGGATGCTGACCTTCCTCGTCTCGCTGGGCGTGATCGCCGCGGCGCTCGGCGCCTACAAGGTGCGACCGGAACGGCGTGACCTGCGATACCTGGGGCTGTCGCTCCCGTTCGGCGTCGTCGTGCAGGCGGTCATCGGCGGCATCTCGGTCAAGGCCGGTCTGGCGCCGGGCTGGGTCATGGCGCACTACGTCGTCTCCATGCTGCTGCTGGTCTGGGCGTTCGATCTGTGGTGGCGCTCGGAGCGAAGCCCCGAGCAGGTCCAGGCGCCACGGGCCGACCGGACGATGGTCCTCGCCGTCCGCGGCGCTCATGGCCCTCGCGGTCGTCGCGATCGTCCTGGGTACCGTCTCGACGGCCGCCGGCCCGCACGCCGGCTCGTCGGGGACCGGCGAGTTCGTCGGCCGCCTGGACTTCCTCGGCAGCGAGACCCTGCGACAGGTCATCCACATCCACGGCTACATCGTCACAGCGCTCGGCCTCGGGACGCTCGCCGCATGGTGGCGGTCGCGCCGGTCCGACAACACGGAGCTGACACGGACGTTCGTGCAGACGCTGGCCCTGCTCGCCGCGCAGGGGATCATCGGGATCCTGCAGTACCAGCTCGAGCTGCCCTCTGAGATCGTCTGGGTCCACGTCGCGCTGGCGACGCTGACGTGGGTCGGCTACGTGCACCTGCGCGCCGCCGCGGGTCCGCTGCCCGCCAAGACGCCGACCGCAGCGCCCGGGCCGGTGCCGGCGCGTTAGGCGACGAGGCGTTCGACGAGGACGCCGGCGACGGCAGCGCCCGTCACGAGGACACCGACCGAGGGGCGGGTCGGCAGCGCCACCGACCCGAACGTGAACGCGTGCCGCCGCCGCGCGCGCCAGCGCCGGTCACGGCGATGAAGCGAACTCGAATAGATGTGGGTGGGCCGGACAGCCACTTTGTGATGTCGGACACTAGAAACCCCTTCGGACGGAAGAAAGCCGTCCGGTCCAAAGAGTCCGCAAATTGAGACGAAAGCCCCGCGGCCGGCAGCGGGCGGGCTGCGGTGCGGGGACGGCGTCTGCCGCCCCCGCGGACGTCAGGCCACCGCGCCGGGTACCCGGATCGGCTCAAGCGCCACCTCAAGCACCTCTCCGATCGTCATGGCGGGGTGGAAGGTCATCTCGTCGCGGACCTCCTGCGGGACGTCGTCCAGATCGCCCCGGTTGCGTTCGGGCAGGACGACATCGGTGAGCCCCGCCGCGTGCGCCGCGAGCACCTTCTGCTTGAGCCCGCCGATCGGCAGTACCCGGCCCTGGAGCGTCACCTCACCGGTCATGCCGACCGTGTGGCGGACGGGGCGACCCGAGAGCAGCGACGCAAGCGCCGTGATCATCGTGACGCCGGCCGACGGCCCGTCCTTCGGGATCGCGCCCGCGGGGACGTGCACGTGGAACTCACGCTGCTCGAAGGCGTCGGCCGGGATGCCGAGCTCCTCGCGGTGGGCGCGCACGTAGGTCAGGGCGATCTGCGCGGACTCCTTCATGACGTCGCCGAGCTGACCGGTGAGCGTCAAGCCGCCAGAGCCCTTGCCGTCCATCGCGGTGGCTTCGACGAACAGGACGTCGCCTCCCGCGCCCGTGACGGCCAGGCCGGTGGCCACACCCGGGACAGCGGTGCGTGCGGCAGCCTCCTGGAACACCTTTTGGCGACCCAAGGCCTCACGGACGAGCTCGAGATCGACGGTCACCGGCTCGCCGGCGACCGCCGTCCCATCGTCGTCGGTGACGACAGGACGCGATGCGATCTTCGTGGCCGTCTTGCGCAGGACCGTGCCGAGCTGGCGCTCGAGCGAACGGACCCCGGCCTCGCGGGTGTACTCGGCGACGATCGTCCTCAGGATCGCGTCGTCGGCGGTGACCTCGGCCTCCAGCAGCCCGTTCCGGGTCAGCTGGCGCGGGAAGAGGTAGTCACGCGCGATCGCGACCTTCTCCTCGACGGTGTACCCGTCGAAGGCGATGACCTCCATGCGGTCCAGCAGGGGGCCGGGGATCGTGTCGGCCTGGTTGGCCGTCGCGATGAACACGACGTCGCTGAGGTCCATCTCCAGATCGAGGTAGTGGTCGCGGAAGGTCGAGTTCTGTGCGGGATCGAGGACCTCGAGCAGCGCGGACGACGGATCGCCGCGCCAGTCCGAGCCGACCTTGTCGATCTCGTCGAGCAGGATGACGGGGTTCATCGTCCCCGCATCGCGCAGCGCACGCACGAGCCGGCCGGGGAGTGCGCCGATGTAGGTGCGCCGATGGCCGCGGATCTCCGCCTCGTCGCGCACGCCGCCGAGGGAGATGCGGATGAACTCGCGGCCCATCGCCTTGGCGATCGACTCGCCGATCGATGTCTTGCCGGTCCCGGGGGGGCCGATGAGCGTCAGGATCGCGCCGGCCTTGCTTGTCGGTCTCGATGTCGCGCTCGCTGCGGAGCTTCCGGATCGCGACGTACTCGACGATGCGGTCCTTGACGTCCTCCAGGCCCGCGTGATCGCCGTCCAGCACCTCACGGGTGAAGACGGGGTCGAGCTTCTCGTCGGACTGCTTGCCCCACGGCACCGCGACGAGCCAGTCCAGGTACGTGCGGATCATCTGGGCCTCGCCGCCCTGCTCGCCCGCGCGCTCCAGGCGTTCCATCTCGCGCTCGAACTGCTCGCGGACGGCCTCGGGGAGGTCCAGCTCGTTGGCCTTCTCGCGGTAGGACTCCTCCACGCCGTCGTCGTCGTCGCCGAGCTCGCGCTTGATGGAGGCCAGCTGCTGGCGCAGGAGGTACTCGCGCTGCTGCTTGTTGGCGCCCGACTCGACGTCGTCACGGATCTTGCGACGGATCTGCAGCGCCGTGAGGCGCTCGCGCTGCATCTCGAGCGCGAGCGCGAGGCGCTCGGTGACGTCGACCGTCTCGAGGATGCGGACCTTCTGCTCGAAGGTCAGGTCCGGGGCGTAACCGGAGGTGTCGGCCAGCGCACCGGGCTCGCGGATCGCGCGGACCCACCCGGCGACCCGACCGTCGTCGCCGCGGATCTCCAGGAGCTCCTCGACCACGGCGCGGTACTCGCGCTCGAGCTCGCGGGTGCGGCCGTCGACGGGTGTGTCGTCGGGGGTCTCGGTGACCTGGACGTGGAGCTTGCCGTCCGCTCCGGTCTGGGCGGCGCCGATGATGCCGCGGGACTCTCCGGAGAGTTGCGCGCCGCGACCGCCGCCGGGAAGGCGGATCGACTCGACGACCGTGGCGATCGTGCCGACGGTGGCGTACTCGCCCTCGTGGCGGGGGACGAGGACGACGCGCTCGGCGTCGCCGACGTCGAAGGGCAGCGTGATGTCCATCGTGGGCAGGACGACGGTGTCGTCGAGCGGGATGAGGAGATATGTGGAAGGCATGCGAGTCGTGGATCCTTTGTCGACTTCAACCGTTGCGTCAGCAACTGTAGCAAGTGATCTCAGTGGGGAGAACGCAGATCCTAGCGCGGGCCCCCGAGACACCGTGGACGTGCCGTCTTCGTCGAAGGGTGCCGACCGGGAGCCTCCCGGCACGGCATCCGTCGGCCGCATCTGCTGAACTACGGGGCGTAGACCGAAAGACCCACGCCGAGTCGCGCCGCTCCATGCGGTCGCGAACGGGGGACCCAGTGGTCTGGATCGATCAGTCGATCGAGCCGGACCGGGGGCGAATCGCAGCCGCTCGACCCGTCGAGTCCGCCGCGTAGCGCACGTTTCCGCGCGAGCCCGTCAGCTAACCCCGTAGGCGTCGAAACGCACCGAAGGGATGTCTCGTGGCAACTCCACCCGACCGTTTGGCGGCTTTGCACGCCGCCGATGATCTGACGCCGACCTACCGCCGCTCGCTGCGCGCATCACAGGCGCGCCGTGCCGTCGCCGCGCGCCGAGCTCGCCGCGTCGTCCGCGGCCGCCGGTCCGTCGTCGCGACCGTGCTGGCGATGTCCGCGCTCACCGGAGGCGCCTTTGCGTCCTCGACCGCGCCCGCCACCCGGTCGTCCTCGAGCACGTCGTCCAGCGTCGCCTCCGTCCAGCGGGCGCTCGGCATCACCGCAGACGGGATCGCCGGACCGCAGACGCGCAAGGCGGTGCGCCGCTTTCAGCGTGCCAAGGGCCTGCAGGTCGACGGCATCATCGGCCCGCAGACGCTTGCGGCGCTCGGTTTGAAGGGCGCTGTCCGCCCAGGCTCCGTGCGCTCCAGGGACACCGCGCGCAGCACCTCGACCTCGTCGCTCCTGCAGGCGATCGCCCGGTGCGAGTCCGGCGGCGATCCGACGCTCGTGTCCGCCTCTGGGCGCTACCGCGGCAAATACCAGTTCGATCGTGCGACGTGGCGATCCGTCGGTGGCTCGGGTGACCCGGCCGCAGCACCGGAGTCCGAGCAGGATGCCCGGGCAGCGAAGCTCATGGCCAGCCGCGGCCCGTCCGCCTGGCCGGCCTGCTCGCGGCAGGCCGGCGCCGCGCGCTGATCGGCCGGATTGCCTGGAGCGCCCGCACAGCCCCTGCGCAGTCTTGGCGCAGGGGTATGGTGGCGGGGTCGCGACGCTTCGGGCGAGCATCGGAACATGTTCGATCCGCACCTGCCGCCTATCCACGTCACCGTCCCCACCGACGGCCGCGACCCCCGGGAACCGCTCCCGCCTGACCCCCCGGGCGTGATCGTCCACCGGGTGCCGCGGCTGCACCCGGACGACGTGACCGTCGTGGACGGCATCCCCGTCACGTCGGTGTCGCGGACGCTCATCGATTGTGCGCAGAGTGTGACTCCGGAGGAGCTGCGGGAGATGTTCCTGCGCGCGATCGAGCTCGGGATCTTCGATCTGGAGGCGATGTATGCCTCGCTTGACCGCGTCGAGTGGCGCCCCTCCCTCGCGACGGTGCACGTCGTGCTCGAGGGCGTGCTGCGCGAGTTGGCCGCCTGAGGTAGACGGCCGCTGCTCGCCGACGTTCAGGCGGCCTGCGCCACGCGCGCTGCCTGGGCCTGCTTCTCGGCCTGGCGCTCCGGCGTGATGCGCACGACGTTCCAGACCAGCCCGAGGCGCTCGAGGACGTTGATGACCCACATCGAGGGGTCCATCAGCTTCTCGACCGGCTTCAGCCCGGCCTGAGCCGAGCGCGGGAACGCGTGGTGGTTGTGGTGCCAGGCTTCACCCATCGACAGCAGCGCCAGCCGGCATGACGTTCGTGGAGTGGTCGTCGGTCGCAAAGCGGCGCGTGCCGAAGAAGTGGCAGATCGAGTTGATCGACCAGGTGACGTGGTGCAGGAAGAAGATGCGGACGAAGCCGCCCCAGAGCAGGGCGGTCAGGCCGCCCTTGAGCGTCCCGCTGATCGCCAGGCCCAGGACGAAGGGCAGCACGAGCGAACCGAGCGCGATCCAGTGGAAGTTGCGGCTGATCCAGCGCATGCCCGGGTCCTCGCACAGGTCGGGCGCGTACTTGCGACGGTTCGCTCGGCCCTGCTCGGTGAAGAGCCAGCCGATGTGCGCGTGGTAGAGGCCCTTGATCGGGCCGAACACGCCTGACGTCGCCGGCCCGGTGTGGGGGGAGTGCGGATCGCCCTCCTCGTCGGTGTGCGCGTGGTGCTTGCGGTGGTCGGCGACCCAGTGGATGACCGGCCCTTGCACGCCCGTGGACCCCATGACGGCGAACACGTACGAGAGCGCCGGCGACGTCTGGAACGCGCGGTGCGTGAGCATCCGGTGGTAGCCGATCGTGATGCCGAGCGCTGCGACGACGTACAGCGACACCATGATCGCGAGGTCCGTCCAGCCGATGAGGTCGTTCCAGAAGACGACGAGCGCCACGAGGAACAGCACGAAGGGCAGGACGACGGCGGCCACGTTCACGGCCCGTTGGGACTTGGTCATAACTCCGAGTGTGGCGCTAACGGGAGGGCTTTTTGGTGCGTTTCCCGCGCGCTCAGGCCCAGAAGTTAGAGTCTGGTGACAAATGGACCGCGATGAGACGTTCGCGCAGTTGCCTCCCGGGCTGGCAGGCTCGCTCCGGCCCGCCCTCCCCGGCCTGGCAGACGAGACGATCGCCGCGATCGGTCGCGAGATCCCGGACTACGCCCGGCCGGTCGAGGGGCCGTTCGGTGTGGCGCTCCGCCGCGGGGTCCAGCGAGCTCTGGACCGATTCGTCGACGCGATCGCCGACGGGCAGGTCGCGGTCCGCGCCGGAGAGGACACCCGGTCGGGCATCTACGTCGAACTCGGCCGCGGCGAGCAGCGGGCCGGCCGCAGCCTCGACGCGTTGCTGAGTGCGTACCGCCTCGGCGCAGGCCTGGCCTGGGAGCGCTTCGTCGTCGGCGCCGAGGCCGCCGGTGAGGAGCCCAAGACCCTCTACGCCCTCGCCGGCGCCATCTTCAGCTACATCGATGCGATCAGCGCGGAGTCCGTCGACGGCTTCACGCAGGAGCAGTCACGCAGCGTGAGCGAGCGGGCGCGCCGCCGGCGCGCGCTCGCTCGCGCGCTCGTGCGCGAGGAGGCGGTCGATGCGCAGGAGCTCGCGGGCCTGGCGCGCGAGGCCGAGTGGGAGATTCCGGCGGGCCTGGCCGCCCTCGTGGTCCACGGGGACCACGACGCCGACCGCCTCGCATCGCGCCTCGGCCTCGACGTCATCGCCACGACGGAGAGCGATCACGTGCTGGCGCTCGTCCCGGACCCCGGTGCCCCCGGTCGCCGCGTCCCAGCTTGCCGCCGCGCTGCCACCGCGGGCCCGTGCGGCGCTCGGCCCCCAGGTCGCCCCGGCCCGGGCGGCGTTGTCGCGGGATCGGGCGCAGGCGACGCTCCGCCTCGTCATCGAGGGCAGGATCGACGGTCCGTCGCCGGTCGTGGCCGATGAGCACCTCATGACGCTCGTGCTGCACGGCGGTGACCCTGAGCTTGCGGCCGACCTCGCCGAGCAGGCGCTCGCGCCGCTGGAGGGCCTGACGGCCGTCGCCCGCAACCGTCTCGTCCAGACGCTGAGGGTCTGGCTGGACCATCCGGGCCGGATCGGGCACATCGCGTCGATCCTCGGCGTCCATCCGCAGACGGTGCGATACCGGGTCGCACGTCTTTATGAGCGCTTCGGGGAGGTCCTTGATGATCCAGAGCGTCGGTTCGGTCTCGCGCTCGCCCTTCGGGTCGCCGGGGAAGGTCCCGAACAAGGCTGAGGACGGATGTGATCCCGTAACCCCTGGGATTCGCAGACGTCAGAGAAGGGCAGCAACGAACGACCGAGGTAATGCCAGACCGCCAGACCGACATTCGAGTGTAGCCGTGCCTTTGCAGCACCTCCCCCGAGGAAGTTGCGTAAGCAACCAGAATGCCGTAGAATCCCTACAGTCTCAGTTGGTTATCTCCCGTAAGGAGCGCCGTGCCCCGTAAGCCCGTCCAGATGATGCCCGACCTCACCGCGGATTCCCTCGATCTGCTGCTCCGCGACGCGGGCAGCTACGAGCTGCTCAAGCCCGCCCAAGAACTCGAGCTCGCCAAGAGCATCGAGCGCGGCGACCTGCAGGCCAAGGAGATGCTCATCAACTCCAACCTGCGCCTCGTCGTCTCCATCGCGCGTCGGTACATCGGGCACGGCCTGCCGATGACGGACCTCGTGCAGGAGGGCATGATCGGCCTCATCCGCGCCGCCGAGAAGTTCGACTGGCGCAAGGGCTTCCGCTTCTCCACCTACGCGACCCTGTGGATCCGCCAGAGCATCCAGCGCGGGCTTGGACAACAGCGCGCGGACGGTGCGCCTGCCGGCCAACGTCGCTCAGCGCGCCCGCAAGGTCGCGCGCGCCGCCGGGGACCTCGCGGTGCAGCTCGAGCGTGAGCCGACGCTCGAGGAGATCGCCATGGCCACGGGCCTGACGTTCGACGAGGTCGAGCAGATCCGTGAGGTCGATCGGACCCCAGCCAGCCTCAACAGCCCGGTCGGCGACGAATCCGACGGCGGTGAGCTCGGGCACTTCATCTCCGCCGAGGGCCCCGCGCCTGAGGAGGAGGTCTACTCCGCGCTTGCCAGCATCGAGGTGCAGCGCGCGATCGAGACCCTGCCCGACGAGGAGCGCAAGGTCATCAACCTGCGCTTCGGAACGGCCGGCGAGCCCCCGCAGACCCCCGCGCAGACCGCGCGGCGCCTCGGCGTCACGCCCCGTCAGGCCGCGTCCATCGAGGACCGCGCCCTGGCCAAGCTCTCGGTGCTGCCGCAGCTCGCAGCACTCCGCGAAGCGGCCTAGTCCCGGACCGATCGACAGACAAGCAGTGCGAGGGGCCCGGCAGTCGTGCGGGCCCTTCGTCGTCGGGTCAGAGGGCTTGGTCGCCCACGAAGAGCTTGACCTCGACGTTGCCGCGCGTCGCCTTGGAGTACGGGCACACGGTGTGGGCGGTACGCATGAGCTCAGCAGCGGTCTCGTCATCGACACCGGGCAGGTCGCCGTGGAGCTCCACCGCGAGACCGAAGCCGCCGTCGTCGTCTGACCCGATGGCGACGGCCGCATCGATCGTGAAGGCCTTGGCCGAGATCTTGCGCCCGCGTGCGACAAGCGACAGCGCGCTGAGGAAGCACGCGCCGTACCCGAGCGCGAAGAGCTCCTCGGGGTTCGTCGCCTCCGGTCGGTCAGCCGGTCCGCCCATCTCGACGGGCGGTTTGAGGAGCAGGTCGGGGTGGCCGTCGGCGCTCGTCGCGCGTCCGTCGCGTCCGCCGGTGGCACGGGCCCTGGCCGTGTAGATCGACGTTCATGGGCCGACCCTATCCCGCCGGGCACGCCGCACCGTGACACCGAAGAGAGACCGTCTCACCGACTTGGCGCGCTTACGCTGCTCCTCACCCAACGACCGTTGGCGTCACCGAACGCTGAGGAGCCCACGATGAGGAACGCACGATTCGCTGTCCTGGCCGCCCTGACGAGCACGCTCGTCGCCGCCGGTTGCGGCGGGGACGACAAGAACGACACCACCACGACGGCCGCGACGCCCACGACGCAGGCCGCGACCGCGACCACGCAGGCGACGTCCACCCCGTCCGTCGCCTCGACCGCGACGGAAGTCCCGAAGACCGTCGACGCAGCGGTGACCGCGGCCATCGAGTCGTGCAAGTCGAGCATCGACGCGCAGCCGACGCTGGCCGAGGACGTGAAGACCGACCTGAAGTCGATCTGCGAGAAGGCCGCCAACGGCGACGCCGCTGCGGCCGCCAAAGCCGCGCGAGAGGTCTGCACGAAGATCGTGGAGGCCAGCGTGCCGGCCGGCTCCGCGCGCGACCAAGCGCTCGGCGCCTGCAAGACCGCGGGAGGCTGACCACTAGGCTTGGCGGCCGATGGCCGCCGACGAGGATCCCGGGCTGACGATCGACCAGCTCGCCCAGCACACAGGCATGACCGTGCGCAACGTCCGCGCGCATCAGGCGCGCGGACTGCTGCCGCCCCCGAACGTCCGCGGCCGGACGGGGTACTACACCGCCGACCACGTCGCCCGGATCGAGCTGATCCGTGAGCTGCAGGCCGACGGTTACAACCTGGACCTCATCCGCAAGCTGCTGGAGGGTGCGGCCGGCCAGTCCACTGAGGTCCTGAACTTCACCCGGACGCTGCGGGCGCCGTTCGTCGAGGAGGAGCCGCAGATCGTCACCGCGGTCGAGCTCGCCGAGCGTTTTCGAACCGAGGACCCCGCCGTCCTGAAGCGAGGTGAGGAGCTCGGGGTCCTGCGCCGCCTGGACGACGAGGGCCGGTACGAGCTCATCAGCCCGACGCTCACGAACGCCGGGGCTGAGCTCGTGGCGCTCGGTGTCCCCGCGGGCGAGGCGATCGAGCTGCTGGCGAGCTTGCGCCGTCACGCCGACAGCGTCGCCAAGGCATTCGCCAAGCTGTTCATCCACTCGGTGTGGCAGCCGTTTGCGAAGGACGGGGCCCAGGACGAGCACTGGTCGGAGGTCTCGGACGCGCTCGAACGCCTACGTCCGCTGGCGTCCCAGTCCCTCCTGGCGATCTTCCAGATCTCGATGAGCGATGTCGTCGAGCGTGAGCTCGGCAAGGAGCTCGAGCGCCTGTCACAGCGCGGCGGCGGTCGGCGAAAGGGCCGATAGGGCGGTTTCGCCGTCCGCGCCGCTGTGTGAACAGCATCACAGCACCGTTGCATGTGACATCAAGCGATGTCATGATCTGGCGCATGTTCACCTCTCTCGCTGCCTCAGCGGCAGCCGCGCCCCCCGCCGGGGGTGCCGAGCTGGCGCAGGTCATCGGCGCCAGCCTCGTCGGGGGCGTTCTCACCGCCCTCCTCGTCGTCCTCGGCTTCGGACACCGTCAGGGCCGGATCAAGGTGCTCGGGCAGGCCGCGCTGCTGAGCGCGAAGATCGGACGCCTTCCGACCTGGGCCGCGCTGCCCGCCGGGCTCGCCGGCGGCTCCCTCCTCGTCGCCGCCTTCGGGTTCTACTGGGACGTCTCGCTGCACATCGACGACGGCCGCGACCCCGGGCCGCTGGCCAACCCGTCGCACTACTTCATCCTCGCCGGGCTCTTCGGGATCGCCGCCGCCGGCTGGCTGGCCGTCGTCCTCCCCGACGAGCGCACGGACGACACGCCACGCACGTTCGTGCGCATCACGCGCACGTGGCACGCGCCCGTCGGCGGCCTGCTGCTCATCGCCTGCGCGTTCTTCGCGCTCGTCGGCTTCCCCCTCGACGACGTGAGCCACCGCCTCTTCGGGCAGGACGTGACGCTCTGGGGCCCGACGCACCTGATGATGCTCGGCGGTGCCGCGATGACGCTCGTCGCCATCCTCGTGCTCCTGGCCGAGGCGCAGCTCGCGCCGGGCCGTGCGACCCCCGGGTCCCCCGGTGGCGAGCGAAGCCTCCTCACCGCCGACCGCCTGCGGGCGTTGAACCAGGTCAGCGCCTTCGGTGGCCTGCTCATCGGCCTGTCGATCTTCCAGGGTGAGTTCGACTTCGGCGTGCCGCAGTTCCGCCTGCTGTACGAGCCGCTCCTCCTGGCCTTCGCGTCCGGGCTGGCGCTCGTCTGTGCCCGCGCGACGGCCGGTCGCGGTGCGGCCCTCGGCGCCCTGGTGTTCTTCTTCGTCGTGCGCGGCGGGCTGTCGCTCTTCGTCGGGCCGATCGCCGGTCACACGGCGACCCACATACCGCTCTACGTCGTGGAGGCGCTCGTCGTCGAGGCCGTGGCCTTCGCGGTGTCGCCGGGACGGCGCCCGTACCGGTTCGGCCTCGTGGCGGGCATCCTGGTCGGCACGCTCGGCACGCTGTCAGAAGCAGCGTGGTCGCAGGTCGCCATGCCCATCGCGTGGCCGGGTCACGTCCTGCCGTCGGCGCTGCTCGTCGGCGTCATCGGCGGTGTCAGCGGCGCCCTCGTCGGCACGTTCGTCGCCGGCGGCCTGCGGCTGCGTACCGACGTCGTCGGCAGCCCGCGCCACTGGGCCATCGCCGCGGGCTCCGTGCTCGCGCTCGCCGGCACGATCGCCGCGCTGGGCCACACGACCGTGCCCGACGGCCGCGCGACGGTGACGCTCGGGCCCGCGGTCATGAAGGACGGCGCAGCGCTACGCCCAGGCGACCGTCCGCTTCGACCCGCCCGCGGTGGCCGACAAGGCCGACTGGCTGGACGGCATGGCCTGGCAGGGATCCCAGAAGCTCGTGCACGCGCCGCTGGAGCGTGTGGCTGAGGGCGTCTACCGCACGACCGACGCGCTGCCGATCAGCGGCGAGTGGAAGTCGTCGATCCGCCTGCACCGCGGCACCGTGATGGCGGCGATCCCGGTCTTCCTCCCCGCGGACGCCGCGATCCCCGCCGCCGAAGTGCCCGCACCGGCCAAGTTCACGCGGCCGCTCGTCTCCGAGCAGACGATCCTCCAGCGCGAACGCAAGGACGACGTCCCCGGCTGGTTGTGGGGCGTCAGCGGCCTCGTCGTGCTGGCCTTCGTCGCCGCGATCCTCGGCTTCACGGGCTGGAGCCTGGTCCGTATCGCGACGCTCGCAGGGCGAGGTGCTCCAGGGGACGGGGGTCCGGCGCTCGGCGATCCGACGACCACCACCCCTCGCGTCGTGGCCCGAGTGGCCTGAACGTGCGCGAGGACGAGGCGCGCGCGCTCGGGGAGCTGGCCGGCGAGGGCATCGGCGGTGCGGCCTCGCGGGCGCACGAGCTGCACCAGGCGATCGCCGGCCGGGTCTTCGGCGCGCTCGGCGCGCAGGCCCGCCCGATCCGTGCGACCCATGATGCGGTGTCCTCCGCGATCTACGCGGGGGTCCGGATGGCCGGTGGGGCGGGCGGCCAGCTGGCCGGGAGGGCGATGGGCCTGGCCCGCGACCCAGACGCCGCGGCGCTCGTCGACCATCCGCGTGCCGGGTTCGCCGTCGGCGCGCTGAACGGGGTGCTGGGCGACCGCCTCCACGACCGCGACAGCCCGCTGGCGGTCCCGATGACGGTCCGGTCCGGCGACCGGGACGTCGCGCTGACCCGCGAGGGCGTGGCGGAGGCGTTTCCCGATGCGTCCCGGCGTGTCGCCGTCTTTCTCCACGGGCTCTGCGAGACGGAGCACTCGTGGAAGCTCGGGACGACGCGCGAGGACGGCCCGCCCCTTCCGACCTACGCCGAGCGCCTACAGGCTGACCTGGGGCTGACCCCGGTCCTGCTGCGCTTCAACAGCGGACGACGCATCTCCGACAACGGGCGTCAGCTCGACCGGCTCCTGCATCAGCTCATGGAGCACTGGCCGTGTGACGTGCGGGAGCTCATCCTCGTCGGCCACTCGATGGGCGGCCTCATCATCCGCAGCGCGTGTCACGAGGCGCACGGGGCGCAGCGGCCCTGGCGCCGTCGCTTGACGCATGTCGTGATGCTCGGCACGCCCCACCTCGGCGCGCCGCTGGAACAGCAGGTCAACCAGGCGACGCGCATCATGCGGAGGCTTCCGGAGGCAATCCCGGTGGCCGCGGTCCTGGACACCCGCAGCGCCGGCATCCGGGACCTGCGCTTCGGTGCGATCACCGATCAGGACTGGGACGGGCACGAGCCCGACCACACCGAGGACCCTTGCGGTGACGTCCCCCTGCTGGAGGACGTGCGTCACTGCACCGTGTCGGCGACGCTCACCGGTCGCCACGACGGGCCGGCGGGTCGGCTCTTCGGGGACCTGCTCGTCACGCACTCCAGCGCGACGGGGGCCGGGAGGCGACGGCGGATCGCCTTCTCCGCCCAGGACTCCGTGCACCTCGGCGGCGTGTCGCACTTCGCGCTGCTCAACCACCCGAAGGTGTACGCGCACCTGCACGACTGGCTGGCGGTCGAGCGTCCCGACGTGGAGGCGCTGGGCACCCACGAGGCTTCACCTGGCCCCTGACGGCCGGGCGCGCCGGCGCGGCGCTCGGGTCAGACGGCGCGGCGGACGCCGTCGAAATCGTCCTGGAGGACGACCGTACCGAGGCGCCGGTCCAGGCGGACCTGCAGCCGGCGTCCGTCGTGGCGACGGATGACGGCGTGCCACAGCTCACGGTCCAGCGGGTCCTCGCTCAGCGACGACAGGTCGCCGCCGCCGGCCGCGATGAGGGCCGTGTCCGTCAGCTGACGGTGCGTCCGTGCCGCGTCCAGGAGGCGGTCGTCGGAGATGGCGCGGCGGGTGGGGAGGGGGCTCGCGGTGGTCATGGGTGCATCCTCGCCCCCGTTCGTGTGCGCAACCTGTGCCGGTGATGAAGGTTGCCTAAGTCCCTGGCGCCGGTCGGCTCTACCCTGCGTGCATGACCGTCGACGACGAGGAGCGTCTGCGTGCGCTGCGTAGCACGCACCTGCTCGACAGCCTGCCCGAGGACGACTTCGATCGATTCA
Source organism: Paraconexibacteraceae bacterium (assembly GCA_963750375.1). Taxonomy (GTDB): domain Bacteria; phylum Actinomycetota; class Thermoleophilia; order Solirubrobacterales; family Solirubrobacteraceae; genus Paraconexibacter. The sequence goes on from CAVVQN010000007.1 coordinate 81,215, forward strand.
CGCGCCTGGCGTCGGCAGCTGTCGGCACCCCGGTGGCGCTCGTCTCCCTCGTCGACGTCGACCGCCAGTTCTTCAAGTCGCAGATCGGCCTCGCCGAGCCATGGGCCGCCGCGCGTCAGACGCCGCTGACCCATTCGTTCTGCCAGACCGTCGTCACGACGGCCGAGCCGCTGGTCGTGACCGACGCCCGCAAGGACGAACGCGTCGCCGACAACCCCGCGATCGAGGACCTCGGCGTGGTCGCCTACGCGGGCGTGCCGTTGCGCACGCCCGGCGGGCACATCCTCGGCTCGGTCTGCGCGATCGCCCACGAGCCGCGCGAGTGGACCACCGAGGACATCGAGCGCCTGCAGGACGTCGCCGTCCTCGTGACGAAGGAGATCGAGCTGCGCGAGATGCTGACCGCGCCTGACGCGTCGTAACGCCGATCTCGAGGATGCCGCTCGCGGGCTGCGCTCCCTGCACGCGGAGCTCGAAGCCAGCAGCGCCGATGCGGAGGCCGCACGGGCGGCGACGGTCGGGTGGTCCACGTCACTCGCCCACGAGGTCCGCACGCCCCTGTACGCCGCGCGCGGGCTCGCCGAGGACCTCATCGCGCACGCGGCGGTGTCCGCGGAGGTCCGGGAGGACATCCAGCTCATCGACGCGACCGTCCTGGAGGCACTGACCCTCGTCGACGAGCAGCTGCTCGCCGCCCGCCAGAGCTCGGGCCGGCCGATCATCCGGCTCTCGACGTTGCACGTCGCCGAGCTCCTGCACGGACTGCGGGGCATGATGCGCCCGCTCATCCGGCCGGGCGTCGCGTTCGTCATCGACGAGCCCGACGAGGTCCCGCCGATGCTCACCGACGCCGGCAAGGTCGCGCAGATCCTGCGCAACCTCGTCTCGAACGCCCTGCGTCACACCGCCTCAGGTGGGGTGCGGGTGCACACCCGCCTCACCGACGACGGGACCGCCGTCGTCTTCGGGGTCCGTGACACCGGGGAGGGGATCCCGGCGGCGTTCCGCGATCGCATCTTCGACGAGTTCACCCAGGTCCCCGGTGCCAACAACCGCACCGGCAGCGGCCTGGGCCTCCCGTTGGCTGCGGGCCTGGCCGCGACCCTGGGGGGGAGCGTGGCGCTCGCCCGCAGCGGCGACAGCGGGGCGACGTTCACCGCGACGATCCCCCTGATCTTCCGCACGGACGACCCGGAGCTCAGCGTGATCCCAGAAGCCTCGCCTGAACCGCCGGAACCGCCGGACCTGCTGGCCTGACCGTCCGGGCGCCGGAGCCGTACGATCCAAAGATGCCCTCCCTGAGCCGCCAGGACGATGTCTTCCTCCTCGACCTCGGGGACGGTGAGAACCGCTTCAACCCCGGCTGGGTCGGCGAGCTGAACGCGTTGCTCGACGAGGTGGAGGCCGCCGCGGCGCCGCGCGCGCTCGTCACGACGGCGACGGGCAAGATCTGGTCCAACGGGCTGGACCTGGAGTGGATGGGCGGCAACGTCGTCGACATCCCGGCCTTCGTCCTGGAGACACAGGCACTCTTCGCGCGCATGCTGACCTTCGGGGCGCCGACCGTCGCAGCGATCCAGGGCCATTGCTTTGCCGCCGGAGCGATGCTCGCCACCGCCCACGACTTTCGGGTCATGCGCGAGGACCGCGGATTCTTCTGCGTCCCCGAAGTCGACATCAACATCCCGTTCACCGACGGGATGGCCGCGCTCCTGCAGGCCCGCTGGTCGAAGGTCACGGCGCACGAGGCGATGACGACGGGACGCCGATACGGCGCTCAGGACGCGTTGGCTGCCGGCATCGTCGACGACGCGGTCCCCGAGGGTGACGTCGTGTCGCAGGCCGTCGCACGCGCCGCAGCCCTGGCGGGCAAGGACGCCGCCACGCTCGGGAAGATCAAGCAGGTGATGTACGCCGACGCGGTGCGTCGGCTCACCGATCCGGCCGGGGGCTTCGACGTCCCCACCCTCGGCTGACGGATCGCGCCCCTCAGGGAGCGGTCGTCTGCCCAGGGACGGGCGTGCCCTCGGTGGCAGGGTCCGGATCCGCCCGTGGTGCCCGGGGCAGCACGACGGTGAAGCACGCCCCCCCGCCGGGCGCGTTCGCCGCCGAGACCTGCCCTCCGTGCGCGTTGACGATGCCCGCGACGATCGCCAACCCGAGACCGGCTCCGGCACGACCGCGGCCGCGCCCCGGATCTGCCCGCCAGAAGCGCTCGAACAGCGCGACCGCCTCGCCGTCGGGCAGGCCGCCGCCATGATCGCGCACGTGCACCGAGACCGTGTCGCCTGTCGGGGTGACCACGACCTCGACCCCCGTCTCCGGGGGGGTATGGACGAGCGCGTTGCGCAGGAGGTTCCCGAACACCTGTCGCAGCTGGTGAGGGTCGCCGGCCACGGTGCTGTCGGGATCGGCGGTCATCGTGATCCGGCGCTCGGGGTCGGTGGCGCGGGCGTCGTCGACGGCGTCCTTGACCAGCGTCGCGAGGTCCACGGGCTCGGCCTGGACCTCGGGCAACTCGTCCAGGCGCGCGAGCGTCAGGAGGTCCTCCACGAGGACGCCCATGCGCGCGGACTCCTGCTCGATCCGGGTCATCGCCTTCTGCACGTCGGCCGGATCGCGCGCTGCGCCGATGCGAAAGAGCTCGGCGTAACCACGGATGGACGACAGTGGGGTGCGTAGCTCGTGAGAGGCGTCCGCGAGAAAGCGGCGGAGGCGATCCTCGCTGGCCTGCTGGCGGGTGAAGGCCTGCTCGAGTCGTGCGAGCATCGCGTTCAGCGCGATCCCGAGGCGGCCGACCTCCGTCCGGGGGTCCGTCGTCTCCACCCGGTGGGACATGTCGCCGCCGGCGATCGCGCCCGCGGTCTCGCCGATGCGGTCAAGCGGCCGAAGCCCCGCGCGGACGAGCCACGAGCAGGTGACCGCGAGCGCGAGCAGGACGCCGCCGATGACCAGGGCCATCACGAGCAGCAACCGGTCGAGCGTCCTGTCGACCTCCGTCAGCGGGATCGCGGCGACCGTCAGGACCGGGGCGGCCTGGTCGGGGCGCTGGTCCACCCGGGCGTACACGCGGTACCGCAGGCCGCCCCGCCTCGCGCCGACGGTGGAAACGGCCCCGGGGCCCAGGCTTGCGGGCAGCTTCGGCGCGGACGGCGCGTCCTGCCCGTTGAGGAAGAGCACGGTCGAGTCCAGGACGCGGCCGTCCGCGGTGCGCTGCTGGCCGAACGTCCCCGGCGGAACGTTGAAGAGGTCGGGCCCTCCGTCGCGGCGTGGCGGGCGGAGCAGACGCCCGGCTCCGGGGCTGCCGAACGGGTTGGGGTCCTGCCCGGCGAGCCCACGGAGGCCGAGCCTGCGGTCCACCGCGTTCAGCGCCGCCTCGGACTGACGGTCGATTCGGTCAAGGAGGAACGACCGCTGCTCGGCGTAGGTGACCCCGCCGAGGACGAGGAGGCCGACCGTGGCGATCGCCAGGAGCCCGGCGATCAGCCGGGTCCGCAGCGACACGTCAGGCCTTTGCCTGACGCAGCGCGTAGCCCACGCCGCGGACCGTGTGGATGAGCGGCGGACCGTGCGGGTCAAGCTTCTTGCGCAGGTAGCTCACGTACGTCTCCAGGACGCGGGCATCACCCCCGAAGTCGTAGTCCCAGACGTGGTCGAGCAGCTGGGCGCGGGTGAGGACACGGCGCGGGTTCAGCAGGAGGTAGCGCAGCAGGCGGTACTCCGTGGCCGTCAGCTCGACAGCGGCGCCGCCGCGCGTCACTTCGCGGGTGTCCTCGTCGAGCTCGAGATCCTCGAAGGTCAGGCGGCCTGATTCCTCCTCGGCGTGGCCGACGCGGCGCAGGATCGTCCGGATCCGCGCGACGAGCTCCTCGAGGCTGAACGGCTTGGTGACGTAGTCGTCCCCGCCGGCGGTCAGGCCGCGGACCTTGTCCTCCGTGGCATCGCGCGCGGTCAGGAAGATGATCGGGACGCCCGAGCGCTGCGCGCCCAGGCGGGCGGCGACGTCGAAGCCCTCCATGTCAGGGAGCATGACGTCGAGCACGATGAGGTGCGGGCGGAAGACGCCGACCTGCGCGATCGCCTCCTCGCCGGTTCCTGCCGAGGCGACGGTGAACCCTTGAAAGCGCAGCGCCATGCTGATGACGTCGACGATGTTCGGCTCGTCGTCGACGACCAGGATGCGGGCCGGATCGCTGACGGGTTGCACGCTCATGGGCACATCATCGCCGGAGATCCTGTGAGGTTCCTGAGAGGCGCCGCGCCGGAGCCCGGGGCGTCCCGCGCAGGACGCGATCCTCAGCCAGCTCTCAGGCTGGTCTGAGGTTCGTTGCGCATACTCATGCCTGTCTGGTTCCAGTCGTGCGCCTGCGGGCGCGCGCCGAACACACAGGTCCACCACAGGAGGACATCTTGAAGATCACACGGATGCGGGTCGGCGCCATCGCCACCACCTGCGCCATCGCCGGCGCAGGTGCCGGCATCGCCGGCAGCTCTGCGGCCACGAGCACGTCCAAGAGCTCGGCGGCGTCGAAGTCCGCCAAGGAGTCACGGGCGGCGAAGAAGGGCCAGGCGCGCGAACGCCGGGGCCGCGGGCACGGTGGTCCCCGTATGGGCCGTCGCGGCGCCCCGCCCGCCCATCTCGAAGCCGTCGTGCTGAACAAGGCGGGCACCGCCTGGATCACGCGGACGGTCGACAACGGCGTGGTGAAGTCGGTATCGGGCAACTCGCTGACGATCACCGAGGGCACCACGGCGGTCCCCTACAAGGACGTCACCGTCACGGTCCCGTCCGACGCCACGATCAGGCGCAACGGGAAGAAGGCCACGCTCGCGGACCTGAAGAGCAAGGACCACGTGCACGTCATGACATCCCCGGACGGCACCAAGGTGTTCGCCGCCGACGAGACGTTCCGCCCGAAGCGTCACGGTGGGCCTGACGACGAGGACGACGGCCCGCAGCGGCGTTAGGCGAGGCCGGCAGGAAGCCCGGGCCGGCGGGTGGCGCCACCGACGGCGCCACCCGGGCCGGGCGCTCATACTCCGTCGATGCTGCCACCACGTCCCGGTCTCTCCCGGTGGGCGATGAACGTCGGGTTCCTCCTGACGCCGACCCGGTTTCTGGACGCCTGCCACGCAGACTGTGGCGACTTCTTCACCCTGCGACCGGCCCGGGACCGCGAGATCGTCTTCACCGCCGACCCCGCCGCCGTCCGGCAGATCTTCACGGGCGATCCGGAGACCCTTCACGCCGGCGCAGGCAACGTCGTGCTCGGCCCGATCCTCGGCGGCGGCTCGATCCTGCTGCTCGACGGTGCCGAGCATCTACGCCACCGCCGCCTCATGCTGCCGCCGTTTCACGGGGACCGCATGCGCGCCCACGCCGAGACGATGCGCGACGTCGCCGAGCGGCACGTCGCCGCCTGGCCCCGCGCGCGGGCGTTCCCGGTGCTGCCGAGCATGCAGGCGATCACCCTCGAGATCATCCTGCGAGCGGTCTTCGGGGTCACCGACCGCGACAAGCTCGAGCGGCTGGGGACGCCGCTCCGTGACCTGTTGGACATGGTCGGCACGCCGCGCAAGGTGCTGGCGCTCGGCCTGACCGCCGGACGGACCACGGCCCGCTGGAGCCCGTGGCGACGCTTTGCCGCCGCGCGTGCGGTGGCCGATCGCGTCATCCACGAAGAGATCCGCGCGCGCCGGGGCGAGCAGGCGGCCGGGCGTGGCAAGGATCGCGGTGACATCTTCTCGATGCTCCTCGCCGCCCACGACGAGGACGGGCGGGTGCTCACCGACAAGGAACTGCGCGACGAGCTCATGACGCTGCTCGTCGCCGGCCACGAGACGACGGCCACGGCGCTGGCCTGGACGCTGGAGCGCGTCAGCCGCGAGCCGCGTGTCCTCGCGCAGCTGCGGGACGAACAGCAGCGCGGAGAGGGGACGGTGTACCTCGACGCCGTGATCAAGGAGACGCTGCGCCTGCGGCCGGTGGTCCCCGCGGTCGTGCGCAAGCTCACGGCGCCGATGACGTTGGGGCCGTGGGACCTCCCGGCAGGCGTCAACGTCGCCCCGTCGATCTACCTCCTGCACCGCCGGGCCGACCTGTATCCACAGCCCTTGGCCTTCCGCCCCGAACGCTTTCTGCAGGGTCGGCCGCCCGGCACCTACGAGTGGATTCCGTTCGGCGGCGGCGTGCGCCGGTGCCTGGGCGCGAGCTTCGCCCTCATGGAGATGCGTGAGGTGCTGGCGGTCGTCCTCCGTGACGCGCCGCCGGCCCCCCAGACCGCCGGCGCGGAGGCGACCGCCCGTCGCGCGGTGACGTTCGCGCCGGCGCGCGGCGGCCGCGTGAGCGTCCCCGTCCGCCCCGCGGCGATGAGGACGGCATGAACGCAGGCGAGTCGCACGAGCTGCAGCACCTGCGCGCCGAGGCGCGGTATGCGCGGGAGAAGCTCGCGCTGTACCGGGCCAAGTCCTACGGCATGCGCGAGACGTCCCCGGTGCGCATGCGGGAGCTCGAGCGCCGCGCAGAGCAGACCTCCGAGCGGCTGGCTGCGGCCGAGCGGTCCACTGGACAGGGTCCGCCGCCGGACGGCGACGGCTGACGTCAGGCCGTCGTCGGCTGCTCCTCGCCCTCGCGGGAGTCGAACTGCCGGACGAGGTCGAGGGTCGCGGCGTTGCCCCGCATGGCGCGGTCCGAAAGCGGGTTGATCGCGCCGCGCACGACGCTCAGGGCGGCCCACCGGCGCGGGCGGATGACACGAGCCGAGCGCTTCTCGATGCCCGTGACGATCGCCTCACCGGCGACCTTGGGCTGCAGCCGCTTGCGCAGCGGCTTGGGGACGACCTCCATGAGCTTGGCCGAGAGCGGATCCTCGTCCAGCGCCTTGTGGACCATCTCGGTGTCGATGAAGCCGAAGTACGCGGTGGTGGCGCTGGCCCCGAACGGGGCGAGCTCGATCCGCAGCGCGCGGCCGAGCTGCTCGACGCCGGCCTTGGCGATCGCGTAGGGGACGGCGCCCATGCCGTTGATGAACGCGTAGACGGAGGCGATCACGACGACGTGGCCCTCCCGGGCGACGATCTGGGGCAACGCTGCCTCGACGGTCCGGACGACCCCGTTGAGGTTCACGTCGATGACGCGGTCGAAGGTCTCGGTCGACATCGCGCGGAACGTCGAGCCACGGGAGGCGATCCCGGCGTTGGCCACGACGACATCCAGGCCCCCGAAGCGCTCGACGGTCGTGGCGACCGCGCGCTGCATTGCGCCGCGGTCGGTGACGTCGGCCGCGAGGCCGAGCGCCCGCGTGTCGTGCAGCCGCGAGGCGGCAGCCTCGACGTCGGCAGCGTGCAGGTCCACGATGACGACGGTCGCTCCGCGGCCGATCAGGGCCTGCGCGGTCGCGAAGCCGATGCCACGCGCCCCGCCCGTCACGAGCGCCACCTTGCCGTTCAGGTCATAGGTCGTCATGCGCGCGATGCTCGCACGTCGGACCCCGTGTCCGCAGGAGAACCGGCCGGGACTGGCCAGGCGGCCAGTCGGCGGGTTAGGCTCGCGCCATGTCGACCGATGCCAGCCCCGCCGACACCCCGACCGCGGACGCCGTCCCGCTGGACGAGATCCTCGTCACCGAGCGCGAGCTGTGGCTCGACGGCCCGCCCCACGAGACCTTCGAGCGCCTTCGCGGCGAGTGCCCGGTGCACTGGACCTCCCACTTCACCGAGTACCCGGGTGAGCCCGGCTTCTGGTCTGTCACGACGCAGGACGACATCCATACGGTCAGCCGGGACTGGCGACGTACTCCTCGGAGCTCGGCGGGATCACCGCGATCGGCAACGCGGTCATGCCGCTCGAGCTGACGCAGGCGATGTTCATCGGGATGGACCCGCCCAAGCACGACCGCCTCAAGGCGCTCTTCCAGCGCGGCTTCACGCCCGGCGCGGATCGCCGACCACGAGCCGGTCATCCGCAGCATCGTCTGCGACGTCCTCGACGGCTTGGAAGGTCGCGAGACGTGTGACCTCGTCAACGACGTCGCTCAGCCCGTCGTCTCCCGGGTCATCGGGCGCTTTCTCGGCATCCCGCCGGAGGACGATGCGCTCTGGGCCCGCCTCATGAGCACGGTGCTCGGGGCCGGTGACCCTGACCTGAACCCCGAAGGCGTCCAGACCGTGATGGAGCGGGACGTCCCGGAGATCTTCGAGCGCTGCCGCCTCCTCATCGCGGAGCGTCGCGAGCGTCCGACCGAGGACCTGACAAGCGTCCTCGTGCACGCCGAGGTCGATGGCGAGAAGCTCGAGGAGCACGAGATCGTCATGGGCTTCTTCCTGTTGCTGGCCGCCGGCAACGACTCGACGAAGGCCACGTACTGCAGCGGCATGCGCGCGCTGATCGAGCATCCTGAGGAGCGGGCGAAGGTCCTGGCCGACGAATCGCTCATCCCCGGCGTGGTCGAGGAGAGCCTGCGGATGTTTCCCGCGTTCGCCCACTTCCGCCGGACCGCCACGAAGGACACCGAGCTGCACGGTCAGCCCATCCGCGAAGGCGAGGGCGTGGTCATGTGGTACGTCTCGTCGGGGCGTGACGAGACGCGCTACAAGGACCCCGACCGCTTCGACGTCGAGCGCAACCCGGAGCATCAGGCCTTCGGCGCCGGTGGCCGGCACTTCTGCCTCGGGACCGCGCTCGCCCGCCTGGAGTTGCGGCTCCTCTTCCAGGAGACGCTGCGCCGCTACCCGGCGATGGAGCTGGCCGGAACGCCGCGGCACGTCGAGTCGCCGTTCGCCAACCAGCTCAAGGCGCTGCCTGTCCGGCTCTCAGCCTGATGCAGGAGCGCCGGCCTGCGGGCCGGCTTGCCGGTGCTTGCGGCCAGGCCGGCACGGACGAGCGATGCGACCTCGCTGCCCAGCAGCTGCAGCGAGCGCAGGACGGCGTCGTGGTCCATCGCACCCAGGCTCGTCTGCATGAGGAAGCGGCCGTGTCCGAGGTGCTCGTGCTGCGCAGGATCTTCGTCGCGACGGTCTGCGGGCTGCCGACGAGCAGGTGTCCGTCCGGGGCGAGCCCTGCGTCGTACTGCTGCGGCGTCAGCGGCGGCCAGCCACGCTCACGCCCGATCTGGTTCATGACCTGGCGGTAGGGGCCGAGGAACGTGCGCGCGGCCGTCTCGTCATCCTCGGCGACGAGCCCGTGGGCGTTGACCGAGACAGGCAGTCTCGGCGCGTCGTGGCCGGCTGCCGTCGCAGCGCGGCGGTGCAGCTCGGCGAGCGGGGCGAAGCTCGCGGGCTGTCCGCCGATGATCGCGATCGCCATCGGCAGGCCCAGGGTCCCGGCCCGGGCGGCTGATGCCGGATTGCCACCGACGGCGACCCACACGGGTAGCGGATCCTGCAGCGGGCGCGGGTAGACGGACTGCCCGTGCAACGGTGCGCGGTGACGCCCGGACCAGGTGACGTGCTCGTCGAGCGCAGGGCGAGCAGAAGGTCCAGGTTCTCGGCGAAGAGCTCGTCGTAGTCGTCCAGGTCGCGGCCGAAGAGGGGGAAGGACTCGATGAACGAGCCGCGTCCGGCCATGATCTCCGCGCGCCCGCCGGAGAGGAGGTCCAGCGAGGCGAAGTCCTGGAAGACGCGGACGGGGTCGTCCGAGCTGAGGACGGTCACGGCGCTGGTGAGGCGGATCCGCTCGGTACGTCCGGCACCGGCAGCCAGCGCGACGGCGGGGCTGGAGACGGCGTAGTCAGACCGGTGGTGCTCACCGACACCGAAGACGTCCAGGCCGACGCGGTCGGCGGTCTCCATCTCCTCAAGGAGGCGCTGCATCCGGTGGTGGGAGGCCCGCGCGAGGGATTGGCCGGTTGCGGGCGCGACGTCGGCGAAGGTGTAGGCCCCGAGCTGCATCCCCCGAAGTGTAGAGCAAGTGATTGCACGATCAACCATCTGCTCGATATGCTCGCCGGTATGGCCATGGCAGACGGACCGCACAAGGAGCGGCTGCTCGAAGCGATAGCCGCCGAGCAGCGCGGTCACCGGGCGTTGCTGACGGGGGCGGACCCCGAAGCGGCTGCTGCGGCGATGTGGGAGGCCGCGCAGCTCTATCGGGAGTCCTGGGAACTTGCGCCGCCGGCGAGCTTCGGCCGCCTCATCGGCGCGCTGAAGGCCGCGATCATCGCGGGGGACGGGACTGCGCAGGCCGAGCACACGCTGTCGGTCCTCACCGACGAGGACGTCTCGCCGCCCGCCGCCTATGCGCGTGCGATCAGCGCGCTCGTGCTCCAGCAGGACGACATGGCGCGGACCTCGAGCGAGGCGATGCGCGCTGCTCCCTCGCCGGCGTTCGGCCGGGCAGCGGCGGCCATCGACGCGCTCGCCGCGGGTGACGAGGCGGCCTACCGTGGGGCGCTGGCCGCTGTCGTCGCGGACTTCGAGGAGCGCGAGGAGCACCTCACCGGCGTACCGATCGCCGACACGGCGTTGATGCTCGAGCATCTGGCGGCACCGCGCGGATTGCGTGTCGGCGTGCGATCGCCGCTGCTCCCCGCGGTCTGAGCCACAGGTTCGTCCCCGAGCCCGTGGCGCAGGCCGGGCGACAGCGCCGTCTCGGCCGCCAAGGCGGACGCGTCGGCGGGACAGCCTCGGGCATAACATCTGAGAGACCCATGGGCATCAGAATCGGCTACAAGGCGTCGGCCGAGCAGTTCGCGCCGCGCGAGCTGCTGGAGTTCACGAAGCGACCGCCGAGGCCGCGGGGCTTCGACATCGTCGCGCGTCTCCGACCACTTCCAGCCGTGGCGGCACCACGGGGGCACTCGCCCGCCGCGCTGCCGTGGCTCGGCGCGGCGGGCCAGCGCGACGTCGAGCGACGCTGGGCACGAGCGTGCTCACCCCGACGCTGCGCTACCACCCGTCGATCGTCGCCCAGGCCTTCGCCACGCTGGGGTGCCTGCGCGCCGGGGCGCGTGTTCCTCGGCGTCGGCACCGGCGAGGCGATGAACGAGACGCCGGCGACCGGCGGCGAGTTCCCGGGCCGCAAGGAGCGCCGGATGCGGCTGGCCGAGGCGATCGCGTTGATCCGCCGGCTGTGGAGCGAGGAGCGCGTCGACTTCGAGGGCGAGTACTACGGACGTCGCAGGCGACGATCTACGACCGGCCCGATGAGCCGGTCGCCGATCTACGTGGCGGCGTCGGGGCCGCTGGCGGCCAAGCTCGCCGGCCGCGTCGGCGACGGCTTCATCTGCACCAGCGGCAAGGACCCGAGCTGTACGGCAAGCTGCTGGAGAAGGTGGGTGAGGGCGCCGACGGCCGCGGGGCGCGACGCCGGGGACGATCCGCCGGATGATCGAGATCAAGGTCTCCTACAACCGCGATCGCGATTCGGCCTTCGACGGCCTGCGCGTGGTGGGCGGCGCTGGCGCTGACGCCCGAGCAGAAGGAGGGCATCGAGGACCCGATCGAGATGGAGCGGCTGGCCGACGCGGACCGCGACCGGGCGCATACGCGCTTCATCGTGCTCCGACGACCCGGACGAGGTCGTCGAGAAGATCGCGGCCCTACATCGACCTCGGCTTCGAGGACCTCGTCTTGCACGCGCCGGGCGAGGACCAGACCCGCTTCCTCGACCAGTTCTCCGAGGACGTGCTGCCGAAGCTGCGCGAGCGGGCGGAGGCGGGCGC